>JBGSUJ010000190.1:0-7883 GCA_041753435.1 Pirellulales bacterium | reverse complement strand
GGCACGATTCGGCGCTCAATCCGGTCGTCACGATCCAGATCTTCTTCCTGCAAGTCTTGCACGGCAACACGGCCTGCGAACATCTGTCCCACTTGACCGGCCTGTCGTTCACCGCGGCCGCTTACTGCAAGGCCCGGATGCCGGTGCGGCTCGAAGCGCTCCACCTGCTGCTCCAACGGTGCGTCGATGAGTTGCAGCACAGCACGTTCGATCCGGCGCGTTGGCTCGGCCATCGCGTGTTTCACGTCGACGGATCGAGTTTTTCGATGCCCGACACGCCGGAATTGCAGGCTCATTTCGGCCAACCAGGCGGACAGCAGCCGGGGTGCGGCTTTCCCATGGCGCATTGGCTGGTCCTGCTGCACGCCGGGACGGGCATGATCACCAAGATGCTCGCCGCACCGCTGCGAGACGCACGGCGTGGTGGCGGTGAAGCGAATGGCGCTTCCGCTACTCGAGCACCAGCAGGACGATCTCCGGTGGGCAGTTCCAGCGGAAGGGGGTCAGGCCGCCGGTGCCGCGGCTGACGTGGAGCACCGTATTGCCTCGGCGGAAGCTGCCGCTCGCGTAGCGGACGCCGGAAAGGCTGGGGGCGAGAATCGCGCCGAGCAGCGGCAGGCGGACTTGGCCACCGTGATTGTGGCCCGCAAGGACTAAGTCGAAATCGTGGCCACAGGCCCAGGCAAATCGATCCGGGGTGTGAGCAAGCAGCAAGCGTAATGGCAGGCCGTTAGAGTCGCGGGGTGGCAGGTCGGTTGCCATTGGCGAGGGGCCGAACCAGGGCAGTTCGTTGCCGGCAATGGCCACAGGTGTGCCGCGGACAGTCAGCTCGCGGCAGGTGCCGCCGACGTGAATCAGTCCTTGCGCTCCCAGCGCGTGCAAGAGCCGCTGGTGATCGATGCGACGATCGTGATTGCCGAGCACGAAATACACGCCCTCGGCTGCCCGCAATCGGCCCAGGGTATCGGGCAGCCAACTCAGGCACTGTTCGCACTCGACCAAATCGCCGGTGATCAGCACGAGATCTGGCTCGAGCGCATTGACGGCCTCGGCAAGTTGTTCAAAATACTTCTTGGTGATCCTTCCCGACATGTGCAGGTCGGTAAGATGCACGATCCGCAGCTCGCAGCCGGCTGGCATCCGCGGAGTTTTAATGCGCTTCTCATGGATCAATAAATCGACGAATTGATTGCCGGGGATGCGGCCCAAGAGAGTCGGTACGCCCGGGGCAAACAAATCGCCCCGCTGGCAGCGGAAATCGACGCGCGAGGTATGGTTCGAATGGAGTACCCCACGCCGCTCAGGATGCAGCGTCAACCACAGTCGGTGGGCCGCTGCGAAAAGAGAGACACACGCAGCAAAGTAGATGTACCACCAAGCCGCCCGCGCTCCGCCAACCGCTGACGAAGTCGAAAGATCGACGCCGCGCTGCCAGAACAGGTAGGTGATCGCCAGTGGCAGGATTCCCATCGCCAGGGCGCAGAGCATAGTCGCGGCGTCGATCCAATGACGCCCGATCGCGATTGCGTGCAGACGATTAACGATCGAAGCCCAAAAAACAACGTGGCCGATCGCGGCCATCGCCAGTAACAGAAAGATCATCGGCATCGATTACGAGCTTGCGGAGGCATTGGTCGGCGCGCCGGTAACCAATTGTTCCACCGTTTCCAACAACTGATCGAGACGGAACGGCTTGTAAAGCACGGCCTGTAACCCCGCCTGTCGAGCCCGCACAATGGAATGGCCAGGATCGTAGCCGAAACCCGTCATCAGGGCGATCGGTACCAGATCCATCATTTCCTTCAGCTTGAGTAGCAACTCGTAGCCCGACATATCGGGCAGCCGAATATCAGCAATGATTGCGTCGTAATGTTGATTGTTCGCCAGGCTACGAACCATGAACTGGGCTTCGCTGCCGTCGTGAGCCGTCTCGACAATACAACCGTAGCGCTCGAGCAAGGCATGGGCCGCGCTGCGGACCGAATCGTCGGCATCTACGACCAATACCCGCCGGCCAACCATCGCCGGCCTCAATTCGACGCGGACACCGCTCGGCTGAGCCTCGAGCGGAGCCATCGACTGACCAACTTTTTGGATGGTCTGCTTGATGTCGCGGGCGTTGCGCAAGATCGACTGCAACCGCTCGACCACCTCAGGCTCATGACCGATGTACCGTTCCATGACATTGCAAGCGTCGTTCAGAATGTCATCGACCGGCAGAGCCACCGCGCTGTGAATCGCCTGCACGCTCGCCGCCGCCGTGCTTGCTTTTTCTGCCAATAGCAGTTCTAGGGTGTTCAAAGCAGCGGCCACATCGCGGGCAAAGATCTCGAGAAACTGTAGGTCGCTTTCGTTGAAAGCCCGCGGCTCGGTGCTTTCGACGTTAAAGGTACCTGTCACGCGATCGTGCAACATGACGGGCACGGTAATCGAGCTACGGGCGTTCTGGGCGCCTTCCAGATAGAGTGGGTCCTCAAGCGTATCTTCGCAGAGGTAGCTTTTGCCGGTGGCCGCGACGAACCCTGTCACGCCATTGCCCGTGATCGAGGCCATCAATTCGCGGTGGGCGGCCTCGTCGGTCATGCCCACCGCCAGCACGGGCTCGAGCACTCCGGTGTTGTGATCGAGCATGCGAATTTCTACGACGTTGTATTGCAACACGTCTTGCGTGCAATGCAAAATGTTCGACTTGAGCAGTTCGATCCGCTCCTCGATCGCCATGTTGGCCACCTCGTCGGGAGTCAGGTCGGCAAGTTCGATCCCCGCCTGATGAATCGCGTTAAGCTTCTGTTGCTGGAGCACATCTGCCGTTACGTCCCGCACGGTCACAATCAAGTGTTCGGCGGGGTTGCCATTTTCAACCACCGGAATCGCATGCACTCGAAAGTAGCGGTGGTCACAGCGGAGAGTCGAAGCACTCCCCTTGCCGGTCGAGAGGGCCGTATGGAATGGGCAGAAATCGGGGCCAATGATCTCCGGGTTGCCGAGAACTTCGTAAAAATTCGCGCCCACAACATCATCGCGGCCGGTCCATTCGCGAAGCCGGCCGTTACCCCAAATGATCGAATTGTCGTTGGCCAACAAGACGACGCCATCCGGCATGCCCTGCAGGATGCGTTCGTTCTGGAGGAATCGTCCTACATCGATGACTTCGGAGAAATGGTCTGCGTCGGCATAGATGCCGATGAAGTCGCCCCGAGCCAACTCGGCCAGTGCCCGCGAGGGAGTGGAAACTTCCACGATTTCAAATTCTGTCCCCAATCGGCCGCGGAGCGAAAGCTGCTCGTCGTGGGTGCCTCCAAGACAAAGAATCTTCGGCATGCCATGCTCTCCCTGGCCGACCGCCGAAGCGTGACTCTCGTGGGTTGAAGCCGACTCGTACACGGTCTCACTTTCATGACGCTTGCGCGTTGCCATCCCGCCGCATCCGTTCCCCGGGGTCCCAGTTCCGATCCTGCCCCTTACGAGCGGAAAAACGGGAACGAACGGTAGGCTAATCGTCTCAGGGAATTATAGGTGGCAGGGAATTCGCTAACAACCTGAATGTCGTTAAACAGCATTTTCGCCTGTTTTTCGCATCGGCTATTCTCGGCACGGTAATTCATCGCGAGCGTCAGACTTCTCGTAACTCGCAAAGATTGCTATTCTCAACTCCGAATCATCGGCACAACGCATCGCCCCAGGCGGTGCCTCTGCTTTCAGAGCATCGATTCCCGTTGCGATTCGCCTCGTAGCGGTTATGCCGGCCAGCGACGGCCCAACGCGACTTGGAGCGTGCCATGGGAACGGCGAAATTTGTGTTCTAGGATCGTGCTGCCAGCGGTTAACCTACACTTGAACGGCGAAAAATAGCCAAACCGCGTGATTCGGCTGCATGCTCGCGCAACTCGAGCCAGGCCGCAACGCTGCTGCCGACGAGGTCGATCAGCGAAAGGTTAGCTGTTCCCGACCCTGATTCTTGCGGAAAACACAAGGTAAATCATGAGCAAAACTCAATCTGCGAAAACATGTGTGGAAGTGACTTGCCATGGCCGTTGGGGCCTATCGACTCTCGAAGTGATCGGTAGCTTGATAGCTCTGCTGTGTGGCATCTGGCTGGGCGCGGTTTATCTCGGAGTCGACATCCGGCACGAGGCTCAAGTTGCGCTCGCTGAGTCGGAACTGATCGAAAAGATTCCAGACGAGTGGCGGCCGGCCGGACAGACCAAAGCGACTCAGCCCACCGCAGCAGAAGTCGCCGAGAAAGCACAACTGGAACTCGCTGCTTTGCGCCATGAAATCACGTCGTTGCGCACTTCGTCGCTCACTGAATCTGCTCCGGCGATCCAACCAGCGACAAATACTCCACCCGCCACCGCGACCGTCAGCACCGAGTCGCTCGCCAAAGCAGCAACGCTCGAATACTGGTCACAACTCAACACAGTTCTGGCTGACCAGTCCAGCATGCAACGCGAGGCCGAACAGGCTGCCACCGCAGGGAACGCCATCCGGCTGGCAGAGGTCAAGAGCCGCATCCGCCGCTTCGCCGCATCCGCCATCAAGAACTTGTCGACCACGAATGTCGATCCGATCGCCCTCGCGTTTGGAAAGGAACTCGCCAACTGGCACGCTCAAGGAGCCGACCTCTACGACGAGGCTGCAAGAATTTGGGAAACCTCCGCCGCCACCAACATCGGCACACCAGCCACGCGAAGTTGGGAGCAGGCCCAGTTACAGCATCAGAATGAGAGCCAACTGCTCGAAAGTCGGTCGGCCGGAGTCCGCGACGGTTTGACGCGTCGATTTGGCGAAGGATTTGCGCCTTTCGTAGGCCTTTAAGCGAGCGAACTCTGCTGACCGTTAGGTTTTGTTTTTCAGGTCAAATAGCCGCTTTCCAGCAGGGTGACTTAAAATTTGCAAAATCCTCGAGGGCGGAATAACATAGGGTTCGATTGCCCCTTCCGGAACCGACAACTTTTTGATGGGAAGCTGCTTACCATGCGAAAAATCATGCGTCTAATTTTGGTCACCCTGCTTGTGGCGATGATGTCGTTCAGTCCGGCTACTGCCTATCACTACTGCGATGGCTACCGTGGAGGCGGGTACTACTACACGCACGGTAGTGGCTACGCCGGTTGCCAGCCGGCTTACTACGACTCGGGTTGCTGCGATACCACAGACTACGAGTCTAGCGAGTGCAGCACCTGTGACGACTGCGAAACTATCGTCAGCAGCGCTTGCGACAACTGTGGCGGCGGCTGCGAGACGAGCCAGGGTGATTGCGGTTGCGAAGGTGAAGCGTATGCTCCTGACGACGAAGTGGTGATCGAAGAAGTACCAATGGCTGCTCCCGCTCCGCCAACCTATCTTCCGCCTAGCACTCCTTCCACGGTCAACCGCATGCCTTCAGAACCGGCGCCTGCGTTGCCGCCGGGTCCGCTGCCCATTCCCGAAACCGAACAACGCATCTTGCCAGCGGCTCCCATCGAACGGGAGCCTGTTGCAAAAGAACCGGCTCCAATGCCGACCGAAATGCTCACGCCACCAGCCCCTGAGACCGACGATCTGTTCGGCGAACCGATGTCGGTACCCAGTGACGAACCTGCTGCAGAACCGGCTACACCGGCCGCCGATGCCACTGACGACTTATTTGGCGAGCCTGCCAGAGAAGAACCCCCGTTACCTGTTGAGGAACCAGCCACGCCGGCCGAAGCAGCCACCGATGCCGACGACCTGTTTGGCGAACCGGCCGCCACAGAACCCGCCGAGGAGGCTACCCCCTCTGCTCCAGCGGACGAGTCGGGCAGCAAACCGCTGGACGACGATCTGTTTGGTCCCCCGGCCGAGGAGGCGCCCGCTGAGGAGGTGCCGGCCGAAGATGCGGCTCCCGCCGAGGAAGGCAGCGACGATTTCGACGACTTGTTCGGCAGTAGCGAGCAGATCCTCGAATTGCCCGGCGGTTTAGCGAGCAGCGAACTTCGCCAGTGGGTCGACGATACCGGCAGCTTTTCTTGCCGAGGCCGGATGATCCGCATGCTCGACGGTAAGGTACAACTCCTCAAAGACACTGGCCGTACCACCACTGTACCGCTCTCGCGCTTGAGCCAAGCCGACCTCGAATTCGTCAACCGCCAGGCCAGCGCACAGAAAACCGAAACGTTCGGCAAAACCGCCCAAGCGACGAACGCCTGGTCGAACTAAGGTTAGTCGCCTCAACTGGTTTGAAATGCGTTGAGGGCGCTGCTCCTCACGAGCAGCGCCCTTTTTTCGTTGGCGTACAATCCCAGGGAATTTCCAGTATGGCTCTACCATGCGGAACCATTCCAAGGATGAGATCAACCGATCCGTGTCCGTTCCGTGAACGACAGAAGCGATCATTTTTCGTCGGGCATCGGCTCAGCTTTGTCCTCGCGGCCCCACCGGTCGGGCAGGAACTGCGCCAGTTGGTCGGCGGTCGTCGATCCGATCTTGGCGAGGACGCTGGTGAGGTAGCGCTGCGGGTCGAGGTGATGTCGCTCGCAACTGGCGATGAGGGACCAGAGGCGGGCGTGGTTCTCGGCGGCGGCATCGTTGCCGGCGAAGAGCCAATTCTTTCGGCCCAAGGCCACTCGCTTCAGCGCCCGCTCGGAAGGATTGTTGTCGATGGCGAGGAAACCTTGCGTCGTGTAGACGCACAGCGCCTGCCACTGATTCTGGGCGTACTGGATCGCCAGTCCCAGCGGACTGCGGGGCAGGACGACTTGGCCTTCGGCGTCGAGCCACGTTTTGATCCGCGCGAGGACCAGCACGCTCCGCTCTTGGCGCAGCGCGAGGCGCGCCTGGTCATCTGCGCCTTTCGCTTCGCGCTCGACGGCGTAGAGTTCGCCGATCAGCGCCAGCATCTGCGCGGCCCGTTGCGGATCGGAATCTTGCGCATCGTAAAACTTTCGCCGCGCATGGGCCCAGCAGGCGACTTCCGTCACATGCTGCGTATGAAAGATGCCGTCGTAACCGCCGTAGGCGTCCGCTTGCAAGTAAGCACCTTGAAGCTGGCCGGGAAGTGCTCGAGCTGCTCGCTCACTTCCTGGCCGATCCGGCACCGCTCGTGGCCGCAGGCGGGGCACGTCTTGTTTTCTACATCGTGCTCGATCTCGATTAGCTCGAGGTGCTCGGGCAGTTGCTGGCGGCCGTGCTGGTCGCGATGTTTAATCCGGCGGGTGACGAGTTTTTCGGCCGCCTCCTCTTCGACGCTCTGTACGTTGAGCGGCTGTTGGTCGACTTGCTCGCCAAATAAGAGTAGTTGCTTCGGATCGAATTTTTCGCTGCGGGGGCCGTAGTAGCGACGCAAGATCGCGGTCACCGCTTCGCGGACTGCGTTTTCGATGGCCGCTTGATGTTCGACGTGCAGGCGCTCGATCGCTTGTTGCTGCTCGACGATGTAACGTTTCAACAACGCCACGTCGTTCGGCAAGTCATCGATCACAATCGTCTCTCCACGGCGAGTTTGCAACATGCGAACGGTTGTAACGCACGCAGCGCAAGGGCGCAAGACGACTTGCCAAAAAAAGTTCAACTTTTTCGGACCGGCTTTCCCAAGAGAAGATCAAGTAGCGCTGCCCGCGAAATCTCCACCGCCGTCGTGCCATCGTTGGGGAAATGGAATGTGCCGTGGTCCAGCCGCCGGTAGTAACTGGTCCAGCCCTCGCGGTCGTGCCACAGGATCTTGGCCAGTTGGCCTCCCTTGTTGCGGAATACAAACAGGTGGCCGCTCTGCGGGTCGTGCATGAGGAAGTTTTCAACGACCGAAGCCAGCGCGTCGAAACTCTTTCGCATGTCGACTGGCGTGGTGGCGATCCAGACCTTCACGTCGGAGGCGATCATCGCGGAAGCCTCCGGGCGCGGGCCGCGATCAGATCGGCCAGCCG
>JBGSUJ010000189.1:0-9861 GCA_041753435.1 Pirellulales bacterium | reverse complement strand
CATCGTCGGAAATCGCCCCAATCGATTCGAGCCCCGACGTGTCAAACGGCGGCCCAAACCCCAGGCCCTACTCCTCAAACCACGTGCCGAGTACAAACGATATGCAGCGTAGGGACTTACGAAAGTTCAAGTGCCATTCGTTACAGAGAGGGCTCGCTTGGTCCGGATGTCAGCAATCCCTGCTCGATCGCAAAGCGAGTCAAATCGGCACGATTTTTCAGACCAAGTTTGTCCATCACGCGACTACGATACGACTCGACTGTTTTGACGCTCACATCGAGTCGGTCGGCGACCGCCTGGTTAGTGTGCCCTTGGGCGATTAGACCCAATACTTCCCGTTCGCGGGCACTGAGCTTCTTAAAGTGTGCCCCCTCTCGAATCAAAGCACCTGAATGCGCCGTGGTTCCCGAGTTAGCCGTGCTGCTGCGGGCATCGACAAACAGACGACCCTGGTGAACTGCTCGAATTGCGCTGATCAGCTCCGTGTCGGCAGCACTTTTCACGACATACCCCGCTGCTCCCATTGCCAACGCCGTCCGCAGGTAGGCAGGATCGTCATGCATCGTGAGCACGATCACCCGCGATCCTGGCAACCGATCGCGGATCTTTTCGATCGCTCCTAGTCCCAGCCCACCCGGCATCGAGAGGTCGAGCGTAATTACTTCCGGCTGCACCATGCGCAATTGGGCGAGAGCCTCGGCGAAGTCGCCAGCTTCTCCCACGACCTGCATGTCGTCTTGAGCCTGGATCAATAATCGCAGTCCGGCCCGCAGCACAGCGTGATCGTCTGCAATGAAAACCCGAATCTTGTTCATATCATTTCGATGCCGGTATTTTCACCTGGACTATGGATCCCCCACCCTTGGCGCCATGAATGGTACATTCTCCCTGAAGCATCCGAGCCCGCTCGCGGATGCTATCTAATCCCAGGCCAGGGCGACTAAGCGATGACAAACCAGACGGAGCATCGCGCAGCCCACAACCGTCGTCTTTGACGGACAATATTATCATATCCCCGGAGTGGGTGAGCGCTACCTCGATGGAGCTAGCTTGGGCGTGTTTCGCGACATTCGTGAGTGACTCTTGAAGAATTCGATACAACGAAGTTTCTACCGGTAATGAGAGCTTGCCGTTAGCTGCGGCGGGGGCCTCGAGACGCACAGTCACACCGTGTACTTGTTCGAAGTCCTCACACAAGCGCTCGATGGCCGCTGCCAACCCCAACTCTTCCAACACACCGGGTCGCAGGCCGCGGGCTATACGTCGCACTTCTTCATGGGCAGCTGCTCCCACTTTGCGGAGATTATGGGCCAGAGATTGTGCTGACTGGAGATCCTTTGCCGACTCCACCGTGCCGATCCCGACCATTAAAGCGGTCAGTTGCTGACCGAGTTCATCGTGCAAATCTCGGGCGATGCGCGATCGCTCCTGTTCCTGCCTCTGAAACAGTGAATGAAGCAGTTGTCCCCGAGATTCCGACAACAGGCGGAGCGGCTTCACTACCAGCCACCAGATTACTGGTGCCATGATCAGCGTCAGAATGGAAGCATCGAGAATTCCTTGGAATCGAGGCGTTCGAGACCAGGTCGGCAAGAATGGCAGGAGCAGCATGATCGCCCCTTCTACGGCAAATGTGATTGCGAGCACCAACGCGAAAATCGAAATCGGTTCCTTGGTTTTCCAGGCCATGATTGTCTGCTTGTCCATAGTTTGTTATCGCGCGCATTCCACTCGCATTCTTACCATTCCATTCCTAGGCAAGTTTTAGAGTACGGGCGTGCTCATTTGGACCGCAAACTTGTCATCGAACCAATTTTGCACTAGCCGCGATTGTAACAATCCGCTCGTCCAACTTGCCTCCCGCAGTGTGGGGAGATCTCCAATAATCTTGCGGCACTCTGTTCATTGGTAACCAGAAAAATGGGCGTCGGGGATTATTCTTTTACGACTCGCTCGCCCCCGCTGCGAAGTGCTGCCGCATGTCCACTAGCTCCGCCTCAGCGAGCGGCCCGGTTCACATGCTCCACTCAATCCGCCTTCCACCCCACCGCAACCTGGCCAGGCTCGTTTGCACCGATTCGATCCCGCTACGTGAGGATCAAATCCTGCCGAAGACTCAAGTGTACACGGTCGCGCCGCTCTTGAGCGAAGCGATTAAGCGGATACACCGCAATGAAGCGGACAGCCGGCTGTTTCGCTAATCCCCTGGCAAGTCGATACGGTTTACCGGCCTGGTAGAGATTCCGCTCCGAAAAATTGGTGAATGTTTCGTCGGTCGACAGTGCAGCTACCCGCATGATCCAGCCACTGCCCAAAAACAGAAAAATGCCCTGAGAGTCGCGGGCAGTCGAAGGGAGCGAGAAGGATTCGATGTTCACCTCCCGGATGCCGTCACTGGCCAGGGGCTCTCCTGCCAGAACACACGATCGCCGAATTGGAGTCGGCTGCGAGGGTTAGGGTTTGCCAAGCAAGAATGCCGACCAACGAAAAACTCGCATCATCTCATCAAAACCTCACTACCTCACTAGTCGTGCCGCGAAAATGGGAGGATTCAGTTGCCTTTTCAGGCCAGTTTTGACTTTCGAGCATTCGGTAACGGCATGATACCCTCTGGCCCACTTTATTGAGGAAATCGCCCTGCGACTCGAGCGGGCAGGAAGCCCGAACTTCGGCCTTGGTTGGGCTTGAACATCGGCCCAGGTAACGGCACAATAGTGGATTCCCCTTGTAAGGCACTTTTATCCGGTCTGTGGCTCCCGCAGCCAGCGACCGGCCAGCACGAATTCGGGCTACCCATGGCGAACCTACTGAACGTTGAACCGCGCACTAAGCTCGGCAAGCGAAACAATTACCGTCTCCATCGTGACGGCAAGCTGCCCGCAGTTTTGTACGGGCACGGCGAAGAACCGCTGAGTTTGACACTGGCTGCCGAACAGCTCGAAGCGGCGGTCCGCCACGGCACGAAAGTCGTCGATCTCGAAGGCGCTGCCACCGGCAAGGCGCTGCTGCACGATGTTCAGTGGGACACGTTTTTTCATCAAATTCTGCACGTCGATTTGCTGCGTGTGGTGGCCGGCGAAAAGGTGACGCTTGAGGTACCTATCGAGCTCAAGGGCGAAGCACCGGGCGTGAACGACGGCGGCATCATCGAGCATTTGATTCACTCGGTCGAGATTGAAGTGCCGCTCGACTTGGTGCCAGAGAAGCTGCATATTCGAGTCGGCCAACTGCAGATTGGGGGCGAGCTGTGTATCAAAGACATCAGCGACTTGCCGGCCGGGGCGACCGTGAACGCCGACCCAGACGAAGTCGTAGTGCATTGCATTACGCCGATGGCGGAGGAAGAAGCCGAGGCGGCTGAGGGCACCGGTGCCGAGCCAGAAGTCATTGCCAAGGGCAAGGAAAAGGAAGGCGAAGAGGAAGCCGAGACCGACGAGAAGGAGTGAGCCAGCTTGGAGCAGGGAGTATAGAGCAGGGGGAATCGAACTCGACTTCTTGCTCACTGCGGCCGTCCTTGGCTGATCCATGAAACTGATCGTGGGCTTAGGCAATTTGGGCCGCAAATATGAGCGTACGCGGCACAATATAGGTTTCGACGTAATCGAGTGCTTGGCCGAGCGGCATGGCGAGGGATTGGCGAAGGACAAGTTTGATGGCCGGCTGATGGAGGCCAAGATCGGAATTGAGCGAGTGTTGCTGTTGTGGCCTCACACGTTCATGAACCGGAGCGGGCAGAGCGTAGGACCGGCGTTTGATTTTTATAAGTTGGAGTTGGCAGACTTGCTGGTCGTGTGCGACGACTTCAATCTGCTTTTGGGAAAGTTGAGGGTTCGCCGCGACGGTTCGTCCGGCGGGCAGAACGGATTGGCCGATATCATTCGCCGCCTGGGCAGGGAGGATTTTTCGCGGTTGCGAGTCGGTGTCGGGCCGGTGCCCGCGAATTGGAACGCGGCGGACTTTGTGTTGGGTAAATTTGCCGCCCAAGAGCGGGACACGGTCGATCAAATGATTACCCGAGCGGCTGATGGGGCCGAATGTTGGGTGACCGATGGCGTCGAAGTGTGCATGAATCGATTTAATTAGGGAAAGCTGTTAGCCTTTAGCTGTTAGCCATTTGCTTCGTCTGAGCATTCTGGCTCATAGCTAATGGCTTGCAGCGAACAGCTATCTAGGGAGTTTGAACTTGGCAACAAACACGAACGTTTACGAAGCAATGTTCATCTTCGATTCGAACCGCTTTGCGCGCGAGCGGACCGCTCTGCCGGCAGAAGTCGAAGTGATGATTAAGGAACTCGGCGGCGAGGTGCTGGTCAGCCGGTTGTGGGAAGAGCGGCGGCTGGCGTACCCGATCGCAGGCCAACGCAAAGGCACTTACTGGCTGGTTTATTTCCGTTCGCCGACTTCGGTCATCACACCGCTCAATCGGAAGTGTGAAATCCACGACGGCGTCCTGCGTCAGTTGGTGTTGAAGATCCATCCCCACTTGGTTGAGGCGATACTCGAGCATGCCAAGGCCGGGCCGGCCCCGCCACCAGTTGCCGTGCCTGCCGGAGTGGCTCCGCCCCTCGCCGTCGATGATTTTGACGTTGAAATTGATGAAGACCTGGCCAACTAAGAATTGCTTGTTGCGAGCAGGCCGATTTGCTAAGTTGACCGATCCGGAATGAGCGCACTGCGATAGTTCCTGCGGACGAAGGAAACACAGCCATGGCGAGCTACAACCGAGTGGTTTTGGTCGGCAATTTGACGCGCGATCCGGAACTGCGCTACATCCCGAGCGGTACGGCAGTCTCCGACATTGGCCTTGCGGTCAACGATCGCATCAAGCGGGGCGACCAATGGGTCGACGAAACCACCTTCGTAGACATCACGCTCTGGGGCCGGACGGCGGAAATCGCCAACGAGTACCTGAGCAAAGGGTCGTCGGTGTTAATCGAGGGCCGTCTTAAGCTCGATCGCTGGGAGAAGGACGGCCAGAAGCACTCCAAACTCAAAGTCGTGGGCGACAAACTGCAGATGCTGGGCAGCCGTGGCGAAGGTGGGGGCGGACGTGGACGCGGCCGAGGTGGTAGTAGCAGCGGCGACGAATCCGGCGACTCGTTTGACGATAGCGAACAATACTCCAATGCCGGCGCTCCCCCGCCGAACGATGACATTCCCTTTTAATGCCACAGAGATTTCGGATTGTTGGTTGTTGATGGATGAATTTCAAATCAGCAATCCACCTTCATCGATCATCCAGCGAAGGCCTGACCATGTCGACCAAAACCAAGAAGCTCAAACGTCAGCGTAATTTTCCGTTTCGTCCCTTGCCGAAGGGAGAACATGGGGGCATCGAACTACTGCTGGTTCATTCAGTAGAAAGCTTGGGCAAACAAGGTGAAGTGGTCGAGGTTCGGCCCGGATACGCCTACAATTATCTCATTCCCCACGGGTTGGCGACGCTCGCCTCGGACCATCACAAGCGGATGGTCGAGAAGCATAAGGTCAAGCTCGCCCAGATCGAGTTGCAGCGGCAAGCAGAACTGCGCAAGCTCGCCGCCGAGATCGGCAAACAGAGCATCACGATCGAAGCCAACGCCACCGAGGACGGTCATCTCTACGGCAGTGTCGGAGCGACAGAAATTGCCGCCGCGCTCAAGAATAACGAGGTTTCGCTCTCCGCCGACCAGATTCGGCTGGAAGGTCCGCTGAAAGAGCTTGGCTTGTACACCGTCAAAATTCGCCTTTCCAGCGAAGTGGAAGGCGAGTTGAAGGTGTGGGTCGTGCCAGCCGTGCAGCCAGAAGCGAAGTAAGGCGGCAGGCCGTTGCTGCACCGCTCTTGCCGTGTGCCGCAGCGAGGAACGCCATTGAGCGGAACTCGCATGTGGGCGGCTTGCTGAATGTTTTGCTCACGCCAGCTTGATGGAGCGCCCCCCATGGCCACAGCAGATCGACGATCGACCAGCGTCCCCAGAGACAGCAGTGCCCGGCGAGAAAATTTGGGCGAATTGCTCGAACGTCAGCCGCCCCGCAGCGTCGAAGCCGAGCGGGCTGTGCTCGGTAGCTTGCTGTTGTTGCCCGAAGTCTGCGATGAAGTCGCGCTCATCCTGCGGGCTGAAGACTTCTACGACGATGCGCATAGTCGCATTTACGGCCACATCTTGCGGATGCATGAAGCGGGTCGGCCCGTCGATCCGCAGTTGTTGGTGCAAGCGCTGAAGGATGCCGGCGAATACGACATGATCGGTGGAGCGGCTTACCTCCTGGAAATGAGTCAGGAAGTGGCCACGGCGGCTCACGCCGAGCATTTTGCCCGCATTGTCCGCGACAAAGCCGTACTGCGATCGTTGATCCATGCGGGCACTGACATCATTCAGGAAGCGAGTGACCCCACGATCGATGCCCGCGAGATGCTATCGCGTGCCGAAGAACGCGTGTTCCGCATCCTCGATACCAAGGGCGACAATCAGGTTGCTTCGATACGCGACGTCCTGCACGAATCGCTCGCGCGGATCGATGCGCGGATGCAGCATCAGCACGCCTTTGGTGGCATCGAGACAGGGTTTATCGATTTCGATGAACTCACGGGCGGACTGCACGATTCGGAGCTGGTGATCCTGGCCGCTCGACCGAGCATGGGCAAAACGGCGCTAGCGCTCAATATGGTCGAGCACATTGCGATTGACGAACGGGGCCCGTGCAAGCCCACACTGTTTGTCAGCCTCGAGATGTCAGCGCTCGAGCTGGGCGATCGATTGCTCTGCTCGCGGGCACGCGTCAATAGCCATCGGCTGCGAAACGGCCAGCTTAGCGGCGAAGAGAGCCGCAAGCTGGTGCAGACGGCCGCTGATGTCAGCCGGGCGCCGCTGTTCATCGACGATAGCCCCAGCCGGAACATGACAGAGATCGCCGCCACCGCGCGGCGACTCAAGCGCCGCGACAACTTAGCCCTGGTAGTGATCGACTACCTACAATTGATCGAGGCGGACAACTCGCGCGACCCACGCCAAGAGCAAGTGGCCCGTGTCGCCCGCCGCTTGAAGGGCCTCGCGCGGGAACTTTCGATCCCGGTGCTCTGCCTGGCCCAGCTCAACCGTCAGGTCGAAGCCACCCGCGACAACAAACCGCAGTTGAGCCATCTGCGCGAGTCGGGCGCGATCGAGCAAGATGCCGATGTCGTGATGTTCGTGCACCGCGAAGAGTACTACGAATCAAACCCAGAAGACCGTGACCGCGTGAAGGGACAAGCGGACCTGCTAGTGAAGAAGCAACGTAACGGCCCGACCGGCGACGTTAAGCTCACCTGGCTGCACGACTTCACCCGCTTTGAAAACTCGCAGCATGTGCCCTACGACGAGTTCGCGCCATTTGAGGCAGAAGTATTCTAAACCTTGTTTGCGAGGCCGAATTAATCGGTTATTTCAATTCAGATGTGGTGCTTCAACTACGTATGCAATCGCGACGCCGTCTGAAAAGCGTTCATAAAATCGATTCCCATGAATGAGGATTTGTGATATGACCAAAATCAAGACTGGCATAATCGGCACAGGTTTCATCGGTCCCGCACACGTCGAGGCGTTGCGGCGACTGGGATACGTCGACGTGGTAGCGGTGGCGGAGCGCGGGCAAGAGCTGGCCGAAGCGAAAGCGAAGCCGCTGTCCATACCCAAGGCGTATGGCGACTATCGCCAATTGCTCGCTGATCCTGACATTCAGGTCGTCCACAATTGTACGCCAAATCACTTACACTTCGGCATCAATCAGGAGATCATCGCGGCCGGCAAGCATGTCGTGTCGGAGAAGCCGCTGGCGATGAATTCGGCGGAGTCGAGCGAATTGGTGCGGCTGGCAAAGGCAGCCGGCGTCGTGAACGCCATCAACTTCAATTACCGCTACATGCCGCTCGTGCAGCAGGCGCATCAAATGTGCCGCGAGTCGGGATCCGGAGGCACAGGCGAAGTGGGCCGCATCTTGGCGGTGCATGGTTCGTATTTGCAGGATTGGCTGCTGTTGGAAAGCGACTGGAATTGGCGGCTGGTGCCGGAGTTTAGTGGCCAGTCGCGGGCCGTGGCTGACATCGGCTCGCATTGGTGCGACCTCGTCCAGTTTGTGACGGGCCTCAAAATTGTCCGCGTGATGGCCGACCTGGTGACGATCCATCCGGTGCGGAAGCGGCCGAAGGTCGAGGTTGAGACGTACGCCGGCAAGGTGTTGCGGCCGGAAGATCTCGAAGACGTGCCGATCCACACGGAGGACTACGGCTCGATTCTGCTCGAATTCGACTCGGGGGCGCACGGGGTGCTGACGGTGAACCAATGCGCCGCGGGTCGCAAGAACCGGCTGTATTACGAGATCGATGGCAGCCGATCCGCGCTCTCATGGAACCAGGAGCAGCCAAACGAATTGTGGGTTGGCCGCCGCGATGGACCGAACGCGACGATCATGAAGGACCCCAGCCTGCTGCATCCGGCGGCGCGGGAGTACGCTCACTACCCCGGCGGGCACAACGAAGCGTATCCGGATGGGCCGAAGAATTTGTTCCGCAACGTCTACGGCTTCATTGCCGGCGAGCGAAAGGGGGGCGACTTCGCCACGTTCCTCGATGGCCACAACGAGATTGCGATCTGTGAGGCGATGCTCAAGAGTTCGCGCGAGCGAAAGTGGATCGACGTGGCGTATTAGGCGGCTGTCGAAGCACTCCTGGCGACGAGTTTAGCCATGCACATTGTTCCAGTCGAGCCATGCGACTTCGACCAGTGGCTAGCAATGCGGCAGGCGCTGTACACCGGACTCGACGAGGCATTTCACCGGAGGGAGATGGATAAGTTTCTTATGTCTCCCGAGTTAGCCTGTTTTGTTGGCCAATCGTCGATGGGCGATGGAACGATCGGTCTCATCGAGTTGTCGCTGCGAAACATCGTGGATGGCTGTGTCGACGGGCCTGTAGGCTACATCGAGGGCCTGTACGTGCAGCCAGGATTTCGCGGGCAGAGTTTCGGAAGGCAATTGATAACATTCGCGGAGTCGTGGTTCACAAGTCAGGGCTGTCGCGACATGGCAACCGATTCCGAATTGGAGAACACATCAGCCCAACATTTTTTCCGACGCGCCGGCTTCACTGAAACGTGGCGGATCGTCGAGTTTAAGAAATCACTGCGTTAGTCGTCTGCTGCCGTGTCGACGAAGCGCCATCCGGACGGAGCGCAATGGCCGACCGGTTGCGAATCGTCGTACTTGTTTGTAGCAGTAGTCGAAGTAGCGCGGTTCGGCGTCATCGTTCGCGGCACTGGGGGACCAAGTTGGGTTCTCGTCGACCGGCGGCGTTTCTGTGAGGGCTCGTCGGGAATTGCGGTCGGCAGCATCGTCCAACCGGGTAGAATAATATTGAGCGGTGACATGGCTTGCTCCATCAGTGACCAGACCGCCGGTCGACGCGCAGCCTCGTAGGTCATCGGTCGACCAGGAGAATGGTGGAGAGTTGGGTGAGCGGCCGGGACGAGTTTCGCCATGCGATCACAAAACCGGCCATAAACAGCGTTGGGGGCCGGCCCCTCCGATAGTGGAGGCCGGCCCCTCGGTCGCTCAACGCATGGACGCCATTCAACTGCCCCACGGTGCAAACTGCGTTCCAAACTCTGATAGCAAAATGACATGGTCAACCTGGCCGCTGGCGTTTTAGCGCTAAACGGGCCAGCGGCGAATTCGGCGGGATTCGAGTCGCTACACCGACGTCAAGCACGCCGGGCGTAAGAACGGGTTCGCGTTTTACGCTGCGATCACGATGGTGGGGTTTTGGCAGCGGGGGGAGTAGGGAGAGATTGGGCGGTCACGACAGAATCGAGCCAGTCGGCCGTCCTGAGAAATAACGGCCGCCCGCAC
>JBGSUJ010000188.1:0-33201 GCA_041753435.1 Pirellulales bacterium | reverse complement strand
CATCAGAAAATCCTCCTCGAACGACTCGGCCTGACCCTCCCCGGCCGCCTCCACAAAACCGAATTGTAGTGGAAAAACCGGGGCTCCTCCCGTTGCGGCGCAAGGACTTGCGACGACAGTTGGGGAAGTTGGGCTAGCGCGATCGCGGAGAACAGCGCTGCCGATAGTGCGATCAGCGCTGCAGGATTTGCCAGCAAGTCGGCCCCTGGTTTGATAATCAGCACGACGCCGATCAAGCCGATCAGCAAACTGATGCCGACGGCCAGCGTGATTGATGTGCGGTTCCAGACGAGCGCCACGATCGGAATGAAGAGCGGTGCGGCATTCACCAAGAGCACCGCGTTGATGAGCGTCATTTCCTTCACGGCCCAGAAGTAGAGCACCTGCGAGAGCAGGCCTGCCAAGGCTCGGGCAATGTGCAGTGGCAGTTGCGTCGTCTTGAGATCCACGAGCCCGTGCCGCAATGTCCAGGGCAGGAACAGCAGTAAACTGATGAAGCTTTGGAAGAAGCTGAGGGAAGCAGTCGAGACATTCGAGGCCGCCTTGCCGAAAGCACTCATCACGGCGACGCAAAAAAACGCGGCCACAATCAGCGTGATGCCCAGAAAAAGTTGCCGCGAAATTTCTCCAGGCCTCGAGCCTTTCCTATCCAGCAAAATGCGGTTCGGCGATCCCGTGAACGCCAGGCACAGCCGCAAACAGACTTCCCGACAAAGGATACCGCGCGATTTGCGCCGGGGTGAGCGTTTCGCGGGCCGAGGTGATGTAAAGGATATCAAGCATCTCGCCACCGAAGATGCAGCCGCACGGCCGCGGGACGGGGAGTTCGATGGTGGCTGCCGTTTCGCCGCTCGGTGTATAGCGAACGACTTTGCCAATCGCATTATGCACGCTCCACACATAGCCTTCCACGTCGACGGTCAGCCCATCGGGAAACCCGCCCGACTTTGGATCGAGCGACGCGAACACCCGGCGATTGGAGAGCGTACCGGCCACGGCGTCAAAATCGTAGGCATAAATTGTGTAACGAAAACTTTCGGTGAAATACATGGTGCGATTGTCGGGGCTCCAACCCATGCCGTTGGCACAGAGGACGTCAGTCTGGTGCCGCGTAATCGTGCCATCCGCGTCAAGTCGATAGAGCGCTCCGCACGGTTCGTCCCAATGCACGTTCCCCATCGTGCCTGCCCAAAAGCGGCCCTGCCGGTCGCATTTGGCGTCGTTGAAGCGATTCTCGGGCTTGTCGGCCTCCGGATCGTCGAGATACGTCAGCTGCTGAGTTGCCAAATCGAATAACGCAAACTTCTTCTTGAGCGAAAGCACTAGCCCGCCTTGCGATCGCATGGCCAGATCGGTCACCGGATGCGGCAATTGAAACGTCTCGCTCGCCCCTGTCGCCGGATGATACCGATGAATCTTCCGCCCGGTGATGTCGACCCAATACAGCGCCTTCTCCGCCGGACACCACACCGGCGACTCGCCGACAATGGCTTCTTCACGCTGAACGCATTCGGCGGGAATAGTACGCATGGCGAACGATCCTATCGGGAAAAAGCGGCATCTAAAAGTTCAAGTCCGCGTTTTGCACGTTCTAGGGCAGGCACCCCGCTCGGATCGACGTCTCTCTTTCTGTGTCCGTTCCGCGAACCCCATCTTCAATTCGCTCGCGTGAGGCCTCAAGATTCGGCCGTTCCCTCTCCAGGTTCAGGAGACGAGCGATGGCAAATATGATTCGAGTCGGCAAGTGCGAAGCCTTCTGGCGGTGAGTGCTGAAGCGGCACGCCAAGGGTGGGCACTCGGTCCGAGCCTTCTGTCGACAGAAACAGCTCAGCGAGCCGTCGTGTTACGCCTGGCGGCGGACGATTCAAGAACGGGACGCCGCTCGAAAGCAGTCGCCGCGGCCGGCGTTTCTGCCTGCGGCGATCTTGCCGCCGGCAGTCCGCGACGCCGCCACGATGATGTCCGCCTCCTGACCGAACTTCGCGGCGGGCGGGTGCTGCGGTTGCCGGAATCGGTGGCCGCGACACGCGTGGCCGAATTGGTGCAGGCCTTGGAAACGGGAGCCGAGCCATGATTGGCGCAAGCGCCCAGGGCGTCGAAGTCTGGCTGGCGACGCAACCGGTCGGACTTGCGGAAGAGCTTTGACAACCTGCCCGAGGTGGTACAAGCATTTTTGGGGCACGACCCGCTGTCGGGGAACCTGTCTGTGTTCCGCAATTGTTCGTCGCTGCGGGTGAAGATTCTAGGGTGGGGCCGGGACGGGCTGGCGATTTTCTACCAGCGGCTGGAATGGGGCGAGTTCCGTTTACCCCCAGCGGATGAGAAATCGATCACGATCGACAGCGGCCAACTCATGCGATTGCTGTCGGGGCTGGAGCTCATCGCCTGGCAGACTGGGTGACGCAGCGAAAACATTTTCAGCTGCTTGGCAAAACGGCTCTCGAGCTAGGGAAAAGCATCGGTTAGAACGGCCCGCATGCTGTGCGTCGAAGAACTTTCCGATGATCCGATCGTGCTTCAGCGCGTGCCTGTCAAACGCGCAGCGCAGATCGCACAGATCAAGGAGGAAGCAGCTGCACAACTTGCATCGCTTCGTGAGCAGCTCGAAGCCGAACAGGAGACGGTGGTCGCCGCTCTGCTCAGGTGGCTGTACTGTCCGTGGAGCCAGCACTTCGACCCGCGGCAACTGTTTCTGTTTGGCCAGGAAGGGAGCGCGCAACTCGAATACCGTCCGGCCAGTTTTTCGGTGCTGGTCCGCCCCAAGTTCGGCTACCGGCGATGTGACGAAGAGGGCTACAACCCGAACATCGCTGTCGCCCCCTTGCCACCGCAACCGAAAGAAAAAGTGCTCCTCGAGCTGGCGCTGCTGGCCTATGTCGTGGTCTGCTCCCTGGGCGACCGAAATCATCCTTTCATCGTTGACGAGTAGGCGCCGAACCGCACCCGTGCGGGGCCTGCCGGCTTGCTGATGGGATTCATGGGTTTTCTGCAAGCCGACGCCTACGGCGGTTACGACGAGATTGATGCGCAAAGCGGCGTGACGGAAGTCGCCTGGTGGGCCCCTGCGCGCCCCTGATTCTTCGAAGCCCACCAGACCGACTCGAAGCGGGCTGCCGAGAGGGTGGTAAGCCAGGCGACGATCGGCCGCAAAAACTGGCTCTTCGCCCGGCCACGACCGGGCAGCAGAGCACGACGCGAGGCTCTGGTCCCTGACCGCCAGCGCCGAACGCCACGTTGTCGACCCGCAGCGCTATCTCGCCAGCGTTCTGGGCTAGCGTCCTTGGCCGAACAGGAAATCCCTCCCGGTTACTACCTCCGCCACCTCAAATCTCCTGGTGCCTTTGCTAGGCCTCAGCAATAAGCGATATATGTGCGGTGCCATGCGACCCCTGACACGGCCGACAACCCACTTCTTGGACCCTTGGTACTTATTCATTCATCGTTCCCCCTGCCCAGAACCATGCCCTGGCCAGCCAATTTCACTTGGAATCCCTAGTTTCGCCAGTTATGCTAAAAGCTGGTGTGTCATGTCCTCCAGTCAAACGATCCTCGGAACCTACGCAGCAAGTATTGCGGGAGCGATGAAGATGAAGCGGCAGATGCGGTTAACGGGCTTGAGCTTGGTTTTGGCGGTGGCGAGTGTCAGCCCAATCGTCCTCGTACCGCACCCTGCGAAGGCGATAGCGGCCGCCAACGCTGCAGTGACGACTCCTGCGGCCCGCGAGGTGGAACTATTTGCCGGCATGCGCGACGGCGATCTCGACGTTAAGATCATCGCCAAGAGCGATCGTGCCGGACGTGTGATCATCGCCAATAAGACCGGAGTACCGGTCCACGTGAAATTGCCCGAGGCCTTTGCGGCCGTGCCGGTCTTGGCTCAGTTTGGCGGCGGCGGAGGTGGTGGGGGCATCGGTGGTGGCGGCGGTGGATTGGGTGGCGGTGGCGGCGGTCAACAGAGTGGCGGCGGCGGGTTCGGCGGAGGAGGTGGTGGTGGACAAGGCGGCGGCGGTGGCGGACTGTTCAGCATCCCTTCTGAGGAAACAGCCAAAATCAACGTCGCGCTGATCTGCCTCGATCATGGCTTGAAGAATCCATCCTCGTCAAAGCCTTATGCGCTCGTGCCTGCCGCATCGCACGTCGACAAGCCGGCGGTCATCGAATTGTTGAAGGCGTTTGGCCGTGGTGAGCTTGATCACGGCGCGGCGCAGGCGGCCGCTTGGAATCTCAACAGCGGCATGAGTTGGCAGGCCTTGGCCGCCAAGCAAACCGGCACCGTGCGCAATACTAGTCGCTCGCCTTACTTCAGCGCGAACCAAATTCGCACCGCGATGGCCTATGTTCAAGCAGCCGAATCACGGGCGCTTTCTGCAGCGCACGACGAAGACACTGTGCCGGAAGCAGCCGCCAGTGACGAGTCGGTCGCGGACGAGAAACTCAGCGAAGAACGTAGCACCACAGATACAGCGGAGTAGATGATTGGAGTGGCCTCATCCTCCGATCACGCCGCTTTGAGTTCCACGCTTCGTAGCGCAGCGAGCAACCGTCGGATCTCCGCTTGATACTCGATTTGTTCGAGTTGCCAGCGAGATTCCATCTGCTCGTAGTGTAGCTGCTGGCGGTCGAGTTCTTGCTCGCGGGCCACAAGCCGCGAGGCCTGATGCTCGATATCTTCGTGTCGCCGCTGCGCCCATTGCTGCAGTTCCTGTCTTTGCGACTCGAGTCCGTCGAGTTGAGCAGCCAAGTCGCGGCGGACGGTTTCGAGCTCGGCACTTTTGGCGGCAATTTCTTGCAGAGTCTGCTGATAGTGGTCTGCCAGCTTCGCCCGCACGATGGAGATCGACCGCGTGAGTGCCGCCGGCGACAGCGCACCGGCAAGCTGATTCCATGTTTCTTCGGTCGCCAGTCGCATTTCCAATGCTTCGCGCTCGGTGTTGCGAAGTTCAGTACGCATCTGCTCGATTGCAGCCGCACGATTGTCGAGCTCCAACTCGCGTTCGTTAAGCTGCGCGTCGTGCTGCTGCTGTTCCTTACGGATCTGCTGTTCTTGCGCCCCCAGTGCCCGCTGCTGACGAGCGGCCGTCTCTTGGAACACGCGGCGCTGACGATCCAGTTCGCGCACCTGCTGCGAGAGTTCCGATTTCTCGTCGGCGAGTTGTGCTTCGGCTTCGTCGAGGTATCGTCGGCGAGCGGCAAAGATTGCCGCTTCGCCTTCCAGCTCGCGCATTCGCTCTTCGGTCACGCCCAACCGCTCGAAGCGTTCGAGGGCTGTCGCGATTTCTTGTTGTCGGTAGTTAAGTTGCTTTTCGGCCGCTGCAAACTCATTTTCGCGGGCGGCCAACTCATGGGCGCGATGCCGCACTTCGGCCCGTTCCATCTCGAGCTCGCCCGCCCGCTCGCGGAGCGACTGCGTTTGCGCGTCGAGTGTCGCCACTTGCAATTCCAAGCGGGCTTCCCACTGGGAGACTTGCTGTTCGCGGCGATCGATTTCCGCTGTCCGGTCGCCAAACCCGGCCTTTTCCGCCGAGAACTCTTCCATCGCGCGATAGAGCTCGCCCTGGCGGTGGTCCAGTTCACGCTGCCGCGCCTCCACCGCTGCTTCGCGGTGCTCCAACTGCTCACGGCGCTGCGTCCAGCTATGTCGATCGCGGTCAAGTGCCGCGAGCCGCTCAGACAGTTCTGCATCGCTTTTGGCGAGCTCCGATTGCCGCTCTCGCAAGCGAACTTCTTGCTCAGCTAACGATTGAGCACGCACGTGCGTCAGCTCTGCTGCCCGCACTTTCAGGGCCTGCTCGCGATCTACGAGGTCGACCTCTTTCAATTCAAACTGTCGCGCGCGTTCGTCAAGCTCTTGTTGCCGTTCTTCCAGCCAAAGCTGCGCGTTGCGAAATTTGGCTTCGAGATCGGCTTCTTGAGCAGCAAGCTCGTTTACCCGGCGGTCGACTTCCAAGCGCTCGGTTTGAAGCCGATCGGCAAGCTCGGTTGCATGGGCACGCAACTGTGCCACCGAATTCTCGACCGCACTAGCAGCTCCGCTTTCTTGCGAGGCTGCTGCCAACTGGAGCGCCGGACGTTGAACCGAAGGCAAATGCGGCTCGCTCTGCTGATTGAAGTGTGCGCCATCGAACCGCCGTTCGCTGGGCACTACGTTTTCCGATTCAACCGCACGTGATTCATGACTGCTCGACATCTATCTCCATCCTCGCGTCGCCGCATGCAATGCGCGCAGAAAAATCCCGCCAATCGATAAACCTTGGCCATCTTCCCATCGGCAGCGAGGAAGCAAAAACTACATTGCAATCTTCGCACACACGCAGCAGTCAACAACTAGCGCTAAGCTGAGCAAGCTGCGCAGGGTGAGTCAAGCTTGCAAGCGGCTGGTGTCGAGCAGTGCCCGTGCCAGCAAATCGATCGTGTCAGCAAACGAAAAAGCGACCGGCATCACACGCGGAAGCCGATCGCTCTATTTGCTATCATGCCCAGATGAAGGTTATGCCTTTGCGGCATCGAGCGCTTGCTGCAACCGTGACTTGGGCTGCACCCCGACAAACCGCTCTAGCACCTCGCCGTTCTTGAAGACCATCAGGGTAGGGATGCTGCTCACGCCATAGTTCTGTGCGGCACCAGGAGCGTTGTCGACATTGAGTTTGCCAATTTTGATCGAGCCCGAGTTCTCGCCCGCAAGTTCCTCGATCAGCGGAGCAATCTGGCGACACGGCCCGCACCACGGGGCCCAGAAGTCGACCAACACCGGTGTGGAGGACTGTAAGACCTCGTTTTCAAAATTGTTGTCGTCAAATTCAGGCACGCCCATCTCTATCTGTCCTCTCGAAAAAACAGGAACGCTCTCAAATCTACCCGCATTGCGACACCCCGTCAGGGAAACGAGCTCGGCCGTGAATTATAAGTTTCAGCGGCCGGGTGTCAACGACGACTACCGGTTGCGGGGGCCCACCGATTGCCGGATACTGAAGGTAGCCCAACTTCTACGTAGAAGCAATCCAAAAGGTTTGCGCTTCCATTCCGCCGCAAACTCAACGTTTCGGAGCGAATCTTCATGGTCCTTACCCCCAGCACAATGCTGCCCCTGGGCACTCTGGCTCCTAACTTCTCGCTGGTCAATGTCGATGGCCGATTCGTCTCACTAGCCGATTTTACCAGCAAACCTGCACTTCTGGTGATGTTCCTCTGCAATCATTGCCCCTACGTAAAACACCTGGCCGACACGCTGGCCCAGTTTACCGACGAGTACCTTGCAAAAGGTGTGGCCATCGTCGGCATCAATTCGAACGACGTGGCAAACTATCCTGCGGACTCGCCGGAGCAAATGGTCGCGGAGGCAGAAATGCGTGGATACCGCTTCCCATATCTCTACGATGAAACGCAGGAGGTCGCCAAGGCCTATCACGCCGCCTGTACGCCCGACTTCTATGTCTTTGATGGTGGTCAGCGACTCATTTACCGCGGTCAATTTGATTCGAGCCGCCCCGATAGCAGCACCCCCGTCACAGGGGCCGATGTTCGCGCGGCGCTCGATGCTGTGCTTGCTGGCCGCACGCCTTCCGCCGAACAACGGCCGAGCATCGGCTGCAACATCAAGTGGAAACCGCGCAATGCACCCGACTACTTCGGTTAGTAACGAGGACCTCGGCTGCTAGCATCCTGGCCAAGAGTTTTCCGCTCGATCTTTACTCGTTGGACCACGAAGCGTATTCTGCGACGCTGCCAAGCCCGTTTCTCACCCTTGCGCTATGTGCTGTCGAAGCGATTTGGGAGAACCTCATGATTGATTCTAGATGCCGCCCGCTCCTTGCCGCTTTCGCATGGGTCTTATTTTCTAGCATGACGGCCCTGCCACCAGCTGTGGCCGAAGATTTCCGGATCGAAACGAAGATTTTCGTCGGCGATAAGGAGGAGCCAGTCAGCAGTACCACGACTCTTTTTCAAGGTGGCGTAGTCTACGACTTCCTGGGTGTTACTGATCAAATTGCAGTCTTTCGCAAGCCCGGTGGCGGGAGAGCCGGACGCTTCATCCTGCTCGATCCCGAGCGTCGTGTCCGCACAGAACTTTCCACCGACCAGGTTGCTAGCGCCATGAATAAGCTTCGCAATTGGGCCGCTCGGCAACGCGATCCCTTCTTGAAGTTTGCCGCCAATCCACAGTTTGAGGAAACCTTCGACCGCGAGACGGGACAGCTACTGCTGGCGAGTCATGAAGAAAGCTATACGATCAAGACGACTCCTGCCGATGCCCCCGATGCGCTCGCCGAGTATCGCGAATTTCTCGATTGGTATGCTCGTTTAAACACGCTGCTCCAGGCTGGTCCTCCGCCCGAGCCCCGCCTACAGGTCAATGCCGCCCTCGCGCGGTATCAGATTATCCCGGTGACCGTCGAACTCGCACGGCTCGGCGAAAAAGAAAAGCTGCGTGCCGAGCACGAATTTACTTGGATGCTGTCGAAACAGGACTACGCTCGAATCGACGACGCTTGCGCATCGCTGGCTGCCTATCGACCGGTGAACAACGAAGAATACTTGCAAGGGAAACGGGCCAATTCCGACCTGCCATCGGAAAAAACCCAGGCGAAGAGATAGTGTCGTTCGTACTTGCTGCTGAACTCTGCTTAGGGCAACAAGTCGTTTTTCGCATAGTGCCGGTTAGTCGCGAGTTAGCTCGTGAAAGCGTTTCTTAAGGTCGAGTGTCATCGGCCCCGGCTCGCCAGAGCCAATCGTGCGGCAGTCGACTTTCACAACTGGCACCACCTCAGCGGCTGAGCCGGTGAGAAAGCACTCATCTGCAATGTAAACATCGTGCTTGGTGAGTGAGGTCTCGCGCACTTCGATGTCCGCCTGCTTGGCCAAATCGATGACCGCTTGCCGCGTAACGCCTTCGAGGATTCCGGCATCAATTGGTGGCGTGTAGAGGACTCCTTTCCGCACCAGAAAGATGTTGTCGCCCGTACACTCGGAAATCTCGCCTTTGTGGTTAAGCATTAAGGCCTCAATGCAACCAGCCTGCAAACCTTCAATCTTGGCCAGAATATTATTGAGATAGTTGAGCGATTTAATTCGCGGGTTGAGCGCCGCTGGATGGGTCCGCATCACGCTCACAGTGACAATCTCCAAGCCCTGCTCGTACAGCTCCTGAGGATAGAGCGAAATCACATCGGCAATGATGATCACTTGCGGATTGCTGCAACGATTTGGATCGAGTCCCAGCGAGCCAGAGCCGCGGGTTACCACGACTCGCACATAACCGTCGTCCAGGTCGTTCGCTTTGACCGTATCGTTAATCGCATCTGCCATTGCCTGCTGCGGCATCGGAATCGTCAGCCAAATAGCCTTGGCAGAGTTGTAGAGCCGCTCGACATGCTCCTGGAGGCGGAACACCTTGCCGCCGTACGCCCGCAAGCCTTCAAACACGCCGTCGCCGTAGAGCAAACCATGATCGTAGACGCTGATTTTAGCGTCCTCTTGTGGCACGAGTTTGCCGGTAATGTAGATCTTTCGGGACATACGATTCAATTCAAAGCAATTGGGGTCTCACGGCAACTCTATCAGGCGCTAAGAATTTACGTTCGACCGCGCTTCAACAACTCCGCCATGCTCATCGTCGCGAAATTGCGACTTTGCCTGAGATTCATATCGCCGTTCTGACATAGAGCAAGGCATTGCCTGACAGGTTCGCACGTTGATTAGGCTGCCTGTACGCGGCCGTCGACGAGCGTCACCGTGCGATCAGCCGAGGCCGCGATTTCGCGATCGTGGGTCACCATGACTATAGTGAGGTTTTGCTCGCGGTTCAACCGACCAAGGAGGGCCAGAATCGCTTCACCAGTCGCTTTATCCAAATTTCCCGTCGGTTCGTCAGCCAACAGCACTCGGGGCTGCGACACTAAGGCCCGAGCAATCGCCGTCCGCTGCATTTCGCCGCCGGAAAGTTCCCGGGGTTTATGCTTGAGCCGATGATCAAGGCCAACCAACTGCAGCATTTCGGTCGCTCGCTGGCGATACTCCCGACGACGCAACCAATAGCCAAAGCTGCTTTCGCCGATCATGGCCGGGGCGAGTACGTTTTCGAGCGTAGTGAGTTCTGGCAATAAATGGTAGGCCTGAAAAATCATGCCGAAGTAGCGATTGCGAAGAATATCGCGACCGGCCGCTGCCAGATTATCAATCCGATTGCCTTCGAAGTAGATCTCTCCATAGTCGGGCTCATCGAGCGTGGCGAGCAAATGCAGCAGTGTGCTCTTGCCGCAGCCGCTCGGACCGTTCACGGCGACAAACTCTCCCTGGCTCACTTCTAGGTCGACATTCTGCAATACTGGAATCGCCAACGGCCCTTTGCGATAGCTCTTGATCACGTCGCGGGCGCTAAGAATTGCGGTGCGCGGATCCGCAGTCGGCGCCGTTTGAATCGACTCCCGCGTGCGAAAATTTGGCACAAGCACACGGCCGTCTGGTCCGCTTGGTGCCGTGGCCGAGACCAGCTGCGCGAAATGAATCTGTCCGTCCGCGTGGGGTGTCGAACTCGAAGTCATGTTATTCATAACGCAGCGCCTCCACCGGATGTAGCCGTGCGGCTCGCCACGCGGGCAGAATACTCGCCAGCACGGCAATCCACATTGCCCCCGCCGCCACCAGTGCCACCGTCAGCGGTTCGATGATCGTGGGAATTTCGTGAAAGTAGTAAATCGACGGATCGAACACCGGCCGGCCAGTGATCCGCCCGAGCACATCGGCAATTTCGTTAATGTACGTGACGAAGGTTAGACCCAGCGCTACGCCTACACCCGCTCCCACGATACCCAAACTCAAACCGTAACCGAGGAAAATGCCCATAATCCCCGAGCCGGTCGCACCAAGCGACTTCAAGATGCCGATATCGCGGGTCTTCTCGACGACAATCATCAGGAAGATCGCCAGGATGCCGAAACCGGCCACGGCAATGATCATAAACAGCAAAACATTCAGCACCGCCGTCTCCATCTGTACGGCCGCCAAGAGTGCCCCTTGCTTGTCGCGCCATGTACTGATCAGATACGTCTGCGGCGGAAAATGCCGCCGCAACTGGTCGCGGACCTCTTCCAGATTCGCACCCGGCTTGAGATGAATTTGCAGCGAATTGAATTTTGCAACGCCGGTTGTGGGGTCAATCGTGCCGCGTAGCTCCTGCAGTTTGCGGATTGGTACGAACACGAAGCTCGAGTCGTACTCGTTCATTTTACTTTCATAGAAGTCGACGACGGTGAACTTCGCACTGAGCCCCTTGGGCGGCTTGCCTGCATTCGGGAAGATAATGTCGACATCGTCGCCCGGTATCGCCAGGAAACCTTCGGTATTATCGAGATTGCGATAAGAGCAAAGTGCAATCCCAAGCACGCAGCCCGCATGCTGCTCTTTTGCCGGATCGAAATCTTCGCCCTGGGGCGTGCTAGCGGCAAAGGGATTTTTGTCGAGCGAGCCGGCGGGGGCGACTGGGGGCCGACGGAATCGAGCCTTTTGTTTACGCCAAGTCCAGCCGGCAATTTCCATCTGCGGCCGTGTCGTAGTCATTAAGCTATTCGCCTCGACCGATTCGTGATTGACCGTATCGTAACCGCCAGCTTTTAGTGAGAAGTCAAGCTTCTGGCGATTTGCCGGGTGTTGCAGAAACTGTCCAAAATCGCTGACCGAGGCGTACGTCTCCTCGTCAACACCAATCAGACTGATCGGTTTGTTGAAATACTCCTCGCCAATCTGAAAGCCAAGCATCGCCGGCACATGCACCGTCGGTGACATGCCGGCAATCTTGTCGCCGGCAATGCGACGGATTTCCTGCATGTGCCAATCGGCATCGGGCACGCCATCGAGCGAGCGGCTTTCGAACACGATGTCGGAGAGAATGCCATGGATCCGCTCCTGCATCTCATGGGTGAAACCTTCCATCACGGCGTTGGTGACAATCATCGTCGCCACACCAAGCATCACGCTCACGATGGAAACCAGCGCGATATACCGCGTCCGCAGATACCGCCAGCAGAGCAAGAATTTATACATGAACCCGTCCTTGGGTAATTGTCCGTAGCTATTGGTTCGATTTCAGATACCATATCGGAGCAACGCTTGCGGTTTAGCAGCCATTAACTCATTCCGTCTCAGGCCGCAGCAGCGGAAACAAAATCACTTCCCGAATCGACTGCGCATTGGTGAGCAGCATCACCAACCGGTCGATGCCAATGCCCAATCCGCCAGCAGGTGGCATACCGTGTCGTAAGGCCCTTACGAAGTCGTGGTCCATTTTAGCCATCGACTCCTCAGCCGCGAGGCCGGCAAGCTGCATCTTGAACAGCTCTTCCTGCAAATCAGGATCGTTCAGCTCGGTGTAGGCATTGGCGACCTCCATGCCTTCGATGATCAACTCAAATCGCTCGGCCAAGCTTGGGTTGTCGGCCTTGCGTTTGGTCAGCGGGCAGATGCTCGCCGGGTAATCTATCACAAAGATTGGGCCAACAAGCGCGTCTTCGACCTTAGCCTCAAACACTTCGCTCTTGATCACATCTGGATGCTTGCCGGCCGTTTCGAGGCCAAGCGACTGGGCCAGCTTGGAAGTGTCCGCCACATCAGTGGGATCGACCCCCGCATGTTCGGCAAACAGTTCATCATAGGATTTGCGAATAAACGGCGGCGTGAAATTGATGGTGCTTTCGCCCCACGGCAGCACCAGCGGCTGCCCAGTCGCACGAATCGCCTCGACAATGCATGCCTCGGTAAGGTCCATCATCGAGCGGTAATCGCCATAGGCCTGGTAGACCTCAAGCATCGTAAATTCAGGATTGTGCTTCGGGCTGATGCCTTCGTTGCGAAACACGCGGCCCAACTCGTACACTCGTTCGATGCCGCCCACCAACAGCCGTTTCAGATGCAGTTCCAGCGCAATCCGCATGAATAGGTCGATATCGAGCGCATGATGATGCGTTTTAAAGGGCCGGGCTGCGGCGCCGCCGGCGATCGAATGCAGCGTCGGCCCCTCGACTTCCACAAAACCACGACTATGCAAAGTGTCTCGAATCGAGCGGACGATCTTGGTGCGGTTTAGAAATCGCGGCATCACTCCGTCGCCGTACGTGAGATCGAGATACCGCATCCGCTGCCGCAACTCGGGGTCCGTGAGCCCGTGATGCTTCTCGGGTGGGACGGCGAGGCTCTTGGTAAGCATCGTGAGCTTTTCGACGAAGATCGAAAGCTCGCCCGTCTTGGTGCGGCGCAGTTCACCATCGATGCCGATGATGTCCCCCAAATCAAAACACTCGGCCAACTGCCAGCCGTCACCCACCTGCTTCTGGCCAATGAAAATCTGAATCTGCCCCGTCATGTCGCGGATATCGGCGAAGATCAGTTTGCCGCCCGGCCGCTGCAAAACAATCCGTCCGGCGGCACGCACTTTGGGGCCGACCAACTCGCCTGGCCCTTGCTCCGAGAGCCACTTACGAAAATCGAAGCCCTCTTCCGCAACGTCCAAATCGGGCAGCGCGAGATTGTCTCCACCCGCCGAGCGAAAGACGATCTCGCCCGCACGAGTGCGGATCTCGGCAATCGGCGTGTGGTCGTCGAAACGCGATCCCCAAGGATCGTGGCCCAGTTCGGCAATCTTCCGCAGCTTGTCGCGCCGTGACGATTCCCAATTAGTGGCCGAGGACGTTTCCGCTGTCTCTGTCACAGGTAAGCTCATAATTATGGTGGCGTAACCTAAAGAGGTGCAAGATTTTAGTGGATGCCTTCGCGGGGTCAACTCCGACTTCGCTGGCAATTTTTGCGACCCGACGCCGACAAAATCCCAAGCGGTGCTGGCAGTGATTTACTACGACAGAGTTTCCATTGACCCCAATTCCTCCGAAGCTTACGATTCGGGGCGGTCGGGGTGCGCAACAACTCCAGTCGAACCCTGGGCCCGGTCCGCATTTTGGACTTCCAATCCATGCCTCGCAAGCTCCGCATTGGGGTAATCACACTCTGCGTCGTCGCGGGTTTGGTCGCGGCTGCGTTTGGCGGCGTATATATTGCGTTGGGCCGCGTTCGGCCTTTTTACGAGCAAGCGTTGCAGCTGGATTCGGAAACCCTTCAAACGGGCAGTCGTCATCTCGAAAGCCGTGCCACCTCCCTCTTTAGCGAAGCTCGCCAGCCAGGCGAGTGGCGCGCGACGTTCACTTCCGATCAAATCAATGGCTGGCTGGCGCTCCGACTAGCAGAAATCTACGCCGATTCACTGCCGGACGAAATCTCCGAGCCGCGGGTGGCGATTGGAGATGACCGGTTCTCACTTGGATTCCGCGCCCGCCGGGGAGGAATGGATACGGTGATCTCAGCCGACGTAATGGTCATGCTCACCGAGCACGGCGAAATCGCGATCCGCTTGCTCTCAGTACAGGCCGGTACCATACCCATGCCGGTAATGCAGCTGGCCGACGACCTTTCGAAAGCCTGTCAGCGAATGTCGCTACCGGTCCGTTGGACTCAAGTCAACGCTCAACCCATTGCGCTGGTCGACGTCAATTTGGCCGCAAACACTAAGAATACTCGAGTCCGTCTCAACACTGTCAAACTTCGTGCGGGCGCGCTCTATCTGGCCGGACAGACCGAATCCTTGGAAACAGAAAGCGCCGCAGCTAGCAAGTCACTTGAACTGACGGTTGAAAGGTAAGCTGCCAACCGGTGAAGCTCGAAGTCGGTCGCAGGACGATTTCACCGCGGAGGGCGCTGCCCTCAACCGAGAACGTCATCCCCTCATCGTGCGTGGTATACGTCCCCGCATCGAGTCGTCGAACTGTCCCGCGTCCGCTGCTAACCGCTCCCTCATAGTCGAGATACGCCAAGCGATGGTCGTTCAGCTTCTCGACATCGATTGTATTGGACAACGCAAACTCAATACGCCCGACGGCAAATGGCAGCAATCTAGTCCAATCTCGTGGCAAACAGTCGAGTACCCAAGTTTGCAGCACACCCCCCGACTCAAACATTAGGTCGCAGTGCGTCGGCCGCGGGTAACTGGCGGGACAATCGTGCAGCAACAAAACAAAGCGAGCCAATTGGTGAGACTCCAGTCGAACAAAAACCTCGCCGCAAGCACCTGCTCGTCATTGTCACGGCGGCACAAAAAGCTTGCAATCCTATTTTCACTGCGATGCGGCTTCGATTTGGATCGGATTCGACTCGATTGTGATCGGCGTGGCGAGCCCCGCTGAGGCCACCTCACCCCAAAAGGTAATGATGCCGGGGCGATCGACGCGGAGGGGAATCTCAATGTTTTTCCGCTCGCCTGGCCGTAAGTTTCCTAAGTTGTTATAGCGAACCTCGCGTTGCCCGACGATTTCAAACGCCCCAGCCGGCCGAATCGATGCCACGTCCGGCAATGTCTCCATAGGCAACTGCACGCGCAGCGATACGCTGCGCTCTGTCTGCTGCCCCGTGTTTTCAATAAAAGCAAGCAACATCATCGGCTGCCCCACACGAGCTGGATTTGCTGACGATCGCAACGAGAGTTTCAAGCCGGTGGTCGGCAGCGCGGGCGGAGGGGCGCCGCCGCCTGTCCCGCTCGGTGGCGCCGTGGCGAGCGGCAAGATCTCGACACACTTATCTTCTGCATATTTGAGATCGTCATCGGCCGTTACCGTCACTCGACTGCACGCACTACGGGCTGGTGTCACGCAGTCGCACTGCACATTGATCGTGCGCTTCTCACCAACTTCCAACCGCGGTATGCGCCACTGGAAGCTGCCGTCCGGCAGAATTTCACGCCCAGCGTCGGTGAACCGCGGCTCGAAAGCTTGATCGTACTGGTCGACAACCTCTAAGTTCGTCACCGCAACATCACCTGTGTTCTTGATGACGATGCGGAATTTGGCCTGCTCGCCCACGTAGTGCCGCGTGGGACCTTGCTTGGTGACTTCCAACGCAGGCGTCGTCACCGGCTTTGCAGCGACGGCATTCACGCAGCCACGTTCTACTACTGCCGCCGCGCCTTCGGCAGTCACCGTCACTTCGTGGCAAAGTTGCCCCGCAGAGCGCACACCAAACGTGAGTGGGACCGTTGCCGACTCGCCGGGAGCCAAGTTGCTCATTGCTTCGTACTTGACTGCCAGTTCGTCGTCGATCGCTCGCGCATGACTCAAACCAGAATCGAAGCGTGAAAGCACTTTGATGCCACGGGCGGTGGCATCGCCACGATTGGTGACCGTTACCTCAAAGCGGGCGAAGCCACCAACCGTCACCCTATCGGGCCCGCTACGGCGCACCTGGACGGCAAGTTCCGGCTTGCCAACTGTTTCCGGTTTGGGTGGCGGGGCATACGTCTTAGGAGTAGACGAGTCGGTTGAAAGTGATGGTGGCGGATCGAAACGACTGGCTGGTCGCTCATTGGAGTACGTCGAATCCGTAGACGACGGGTTCGAACTGGCCAGTGCCTGATCCGAAAACGTCGGCCCCGAAAGTGTCGGTGCCGACATTGCTGGCGACATGATGACCGGATCAGCCGGCCACAGCGGTGCCCCTGGTACGCCGTTTTTCCAGGTTATGGTTGCAGATCCGCGACCAACTTCGGTTGTTGTTCCCGCGCCCGTCGATAATTGTGCTGGCGGCACTACTGCCATGTTGACAACCGCAGTACCTTCACCAGGATTGGTCGGACGGATTTCAATGCTCGCCCGCCCGAGGGTGTCGGTTGTCACTTCGACCACGCTACCTCCGGTTTGCCCGAACGATGCAGTCGGGCTGGAAACTTCGTAACGCACAATCCACCCCGCGAGCGGCGCGCGGTCGCTACGACGAGTGACCAAGGTAGTGAGCACCAGCGGATGGCCCACTTGTGCTATGGTCGGCGCAGGGAAGGCCCATTGTGCATCTACCGTGGGCACCGCTGCCGCGGGCAGCGACGTCGTGGGCAGAGCGGGGGCTGGTGGCACCGTGCCCGGAACTGTGATGGCTGGCAGCGGCGTAGCAGGTAGGCCGGCGTCGGGATAAACCGGCGGCGCCAGTAAATTGCCGCTCGGCAGCCCTACGCTCGGCGGTAGAGGCGGCGTAGATCCAGGGGCAGCGACCGGCGCGGCAAACACCGGAACAGCAGGTGCTGGCGCGACTGCAGCAGGAGTTTGCCCAGGCCAGAGGAGAATTCGTTCGCCGCTGGGATCAATCCGCGGTCCCTGCCAACTTGCACAACCCGACGCAGAAACTGCGCAGACCGTCGCCACCATTACGCAGATTGAATTTCGCCATTTCCAGCGAAGGGACATTCGTCAGACCATCCATGTTCGCCGCAGCAATTCGCCTTACCTGGGTGGCAGTGGCGGCCTGTTAAACTCTACCGCCTACCAACGGACGTGCTGCCTTTTTGCAACGTCAAATGTTGACTTTTCTCAACCTGCCCGATCAGATTGTGACGGATTTAGGGCTCAGTGCGTCACTCTTGGTCCTGCCCGCCGCGAATTAAACCCGTGGAATCGAGAGTCGGTGTCCCTGAAGCCGGGCCTCACTTAGCGCGTGGAATCCCTGAAATTCGATGGACTTCCGTAGCCAGGTAGCCCTGCTCCGAATTCCTTGATTTACCCAAACTGCCCGATTAGCATGGATAGTAGGTCAAACTCGTTGTCGCCCCTCCGTTTACGAAGGTGAGTTGGGCTTCGTTCCGCTACCTAGCGGTGATCTGGTGCGCGCATCGACTTTCAGGAACAGCAATTCGAAGAAGTGATTGAGGTAACCCTATGGTTCGGTTTGGCTTGTGTCATCGAGTGAACTGCTATCGCTCGCGCTTCGCCCTTGCGGCGATCGTGTGCAGTCTGTCTTTCACTACCAGTTCCGTCGTGGCCCAGATCGGTGGGGGAGGTGGTGTGGGTGGCGGTGGAGGTGGCACGATTGGTACGGGTGCCACCTCGGGCGTGGCCGTCGATGCGGAAGGCGTATTAAAGAACATCGTGGTCGCCGACCCAACAGGCGAGCTATCTCGTCAACGGGTGCAAGAGGCGCTGTCGCGACTCGATCGCGACGTGGCCCGCACCAGCAAACTTCGTAAAATTTCGCTCACGCGACTTGAACGCGTACTGGCAAAACGAATTCAAGAGGGCCTAGGCGCCGACGAGGTGATGCGCCATCTCGCCGGATTAACTCGCGTGCAGTATGTGTTCTGCTATCCGGAAACGGGCGACATCGTGATTGCCGGGCCGGCTGAAGCCTGGGGCGAAGCCCCTTCGGGGCGCATGCTAGGGATTCAATCGGGCCGGCCTGTCGTCGAATTGCAGGATCTGATCGTGGCGCTGCGAACCTTCGCTCCAAACAACGGCATCAAATCGCCCTTCATCTATTGCTCGATCGATCCGACTGAAGAAGGCCTGTCACGAATGCACCAGTTCTTGCACGAGATGGGCCCGCGACTCTCCAGCCCGCACCAAGAGCAATTCATCGTCGAACATTTACGCGACAAACTTGGCATGCAGGTCATCACGGTTGGTGGCATTTCTGCTAATACCCATTTCGCTCAAGTGCTGGTTGAAGCCGACTATCGCATGAAACTAATTGGCATCGGTCTGGAGCAACCGCCCGTGCGGCTCAAAAGCTATGTTGCCCGTGCTAATCCACATCAAATCGCCAGCAACGCCCTGGAACGCTGGTATTTTGTACCGGATTACGAGTGCGTGCGGGTAAGCGACGATGCGCTTGCCATGGAAATGATCGGCGACGGAGTAAAACTTGTGGGCGAAGCAGAAGTTGTCAGCGATAGCGGTCAGCGAAGCGTGTCGAAGCGTGGCAACCCTGCCAGCCAGGCGTTTGTGAACGCATTTACCAAGGTTTATCCAAAGCTGGCGGAAAAATCGCCCGTCTATGCCCAGCTCCGTAACTGTATCGACCTGGCTGTCGCTGCGGCCTACATCCGCAGTCAGGACTACTATAACCTCGCCAACTGGGAGCCGGCCGTCTTCAACGACGAAGAGACTTTTCCGGTCGAAACGCTGAATCCACCCAAGCAAGTCGCTTCAGCGGTCAACAGCATGTGGAAGGGGACGATGCTCGTTACACCAATCGGAGGCGGCGTGCAGATGCGGCCAACCGAAGCCATCAGCCCGACCAACCTGCTGGAGGATGCGGAGCAAACGGTGACAAAAGCCCGTGCTGAAATCGACCTTTCGCACCTCACTGCCGACCAATGGTGGTGGGACTGATCTTGGTAAGTTCGCATCAGTGTGCGGGCGCATCGGTGAGGACGACCCGCAAATCACACACATTAGTGTGTGTTGGGCCCGTCTTGAATAATCCGCCCGTGGCCTCGAAGAACCGATAGGCATCGTTTCGCCGCAAGTAATCACGAGTGTCCAGCCCCAGCTGCTCGGCACATGCTACGACTTTTGCGTTCACTACCGCTCCTGCTGCATCGGTTGGGCCATCTTCACCATCGGTACCTCCGGAAAGCAGGGCGATGCGATTGCAAGCACCCAGTTTGGCGAGTGCAGCCAGTGCCAGTTGTTGGTTGCGCCCCCCTAGACCGCGTACATTTGGATCAACGAGATTGACCGTTGGCTCACCACCGGAAATCAAACAGTCTGGCCCCGGTTTGTCCCGCATCCGAATCGCCATGGCCGCCAAGTGCTCGCCAACCTCTTCGGCCAATCCTTCCGCTCTGCTCGCCGCGATCATCGCGTGCGAGTAACCCAGCCGCTCGGCCTCCCACCCTGCGGCATCCACCGCTACTGCATTGTTGCCAATCACGATATTGGTAACGTGACTCAACTGGGAAGACGAGGCTCCTGCCAAGACAGCAGCGTTGCCCGTACAAGGCTCGGCAGGAGCCTCGCCCTCCCGATCGACCGTCTGCCGCAACCAATGCACGATGGCAGCAAGGTCCGGTTCACCAACCAGTTGCAAATCGGCCAGCACTTGCAACGCTTCGTTGGGAGATGTCTTTCCAAACACGGTTGGTCCCGACGCAATGGCTTCCAGCGGGTCGCCTAGCACGTCGGAAAGGATCAGAGAAATAAGCCGCCCTGCTCGGCAAGCGCGGGCCAGCCCACCCCCTTTCACCAAGCTCAGTGGCCGACGCACGGCGTTGAGCTGCTCGATGTTCGCCCCAGCAGCGCTCATCAACTGCGTGAGCCGGATTTTGTCGTCAAGCTTAATACCCGGTACGGGTGCAGGAAGCAGCGCCGAACCACCGCCAGAAAGCACACAGAAACAAAGGTCGTCGGGCCCAAGCGACGTGACGAGCTCTAAGATTTGCCGCGTGCCTGCGACGCCTTCCGACCGTGGCTCATTCACACCCGCTGGTCGAGCCGCATGCAGATGGGCACGCGATGTGTGTACCAGACAGTCGCCCGGCACATTGACCCAGCCAATGAAGTTCTTCTCGGCAAGAACATGCGGTCCGAGCACTTGTTCCAGCGCTACTGCCATCGCTCCGCTTGCCTTGCCAGCTCCAACTATCGCGACCCGGCGCACGGTACGCAGATCAATTATTTCGTCTTCGACGCGAAGCAGGTCGCCGTCAATGCTGACGTGCTCCGGAACCAACCGCGCTGGATCGACCGCGCGGACGCCGGCCCACCAAATACATTGTGCATCTGCCGAAAGTTGGATCAGGGAGCGGACCATCCATCCGATAGATTAGCGTTGCTGCGGAGACTCGAACAGCGTGCGATGGGCCGAAGCATTAGGAATCGCAGGCCTCGCCTCGTTGGTTACCGACGGCAATCGCTGGGCACTCGGGGGAGCCAGCGAACGAATTGTTACTCCGTCGACATACGCTGTGCCCAGGCCGTGCAGAGCAATCACCAGACAAAAATCGGTCGTTTCTGAAGTACCCCGAATCATACGAAACGATTGCCAGTCGTTGGTATTGCGGATTCGTAAAGCGAGTTCCGAACCGCCCAGCGAGTCGCTGATTTCGAGTCCTTCGATACTGCCCAGAATAAGCTGTGGCACGCGTACCCAGCCTGAAATCTCTAGCAGATCTCCCTTCCTGACACTAATTGGCGGTGATTTGATCCAGACTAACGGACGGGCAATAACTTTGGGGGGGCCGCCCGATCGTACCGACATGGCGGCGAGCTCCAGACAATAGCGGCCTTCCCGTGGGGCAGAACCAGATAGCGCGACTCTTGACTCGACACCGGCCATTGGATCGCGCACGTGCTCCCAACCAAAGTGGCGGATTTGTCCCAAGTCTTCGAAGTTGCCGCCTACCAGCAAGTTGTCCACCGCGCGCGTTGATTCCATTGAGCGCTCAAATTCGGCTTGTTCGACAATCGCCCCTTGGACATTGTTAAATGGAAGACTGCTAAACCGTGAATTGGCATTTGAGGCTCTGCGTTGTCGCGTTGTCGACTCCAGGAGAATCCTGCGTGCCTGGGTTGAATGCTGGTAAGCCGCTTCATAGTTATTGGCGGTTAAGAGCGTATTGACGCGGCTGATCTCCAAATTGGCTTTGCCAATGGCCTCATCGAAACGGTAAGTCGAAACGCCGAGTTGCTTGAGATGCCGTTCAATGTCCGTGAGGACCCTCACATGAGAGACCGCGAGGTTGTACTGTAGCTGGGCAGCACGACGCCCCTCGCGCGCCGCGCGCTGCCGAAAACCGGCAATCACCGCGGGATCTTCAGTCATCAGCACTAAACTGTCCGCATTTCGATCGACAACTATCCGCACACCTCCCGCTACGCGCTTCGAGGGTAGAGCCAACAAACTTGTCGGCGAGAGCGCAAACGCGGCATTCGACTCGGGTATGCCAGGCACGACGTACACCACTTGCTCAGTTCGCGCTCGAGCTGCATCGGTCGCACCTGCTCCTGCAAATCTTGGCAAGAGCAAACGGGCCCGTTCTGCTTGCAGCAAAACTCCTTCCACCTGCAAATCTGTGGATCTCGCTTCGTCCACGCGTTTGCCCACCGTCAACCAAGGGTCGATCATGTCAAGTCGCGCATTGAGCATCTCAAGCGTCAACGCTCTTCGCTTCGTCGCTTCGTCGCCGGCATCGAGTGGCTCAGCGGACTCGAACAATATGCCGTGATAACCACTTGTGGCCACGGCCGTCACTAGCGACTCGATTTGCCCCTCGTCGAGCACCGTCGCGATCGTTGGCGTACGGCGCTGCAGGGCCACTAGTTGTTGGCGGACTCGCTTGCCAGGTTGTGTAGGGACACTTGCCCACATCGGCGTCCCCGGCCGGGCGAGTAACGGCATTCCCAGCAGCCACTCAGAAAAATCTTCGGGGGGGAGCCGACCACTTGCCGGATGGTTTGCCAGCAACACGTCGGCCAATCGACTCGCTGGCAGCCAATCGCCTCGCGGAGCAACAATCACCGGCCGTGTGGTGACCGGGTCGCGCTCGCGCACCAGTTCTGCCCAGCGACGATAGTAGTCCAGTTCATGCGGCCCGGTCGGACTACCCAGATACCACGCTAACACCCGCTCGAGCGAATCCCCCAACTCGCTGGCGGCTAAGTCGTCTGGGTTAGCCGGTTGGCAAATCAACCACACCTTGGCACGAGCAGCTTCTGCCGACACCTCGGGCGTCGGTGGTTCGTTCAACCAGACCGTATTGAAGCCCCGCTCAGCCAGAAATGCAAAGGGCTCGCTGTTCCACTCAATTCCACGCGGGAAGAATGGCCGTCCAGCGACTGTCAAGGTCGCCCCTTGAATTTGCACCGGCGGCGATACTGCCGACTGCGTTTGCATGGCCAGACGCACGGCATGCGACCGCAACTGCGCTTGATCTGGCGCGACGGCCGGAACGACTCTTGTAGCATCTGCAGACTCGCCGACCACCGCCAATATGACACCATCCACCTCCAGAGCATCGGTCCATACAGCAGTCCGTCCACTTCCACCAGGCACAACAAGTACGACTGCGTCGATGTATGCCTCTCGCGAATCAATGGGTCGGCCAGTCGATGCACGCAGCACACGCATTTGGCCAGCCAGCAGACTAGGAACTCCCGTGAGACGCAATTGCTGCCAGCGATCTGAAGCCGTACATACATCGCCAGGAACAAGCAACGTTCGCGCGCTTCCCGTTTTGTCGTCTGTCGAACGCGGCAGCACTACCCGGGCAGAGAGTCTGACACCGGGCCGATTGGCTTTCACCCACAGTCGCGACTCCAGCTCGTCTAGCACCGGTAATCGTCCGATGGGGCAGGCGAAGTGGAGCGACTCGCCAGCAGGAGCCGTGATGATGACGCGTTCGGAACCAGTTCCTTGCCGCGCATCGGAAGCGACACAGCCATGGGCCAGTACACCCGCACCAGGCCGGCCATCGGTAAGTTGCCAAGTTACTTGCGGACCGTCAAAGCTCCGGAAGACCGCGGAGGACGCCGCTATCTTCCGGCCGTCGGCCAGACCCAAAGTGGCTAGAAGAGCAACAAATACGACCTGAGAACGCATATCGAATCCGTAATGCCGTGACTTGTAGCGGAGTGCCCCGCCTAGTGTGTCAAAAAAACGACGTGCAACAGATATCGCGTGCTCGACGTAAAGTGTTCTTCTATCAGTATTTCCGACGAATGGCCAGGGCACATGAGGCACTTACGCCACCTGCAGAAATCCGCTCGCCGTCGTGTGACCAAACGATTGAACGGATGTAAGGTGTTCTCTTATAATCAGTTAAGTCCGATTCGCCGAGGCAGGGCTGGGCGACTGGCGCACCGAGTGCATTTTCACCCGTTGTCCAACCCACCTTGCGAGAGCACCCATGACAAACATCCATCGAGCCACTGCCACCCCTGTCGAAGAATTGCCAGTCGATTTACAAAGGCTTGTAATTGCGGTTCATTTGTTACCAGAGGAGAGTTCTGGCGAAGTGGTCGCCGCTTTAGAACGTGTGGTGGAAAGCACAAAACGGCGTCGGCGCATTCTGACTCTTGTCCAAGATGCCCTGAGCCAACTGCGGCTCGATATGAAGTACTTGATGTTTGATTTAGAAGCAACACGTCGCGAACGCGATGACTATTTGGCCCGCTTGGAACACGAGGAGCGCTAAGCTTCTCTACTCAGCGCCCTTACATCGACCGGAACAGTTTATTCCAAAATCGCAACGACAATTCTTTGGGGCCAGTATTGGATGCCCGATTTTGGCATAAATGATAGATTGACGACTGGAAGTCTAGAATTCTCGAAAGCGGAGTTGCCTTTCGCCGGCGGTCAGGTTGGCGGAAGAAGTGTCCGCGCGGACTCGCATTGGATCGTACACGAGCAGCCACATGGCCGAGATTAATAGTGCGGAACAACTCGCCCAGCGTGCGCTCGACGTGAATGTCGTCGACGATGGCCAGCTACAATCTGTCTGGGGTGAACTCGGCTCCACGACGGCACCCCTCGTCGACTTTCAACAATCCCTGTTGCGCCGCGGGCTGCTGACCCAGTATCAGCTCGAGCGGCTCATCAACGGTTATCGCACGGGTTTCTTTTACGGTGCCTATAAAGTCCTTTATTGTGTTGGTGCCGGCACTTTCGCCCGCGTCTACCGTGCAATGCACAAAGTAACCGGCGAAATGTTTGCGGTAAAAGTGCTCCGCAGCCGCTATAGTAATCCAAAAGCTAACGATCCCAAGACAGGCAAGAGCAACAAGCCTTACATTGAATTGTTTCGTCGCGAAGGTGAAATCGGCATCCAACTCAAGCATCCGAACATCGTCGAGATTCACGAGGTTTACTCCCAAGGCCTCACTCATTTTCTCGTGATGGAGTTTATCGAGGGGCAGAACCTACGTGAGTTTTACCGTGCTCGACGCCGATTCGAGCCTCTCGAAGCCGCCCATATCATGGAAGGTGTCATGTCCGGCTTGAACTACGCGCTACAACAGGGCATCACACACCGCGATCTCAAAATGTCGAACGTGTTGCTTTCCAGCGATGGCGAACCAAAACTCGTTGACTTCGGCCTGGCCGGTTTACAGGGCGAAGTGATCGATGAATCGATTGACGGAATCAGTCGGCGGACGGTAGACTATGCTGGCTTGGAGCGTGCCACGGGAGTTCGCAAAGACGATCCCCGCTCCGATATCTACTTTTGCGGTTGCATTTTTTACCACATGCTCGCCGGCCAGTCTGCGCTGGCAGAAACGAAAGACCGCGCTCAAGCCGGTAAGGCCCGCTACAGTACCGAGATTAAACCGATTCTATCGCTTGTCCCTAAACTGCCCCTGCCGCTTGCCATGGTTGTCAGCAAAGCGATGGAGTTCGATCCGGAGAAACGCTATCAAACGCCTTCCGATATGCTGGTCGACTTGAAGCTCGCCATCAAACGTGTGAAAACTGCCGCCGAAGGTGGCCGGATTCCTGGCAGCGAATTGGAAAGCAGCGAAGGGTACGACGCTTCTGGCCAGCCGCGAAAGCTAATGATCGTTGAATCGGACGTAAAACTGCAAGATACACTCCGCGAGCAGTTCAAACGCAATGGATACCGGGTGCTCGTCTCCGCTGATCCTGATCGCGTGTTGACGCGATTTTTCCATGACAGTCAAGCTGCCGATTTGGTCCTGTTTACCACCATCAACAACGGTCGGGCGGCGCTCGATGTCTTCAATCGCTTTGCACAGGAACCCCAAACTCGCGACATTCCGGCCGTCTTGCTACTCGACAAGAATCACAGCAACTGGGCTCCCGATGCAGCCACCTCCGAACATCGCGCGGTGGTCACAATGCCGATCAAAATGCGAGAATTGCGCGAATTATTAATCGAAGTCGGTACGAAGAAAGTGTCTTAATTAGCGGACTGGAAATCGCTTGCTAGCCGGTCAATCGCCCTCACGCGGGCTGTTCTCTAAGGCCATAATCTTGTCGAGGCGGCGTTTGTGGCGGCCTCCTTCAAACTCGGTATCCATCCAAATTTCAACGAGCCGCTCCGTACTGCGCGAGCTCAATAAATCGCCCGAGAGGCACAGCACGTTAAGATCGTTGTGACGACGACTCAATTCAGCGGTGACTTCGTCCACACAAGCTGCTGCCCGTACACGCGGGAACTTATTCGCGGCAATCGCCATTCCCAGTCCGGTACCGCAGATCAGAATTCCGCGGTCTACGCTGCCATTGCTGACCTTGCTGGCCACCAAGGCAGCATAATCTGGATAATCGACGCTCTCGTCTGTCGCCGGACCGTCGTCCACTACTTCGTGGCCCTTCGATTTGAGCAGTGACATCACTTTCTCCTTGAGATGGAATCCGCGGTGATCACTCGCGATGGCAATTTTCATCGCATCGGCCTTTCCTGGTTTGTGCTCACATTAGCCTCTTCCGACTGGCATGCTTCACGATAGAGCCTTTCGGCATGAAAATCCACTCCCAGCTTGATCTGTTGAGCCGCATGGCGATAGGCATCCATCGCCCGGCCGATGGGGTCTGCGACGTCAATTTGTTCCCGCAATAGCATGCGGGTGCGACTTGCCGCTTCGGGCCAACGCTGGACGATTGCCTGCCAATGTCCTGCGGTCATCGTCAAAATCAAATCGGCATGGCGGACCAACTGCTCAGTCAGCGGTTGGGCCTCGTGCTTCGCCAGATCGAGATCGTGCTCGCTCATTACCAACAACGATTCGCTGGATGCCGGGCAGCCGGCTGCCGCCGCGATGCCAGCCGACCGCACTACCAAGCCATGATCTTCTAATTCATCCAGGCGACATTTTTTCAACTGTGCAAGCCGCTGTCGCATCAGCAACTCGGCCATTGGGCTGCGGCAGGTATTGCCAGTACAAACAAACAGCACCATCGTACTCGCCAGCCGCTTTAGTGTCCCTTCGGCAACGACGCCTTCGCGCAAAATCTCCAGCTTGTTGCCACGTACACGCACGACCGAAGAGGGCTGACCATATCGGCACGGACCATCGTCGAGTATTAGCGCGACGCTCTCCCCTATAGATTGTCGCACTTCTTCCGCTGAAACCGCCTCTGCCTCTCCGTGCCGGTTGGCGCTGGTGAGCGCTATCGGACCGGCGAGCATCCGCAACACGTCGAGCAAGATTTCGTTCGCAGGAACCCGCAAACCAATGGTACCATTCGGGCAGACGATCTCGCGCACATTGGCAGGTAGCTGCGCGGCGAGCCCGTCTCGATGATGGCTGTCCACTACCAGCGTCACTGGCCCCGGCCAGCACCGACGAGCCAAGCGGCGAGCCATGGGGGGCAGATCGGGTACAAAGTCAATTGCTTCTTCAGCGCTCTTGATAGCAAGTGCAAACGGCGAGTTGCGACTGCGACTCTTCAAATCCCTCAACCGCTCCACGGCAGAAGGATGAATTGCGCTGGCACCGATTCCATAGACCGTCTCCGTAGGAAACGCCACCAACCGCCCCTCGGCTAACGCCTGCACCGCTCGATGAATCACATCCCGAGCGTCCTCAGCATTTCGTACATCGATCACAACTGGGAGCATGGGTAGGCCCGGTCGGCCTCTCCGCGATCAGAAGGCAACAACATCGAACATCATCCGTGAGTTGAGCCGGCCGACTCCTCCACGGCTAGCGGCCGGCGAAATCGGCAATAAAGCCCCCCATAGGCGGCTGGGGGGTTGTGCAGCTCTCTTCGTGCTTGCACATCGGAACGTACTCCAACTATATCGGCCCCTGCCGTTTGAGGTCAAGCCGCGCCACCCGGCCCCAGCACTCCGCAAAGCCTTCCCAGGCCATGACTTTTGGCGTGCCGCCCCAAGATTTCCGGTTGCACTTTCGGCGAATATAGAGACATTGAGACTGACGTTTCGAGGCGCTTCCTTCGCGGCGTGCTCGCTGATACTCGCCAATCCCTATCCGACACATTTCCTATGGCCGCTGCCGATTCCATTGAAAAACGCGCCGCGGAGTTCGCGACGCGTTACAAGGCTGTCTATGAACAACTTGGCCGGGTAATCGTGGGACACTCCGATATTGTGCATGGAGTGCTCACCTGTCTGTTTGTTGGCGGGCACTGTCTACTGGAAGGGGTTCCCGGCCTAGGCAAGACGCTGCTTGTGCGGACGCTCGCTGAAACGCTTAATCTCAGCTTTTCACGAATCCAGTTCACTCCCGATCTGATGCCAGCCGACATCTTGGGTACAAACATGATCGTCGAGAACCAACTGGGCCATCGCGAATTTCAATTTCAGCAGGGGCCGATATTCACACAGATCTGTCTGGCGGACGAGATCAACCGGGCCACTCCCAAGACGCAGTCGGCCTTGTTGGAAGCCATGCAAGAGCGATCGGTAAGCATCGCCGGACACGTTTACAAACTCCAGCTCCCATTCTTTGTAATGGCCACGCAAAACCCCATTGAGCAGGAAGGTACTTACCCGCTTCCCGAAGCTCAACTCGACCGGTTCTTTTTCAAACTACTGTTGGGCTACTCCACACGCGAGGAGCTGAATACGATTGTGGAGCGGACCACCAAAGGCGTCGTGGTTGAGCCGGTTAAAGTGATGGACGGTGAGGAGATCGTTCGCTGGCAACAATTGGTACGCGAAGTAATCCTTGCTCCACACGTTCAGGACTACATCGCTCGGCTTACGCTGGCGACCCACCCTGAGGGGCAATTCGCTCTGCCCATCACTAATCAGTACTTGCGTTGGGGCAGCAGCCCGCGTGGGGCACAGACGCTCGCACTCGCGGCAAAGGTGAGGGCATTGCTCGGTGGAAGATACAATGTCAGCTTCGAAGATGTGCGGCGCGTGTACCTGCCGTCGCTCCGCCACCGCGTGATCCTTAATTTTGAGGCGGACGCGGAGGGGATCGCACCAGACAGAGTGCTGCTGGAGATTCTCGAACAAGTGTCGGAAAAAGCGGAATAGAAAAGGCCGGCGAGCACGCTTCAATGAGCAAAAAGTTGCTTCATGGCACGACCCACGACAACGCACCGCGACGCTGCCCACGCGAGTGGCCCGGGATGCCGACGCCACGTGGAGAACTGTTTCAGTTTCTTCTCCTTCTTGCTCCTGCCCGAATTGGTGTCCTGGTTGGTTTGATACTAACTGTGGTTTCGAGGGGGAGGGATATGATTCGATGAAACAAATTCGAATTTGAGCCTCGACCTAAGTTTCCGCGTGCTGAAGATCGCTCGCCGATGCCTATCAATTCAACCAATCTGCTCCCTCCCGAGTTGCTCGCCCGGCTCGAACGACTCGAACTGGTCACTCGTAAGGTCTTTCGTGGGAGGATGAAGGGCGAGCGGCGGAGCCATCGCAAGGGGCAGAGCGTCGAGTTCGCCGATTTCCGTGCCTATGCGCCTGGCGACGACATCCGTTCGATCGACTGGAATCTCTATGCCCGACTCGACAAGCTGATTGTGAAGCTGTTTCTGGAAGAGGAGGACCTCCATTTCTACATCCTGATCGACGATAGCCGCTCGATGGATTTTGGCCAGCCGACCAAGCTGCAATATGCCAAACAGTTGGCGGCAGCGCTAGGCTTCGTCGGCTTAGCGCGGACCGACCGTGTGCGGATCGAAACTCTCAGCCAGGGGCTCCGCAAACACGGGCCGGTGCTGCGGGGACGTAAAAGTGTCTGGCGGATGCTCGAATTACTCGACGCGATCGAACCGGGCGACTCCGTTGCGCTGGCCGACGGAGTGAAAAATTTCTGTTTGCGGAATACCGGTCGCGGTATTCTTGTGCTGATCTCCGACCTAATGGACAAGAGCAGCTACGAAGCGGGGATTCGGTATCTGGTTTCGCAGCGGATGGACGTGTACGTGATTCATTTGCTCAGTCAGGAGGAACTCGAGCCGGACGTAAAAGGCGACCTCAAGCTCGTCGACTGCGAAGACCAGGACATCGCAGAGATTTCGGTGAGCGCACCGCTGCTCGCCCGGTACAAAGCAACACTGCATGCGTTTGTGGGTGGAGCCCAAGAGTTTTGCTCTCGTCGCGGCATAAACTATTTGCTTGCGAATAACCAAACTCCCATAAAAGAACTGATTTCCAATTACCTCCGTCGCCGGGGTCTCGTGCGATGACGGAATACTTTCGCAACACGTTATCGCTCTGGCAGTGGGGGCTATTGGCCCTGGTGCCGCCGGCAATCATCGCGTTGTATTTTCTTAAGCTCCGCCGACAGCCACTCGAGGTCCCGAGCACGTACCTTTGGAATCGATCGCTCGAGGACTTGCATGTCAATAGCTTGTGGCAGCAGTTGCGGCAGAACCTCTTGATGTTTCTACAACTGGTGCTGGTGGGGCTGGCGATTTTTGCGTTGCTGCGACCAGGTTGGGAAGGGACTCGGCTCAAAGGCGATCGGTTGATCTTCTTAATTGATAACTCGGCTAGCATGGCGGCGACCGATGTCGATGGAGCGTCCAATCGCCTCGCCGAAGCTAAGCAACTCGCCAAAGGGTTTATCGATCAGATGGACTCTAATCTGATGGCAATGATCATTAGCTTTTCCGAGTCGCCGCAGGTCGTGCAAGAATTCACCAGCAATCGCCGCTTGTTGCGCGAACGGCTCAGTGGCATTCAGCCATCAGCTCACGGCACTGATCTGAGCAGTGCCATCAAGCTTGCCAGCGGATTAGCAAGCCCAGGGCGAGGGGCGACTACAGAAAGCGACGAAGCAATCACCCGTGCCGAGCTCCCACCCGCGACAACTTATATCTTCAGCGACGGCCGTTTCGAAGACGTGGCCGGTGGCGTTACGAGCGACTACCTGCAGCCTATTTATGTGCCCGTCGGGTCTTTCGACTCGCCGAACTTAGCGATTACCGTCGTCTCAACGCGAACCAGCGAGGAACGCCCCGACGAGCGACAGGCGTTTGTGGAGGTGTCCAACTTCACACCTCAGCCGCAGCGGGTTATCGTTGAACTCGCCCTCGACGGCCAGTTCCTCGATGCCGCTGAAGCCGACGTGCCGGTAGGCGAAGCGGTTGGCACCGTTTTCCCGCTTCCAGTGGGCGCGGTGGGTGCCCTCACGGCAAGATTGAAATACCAATTAGGTAGCGATCCCCGCGATGTACTGGCCGCTGACGACATCGGTTACGCCGCAATCAACGACACCGCCACTGGTCGTGTACTGGTCGTCACACCAGGAAACATTCCGCTCAACACGGCTCTCGTAACTGAGCGAGCGCGGCGACTGGCGAACACCGAGTTTGTGCCGCCTGCCTCGTTGGACACTGCCGCTTATCGCAATGACTCCGAGAACGGAACTTACGATTTGATTATCTACGACCAATGCGCGCCTGTGCAAATGCCGCGAGCCAACACGCTGTTTATCGGCCGGCTGCCGCCAACGCCAGACTGGATCGCCAACAGCGAACAACCAACGGTTGAGGCGATGGTCGTGGGTCCGCAGATACTGGACTGGAATCGTGCCAGCCCGCTGCTCGCGCATGTCGAATTGGGCGATATTGTGATTGCTGAGAGCCTTTTTGTGCAACCGCCTGCCGGAGGGGACGTGCTCATCGAAGCGACTGCCGGCCCCATCGCGGCGGTCGCTCCGCGCGACAGCTATCAGGATGTTGTGCTTGGCTTTGAGATCGTAGGAACGTCAGCCGACGGCGCGCCAACCGCCAATACCAATTGGCCGTTGAGGCAGGCCTTTCCTACTTTCTGGTTAAACGCCTTGGAACATTTGGCCGGCCACGGCGAAGTACAACAGGCAAATAACTTGCGTCCTGGGCGGCCGATCGAGTTGCATGTACCGGCCAATGCCCAGCAACTTTCGGTGCTTACCCCAGATGGAAGAACAATCCCTATCGAGCGTTCCCGACAGAACTTCGTTCGGTTCTCCGAAACTCAGCAACCTGGAGTTTACCAGGTGCGACTGGGAGACCAAGTGCTACGGCGGTTCGCGGTCAACTTATTCGATCGAACAGAAAGCGAAATCGGCGTCAAACCAACCCAAGATTCGGATAGTCAAACCTTGCGGCCTGCCGATATTCGCATTGGAGAGGTCGAGATTGCGGCTAGCAGCCATCGCACACCTGGCCGGGTCGAGACTTGGAAAATCCTGCTCGCCTGTGCCCTGTCCCTACTGGTTTTAGAATGGTATATCTACAATCGGCGGGTATATCTCTAATGGCGCGGCTCGGCAGTTGTAATATCGGCTTTAGAGACAATGGCGGTTTCAAGGAAGGGGACATTGGTTGACCATGCTTAAGAATCCGCGCGTACCGCGCCAACATAGCGATCGGTCTGCCGAAACTTCTCACACATCGAGGTTCAGGAAGCGGCCTCCGTTGGCTGTCTTCAAGCGACTTGTCGAAGACGACACAATTCGCCGGGTGAGCTTGGGTGAATACCAAGCGAAGGTTAAGAACGTGTACGGTGGGCCGCAAGGGGCCATGCTTGCGGCAGCCAGCATGGTTTCGCTCCATCTGCCGCTCACCGAGAGGCTGTTCCGCTCGCGCAAGTTCAACCTCGCGGGTATGACTTCGATCCTCGACGTGGGTAGCGGAGCTGGCCAACTCGCGCAGCACTTGATCAAGTACAGCGACTGCGGCACGCAAATCACTTGCATCGACCTCTCGCAGCCGATGCTCCGCCGGGCCCGCAACCGGCTCAAGCGCGGCGACCCGGCCTACGTTGCTGCGGATCTTACCGCACTCCCTTTCGCCGACGAATCGTTCGACGGCGTGACCTGCGGCTATGTACTCGAGCACCTGCCTGATCCGCGTACCGGACTGGCCGAGTTGGCTCGCGTCATGCGGCATGGCGGAAGAATGTTCCTGCTGACCACGGAAGACAGTTTTTCGGGCGCTTGGACCAGCCGCATTTGGTGCTGTCAAACCTACAACCGCAAAGAAATGATGCGGCTGTGCGAATCGCTCGGCCTCCGCTGGAAACGCGAACTCTGGTTCACCGGCCTGCACCGCGTAATTCGAGCCGGTGGTATCTGCGTCGAAATTGAAAAGGCGTAGCACTGCCTGAGCAGTTTGGCGACTGGCCTGCGTCAGCCACATTTCAGGTAAGCTTCTCACTGTTCGCAAGGTTGGAGCACCTTTCTTGCTTTGCGCACGCCCAACTTTTCTTTTGGGCCGCTTGGTGAATACTCTGGATATGCCTGGCGAAACGCGATTGCGGCGTAACAAAATCGGAGTGCGTTCTGTTCCCTGGTGAGCGGTGGGATTGGTAGCGGTAGGTTCAGGGTTCCAAGGTCGTAACCGTTCACGGGTCAGAAATTGGTGAGGCGATATTCTAGCGGATTTGCTATTGTCCAGCGATGGACAGTAGAGATTCGGTGATCGATGCGCTTCGTGGCGAGGTAGCGGAGTTGCGTGTGTTGGTGCGGCAGCAGG
>JBGSUJ010000187.1:0-61965 GCA_041753435.1 Pirellulales bacterium | reverse complement strand
AATGGGAGCGGCGGTTCGCAAGCGAAGATTCCTGTCGCGAGTATTTGTGGCAGCTTCGCTGGCCGGACGGTTTTATCTGCCCCCGTTGCCAGGGAGGTCCCGCTTGGCCGGCTTCCCGGGGACGGCTCGTCTGCCGGGCGTGCCGGCACCAGACGTCGGTGACCGCCGGCACAATCTTTCAGGACACGCACAAGCCGCTCGTGTTGTGGTTTCGTGCGATCTGGTATGTGACCAGTCAAAAAAACGGGACCAGCGCGGCCAGCATCCAACGCATCTTAGGGCTGCGCAGTTATCAGACGGCGTGGACCTGGCTGCATAAGCTGCGACGAGCCCTGGTCCGTCCAGGACGCGACAAGCTTCACGGCCGAGTCGAAGTGGACGAGACGTTTGTGGGCGGAGAGGACCCCAAGAAGGGCCCCTGGGTGGACCGGATGGCGGTGGTCGTGATTGCGGCCGAAGAAGATGGCCCACGGATCGGCCGCATCCGCTTGGCAACCGTACCGAAGCCGACCAAGAAGAGCCTCCACCGCTTTGCCCAGGAGACAATCGAACCGGGCAGCGTTTTGCATACGGACGGCAGAAACGCGTGGGAAGGAATCGAGACGCTCGGCGACAAGCACAAGCGGACGGTCCTGCTCGGACGGAAGGATAAAAACGCCGCCAGCAGGCTACTGCCGCGGGTGCATCGCGTGGCCTCGCTCTTGAAGCGTTGGTTGCTGGGCACTCATCAAGGGGCTGTGGGTGCCGAGCACTTGGGCTACTACCTGGACGAGTTCACCTTCCGCTTCAACCGGCCCACTTCACGCTCCCGGGGAAAGCTCTTCTACCGACTGCTTCAGCAGGCGGTACAAATTGCCCCAACCACGTATCGCGAGATGGTGGGTGGCCGCACGTCCGACAAGTGACCACCACATATCGTGGCGGGTGGAGTCAAGTGGATAGCCCTTCCAAACGTCCAGAAGATGCGAAGGATGATCATCCGTCGAGGGATGCCGCTTCTGCGGCGACACCGGTCACCCCGGTCCGTCAGATCCGTTCAGAAGATCTATTTGCCGGCGAGCGAGTTGTGCTCATTCAACATGCCGAAGTGCAATATCGGTTGCTGATTACACGCAACGACCGGCTGATCTTGCAGAAGTGACGGCCGACGTCGTCTGATCCGACCCAGCTTGGGTCGATCAGTCTGGTACACAGATTGGCTGTACGCCCGGCCAAGATGGCTGGGCAAATTTTGTTGTCAGCGGCCTGGCAGCTTCTCGAATGAATATTCGTGTCCGCGATCGCGCAGGACCTCGGCCTTAATGATCTTGTCCATTGGTGTTGGACCGGGTGATTGTGGGTCGCGCTTTTCCAATTCGCCGAGCAACTCGATTCCTTCGATCACGCGACCGAACACCGTGTGGCGGCCATCTAGATGCGGCGTCGGCACGAAGGTGAGAAAGAACTGCGAGCCTCCTGTATCGCGTCCGGCGTGCGCCATGCTCAAGCTGCCACGGAAATGGTGCCGGTAGTTGGGTTCGTAGCACTCGCAGCGGATCGAGTAACCGGGACCGCCCGTGCCGTCGCCACCGGGATCGCCGCCCTGAGCCATGAACATCGGCAACACCCGGTGGAAGGGAACACCGTTGTAGTAACCGCTTTTCACCAGCGTGATAAAGCTGGCCACCGCTTGGGGCGCTTCGTTCTCGAAGAGCTCCAGCACCACCGTGCCCCGCGTGGTCTCGAACTTCACACGCGGCAAATCATTGGCCTGGGCTTCGGCCGCGCGGATGACTTGCTCTTTTTCCCAGAGCTTGCGGTACTGCGGGAGAAGCGGTGCAGATTGCATCAAGTGGCTTAGTGCAGCCTGCTCGGCCGGATCTTTTTCATCGGCCGCACCATTTAGCACGCCGCTGGCCTGGGCCTGCCTCAAATACGATTCGGCAAGGTCGTAGTCGTTGGTGGCGAACGCCGAGAGAAAACCCCAGACTGGCAACCGCTTGTCGTCGGAGCCGCTGTCCACGAGCAAATTGATGATCGGCAGGGCTTTTTCGTAGGCGTCACCGCCGGTCGTAGCCTCTTTGCTTTGCGGCGAAGGTTCGCCGACAGCGTAGTGCTTGGCCACGGCTGTCAGCAGTCCGCCCAACTGTGGATTCTCCTTTGGTGCCAAGCGATACGCTTCTGCTCCCGCGGCGACCATCGCATCGAGCTGCTGCTTGGCCGTGACGAGCTTTTCTTGCAGCTGATGGTTTATCGTTTTGCGGCCCGCTGCACCGGCGCCCTGGTAGTCGGTTCGCAGTTTTTCGATGGCACGGATCGAGTCTTGGTAATCGGCAAACCGCCGGTCGAATAGCGATTTGGCCTCGTTGGCAGACAGTTGGCTGCCCAGCTCGGTCGTTTGAGCCCAGAGGGCGGCGGCTCCCACGAACATCCCTAACATCACCAACACGCTGCGCTCGCATACGCTACAATAAGCCATTCGAGAATCTCCCTCGGCTGATAAATTGATTCCGCCGTCCAATCCGTTAAAGCATACGATATTCGCCACGCAATTGGCAGTCGAGCCCGCAGAGAACGTCCGTATGGCCCAACGCCGCCGCTCAACCAAATCGCTGGCACAGTCTTCGCGTCGCGACCCCGGCCTCGATACGGAGTTGCGGATCATCGGCGGACGTTTTCGCGGCCGGAAGCTGCGCTACCATGGGGATCCGGTAGTCCGGCCGATGAAGCATCGAGTCCGTGAGGCGATTTTCAACCTGATCAGTACCGAGTCGGCTGGACGCCATGTGATCGATTTGTTCGCCGGCACTGGGGCCTTAGGGCTCGAAGCGCTGAGCCGCGGTGCTGCCAGTGCCACGTTCATCGAAAAGCATGTGCCGTCGGCGCGAATTGTCGAACAAAACGTCGCCGCCTTGGAGTTAGCCAGTCGTGTGACGTTGCAAGTGACCAGCGCGTTTTTGTGGTGCAAACGCGATCTGCCCTCGGCAACCGATGGCCCACCCCGAGACTTGCCCTGGCTGGTATTCTGCAGCCCACCGTATGCATTTTTTGTCGATCGGCAGAATGAAACGTTGGACTTGATCCAGCGAGTTGTCGAGCATGCTCCGCCAGGGAGCACGCTAGTAATCGAGTCCGATCAGCGATTCGATTTCAGCACATTGATCAGCTCCAACGCAGTGGCGTTGGATTTGCGCGAATATCCACCAGCACGAGTTGGCATTTGGCGGCTGGCAAAGTGTCTTTGATCCACTTTAATGGCTGAACATGCGAACCCAATCAGGTGACATCATGCGGAGCAAATCGATTCGGCGAATTGTGTGTCTCGCGTTGCTGCTAGTCGATACCAGCGGCAGCACCGCTTTTTCTCAAGGCGATCGACTGGAAAACTCGCCGCGACATCATGAGTGGGTTGATATCGACGCGCCCGACGGTCGCCAAGTGCGTACATTCATCGCGTATCCCGAGGTCAGCGGCCCTGCCACGACCGTGCTGGTGATTCACGAGAACAAAGGTCTTACCGATTGGGTTCGCGGCGTCGCCGATCAATTGGCCGAGGTGGGTTACCTGGCTTTAGCGCCCGATTTGCTGAGCGGTACCGGCCCCGGCGGCGGCAACACCGACGCCTACCCATCTCTGGATGCTGCCACACAGGGTATCTACAAGCTGCCATCCGAGCAGGTGATGTCGGATCTCGATGCTGTGGCCGGTTATGCCATGTCGCTCGAGACCAGCAATCAGAAGCTTGCCGTCGCCGGTTTCTGCTGGGGTGGTGGGCAATCTTTCAGCTACGCGGGCCGCAATCCGGGGCTTGCGGCGGCGTTTGTTTTTTATGGCGCTGCCCCGCGTGAACAGAACGAGCTGGCCAAGATTGTTTGTCCAGTTTTAGGTTTTTACGCGGAGAACGACCATCGCATCAACGGCCAGTTACCCGCCGTCACTGTGCAAATGAAACAGCTCGGAAAAATATTCGAGCCGGTGATCTACCCAGGGGCAGGTCACGGATTTATGCGCGCCGGTGAAATCGCCACAGACGAAAACGATCCCAATCGCAAGGCCCGCAGTGATGCCTGGGATCGCTGGAACAAGTTTCTTGATAAACTGAATTCCGATTGAGCACTCGGTCGCCTAAACGGCTCCTGACAGGGGCAAATTCTGGTGTCTCCCCTGGTTGCTCCGCCGGTCAAAACCAGGCAAAATAGAGAGTCTACAAATCAACTCGGCCCTTCTTTCTACCAGGCGGAACTTCCCAATGTTGATGTTATTGGTTGCCAGCGTAATTAAAGGTTATCGACTTTCCCTTGCTCGGTTGGTTGTAGTTGTATTGAGCAACTTGGCGATAATCTGTCAGGCGGCCGAACCAAAATCGTATTCAGCCTACGACGAGCAAGTGCAGCCGATCCTCGCGCAGATGACGCTCGAAGAAAAAGTCGGCCAGATGACGCAGCCCGATCTCGACTTCATCAAAGACCACCTGGGCGACATTGAGCGGTACTTCGTTGGCTCCGTCCTCAGCGGGGGCAGTTCCGATCCGAAAGCGGGCAACAGTTTGAAAGCCTGGACCGACAACTACGATCTCTGCCAAGAACACGCGCTCAAGACGCGACTGGGCATCCCGATCCTGTACGGCGTCGACGCTGTCCACGGCCACAACAATGTGCTCGGGGCGGTGGTGTTCCCGCACCACATTGGACTAGGTTGCGCGGGAGATCCAGAGTTGATAGAAGAAATCGGCCGCGTCACTGCGGAAGAAGTCCGCGCGACCGGCATCCAGTGGACTTTCGCGCCCTGTGTCACCGTACCGCGTGACGAGCGCTGGGGCCGTACTTATGAAGGCTTTTCTGAGAATCCCATGCTGGTGGCCAAATTAGGCGAAGCGATGACGCGCGGTTTGCAGGGCGAGCAGCTTAGCGATTCGCTGGCTGTGCTCGCGTGTGCAAAGCATTTCGTCGGCGATGGCGGCACTAGCTCTCAAACCGTTGCAGCCGAACACGGCAACGACACAATCCGCCATGGCAAACCGGTTACGGTAAAGCTCGATCAAGGCGATACTCGGGTCGACGAAGCCACGCTGCGTCGCGTGCATCTTCCCCCATATGGGCCTTCGATTGAAGCAGGCGTCGGCACGATTATGCCTTCCTACAGCAGCTGGAACGGTGTGAAATGCACTGGAAACAAGTATCTGCTCACGGACGTGCTCAAAGACGAGCTCGGCTTCGAGGGCTTTTTGATCTCCGACTACAACGCCATCGATCAGGTCGATCCCGACTACAAGCGCGCAGTCGAAATCTCGATCAACGCCGGTATCGACATGGCCATGGCCCCAGATACGTACAAGAAATTCTACGAAACTCTGATCGAGCTGGTGAATGAGGGTCGCGTACCCATGTCGCGAATCGACGATGCCGTCACACGCATCCTCCGCGTCAAGGCCGCGATGGGACTGCTCGATAGAAATCGTTCGCAGTTGGCAGACCGTAGTTTGCAAAGCTCGTTTGGTTCCTCCGCACATCGGGCGGTCGCTCGCGACGCAGTACGCAAATCGCTGGTGCTGCTCAAGAATGAGAACGACACGCTGCCGCTGTCCAAATCGGCCTCACGAATTCATGTGGGTGGCAAAAGCGCAGACGACATCGGTAACCAATGCGGCGGCTGGACGATCGACTGGCAGGGTAAAAGCGGCGCCGTTACCACTGGCGGTACCACGATTTTCGAGGCCATCCAAGCCACGGTCGGTGAGAACTCCGAAGTCACGCTCGCCAAAGATGGCAGCGATGCCCAGGGTGCCGACATTGGCGTGCTGGTCATTGCCGAAACACCCTATGCCGAAGGTCGCGGCGACAACGGAGAGTTGGCCCTGTCAGCCGAAGATATCGCGGCGTTTGGGAATATGAAGTCGGCCGGAATTCCCGTCGTCGTCCTCCTCCTTTCGGGTCGCCCGCTAATTTTGGATCCGATCTTGGAAGACGCCGACGCGATCGTCGCCGCCTGGCTCCCTGGCACCGAAGGTCAGGGCGTGGCCGACGTGCTCTTTGGCGACTACTCCCCGACGGGCAAGCTCTCGTTTACCTGGCCCCGGTCGGTCGATCAGATTCCGATCAATCTCGGCGACGACCAGTACGACCCGCTGTTCGAGTATGGCTATGGCCTCTCTTACGCTGAAGAGCCCGCGACAACCGCAGCGGCTGGCAACTAGAAGAAGATCACATAGAGCACCAGCGTAGCGATCACTACGGCGACACCCCAGAACTTCGCGCCCGCAGAGCCGGTCAGTTCGATCTTCTCTTGCTTGGGTAGCGTGACTGGCTGTGGGAGTGGCATCACTAGGGTCATTAGTGCGAGCGCTGCGAGCGCCGCTCCGAACGTCAGCGCCATCCGATTCAGGAAGGCAATGTCCGGCATGCCGAACTTAAGCGCGCCGTAGACCAACGGACAAATCAACAGCCCCACCACGCCGCAAGCCCGTGGCGCCCGGTGGACGAACAGGCCGAAGATGAACACAGCCAGCACACCCGGAGAGATGAAGCCCTGGAATTCCTGGATGTAGGTAAAAATCCCCTGAAACTCTGGCTTGCCCAATTGCGGGGCAATCCAGCAACCGATTGCAGTGAATAACACAACGCACGTTCGGCCAACGAGCACCAGGTTCGACTGCGAGGCACCAGGGTTCAAATACTGCTTGTAAAGATCCATCGTAAAAATGGTCGAAGAGGCGTTGAGCATGGCGGCCAGCGAACTGACGACCGCCCCAAGAAGTGCCGCGAGCACGAAGCCGCGAATTCCAGGGTGGACGAGTTGTTTGAGGAGCAGGGCAAACGCTGAGTCGTACTTGTAACCCATCAGCGACGTTTGCACTGCGACCTGATCGGTAGCGGGACGGCTTGCATTTTGTGCGCGAATCACTTGCAGCGCCGCTGCATTTTTGGCAACCAAGTCGCTCGGTGCCGCGGACTCAGTCGCTGCGATCCCCGCAACCGCCTCGTTATAAGTCACAATTTGGCCAGCGACGTCGGTCTGCAGGAGCGCGAAATCGGCATCGAAATCAAATGCGACCTTGGCGGAGAGCGGATCGTTCTGAGCCTTAGCCAGTTGACTGAGCACACGTTGATTCGCTGACGTCGCCTGTTCTTTCATTTGAGGCGCGAACAAGTTGAACGCGATCATGCCCGGTATCACAATAATAAATGGGATGGCAAGCTTCATCGCGGCTGAGAACACGATGCCCTTCTGTCCTTCGGCGAGCGACTTTGCGCCGAGCGTCCGCTGCGTGATGTACTGGTTAAGACCCCAGTAGTAGATGTTTGGAATCCAGAGGCCAAGAGCAAGTGCCGTCCAAGGGAGAATTAGATCGGTGGCTGGCAGCACCATATGGAGTTTGCTGCCATTGAGTTCTCGGAATCGCTCGATCGCGCTCGACTCGGCATGTTCGGCAGCGAGACCAATGGCCGCGGGATCAGCATTGCCGAGCGCTTGGAATGCAAGGTAGGTGACAATTCCACCCCCCAGAATCAACGCTGAGCCTTGCAGTAAATCTGCCCAAGCGCACGCCTTGAGTCCGCCCGCCACCACATAGACCGCAGCCAGGATGCCGATGATCCAAGAAGCATTGGTCAGGGTAATCTCTAAGCCTCCCCACAGCGGCTGACGGCCGAACACCACTTCCGCCGTCAGTGCGCCCGAGTAGATGACCGCTGCCAGCGTCACCCCAACATAGATGATCATCATCAACAGCGACATGATAGTTCGCGCCGCGTGATTAAATCGGTACTCTAGAAACTCAGGAATCGTATAGATGCCAGCCGAGAGAAACTTGGGTAGGAAAAAGAAGGCAACAAACACTAGCGTGATCGCGGCCATCCACTCGTAGCTGGCGATTGCCAGGCCAACATAACTCGCCGCTTGCCCCGACATGCCGATGAACTGCTCGGTCGAGATATTCGCGGCGATCAGTGAAAATCCGATCAGCCACCAGCTCAATTCGCGTCCTGCCAGGAAATAGTCTTCGCTGCCGCTTTCGCCGCGGCTCATGCCGATGCCTACAGCAATTACGGTGATGATAAATGCAAAGAAAACGACGACATCGAGCAGGATCATGGGGTCCATGCATTTCCTCAGTTAAGGGCTGTTATTGTCTTGGTCGCCTGGGTCCGCCTGTTGCTGCCAAACGATCGTTCGGCCGAGAAAGTGCTAATATCGCTTGCGGCGCGTCGTCCGTCAATTGTGATCAAGCATCAAGGCGCACAGACCACGTGCGCCCCGCGTGATGGGCGGCTGGTGAGCACCGCCGGCTCGATGCCTGTTTCGCGCTGGTAGCCGGTGGCAATCTGCTGGGCAATTACGCCGACATCGGCCGTTTCGATCAGACTTACCGTCGAGCCACCGAAGCCGCCGCCGGTCATCCGCGAGCCATACACGCCTCCCGTCGGGCCAATCTGCTGGGCGAGGTTTACCAGTAGGTCTAGCTCGCGGCAACTAACTTCGTAATCGTCGCGGAGCGAGGCGTGGCTCTCAAACATTAGTTCGCCAGCTCGTGCCCAATCGCCCACTTTCAGGGCGTTGGCGGCGGCCACCGTGCGAGCAATCTCGGTAATGGCATGACGAGCCCGCCTGTATTCTAATTGGGAGAGCTTGTTGCGCGCCGCTTCCAATTCGGCGAGTGAGGCGTCGCGCGGCGAGGAAACCCCCAACTTCTGGGAGGCGGTTTCGCATTGCATCCGCCGCTCCGAATACTCCCCACCTGTCAGCACGTGCTTTACATTGCTATTGATGATTAGCACAGTGAGCTGCGGATTCGTCAAGGGAATCGCCTCAATTTGCCGCGAGCGGCAATCGAGCAGCATCAGGTGGTTGGCCTCGCACAGCGTCGAAGCGAATTGATCCATAATTCCACAAGGCATGCCAGGATACTCGTGCTCCGCTTGCTGACACATGAGCGCTTTGGCGACAGGGTCGAGTGTCGTGCCGGTCATTGCTTCGACAAGAGTTGCCACGGCGATCTCAAGTGCTGCGCTACTTGAAAGTCCACCCCCAAGCGGCACGTCGGAACCGATCACCGCGTGAAATCCACTTGGCCGCAAGCCCCGCGCGAGGCAACCAGCGATCACGCCCGCCACGTAATTCGACCAGTGCCCGCGGTATTCGTGCCGTTGCGGTGCGATGAGCGAGATCACGGCTTCCTCGCTGGTCAAATCGCTGGAACAAATTGCCTGCTCGATTGCCGCTGGGCCCGCTGCGATTACGGTATAGCGGTCGAGTGCCATCGGCAGCACGAAACCGTCGCTGTAGTCGATGTGCTCGCCAATCAAATTGACACGGCCCGGTGCAGCCACGAGCCACCATGGCGGTTCGTCATAGCGATCTTCGTAGCGACGGGATGTGCTGGCGACCAGTTGATCTAGTAGACTTGGCATCTGGTCATTCGCCCCGCACCGGTATCAATCTAAATTGGGACTTGAATTGCTTGCCTGCCTAGTGTACTTCGGCAGCATATGCTCGCCCCGATCTCTCCGCCGCCCTAGCCTTGCTGACCAAGGGCACATTCAGCAGCTTCACCACCGCCAACGGCTCCATCGACAGATTAAGCAGCGGTCATCGCATGGGGGGCAGGATCGAAAAACGGCCAATAATTGCTTGGGTAGCGTCATTCTAGGCCCTTCTGGAAAGAATTACAACCAACTGCAGTAACTGCCTATCCCGTCGCTTCGCCAGTTTCGGTATCATGAATCCCTCCAAGTTTACGGGATGGTCGCCCTGGACGCGCGACAGACAGATTCACTGCAGGGGCATCGCACATGTGTGGTATTGCTGGAGCCATTGACCTTACCGGACGGCGGCGCTTTCCTACTGAGCGGCTCTCACGAATGACGGCCGCGATCGCCCATCGCGGCCCCGACGACGAGCAGATCCACATCGAGCCGGGTGTTGCGCTTGGCAACCGCCGGCTTTCGATTATCGACGTGGCCGGCGGCAGGCAACCGCTCTCCAATGAGAGGCGAGACGTGTGGGTCGCCTTTGAGGGCGAGCTGTACGATTATCCAGAACTGCGCGAACAACTGCTGCATCGCGGCCATCGCCTTGCTACCCGTTGCGACACTGAGGCTTGGGTGCATCTTTACGAAGACATCGGCGAGCGTGTCTTCCGCAAGGCTCACGGACAGTTTTCTGTGTCGCTGTGGGACCAAACCGAGCGCAAGCTGATGCTTGCACGCGACCGAGTTGGCATCGGTCCGCTGTTTTATGCCTTTAGCGATGGTTGGCTCCTGTGGTCTTCGGAGATCAAGGGGCTATTGGCGTCCGGCATGATCGAGACCGAGCCCGATCCGTGCGGCATCGACTACTTTTTCAACTTCTTTTCTATGCCTCAAGGGCGCACGTACTTCAAAAATATCCAGGCCTTGCCACCGGGGCACTATGCCGTCGTGAAGGATGGCGAATTTCAGCTTCATCAATACTGGGACATCGACTTCCCCGACGCCGGGTCAGAGGTCCACTTTGCAAATCCCTCGCAAGGGGCTGCCGAGTTGGAAGAGTTGCTTCGCGGAGCGGTTCGCCGTCGGCTGGCCAGTGAAGTGCCGGTGAGTTGCTATCTCAGCGGCGGTCTTGATTCGACTGTTGTGCTCGCGCTCGCTTGTCAAGAGCGTGGGGTTCCGCTCGACTCGTTCACCGTTGGCCTCGATCGGACCGGACCGGTTGACGAACGGGATAAAGCGGCCGAATCGGCTCGTTTTTTCGGTTCGAAGAATACGGTTGTAAATGTCGCCGACAGAGATATTTGCAACGCCTATCCGCGACTCATCGTGGCCAACGAAGGGCCATTGATGGATACTTCATGCGCCGCGATGCTGCTGCTCGCCGCCGCCAACCGCCAGGCCGGCAACGTCGTTGCCCTCACTGGCGAAGGTGCCGACGAAGCGCTCGCGGGTTATGTCTGGTTCAAATGGCGCCGGCGGGGACATCTCCATAAACTGGTTGGCGATTCACTCGAACGCTTTGTGCGTCAGATCATGCTCTCGAGGTTGATCGGAGGCGGTAGCGCCCATCGCGCACCATTTTATGGTTTCCATGGTGTTCGCTTTGCTCAGCAAATCTCATGGGAACTTATCGCCCAGTCGCGCGAGCGACTTTATTCCTCCGCAATGTGGGACCGCCTCGGCACCTACACCGCCTACCAAGATTTGCCTGCCTTGCCCGAACGCCTGCCGAAATGGCACTTTCTGAACCAATCGCTTTACGCCGCTTATAAAGTGATGCTTCCCGGCTTGTTGATGGTTGGTAAAGGTGACCGGCCGTTGCGGGCGGCATCGACAGAGGGTCGCTACCCCTTCCTCGATGAAAGTGTGATCGAGTTCTGCAGCCAGATTGCCCCCGAGTACAAACTCCGCGGCTGGACCGATAAATGGCTGCTGCGCGAAGTGGCCGAGCGAGTCGCCCCCAAGCAGATTCAGAGCCGTCGTAAGGCCATGTTTCGCGCGAACATGGGGTTGGCGTTTGTTGGCGATCACCAGCCCGCCTGGGTCGAGCAACTGCTCAGCCCTGCATCGCTCGCAGCGACTGGTTACTTCGATGCCACAGCCGTCGAGCAGGCCTGCAAGATGCAACGCACGAAGGGCCGCAAGTCGCTGGGACGCTTTGCCTACGATATGGGCCTTGCCGGGGTCGTCTCCACCCAATTATGGCACCATCTCTACTTCGGTGGAGGCCTCTGCGAACTACCTGAGTGGAATGTTGAGAGCTACGCAAAAGAGATGGATGACGTAGCTAGCGTGGCCTGACGGAGCGACGAGATATTCGCTCATCGAATCGTCCGCGAGCGCTCGGCCGTCCTGTTTTCGTACTCCGGGCCAATCGCCAAACCGATCCAGCCCTCTTCCATCACCATTTGCGTAATCATCAGCCCCGCCAGCCGTGCGTCGTTAGGATCGCTGAGCCGCACGATGGGTAGCTTCCGCTCTTCGGAGAGCACTTTGTTGAAGATGCCGTGCATCCGTGCCCGCTCGCCAGTGCGGACGCGGCCTTCGATGCCCAGCGAGCCGTCGCGCACCAATTCTGCTTCCAGACCTCGGATCACCGGCACATAAAACGCGTGAACACGGAAATTGCGGACCGGGCTGCCTTCGTGATCCACCTCCCGCATCGCCAAGATCAGCTCCAGCCGATCGTCGGCCACACGAAACCGGACTGCATCCTCGGTGGCGAACTGAAATACTGTGTCGGCATCGACCAGAGTCACCGCCGGCTGATTCGACCGGGAGAGTTTTTCCCGCATTAGCTTCTGAAGTTCGAGGGCTGACAGCCGCTGGCCATCAAGGTCTAAGCCAACAGCTGCATTGGTCAGCGCCGATTCATGCACTTGCACACTTGCTAGGCTGTCGGCAGGGGCGCGCGGTCGCGGAGTGTGACCTGCGAGCTGCCCCTGCCCTGCCACGCGGAGCCGGGCGATTAAGCGCTCGGCAGTCGTCGAAAGCTCAATCGGCACCATTTCGACTCCAGCCGACGAGAGCGGCTCCGACACTTGCTCGCGCATCTGCCGTTCGACTTTGTTCAATGCTTGATCAGTCCGGTCATCGAGTTGCTGCTCGACCCGACGGGCAACTTTGTACTCGACTTCCGCCCGGGCTTGAGCCTGCTTGCGGCGATACTCGTCTATCGCGCGGGTACGAACAAGATCGCCGACCAAGGGCACCCAGTCCATGCCGCTGGAAATTCCCGTGAGCGTGCTCTGATTGTGCGCGTCGGCCATGCAAGAGCCCAGCCGCACGCCGTCGCGTTCGACTACGACTGATTTCAGAACAGAAAACGTTGTACTGCCCCGGCTGTAAATCCGGACCTGGCCACTCTCTGCCACGGTTTGAGAATCGACGGTGCCAGTCGATTCGAGGTCCACATTCCAGCGTCCAGCGTCGGGGTGAAGATTCACTTTGTTCTCAGAACTGGTAATCGACTGGCCGCGCACTGGCGTACCGACAATTCGATCGTGGACCGGACTCATTTCCGTTTGCTGGTTGGGCACAAATCTTTGGAGCAAGGCGGCCGACACCGCCAGCCGGACATTTGCATTGCGATAGTTCTGCTCGATCTGATTAGCAAGCTCGCGCTGCAGCTGGTCGTTCGATCGAGCCAGCAATTGCTGCTGCTTGACGATGGAGCGGGCCATTTGAGGAGTGCGGCTACGTTCATATTCTTCTAAATGATTACTTAACTCGTGCAGTTCGGCGGGCCGGGTCCCTTGGCCGATCGAGGCACTTTGAGGCCGTTCCCAAAACTCGCGAGCGGCGAAGCGATTGTCGGCCACCGAGGCAACTGCGATATCATGCATCAGCGACCAGCAATCGAGTCGCCGCGTGAGGCCCCAATGTGCCCGCAGCAGCTCTGCCCGCAACTGATCGTCACCCGTCGCGTCAGCCATTTCAATTGCCTCGGCCGCTAGTAATTCCAGCCGCTGGAGATGATCAGCCACCACAATGGAATTGGGCTGCTCGTCTTCGGTAAGGGCCCGTATCTCGCCGATTGCCTGACGCGCCCAGAGAGCAGAATAGGGATGTTCGGTCAGCACTCCCAATCGTTCGATTAACGCCGTTGGCACACACCACGGTGTGGGAAAGGCTTCGACCGTCAGTTGCGACAAGCGAGGTTCTCGACCCGGCAGTAGCGCCAACCGGTCGTGCGGAACATGGAGCACCAGCGAGCGGCTCGGAAGTGTGTGCGATCGAAGGGTAATGGGTGGTTCCAGCCCGGCACAGCGGCCAATCGTCGCAGCCACAAGCTCGCTGGGAGAAAACGCAGCTAAGTCGCTTCCCGCTCTGTGCAGGGCGCTTTGTACATACTGCCACACGACGCCGAGATGCAGTTCGGGAGTGTCTATGTCATTGTCATTTGACTCGGGTTTACCGAGCAACTCCTCGAACAGGTCCGACTGATTGTTTTGGATGATGCCCGGTCGATTCGCCAACCGGAACAATAGCCCATCGAGTGTGTCGATTTCCGAGTAGGCGGGCAGATTCGCCGCTGAAAACGTGAACCGATCGACTCGCGAGATGTTGCCGTGAAACGCTGATCCGAGACGTTCAAACTCCGCCGCGGCTCTTGCAGCATCACGCTGCTTGGCCAGTTTAGCACCCGACTTCCAAAACATTGGAATGGTCAAGCAGAGGGTGAGCAGGCAGATGAGCGCAGCCACATAGGGACCGCGACTCGGATGACGATCAATTTGCATAAAAACCAACTCCCGCCCCGTTTCGACTGCGCACTCAACTCCCACCTCCGCTCGGCGCGGACTCGCAGACAGATAATCCGGCTATCAGCTATGGTCGGAAGCATCGCCCCAATCCATCCAAAGAGAGTGCGCGGCGCCGCAAAGTCGCATGCTAGCACCGCGGAAAACAGTCCCGACTGGCAGCGCCAGACATTGATCACCTTTTGTCACGCCCAGAATTGCACCCCAACTGCATGTCTGACAATCGCATTCAACCTGGCTTGCACCGTATGCATAGGCCACTCTTTCTGAAGACGCTGCCAACGCACCGCGGCGCACCCAAGAAACCTTACCGCCAGTCGCGTCTTCGAAGCGAAGTTCATGGCGTTTTCGCCCGTTTCGGATGCTTCTCGGCCAAATCTCGCCAATTGGCCGCCGCTGTCGCAATGGCTACAATCAAGGGTTCGCCAATTCCAACCGTCTAATTCCAACCGTCTTTAGTCGTTATCCCTGTCCCCCGACCCCTGACCGCCGTCTTCTCTTCATCCGTGCCCAAAAACTTTACCCCCCAACTCGAACGCGCTGCGAACAAAGGCAGGTATGCCTTTGTCAGCCTCGGCTGCCCAAAGAACCTTGTTGACAGCGAACGGATGCTCGGCATGTTGCAGCTCGATGGGTATGAGCTGGTCAACGATCCCAAGGGGGCCGACTTTGCCGTCGTAAACACGTGCGGCTTCATCGAGGCCGCCCGTACCGAATCGTTTGCCGCGATCGACGAAATGCTCGAGCTCAAGCGGAAGGGGCAACTGCGGGGCGTTATTGTTTCCGGTTGCCTCGCCGAGCGGCAAAAGGAATCGCTGCTGGTGGACCGCCCTGGCATCGACCACCTGGTCGGCGTCTTCGGCCGCGAGGAAGTTACCAAAGTTGCCGACCGGCTCGTCGGCGGACTCAATGAACAACGTAGCGTTTTTCACCCCGCGCCGACCCATCCCCTCCCCGACACGGCTCGGCTGCGGATCACTCCGCGGCATTTCGCGTTCCTCAAAATCTCCGAAGGCTGCGACCGACTTTGCACGTTCTGTGCGATTCCCAAGATGCGCGGCAAGCACGCGACCAAGCCGATCGTAGAAGTCGTCGCCGAGGCCCGCGAGTTGGTGGCCGACGGCGTCCGTGAATTGGTGATCGTCGCCCAGGACACGACTTACTATGGCCTCGATCTCTATGGCGAAACGCGGTTGGTCGAGCTACTCCGCGAGCTGGACCAAGTCGACGGCCTCGACTGGATTCGGCTGATGTACTTCTACCCGATGTACGTGACGGACGAGCTCATTGATACGATCGCCGCCTCGCAGCGGATCGTCCCTTACCTCGACATGCCGCTCCAGCACGCCAGCGACCACATGCTCCGCCGGATGCAACGTCGTGTGAATCGCGCCGACACGGAGTCGCTGCTCTCTAAGCTCCGTGAACGGATTCCCAATCTCACGATGCGGACCACGTTCATCACTGGTTTTCCCGGCGAGACGGAGGCCGATTTCGGCGAACTTGTCGAATTCACCCGCACCCAAAAATTCGAGCGGATGGGAGTCTTCACTTATTCGCTCGAACCCGATACGCCCGCCGCCAAGCTGCCCGACCACGTGCCGGAAGAGGTCAAGAACGAGCGTCGCGAGCGGCTGATGGCCGAGCAGCAGGAGATCGCCTTCGCATGGAACGACGCGCAGCTCGGCCGGCAACTCGACGTGATCCTCGACTCGGCTGTGCCAGGCGAGAAAAACGCCTTTATCGGCCGCTCTTATGCCGACGCCCCAGACGTCGACGGCGTCGTCTACGTCAGCGGCGAGAACTTGCGGGTGGGAGCGATTGTGTCGTGCGAAATTGTCGGCAGCAGCGAGTACGACCTGGTGGTTGCCGCCATCGGGCCTGCTCGCTAAGTCGTTATCGCCACTCTCTCCACAAACAAAGAAAACTCAACCGCAGATAAATGCAGATGCATGCAGAATCGTCCATATTTCCGTCTTTTGCTCTTCAGCTGGAAAAAACTTTCAGCTGTGGATAACAACTAGACCGTCCTATCCGCCTTCAATCAAAAGTCAAACGGATGCTAGATTTTGTCTATGGACCAACCTCGCGTTAGCAAATCGGCCCCCGGCGGTCTCTTGAACGTCCCGAACCAGCTCACGATCGCCCGGCTCGTGCTGTCGATTGTTTGTTTCGTTTTCCTGGCCATCGATTGGTATCTCACGGGGCTGGTGCTGTTCGTGATCGCAGCCTCGACCGACTGGGTCGACGGCTTCTGGGCCCGCAAATATGGCCAGGTCACCCAACTCGGCCGCGTGATGGACCCCTTCGCCGACAAGATCATCATCTGTGGGGCGTTCATTTTCCTGGCCGCCGTACCGCGCGTCGGCAACAGCTGGCTGCCGGCATCTGGCATCGCGCCGTGGATGTCCGTGTTGGTGGTCGCCCGTGAGATGCTCGTGACTGCGATCCGCAGCTTCTTTGAAGAAGGCGGCGTCGATTTCTCCGCCAAGTGGGCCGGTAAATGGAAGATGCTCTTTCAATGCCTCGCCGTCGGCTTCAGCTTGTACCGCTTGGGCAACTACTTCGATCCGAAATACTCGGTCGTCGATTGGACCAGCACCCCGCCCGACTGGCTCACCTATTCGCTTCACGCACTGGTTTGGGCATCGATCGCACTAACAATCTACTCTGGCTGGGAGTATGTGCGGGCGGCGCTGCGAATGCTGAGGAAGTAACGCACGACGCATGGCCCCAGATATTTCCGACCCGTGGCTCGAGAGCTTCATCCTGGCCTTGGCGATTGCCAGCTTCGCTACGTGGATTACGCTCCTCAAGCGGCGCAAAGCTGGCCCGATCTTGCCTTACGAACCGCGATGTCCTGTGCCGTGGAACGGCATCTGGACGCTGCTGCCTGTCGGTTACGCGGCGATCGTCGTCATCGCGGTATTCACAGGTGGTCCACCCGATGCCGCGGCAGACAGGATGGGCGGCGGCGGTGGCGGACGGCTGGCACTGGGCGCGCTGCAACAATTGATTTTCACCGCTGTCTATCTCGTGGGCGTGATTTTCGTTTCGAGCGCCACAGGGCGAGACCTCGGCCTTCCGCAATCGCTCGAACAGTGGCAACGCGACCTGAAGATCGGCATCATCGGCTGGCTTGCGGCACTCTTACCCGTTTACGCTGCGCAGTTCATTCTCGTGCTCACCTTCGGTCAGCCAAAAGGGCATCCGCTGGTCAAATTGTTGGAAGGGCAAGCAGAGGCCACACTCTTTGCGATCGCGTTCTTGATTGCCGTCATCATCGCCCCGGTTTGCGAAGAAGTTCTCTTTCGCCTGATCCTACAAGGTTGGCTCGAAAAGTACGAAGACACATGTTTAGGCTGGCGAGTGCCGCAATTTGACACGAGTGGAGCCGAGACGGAGCCCGTCGCCATCGGTACTCCGGCGGACGAAAACCTTACCGGCGATATCGAACCGATGGCAGCTGCCGAACCTCCGCAGTTCGGCCTGCTAGGTTTGCCCTACGGCTGGTTACCGATTGGGCTGAGTTCGTTCGTTTTTGCAATGGCGCATTTTGGCTATGGCCCCGACCCCATCCCGTTGTTCCTACTTGCTTTGATACTCGGTTACCAATACCAACGGACACATCGAATCTTGCCGGCGATGATCACGCATGCACTGTTTAACAGCATGACGCTTTTTGCTCTATGGCGGATGATCAATTTGGCGGCCGAATAAGTAGGTGCCATGATCGAACTCGTTGCCCATTCTCGTGGAGTTGTTGTGCCGGTGCGCGCCCAAGCCGGCGCATGCAGGAACGGCCTGGTGGGTGAGCACGATGGGATGTTGCGTGTGGCAGTGACCGCCGCGCCCGAGAAAGGCAAAGCCAACAAGGCAATTATTGCAGAATTGAGCAACGCGCTGGGTTGTCCGAAGTCGTCGATCGAGCTGGTGGCAGGCGAGACTTCGTCGCTTAAGCGATTCCTGATCGCCGGCGGCAACATCGACCAGTTACGAGCGACCCTCGATCGCTTGATCGAATCTTAGCCAGTTGGCGGCTCGAACGCCTGCGGTTCGACGCCGTATTCCCTGCAAATCGAACCAAATGTCGCGTTCGTACGGAGGTCGCTTCCGAACTGGGTGTCGTGGCGCGGGTCGGCAATGCCCATTTTCTGCTTTTCCTCGAGCAGTTCCTGCACTTTGTCAGGCGGCAAGTATCGCAAAGACCCGAGTTGCCGGGTGAGGATTAGCACACGGCAATATGAGTCGAGCACGTCTGTAAGCCAATACGCACGCTCGAGAGATTCGCCATAGCTAACCACGCCATGGTTAGCGAGCAGGATCGTGTTCGTCTTATGCACGAAGGGCAGCACCGTTTCTGCGAATTTCTTGCCGCCCGGCGTCTCGTATTTCGTGATCGGCACCTCGCCGAGAAACACTTCGACCTCGGGCATCACTGCCTGCGGTATCGGTTCGCCGACGATCGCAAACGCCGTCGCATGCGGCGGATGGCAATGCACCACGCTTGACACATCCGGCCGGGCCTTAAGAATCACCAAGTGCATCAGCACTTCGCTCGACCGCCGCTTTCGCCCGCCGAATTGCCGACCTTCCATATCGACAACACACAAGTCCTCCGGCTTCAAGAAGCCTTTCGATTGCATCGTTGGCGTGCAGAGCACCTCGTTTTCGCTCAATCGGCAAGAGAGATTGCCAGCATTGGCGGCCACGTACCCGCGCTCGTAGATCCGCCGCCCGATCTCGCAGATCTGTTCCTTCAACGCTTGAATGTCGTCCATGCGAGTCTCTTTTCGAACCAAGTTGTGACAGGATTCCAAGATCGGGCGGGATCGGCAACGATCGACAGGATAATTGACCATTTGCGCATCCTGTCGATCCTGACAAATCCTGTTATCCTGTCAAAAAGAGCTGTGCAAAATCATTTCGTCGGACCCGAACTACGGGTAGGCCCCATGGTCATTCATCTTCGCAAAGTATTGGTTGGGCCGCCAGACGCGGTTGTGGTGCCAGGCGCCACGGTGCGACATATGGCCGTTCCGGAGGATGTGCCGGCGTGGCTCGCATTGCGTGTGCGGGCAGTGGCCGATCTGACTCCCAGCCCCAGGCCGTGGTTGCACGCCGATTTTGCCGCCGAAATGTTCGATCGACCGTGGTGGCATTCCGAGCGCATTTGGTTAGCCTGTGCCGCTCGTGCTCCGCAGCCAGTGATTGGCGCTGTGACGCTTGCAATTCGAGAGAGTAGGTCAGTCAAAATGCCCGTGGTCCATTGGCTGATTGTCGATCCGGCGTGGCAGCGGCGCGGCATAGGTAGGATGTTGCTCTCGCAATTGGAACGGGCCACGTGGGAGAGCGGTTTCCGTGAGGTACAACTCGAAACGCACAGCGGTTGGGCGGCGGCCGTCGCGTTTTATCAGTCGATAGGATACGCTCCGGTGCGTGCCCCTGCGCCGCGCTGAGGCTTGCAGATTTTCACCCGGCCGCCTTCGAGTTGTACGCGCCCCGCGGCAAGCAGCTTAAGCACTTGCGGATACGCTTCCTTCTCCGCCTCGAACACACGGGAGGCAAGCGTATCGGCTGTGTCGTCGGCAAACACTGGCACCGGCTGTTGCCAGATGATCGGGCCGTGGTCGTACTGATTGTCGACGAAGTGGACAGTGCAACCGGTAACTTTCACGCCAGCATCGAGCACCGCTTGATGGACGTGATGGCCGTACATGCCGGGCCCGCAGAACGCCGGAATCAATGCCGGATGAATGTTGACGACGCGTCCGGAAAAGTCAGAGGGCACCGGCGCGAGCTTCAAAAAGCCAGCCATTGCTACCATGTCGACACCGGCCTGACGACAGGCAGCAAAGATTGCATCGCCATACGATTTGTCGCCTGCGGCTCCCGTTGGGAAATCACTGCGATTTAAGATGAGAGTAGGGATGCCGGCAGACACCGCGTGCTGAAGTCCGCTTGCCTTGGCAGAGCTGGAGATTACAAGTCGAATTTCGACGGGCAGGCTGCCCTCGTTTCGGAGATCGATGAAATTCTTGAGTGTCCGGCCTGACCCTGAGATCAGGACCGTGAGTGGGAGCCGCTTCGCAGATTCCGCAGCGTTATTCATGACGCGACCTGGACGTACAACTTCAGTTCGTCGCCGCCGATGGTCGCACTGATGGGTGTGGCTTTCGCCAGCGGTTCATCAACGATTTCTGTCGCCAGCGTTTCCTGGGCAATGTAATCGTAGTGGTTTTCGATGGCGCCGAGGAGTGGCTTCGAGCGAGTGACCAGCCCGATCTTGATGCGGTCGGTGTATTCGCAGCCCTCGTCCTTCCGCTGATCTTGGATCAATCGCACGATGTCGCGTGCCAAGCCCTCGGCGATCAGTTTGGGAGTGAGTTCGGTGGCGAGCACCACAACGCAGCCCTTGCCCTGGGCGGCTGCCCAACCCGGCTTGGCTTGGAGGCGGACTTCGATGTCTTCATTGTCGATCTCGATCGCGCTGCCGTCAGGGAAATTAAGCGTCGCCTTGCCGGCCGATTTCATCTCGGCGAGCAGTTTCGCCGCGTCGATCTCAGCGAGCAATTTCTTCCCAGCCGGCATGTTCTTGCCGAGCCGCGGACCGAGTCGTTTGAAGTTCGGCACGACCAAGTAGCTGATATATTCTTCGCCCTCCGTCGTGAACTCGACGGCCTTTACGTTGAGTTCCTCAGCAATTAAATCGGTGTGTTCTTCGAGCCACCGCTGGTGCGTCGTGTCGGCCAGCACCACTTCGACCTTCGCCAGGGGTTGCCGAACTTTCAAACTCGCGGCCATCCGAGCGTTGCGGCCGAGCGACGAGATTTCACGCACGAAATTCATGCGAGCCGAGAGGGCTTCGTCGACGATCTTGACATCGCCGGATGGATAGTCACAGAGGTGGACACTTTCGGCAACGGCCCCACCTTTCAAAAAAGGAACAGGCACCTCACGACCAACCGTTTTGCTGCTGCCCTCCGTTTTCGGTTCGGAGCCAGTCCCCTTTTTGAACACGCCGGCGAGATTGTGCCACAATGTTTCGGCAACGAACGGCACAAACGGCGCGACCAACTTTGCCGTCGTGACCAGGCATTCGTAGAGTGTCCAGTATGCGTCGAGCTTTTCGACAGTCCGCTTGTCGGCCGCCCAAAAACGGTCGCGGCTACGGCGGACGTACCAGTTCGACAACGCGTCGACGAACTCGGTGATCTGGCCGCAGGCGCCATAGTTGTCGTAAGCGTCCATCCGCTCGACGACCGCGGCGGCCGTGCGGTTGAGCTCGCTGAGAATCCAGCGGTCGAGCTCGTTGCGATCTTTCATGGGGCGGTATGACTTCGCCGCCGAAAACGCACTTGCATCGAGTCCCACCCGCCCGCTTGCTAAAGCGAACTCGCCGGCCGGATCAAACCCGTCGATGTTCGCGTAGATCACGAAGAAGCTGTAGACGTTCCAGAGCCGCAGCAGGAACTCGGGGATGCTGTCCTTGATCGCCTGTTCGCTGTAACGGATCGAGGTCCACGGCGGCTGGTTGGCGAAGAAATACCACCGCAGGGCGTCCGCGCCGTACTTGTCGAAGATCTCGTTCGGCGGCAAATAATTCCGCTTACTCTTCGACATTTTCTGCCCGTCCTCGCCGAGCATCAGGCCCAGCACGATGCAATTGCGGTAGGGGTGGGGAAAAGGAGCGGGGAGCGGGGAGCGGGGAGCGGGGAGTGAGCAATCCTTCCTCTTCTCCGTGCTCCGTGCTCCGTGCTCCTCGCTGAACATGAGCGTGCTGATGGCCAAGAGGCTGTAGAACCAGCCGCGGGTTTGGTCGAGGGCTTCGCTGATGAAGTCGGCGGGGAATTGCGATATGAGCTGATCCGCGCTCCCCTCGGCGTGCGGAAAACCCCATTGGGCGAAGGGCATCGCGCCGGAGTCGTACCAGCAGTCGATCACCTCGGGAACGCGCTGCATGCGAGCGCCCTTGGCAAACGGCGAGTCGTACGTCACGGCGTCGATGTACGGCTTGTGCACGCAGAGGTCATCGGGCAGCTCGGGATTCTTCGCCTTAGCCGCGGCCCAAACTTGGCCGCCGGCGATTCCCGGCTTCGCTAACAGCTCGTCGTAGCTGCCAATCGCCTCCATCTTGCCAGTCTCTTCACACTTCCAGATCGGCAGCGGCGTGCCCCAGTATCGCTCGCGCGAGAGGGCCCAGTCGACGTTCGACTCCAGAAAATTCCCGAACCGGCCTTCCTTGATGTGCTCGGGCAGCCAATTGATCTTCGAGTTGTTCGCGAGCATCTCGCCTTTTAAGAGAGTGGTTCGAATAAACCAACTTCGTCGCGGGTATTGTATTAACGCATCCTCTTCCGCTCTCCAGCAAAAGGGATATTCATGCAAATATTGTTCTTGATGAAATACGAGGTGACGCTGTTTCAAATCGCGGATGATGTCTTTGTCGCAATCCTTGACCCAGCGGCCTCGACAGTATTCGGGGCCTTCGTCGGTGAACTTGCCGTCGGCGGCAACGGCATTTAACAGTTTTGACGCGTGGAAGCTTCGGAATCGTGCGCTTTCGAGCGTAAACAGATCATAGTCACTCTCACCAAAAGCCGGTGCGATATGGACTATCCCGCAGCCCGCATCCGTCGTTACGAAACCAGCCGGAACAACCCTCCAATTGTGAAACTCTACTAGCAGCCTTGGCTGATAGTAGTCTGTATACAGTTGCTCTGCAGCAGCATCAGAATAGCCGGAATGCGTCACCATCCAATCGATATAGTTGTCTTTGCCCCAAGACTCCACATCAGAGGCCCCGAGATCGACCAAGTCACCTTGAGAGTCTCTGAGTCTCCCATAAAATTCATCGAATGGCGGAACATACCGCCTTCCAAGAAGGGCCTTTCCCTCGCACTCACTGACAACCTCAAATTTTCTGTTTGCCTTTGCTGCAAGTGATTCGACCAAGGCCGAGGCGACGATGAGCTTCTCGGTTTTTCCCTCCTGCTCGGCTCTGACTACTGAGTACCGAAGCTCCGGATGAACTGCCGCAAACTGATTGCTGGGCAGCGTCCACGGCGTCGTCGTCCACACAAGCAGCGACGTATCGGTGACGTTTCCCGCATCATCCAGCAACGGAAACTTCACATACACACTCGGATCCGCCACCTGGCGGTAGCCCTGTCCGACTTCGCCCGCCGAGAGGGCCGTGCCGCCCTGGGCCCACCACCAGACGATCTTGTGGCCCTGGTACAGCAGCCCGCGGTCGAACAGGTTTTTGAGGCTCCACCAGACGCTTTCGACGTAGCTCTGGTGGTACGTCACGTACGCATCGTCGAGGTCGACCCAGAAGCCGAGCCGCTCGGTGAGCCGCCGCCACTCTTGCATATAGCGCCAGACGCTCTTCTGGCATAGTTGGATGAACTTCTCGATGCCGTAGGCTTCGATCTCTTCCTTCGAGTGGATGCCGAGTTCTTTGCAGACTTCGACTTCGACCGGCAGGCCGTGCGTGTCCCAGCCGGCTTTGCGTTCGCAGAGGCGGCCGCGCATCGTTTGGTAGCGCGGGAAAAGGTCTTTGATCGCGCGGGTCAGGCAGTGTCCTGGGTGGGGCATGCCGTTGGCAGTGGGCGGACCTTCGTAAAACACGAACGGCGGCGCGTCTCTCCGCTGCTCAAGCGACTTGTGATAAATGCCATGCTCACGCCAGAACTTGCCTACGGCGAGCTCTTGTTCCGGAAAATTCACATTGCCATCAACAGGCTGAAACATCAATCAGTCGCTACGCTTTCCTGGACTAAAACTAAATTATCCACAGAGTCACGGAGGGCTCAGAGAAAACGGGAGCGCGACTACCATCAGCACATTGAAAAGCGCTGAATTTCGCTGCTTTTCTCTTTACAACTCTCGTCTTGCAGTTTTGAATTGTTCCATTTTGATTTCTCAGCGTCCACTGTGCCTCTGAGGTTAGTTCTTCATTCATCATCAAAGTCCGGATCGTCGCTGAAGGGAGCGTCGACTACTTCGTCGTCTTTCTCGAATTGATCCTCGTCGCCTGGAAGGTCGTCGTCCCATTCCTCCTCGAAATCGTCGTCGAAATCGTCGTCGAAATCGTCGTCGTCGAAGTCATCGAACGGATCGCTTGATAGAATTTCCTTGTCAGCGATCGGTGGGGGCGAATAAGTGTCGTCGGTTTCCAGCTCCGAGCCTTCGTCTTCGTCGTCTTCGATTCCCATATTTCACAGCACTCCCCGCGACTGGCGCGATCCCCGATCCCCCCAAGTTCCCAATTCCCGGCCCGCCCAGGCGATCAGGTGGCTTGGCAAAGTTCTCCCCGCGGCAGTAGGCGCACATGCGGGGTAGCCCGGAATTTTGAAGCGCATTGGGGCGCTTTGTCAAGAAACGATTAACAGACCCTCGCCGTAGCGGCCAAGTTCGGGCAAAATAGGCGGGCAGACAGGTTTGTGGATAGTTGTTAGAGGTCAGTTGTCGGGGATTTTGAAATTTCCCGCAACTAACAACTGACCACGGACAACGGACACTCCCGCCATGCCCAATTCTACCCACGAACAACTCGATGTGATCGCCGTCGGTGCCCACCCCGACGATTTGGAGATCGGCTGTGGCGGCACATTGGCGCGGTTGGTCAATGCTGGCCATAAAGTGGGGATGATCGATTTGACCGACGGCGAGCCGACGCCGCTCTCCCCCGGGCCAGTAGTGCGGCTGGCAGAAGCGAAGCGGGCGGCTGAAGTGCTGGGCGTTCAACGCCGCATCACGCTCGATCTGCCTAATCGGCGCTTGTTCGATTCGTTCGAAGCCCGCTGCAAACTGGCCATCGAGTTCCGCAAATACCGCCCGCGGTTGGTGATTGGCATCGGCGACCGCACGCCCATGGCCTCGCCCGACCATTGGCAGGCCATGCAGATCATCGACGCGGCCGTGTTCTACGCGCGGCTCACCAAATGGGACGAACATTTTGAGAACCTGCCGGTCCACACAATCGACCGGCAGATTTATTGCATGCTGGCCCAGCCGCTTTCGGGGGTGCCTGCGCTGCCGGGGCATTTGCTGGTTGATATCAGCGACACCCTTGAGCGGAAGATTCGATCGATCCGCTGTTTTGAAACGCAGTTTCCGCCGTCGAAGACGCAGCTCTTCGCGCGGATCGAATCGATGGCCCGCTACCTGGGTAGCACCGCGGGTGTGGAAGCGGCTGAAATGCTGATCAGCCCCACACCGTTGGTCACACGCGATCTGATGAATGCGCTATTTGAGTAGTGCAGGGAGGGCGGGGCTCCTGCCGAGCCAGACGCAGGATCAGGCTCGGCAGAAGACTTGCCCTCCCACCGGCTAACTTTTCTTCAACTCGTCCCGAATCTGCCGCAGCAACAGCACTTCTTCCGATGGCGGCGGAGCATCGGCGGGCGGTTCGGTGCCGAGGCGCAACTTCGTCTCCGCGACATTCATCGCCTTGACGAGCATGAAGACCGCCCAGGCAACGATCAGGAACGTGATCACGCTGTTGATGAAAGCGCCGTAGTTGAGCATCAGTGCTGGCAGATCGCCTTCCTTGGGTCGCAACTCGAATCCCTTGTCTTTAAAATCGACGCCGCTGGTGAGCAGCCCAATCGGCGGCATGATGACGTCGTTTACGAGGGATTTCACTACGGTGCCGAACGCTCCGCCAATGATGATGCCGACCGCCATGTCGACAACATTGCCCCGCAGGGCGAATTTCTTGAACTCTGCAATCATGCCCATGGTCTAATTCCGTAAGAAATGCGAAAGGTTATCTTGACCGCCAACGACGCAACGCGGCAAGGGTTTGTTCCATGTCACGCGCAAGCGGAGCCTCGAACTCCATTCGCATGCCGCTGGTCGGGTGCTCAATTGACAAGCGGTGGGCGTGGAGCGCGTGCCGCGCGAGGAACGGCTCAGCCAGCCCCGTCGTCAACCTATCCTGCCCCAATTTCCCCTGTGGGATCAACTCCAGTTCGCTGATCTTCTTCGGATTGCGTCCCGCGTAGAGCCGATCGCAGAGCACCGGCAGGCCCGCATGATTAAGGTGCAGGCGAATCTGATGAGTTCGGCCGGTCTTCGGTCGAGCTCGCACGAGGGCGTAGCCCGCAAACCGCTCGACCACTTCGTAATGTGTCACTGCCTCGCGGCTTGACGGGTGTCCGGCGCGAATCGCCTTCTTCTCGCGTTCTTTGGGATGGTCGCCGATTGGGGCGTTCACGATGTCTTGATCGAATCGAGGCTCACCAGCCACGATCGCCAGATATTGCTTCTCGACGGTACGGGCCTTGAACTGGGCCGCGAGCGCATCGTGGGCCTGATCATGCTTGGCGACGATGATCACACCGCTGGTGTCGCGGTCGAGGCGGTGGACGATGCCCGGCCGCGTCGGCCCGCCTCTCAGGCTCAACGCTTCGAAATGGTAAGCCAGCGCCCCGGCGAGCGTTCCGTCCCAATGCCCCTTGGCCGGGTGGACGATCATACCGGCCGGTTTATTCACGACGACGATCGCCTCGTCTTCGTGCAAAATATCGAGCGGAATATTCTGCGGCAGGGGGCCTTCGCGCGGCACATCCAGTTGGAGCACAACGACTTGCTCTCCCATACGCAGCTTTTGCGATGGTTTGCAAGCCGCGTTATCGACTCGCACCTGGCCCGCTTCAATTGCCCGCTGGATTGCAGCACGGCTGAAGGTGGGCAGCTGCGCCACTAAAAACACATCTAGCCGCCGGCCTGAGGCTTCAGGCGGAACAGAAAATAAGTGGAAATGCTCGCTCAGAGGAATGTCGCCGTGGAGAAATTATTCCTGTGGCTCGGCGTCACTTTCAGCATCATCGGCAGCGTCACCTTCCGCCGTTGCTTCTCCATTGTCGTAGCGATCGGTAACGTTCGCGTCGACGGTGTTGTTGGTTTCGCCAAAGCCCTTGAACAAATCATCGATGGTCATGGTGGCACCAGGCGGAGTACTCGTCGCGCTATCGGCAGGCATTTTCAATTCGCTCGGTGCAAAGTCGGGGCGTTGGCCGGGCGTACCGGCCCCGGCTGGCAGCGCGCGTCGCGGCGCTTCGGCCGTTGCGAGCCAGGCGTAGGTTTCCTGCGTCTCTGGTTTTTCAAGCTGCTCGGCCCGTTGCTCTGCGAGCTTTGCGAATCCGCCTATCACTGAGAAGTACTCGCTGCGGGCTTTATCGAGTTCGTTCTGCAACTCATATGCGCGAGCCAAACCAAAATGGGCCCGGCCCTGCAGTCGTTCGTCGTTCGATTCTTTCAGCAATTTTTGGTATGTTCCGGTTGCCCTGTTGAGCGCTTCGTTCGCCGCTGTGCGATTTTGGACATAGAAACGAGCCGCATTCCAGACCTGCCCATCCGCCCAGGTGATATCGGCCCACTGTTGCATGGGCGAACCGGGAAATTCTTCGGCCGATTGACGCAGGGTATCGAGGTTTGGCAGCTGGCCTTCTACCGCAACGTTGTACGAATTCCAAGCTGCGCTTTGCCGAGCAGTCGTCTCGCCACTGAAATAGGAATAGCCAATAACAAGTAAAGCCGCTGAGATCAACGCGCCCGTAATCAAGGGATAATAGGGCTGCAATTTGTCCAGCCAGAGAGCCACGCGATGGGCCAACCAGTTAGTTTCCAATTCGTGGCGGTGTTCCGATTTCATACGTCGCTCGATCTGAATGTAAGGATTAGAATGTCTGCACGAAGTGTAGGACCGCCGAGAGACTAGCGTCAAGTGCGCCCCTGGAAAGCGCCAGTTGTCGGCGATAGGTTAGGGAGTTCCGCCCACCAGGGCAGAATCGGGTCGACACCACGACTGGCAACTGCATTGGACGCAATTATGGCTCATGGATTGAACCCCGCACAATTGGATGCCGTGCGGACACTCCACGGGCCGCTGCTGGTGCTCGCCGGCGCCGGGACCGGTAAAACACGGGTCGTGACCTACCGCATTGCCGCCCTCATTCGGCAGGGTATCAAACCCGAGCGGATTCTGGCCGTGACGTTCACTAAGAAAGCAGCTGCCGAAATGCAGCAACGGGCTGCGACGCTGTTGGAGGGCAAGGAGGCCATCCATGGGCGCGAGCGAGGCCGACGCGATCGGAAGTCGAAGCAGGAAGTTCCGCGGCCGGAGATCTCGACATTCCACTCTCTCTGTGTGCGAATTCTGAGGCGGAATATCAAGCGTTTGGGCTATCCCGAGAAGTTCGTGATCTGTGATCGGGGCGAGCAAGAAAGCCAGGCTCGCGGTGTGCTGCGCGAACTACGGGCGTCGGCCACTGCGCTGGCGCCCGGCGATCTGCTGGGCTACATCGGCCGGTGGAAGACCCAATCCCTGCGCCCGCATGATGCAGAGTCGATGGCACAGTCAGATCGCGAGCACCTCGCCGCTGCCGGCTACCGCCGGTATCAAGATAGCCTTAAGAAGCTCGGTGCGGTCGATTTCGACGACTTGCTCCTACTTACCGAAGAACTGTTCAGTCGCTTTCCAGTAGTTCGCCGGGCAGAAGCCGAGCGATTCGACCATGTGCTGGTTGATGAGTATCAGGATACGAACCACAGTCAGTACCACATTGTGAAGGGCCTCGCTCGAGAGCATCGCAATCTGTGCGTCGTGGGCGACGATGACCAATCGATTTATGCTTGGCGTGGTGCCGAAGTCACCCACATTCTGCGTTTTCAACACGATTGGAGCGAGGCCAAGGTCGTACGACTGGAGCACAACTACCGTTCTACGGCCGCAATTATCGAATATGCCAACACGCTGATCGCCTTCAACCGCCAACGGCACGACAAAACGCTGATCGCAGCGACCCCCGGCACCGGCGAGCGACCGGGTATCATGCAGTGCAAGGACGAAACCGACGAGGCGATTCGCGTAGTAGCCGCCATCCGAGCCGCGCTTGATGCGAACCGGGCAGTCCCCCGCGACTTTGCCATCCTCTGTCGGACGAACGAGCAACCAAGATCTTTCGAAACCGAATTGCGGCGGGCGAATGTGCCTTATGTGCTTATTGGGGGTATGTCATTCTATGATCGCAAAGAAGTGCGCGATTTGCTCGCTTATTTGAGGCTCCTAGATCATACCCACGATGAACCTGCGCTTCGGCGGATCATCAACCAGCCGCCTCGCGGCATTGGCGACATGGCCCAAAAGCGGTTGCTCGCTGAGGCGACTTCACAAGGCAAGCTGCTCTGGGATGTGCTCGCTGATTCGCTTGCGGTCGACGGTATCGATGCGAAAACGTCCGACGCGGTCAAGCGGTTTGTAGCCCTGATCGAGAAGTTTCGAGTAGCGCGGCAGAAAATCAGTATCGCTCAGCTCATTGCTCAGGTAATCGACGAAACGAACTATCGGGACTCGCTCAAAAAACTATATCCCGACCCGGCAGAGTGTGAGTCACGGCTGGCATCGCTGGAGGAAATTATCAATGCTGCTGCCGGTTATGAGGCCAGTCGCCGCAAGTCGGCCAGCCTCGCCGGCTTCCTCGACGACGTGCTGCTGAACGAGCGCGACGAGGGTGACGAAAAGGAGTCCCAACTGGAACGCAACGCAGTCGCCTTGATGACGTTGCACAGTGCGAAGGGATTGGAGTTTCCGCGCGTGTTCTTGGTTGGCATGGAAGAGGGCATCTTGCCCCACAAGCGTTCGTTGGAGTTGGAGGGCGCGGCAATCGACGAAGAGCGGCGACTGTGCTATGTCGGAGTGACTCGAGCCCGCGAGGTGCTGTCGATCTCGTTCGCACTCACTCGTCGCAAGTGGGGCAAACCACGCAGAACCCTGCCGAGCCGCTTCCTTTACGAAATGACCGGCCAAGCGGATAACCCGCGTTCACCGGCAAACGAAGGTCCTGCCCCCGCCGGCCGCAAAGGCAAGGGCCGCGGCACGAAAACGCCCTCCTCAAAACGCCGCACGCCGCGCAAGACGGCAAAACGCTAGCACTCTGCTGGTGCAAGCTGAAGTTGGCGAATCGCTGCGGGCGGGGTAGACTGCCCAATTGCTCAGCCAACATTACCAGTTTCGCGCATGGAGGCGTCGATGTCCCAGCCGACGAACGGCAAATCAAGCTTGCGATTGCTGCATGCCAGCGACCTACATTTGGAACAACCAATTTACGGTTTGTCCGAGGTGCCGCCCCACCTGCGCGAGCTGCTGATCGAAGCGCCCTACCATGCGGCCGAGCAAGTCTTCGCAACAGCGCTCGCGGAAGATGTCGACGCAGTGCTCTTGGCCGGCGACTTGCTAAACGTCGATCGAGCTGGGCCGCCGGCGATCATGTTGCTGCTCGAACAGTTCGCGCGGTTGAGTGATCGTGGCATCCCGGTTTATTGGGCGGGTGGGGTCGCCGATTTGCCTGACAATTGGCCACGTAGCGTGACACTGCCGACGAATGTTCACGTCTTTTCGATCGGCTGTGTCGAATCGCTCGACCTGGTGCGAAACGGCGAGACCGTCGCGCGTGTTCAAGGGACAAGCTGTCGCGAAAATGGTGAAGTGGAGACTCGCGGTTTCCATCGAGACGCTCACGGACTGTTTACGATCGGTGTCGCCCACGGCACGAACGATTCGGCAGGCCGCGAAGGCGATCGCGTGAATTACATGGCCCTTGGGGGTCGTCACCGGTATCAGACGGTTGACGAGCAGCCTGGCGTGGCACACTACTGTGGCACGCCGCAAGGCAGGGGGCCACAAGAAACTGGCCCCCATGGATGCACGCTGGTGCATGTGGACGACACCGGTCGGGCACGGCCCCAGTTTGTCGCTACCGATTCAGTCCGATGGACGGAGCAAACGGTTGAAGTTACCGCATCGACCCGGGAGGAACAACTCAGCGAACGGCTGTTCGACCGTCTGGAAAAGCTCATCGCCAAGCATCCCGGCGTCAATTTGCTTGTGCGCTGGAAGGTGGAAGGCACGGGCTCACTGGTGAATCGACTACGGCCCGGTGGACTTGCTGACGAACTGCTTAGCGACTTGCGACGCAAATTTGGCAATGGCCAGCCGCTGGCCTGGAGCGTTTCACTTGAATGTGTTTCGCCGTTGAGCGTACCAGTCGAGTGGTTCGATCAAGAAACGGTACTCGGCGACTTCGTACGGCAAGTGCGAGCTAGCGAGCAAGACGAACGGATTTCGTTCGACCTCTCCCGTTTCCTGCCTCCCGATTTACGCGACGAAGAATTGGCGGCAATAGCTCGGATCGATGGTCCAGCCGAGCGAGCTACTTTGATCACACGGGCCGGCAAGCTGGGCGTCGACTTGCTGACACTGCCCATCGAAGAGAGTGATCTCGAAGACGAAGAATAATCCCATGAAAATAACGGATATTCATATCGACGGCTTTGGTGTATGGCACGATCTCACGCTGCGCAGTCTGTCGCCCGAGCTCACGGTGTTCTACGGCCCCAACGAAGCGGGCAAGTCGACACTGATGAATTTCCTGCGGACTGTGCTGTACGGGGCCACGCCGCAACGCCGAAAGCGGTATTTTCCGCCGCTCGCTGGCGGCCGGCCGGGCGGGTCGCTCAAGGTGCTCGCCGAAAATGGGCTCTTTACCATCGCTCGCTACGCCGACCGCAGCCCCGACGACTTCGGCAAAGTGACAATCATCACCGTCGATGGCCAGGAACATGGCGATCGCATGCTGCTCGACGCGCTCGAGCACGTCGACGAGCAAACCTACATCAATATTTTTGCCGTCGGCTTGCGCGAAGTGCAGGAACTCAATTCGCTGAGCGATACCGCCGCCGCTCAGTGGCTCTATCGGCTTACGTCGGGGCTCGACCGCGTATCGCTCTACGATGTCATTCGCATGCTGGGCCGCTCGCGGACCCGACTTTTGAACTCCGCCGACGAGCCTTCGGAAATACGTTCACTTCTCTCCAAGCGTGACCAACTTGACGGTGAGCTGGACGAGCTTGTGGTACAGGGCCGCCGCTGGGCTCAATCGGCCGTCAAGCTCCGCGAGTTGGCCGACGAAGTGGATCACCGCCAAGCCACGTCGAAAGAACTGGCCACCCGCGCCCGCCGGCTAGAGATTGCGATCAATCTCAAGCCACTCTGGGCCAGACGCGAGAGAATCGATGAGCAGCTCGAACGCTTTGTGGGACTCATGCCACTTGAAACAGGCACGCTCGAAACGCTCGACGACCTCAACCAGCGTTTCGAAGAGCACCAGCGGCAGCGAGACATCCTCAAAGGCCAGCGGCAGCAGCTCCGCGAGGAGGCTCAGCGGTTGGGCATCAACGATCTTCTCGTCCGCAACGGGGGGAGGCTTGAAGCGCTCGCTGAACAGCAAGAATGGCTGATCTCACTAGAAAAACAAGTCGGCGAACTGGCTGAGGAAGTCAAGCTGCTCGAAGCTAGATTGGGTAGCGAGAACGAAAGGCTGGTTCATGAATGGACCGGCGCCGGCAAAATTCCGCCCGCCATCACCACCGAACTTGTGGAACAGCTCCAGCCTCAAGCCAAGGCAATCGAAGCGGCTGATCAAATTCTGACCATCGCCAAGAACGAGCTCGAACATCGCCATACAGGCGAACATCAATATCGCTCGCAAATCGAATCGGCCATGGCGGGCGGCGACAAGCTGGGACTGCCGATGACCATCGATGATGCCGGCGACTTGGTTGCCCGGCTACGCCGTCGCATGCTGGTCGAGCAGCGGATCGAAAAGGCGCGCGAGCAAGCCGAATCGATGCAAGACCAGGGGCAGGAGCTCATCGACCAGCAAGTCGTGCCAATTGGCCTCTTTAGCTGGTTGTTGGCTGTATTCATTGTCGGCTGCATGATGATGACCACCTGGTATTTGATGCCAAGTTCGATGCTTGGTCGGTACGGTGGCTGGGTAGCTGGCATCGGCATTGTCAGTGCAATTTTCGCCTGGCTGTTCAAGTATCACGTGGAGGACTCGGCTGCCGATCGGCTGGAGGCGTGTCATCGCCAGTTGGAGTTAGTGGCCAAGCAAATCCGCGAAGCGGAGCAGGAGCGGCAGCAACTCGACCGCGAATTGCCGCTTACCGAGGGTTCGGTGCAGAATCGGCTCGATCACGCTCAGCGGCATTTAGCCGAACTAGAGCGCGTGCTGCCGGTCGAAAGTAAGCGTCGCGAAGCAGCCCAAGAGATCATTGCAGCCGAACGACGGCTTGAGCTTGCCAAAGAAAAGTATGCCGCAGCGCTGGCAAATTGGAAAAGCAAGCTGCGAGCGTTGGGGTTGCCGGAGGACATCCATCCCAACGACATGGCCACAATGGCCGGGCAGCACGAGCAACTTGAACAATTGCGCGAGAAGATCGAGAATCGTCGCGAGGATGCCACGCGCCGCCAGCGCGAGCTTGATTCCGTGACGCGGCGGATTATCGCGCTGGCCGAAGAAACCGGGCTGCGCAAAGAAAAGGCCACGACAATCGAACAACTCGACCATCTGCTTGCCGAATACCGTCAGCAGAAGCAGCGAGTCAATCATCGCGAGTCGATCCGCCAGCGGGCCAAAGCACTCAAAGCCGACGTGATCAAACATGCCCAAAACGCGATTGGCTACCGCCGGAGGCGTGAATCGCTATTTCAAAAATGTGGCGTCGAGGACGAGCGTGGTTTGCGGCAGCTTGCCGACCGGCTTTCCGAAGCGGAAGAACTGCGCAAAAAACGTGTCATTGCTACACGAGAAGTTGCAGCCGCCATCGGCAAACAGGGTACTGAGGCAGATTTCGCTCCGTTCCTTGCTGCCGATACCATTGGCCACTTGGAGGGCGATTGGGAATCGCTCTCGTCGCAAGTTGAAACGAACGACAAGCAATTGAAGGAAATGTTGCAGCAACGCGGCGCGCTTGTCGAACAACAGCGCACCGCTGCTGCCAACCAGTCACTGGCTCAAAAGCAGCTTGATCTCGACATTATGTCTGCCCAGCTTGTCGAGAAAATTGCCGCTTGGCGCGAACGGGCTGCGGTCGGAATTCTGCTCGAAGAGCTGCGTGACGAGTACGAAAAATTCCGCCAGCCGGAGACACTCCGCGAAGCCTCGACTTACCTGGCCAAACTCACCACTGGAAAATACACGCGAATTTGGACTCCGCTGGCCAACGATATCCTGCTGGTGGAAACTGCCGACGGGAATTCGCTCCCCGTCGAGGTGCTCAGCCGAGGCACGCGAGAGCAACTGTTTGTCAGCCTGCGGCTGGCGCTTGTTGCCGCGTACGCCCGTCGTGGAATCCACTTGCCCATGATTCTCGACGATGTGTTTGTCAATTTCGATGCTGGCCGCACCAAGATCGCGGTGAGTGTCCTCCGCGAGTTTGCCCACGAGGGGCATCAGCTCATGGTGTTTACCTGCCATGAACACGTCTGGCAAATGTTTGCCGATGTAAAGGCTGATACGCGGCGGATACCCAATCGCTTTAACCAGAACGAAGTGGCTATCGAGCCGGCTGTTGAACCAGAGCCGGAACCACTGGCCACGCTGCCTGCACCAGAGCCCAAGCCACTTGTAGTCGAACAGTTCGAAGCGGCCCCTCAGCCAAAACCAGAACCAGAGCCGGTCGAGCTTCTAACCAAAGTCGTCACCGAGTACGAACTCGAACCAACTCCCGTCGGGCCGAGCCTCGACGAAGTGGAGTATTCGTGGCAGGACTGGCTTCCTAATGGCCGAAACGGCAAGAATGGCCGGACTCACGCCGAGGCGCCTGCGGCATCGCTCCGGCCCTGGCCCGCAGAGCCGATGATCCACCGGCCCGATTGGTGGTAGTTGAGGATATCAATTGAGCGGCTGTCGCTGCTCCTACATTGCCTCAAGCAAGATCGCTTCACGCTGCCAAACCGGCCGCTTTCTGGAACGATCGCGTGGTTTTTAACACTAGCCGCTGGTAACGCTGACGGGCGTCGGCGTAACTCCAACCGAGGAATAAGTTCGCTCCCAACGAACCGGCCAGTGCCAGGCTGACCGCTAACAGGGGCTTCCAAGGGACCTCTTCCGCATGCGTCGGTTGGACCGCAGGCGACTGAGCGGCAATGAATGGTTGATTGTCGAATGCTTGCTGGGCGTTTGGCTGCATTTCGGGCGGAGCCGCTACCAGCGGCTGCTGATGCGCTGAAGGCGGCTGGCCGATACTGGCCCGAATGTCCGGCGATAGTCCGAAGTTTGCCCAGGTATCGGCTCCGCTCGTCGTCGCAGGGTTCACTGGGAGCGGTGCACTGTATCGATGGCTGTTTTGAGTCGTGTTGGCCGTCACAGCGGTAGCGGAGGAACTGGGACTTGGCCAGGCCCACCGAGCGGCGTCGGGATCGTTGGCAGTCGGTTGCACCGATGCGGTTTCTGAGCGAAGACGTGGCGGCACTGGTACCAAACCTACGCCCGTGTCGTTATCGCTGGAGACCGACGAAGCATTTGGGCGGGGTCCCCACACCGACGCCCAATCTTGTTCTGCCGCACTACCTCCCGCAGCATTCGGACTGGAAAGCAAGCTTCGCGTCTGCGGATCACCCGTTGTCGGCGGCGGAGGAAAGGTTGGGCCAGAATTGGAACGGGCGGTGGCTGAATTGTCGGCCAGCCGCAGCGAGTTGGGCATTGCCGGTGCTGGCAGCCTGGGCGGAGCAAGTTGCGGTTGAATACTCGACCAAGTGTTGGGCGTTACGGCTCCAGCGGTTGGAGACGAAGTTTGCGGTGGCGGCGGGGCTGGCCAAGCGTCCTGCGAGGTACGGGAGGTCGCCGGCACCGAGGGAGGCGGCGAAGTAGGACTATTGAGGCCGGTGACATTTTGCAGCTGTTGGCCAAATTCACTGGCGGTGTTTTTCGTACTATCAAGCAAGTTTTGTCCACTCTGATTAAACTGCTGATTCACCTGTTGAATACCACTGTTTAACGATTTGCGCAGTGAATTGCTGGTGTCGCCGACTGCTTGTTGGGCTCCTTCGATCGTCCAGGGGTTGGCCTGCGCCGTGCGAATGGGCTCGACACCGATGGTGGCTCCCCGCTGTTCAAACTGATTGTTGCCACCGGCAGTGGTTGGCGCGTATCGATCACCGCTCCAGCTGCCGTCTCCTTGGAATCGCGTTGTATGCCTCAACGGCGATTCTTCTTGTCCGCGGACGATGCGCTCCGGTGGCATCCTTCTCTCATGGCCCTGGGCGGCGATTGACGTGTGCGGCAAGTTGCCTGTGCCCACCACAACTCGCACGCTGCGGATCGGAGTGACACTCTCTGGCACATGGCATTCGAGGGGGATCTGCCGGCCATCTTCAAGGACGTCGACCAACTCAGGCTCGACCTGCATGACGACTTCGTAGGTGTTAGGATCCTCCGGCGAGGGCTGCCAGCCAAAGTTCACTGCTATTGTGGCTACCGCGATTGCTGCCGAGGCAACGTCCATCGAGAAGTCCTTTCCATCTGAGAATCCTGTAGCCGCTTCGGCTATGAATGCCGGGGCCGCAGATTATTCTAAGCCAGAATCGGATCAATCGACTAGTTCGACTGGATCCGGTTCACAATCAATTGTGGTTGTTCTGCGACTGCTATTACAATTGATGGTGGCAAAACTGGTCAACTGGATTCAGCCAAACTAGACAGGTCGCCAGCGGCTGGCGGCGATTATCGCCCTTTTTTCTTGGCGGTCGGGCTCTTGCCGCCGGATTTGCCTGCGGCGAGCTTGCCGGCGGACTCGTCGGTTTCCGCCACCTCGAACTGCTCGGCGATCGCTTGGGCGCCGGGGGATAGCGTGAGCGAACGCCGGGTCGGGTCTTCCCAGCGTTCGAGTTCCTTGCGAAACATGGCCAAGAGGGCCTGCAGAAACGAGACCAGCATCGGCCCGACCAAGATCCCCACCGGCCCGAGCACCTGGATGCCGCCCAGAATGCTCAACAGTGCTAGCAGCGGGTGCAGGTTCGCCTGGCCGTGGAGCACCAGCGGCTTGATTACGTTGTCGATCCCCGAGACGACGACCGCACAGTAGACGGCTAGGGCGGCGGCAACTTTCCAGTCGCCGCCATCGACTGCCTCGCCGCCCACGACAAACACATTCTCGCCAAACAGGAAAATGAGGATGCACACCGGCACCCAGACACCGGCCGCCCCCACAAACGGCACAATGGCTAGTACCATGGTTAGGGCGACAAGTAGAAAAATTGGTGAACCGCTTGGCAAAGCGAAATAAAATCCGATCCCGGCCAGAATGCCCTGCACCACGGCCGAGAGCAGCGTGGCCAACACGACTGACCGGCTGATCTCCGCGAACTTGGCCAGTAGCTCGAGCTCGTGGCGTCGATCCATCGGCGAGAGTCCCATCAGGCCGTTGATCATGGCGGGGCCATCAGCAAAAAAGTAGTACAGGGCGATGATCATGATAATCAGGCCGACCAGAATGCGGATGGCGGCTCCTGCCACGAGCGGCAGAACGCTGCCAATCCAGCCTAGCGCATTGTTGAAAAACTGCTCTAATTGAGCCATCTCGATTGCGAAGCCGGTGCGTTCATTGAGCATTTCCACCCATTTGTGCGATTCTTCCAGCAGTCGCCCGTAGAGCGTGTTCTTTCCCGGCATCACCACGGTTTGTCCGGGCTCGGCGTTAGAGGCTTCCGCCGCGGCCCTGCTCCTGGCTTCAGCTTTCTGGCTGACGACTTCAATCCGATTGGCGCACTCCCAATAGGCGTTGATACCTAGGTAAATCGTTGGCACGAGAACCGTGAGCAGGATCGTAATCGTGGTCAACAGCGCTGCCAGCCGCGGCCACTTTGGTGTTTGTCCGAGAAACCAGCGATGCAGCGGCTGGAACACCACTAGCAGCACGCAGGCCAGGAATAACGGCACAATGAACTGCGCCATCACCTGGAAAAATACGATGCCCACCAGCAGAATTATCGCCAGTAGTACGAGGAACGATACGACGCGCGGCACGTAAAGATTGCCAAAATTGTTCGAACTAGTCGCGGCCATGTTCGTTACCTGGTGAAAGATGCTGGCATTCTATCAGAACTATTCGTTTCGCCTATGAGCTATCTTGTCTCCGAGCCCCCGGCTGAGCGAGAATGCGACCGCCGAAACGCTCTAGCTCCTATGTTTTGCCAAACGTCGCACTTAGATGTCCCTCGCCCGTGACTCACAAAACCCACAAGCGTCGCCGTTGGTGGCTGCCACTTTTGAAATTGGCAGTGGTGGTTGCCGTTGGCTGGGCCGTGCAGGGGACCGTCCGTGACGCACTCGAAAAGCTCAGTGTGCATCTGTGGCAGATGGACATCGGCTGGCTGGTTGTCGCCGGCATGCTTTACGTTGTTGCCTGGATGCCGATGGGCTGGTTTTGGGGGCAAGTGCTCGTTGCCTTGGGGCAACCGTCCGACTGGCTGAAAACTCAGCGGGCCTACTTTGTCGGCCATTTGGGAAAGTACGTGCCGGGCAAAGCTTTCGTGCTGGTGATCCGCATTGGGCTGCTCAGGCCGCGCGTGATTTCAATTCGGCTCGGTGTAGCGAGTGTGCTGTTGGAAACGCTCACCCTCATGTCGGTGGGGGCAGTGCTCGCGGCGTTGACCGCCCCATTTGTCCTGAAGCACGATTCACGTTTTACCATTGCCGCAGCCGTCACAGCTCTAATCGTCGGACTGCCGACGATTCCACCACTCACGCGACGCCTACTGCGTCGATTGATGGCGCAACGCATCGCCAGCGATCCCACCGACGAATCGAGCATCGAAGATCAGGCGGTCATTCAACAGCAGATCACGACTCGGCTGCTCGCCAAAGGATGGTTCGCCTCGGTCTTATGTTGGGTGGTCTTGGGCTGGAGTATGTGGGCGACGCTGCAGGCAATTGGTGTCGAGACGGTACAGCCCATTGCCAACTTGCCGCTGTTGGTCGCGGTGGTTGCACTCTCAATCGTAGCCGGCTTCGTGTCGATGTTGCCAGGCGGCATGGTCGTGCGGGATGCGCTGCTGTTCGAATTGCTCACGAGCGTCTGTGGCGAAGCCGATGCGCTAGTGGCGGCTGGTTTGTGGCGATTGGTGTCGCTGGTGGCCGAGCTAGCCATCTGTGGTATCCTGGAGATATCAACTCGCGTCCCTGGAACGACCACCGAACCCTGACCATCGGTACCTAACTTCGACCAATTCTTATGCTTTCGGTCATCATCCCTGTTCTCGACGAAGCGGAGAACCTCCCGCAACTCCATCGCGAGTTAGCGGCTGTGGCCGAGGTCGAGGGCTACAAGCTGCAAGTGCTATTCATCGACGACGGCTCGACGGATGGTTCGTGGTCGGTGATCGAGCGACTTGCGGCAGAAGACGCCCGGGTGCTGGGCATTCGCTTTCGGCGCAATTTCGGTAAGGCTGCGGCCCTGAGTGCTGGTTTCAATGCAGCGGAAGGCGATCATATCGTCACCATGGACGGCGACCTACAAGACGACCCTGCGGAAATTCCCCAGCTACTTGCTAAACTTGCTGAGGGGTTTGATGTGGTCAACGGCTGGAAGCAAGTACGGCACGACCCCTGGGACAAAGTCTGGCCTTCACGCGTATTCAATTGGTTGGTAAGCAAGCTCACGGGAGTTGTGCTCCACGACCACAATTGCGGTCTGAAGTGTTTCCGCCGTGAAGTAATGCTCGAGATTCGACTCTATGGCGAGTTGCACCGCTTCGTGCCGGTGCTGGCTGCCGCGCGGGGATTCACGATATCGGAAGTCGTCGTGCAACATCGGCCGCGGAAATTTGGGCGCTCGAAATATGGGTTGTCGCGGATCATTACCGGGCTTTTGGATTTGCTGACCGTAAAATTTGTCATTGGATACGGGCAGCGGCCGCAGCATTTGATGGGCACGATCGGCCTGCTGTCGTTCGTCTTCGGCGGCCTGGGTATGGCATATCTCGCGGTGTGGTGGTGTATCTCGCGGATCTTTGCTGGGATGTTGCCTGTCCACTTGCATGAAACCGCTGCCCTCTACTACTCGCTCGCGCTGATCATGATCGGTGCTCAGTTCATGTCGTTCGGTTTCCTGGGCGAAATGATCACGGCTTTTCTTGTTCGCGAAGCCGAAACCTATTCGATCCAACAGCACACGGCACCCGGTTGCAGTTCCTATACTGCTCCCACCGGTCAAACGAGCGAACAGTCATGACGGTCTCGAACGAGCTCCATTCCGCGCGACTCCGCTGGGGCATTTACTTGGTGCTGATTGCCTTGGCGACGGGAAACATGGCGGGGCGACTGCTGGCCGTCAATTCCGTCGACAAGGTGGCCTTGGAAAAAGCCCGCCGTGGCAAGGAAATTCTCCAGCGGCCATTCCTGAGCGCCAACGACCGCAGCCGTTGGATGACTATCCGCGCGCTGGTCGAGCACGGCACCTACGAGATCGACGCCATCTTTGGCCAGCCAACATGGGATTCGATCGACGTTGTGAAGCACAGTGGCCGTGATGGCAAGCTGCACTTTTATTCCAGCAAGCCGCCGTTGTTGGCGACCTTGCTGGCCGGCGAGTATTGGTTGATCCACCGCATCTCCGGTTGGACGCTCGGCGAACAACCGTACGAGGTCGGGCGACTGATGCTGCTGATGGTGAACGTGCTGCCGCTAGTGTTGATGTATTCTTTGTTGGCGAAGCTTGTCGAACGGTTTGGTACGACCGACTGGGGGCGCATCTTCGTCATGGCAGTTGCCACGCTCGGCACCCTGCTCACGACATTTGCGGTTGTGCTCAATAACCATGTAGTAGCAGCGGTAAGTGCAGCGATTGCCCTTTACACATTGGTACGCATCTACTGTGATGGTGAGCGGCAACTGCGTTACTTTGCCTTGGCCGGATTGGCGGCTGCCTTCACCGCAGCCGATGAATTGCCCGCCCTTGCCTTCTTGGCGGCAATCGGCGTGATGCTGGTCTGGCGAAATCCACGGGAATCATTTCTGGCATTCGCGCCCAGCGTGCTGGTTGTCGTCGCGGCGTTTTTCCTAATCAATTACTTGGCTCATGACAGCCTTCGCCCACCCTACATGCACCGCAGTGCAACCGATCCGAACGACAACTGGTATGCGTACGAATACTCCGTCAATGGCGAAATGCGAAACAGCTACTGGCTCGACCGCCAAGGTATCGACCGCGGTGAGCCCTCGAAATGGAATTACGCGTTTCATGTGTTGGTTGGGCACCACGGAATACTTTCACTTACCCCGGTGTGGTTATTGAGTGCGTGGGGGGCCCTGTTGTGGCTCAATTCGCCTGACATTTCTCGCCGCGATCTGGCGGCCATGATTGCGACACTTACAATCATTTGCCTGGTGTTCTATATTGGGCTCCGGCCGCAGGAGGACCGCAACTACGGCGGCATGACCAGCGGGTTCCGCTGGATGTTCTGGTTCGCGCCGCTGTGGTTGGTCTTGATGCTACCGGCCGCTGATCGACTCGCACGATCAAATACCGGCATGGCAGCTGCTACGGTGTTGCTGACTTGGAGCGTGATCTCCGTGAGCTATCCCACCTGGAATCCATGGACTCAACCTTGGATCTACAATTGGCTACAATGGTGCGGTTGGCAAGGATTCTAGAATTCGCGGGATCACATGCGCTGCCCCATTTGCAAGCGAGATTTTGACTTGAATGCCTCCTCGGCGAAACCATTCTGCAGCGAAAGGTGCCGGACCATTGATCTCGGCCGTTGGCTCGGCGAATCGTATAGCACGCCGGTGGTGCCCGACCCCGAAGCGGACGAATTGCCCGAGTTGGAGCTACCGGCAAACGGCGAGCCATCGGACGAGTAGCCTCAGGTGGTTCTGTTGCGCGCCGCGATCCGCTAGGCATGGCGGTCTCAGCGGCTTATAATCGGCACGTTTAATTGTTTCAGCCGAACCTCCTCTTGCCTTTGCAGCCGATGATCAACCATCAAGACAAATTGCGAGAAGTCTCTTGGAGCGAACTGTTTCGCTGGCTTGTGTTGTTACGCACGGTGCGAGTCGCGCTGTTGGCCCGGGTGATGGTGTTAGGTGCGCTGGGGCTGGTGGCGACGACGCTCGGTTGGTGGGCGATCCATTTCTGTTTTGCTTCAAGTACCGATCCAGTAATTCGCAGCGCCGAGTGGCAGCAGACCATCCGAGACTGGTTGTGGAACACTTCCCCCGAGTTCTCGATCGTCACTTCGGCGCAAAGCGCCGATGCCTTGTTCCGCCAGGTCGCTACCGGCTTGGCTGAAGCACCTGTCAGTTTGTGGCTCTTCCTCACACGCCCGTTTATCAATCTGTTTCATGGAGATCTGACTCCCGTCGGGTTTCTCTATTTCATGCTCTGTGGCCTCTGGGAACTATTGGTGTGGGGGCTGTTTGGCGGGGCGATCGCGCGGATCGCCGCTCTCAAGTTTACTCGCGACGAAGCACCCGATTTTCCTGGCGCTCTCAGGCATGCGATGAGCAAACTGACTTCCTACAGTATGGCTCCGCTGCTTGCGCTGGCCGGAGCGGCCGTGTTCGGATTGCAGCTTGCCTTGTTGGGCTGGATCATGCAGTTGGATCTTCTGGCTGCTGTTGCTGGGTTGGTTTGGCCCTTTGCGCTCATGCTGGGGCTGATGATGGCGATCCTGCTCATTGGTGCCTTGGCAGGGTGGCCCTTGATGTGGGCGACCGTTGCAGTCGAAGGAACGGATGCGTTCGACGCGCTCAGCCGCAGCTATGCCTACACCTACCAACGGCCCTTGCGGCTGCTGTGGTATGTATTGCTGGCGGCGATCCTTGCCGCGGTGAGCATGTTCATTGTCAAGCTCTTCGCCACGTCAGCAATTTCGCTGGGCAATTGGTCGGTGAGTTGGGGCCTCGACAATGAGACCTATCGGGCAATTGTGTCGCCGCTGCCCGGCAATGACATGGACGAAGAAACTACTGACGACGGCGCTGCCATGGCCGGAAGCGTTTCCGCCGTCGATGTGACAGTTGATACCGACGACGGCCCCGCACTCACGGGGGAAGTTGCGCCCAAGAAACTCAGCGGTCTCCAGCGATTCGCCAAATACGCCATTCGCTTCTGGAAATCGCTGCTCGGAGCGCTCGCTGCAGGCTACCAAGCCGGATTCCTATTCGTCGCAGCTGTTGGCGTTTATTTGCTGCTTCGCAAAGACATCGACGGAGCGGAAATGGACGAAGTGTACGTCGAAGACGAGCCCGATTTTGGTATGCCCCCTTTGGCAGACGACCACGTGACTGGTGTGCCGGAAGTACAGACCGACTTTGCTTCGCCTCCCGAAAGTTCCACGATTGGTTAGTCGATGTTCTGGATTAGTCGTTGATCCGCGCCCTTTCACTAGCGGAGTAGCGTGAGATGATTGTCTCGACTTGGCCCAAGAATTGACCTCGAGTGAAGACCTCGTCGCAGCCCGATGCTCGTGCCGCTGCGAGAACCTGCTCATGTACATGGGGCCCGTAAGCTACGATTACTGGCGGGGCCAATGAGCTTTGCTTGAGGGTGGAAACAACGGCTGCGAGATCAAGGCCTGGTGTGGTCAGATCGACCATCAACAACGAGACTGCCCCGGTGCCACAATGTTCCTCCGCTGCGGCGCCGCTGGCCGCCAGGCGAAACGCCGTGCCCGCCTGCCGAGCGGCCAACTCGACGCGCGACACACTCATGAGATCGCCAGTGAGCAGCAACACCGCCATGGGTATGCCTTAAACGGCTCCTCGGCCGCGATAGCCATCGCTAATTTGAATTGCTTCTTCCATTGGGACGACGAAGATTTTCCCATCGCCGATGTGGCCCTCGGTCGACGTCCGCGCGACTTCTTCCAGACATTCGACGGTGCGATCGACGAAGTCGTCATTGACCGCAATCTGCAAGGCAACTTTGCGCAGCAGATTCGTCTTATACTCGTGGCCCCGATACATCTCTAGTTGGCCCCGCTGGCGAGCATAGCCCTGCGCGTCGCAAACTGTCATTCTCGTTACATCTAGCCGCTCGAGCGCTTGATGCACTGCATCGAGCTTGGTTGGCTGGATGACCGCTATCAACATTTTCATGTTATGCCACCTGCAATAGCCAACGAATCACCTACTGATATGGGTCATTCGAGTGCAGAATTGTACCAGACTCGGCAATTCCCACAAAGCCGGCGTTGGCCTAGCAGGGAGGGTTTGATTGCCATCACTCGACTTATGGTCCAACCACCATCGTCGCGTCGAGCACCTTGCCGATCTTGGCTGACGACTCGATCAAGTGTGCCCGGCTATAAGGGTCGAGCTTGAAATCTCCAGCAACGATCGTATCAATTCGACCCTTCAGGTCTTTGAGTTCGACGAAAGCAATCGTTTCGCAATCCTCTGGGGCCGTGGTTTGGCCCATCGCCAGCCGCGAGAGTCGTTCGAGATACGCCCGTTGCAAGTTCCTCCGCAGGCTCGAGATCGCCGGTTTACGTGTTGTGAAATCAGCTGCTTTGAAGTCGTCGGTCTCCGCGAAGATTGTCTTCGTCAAACTACTGAGCAACTCGGCAGTGGTCAGCGCATCTTCATCCTCCGGAACTTTCAATTCCGAATCGTGAATTCTGGAGAGCGTCAGCGGCGAAAGTAGCTTGCTCAAAATGCGGTCCTGCCACATCAAGATAACCCCATGCGCTGGATAGTCGTTGCGTTCGATCGGTTCCACACCCCAATGGTCCCAGTTCGATACAACCAGATAGCCGTATAGCTCGGGCGGGAAGCCGAACGGCTTGTCGCTAAAGACCTGCTCTTCGATCAACACCAGTGCTTCCCGCTGTTTCTCGGCCGATACCACCACTAATGGCTGCGAAGCTTGTTCATCGCCCTTGTGACTGCGGGTCGTGTGCAGCCCACCCACATAGCGCGATGCCGCAAACATCACTTCGCCATGCCGTGCGAGCAACATATTAAACGCACGGCGTGCTTTCTCGTAGCCCTCGCCATCCTCGGTCAACTCGTCTACAACCTTTGGCCAACTTTCGGCTACCAGCTTGGCTTCGGCCTTGGCGAAGGCCACCACATCGTTCGAAAGATCGAAGCGCACAATGAGCGGATCGGGGTCGATGCCGCGGGAGTCGCCGTCGGTGCCGAATGCAAAGCGAGGATCACCGCTGTGGGCCGCGATCTTTCTCAGCTCCGGTATTTCCGCCTCCGGTGAACCGCCTTTGAGTGGCTTATAGCCATATTCGATTGCCCACATGTCGTACGGGCCGATAGTTTGCGAAAAGTAGTCACCCTGTTTCGTACCTGCAGGTGAAATATTCACTGGGTTGTAGTCCATCACGCTCATTCCCAGGCCCGTCTCAGCTGTTTTCGCCGTATCGTTCAAGTCTTCCAGCGAATAGTAACCGCTAGCCCGAAAATTGTGCCGCAGGCCGAGCGTGTGTCCGACTTCATGCATCGTACATTCTTTTAGCCCTTGCTTGATCAGCTTCTCGGTTTCTTCGGGGTTCCGTTTGGCGGTGGCGAGCATCGTAGCCCCAACCGCAAACTGACGCGACATGCCGTGCAGCAAATTGCAACTGCAGCGGGAGTCGTGGGCATGCTGCAGGTAAGCCGGGCGTCGTTTTTGCTCGGCCCGGTATTGTTCGAGATCAATCACCCCGCCGGTCATCAGCGCAACGGATTCTGGAGTGAAAGTTTCGTGTTTTTGCTTCCAATACTGCAGAAAGTCTGCATCAAAAATGATGTCAGCATCGAGAATCTGACCGGTCGAGGGATTCACCCGCGAGGGACCCATCGCATAGCCTACCCCCGCGGTAATCCATTGAAATGTGTTGTAATTGACATCTCCCGCGGTCCAAGAGGCTTCTTCCGGCTGTTGGCGGACTTCGATCGCATCAAAGAAACCTGCCTTCTCAAATGCCTTATTCCATTCCAGTATCCCATCGCGGATCGGCTTTCTGTACTTGAAAGGAACCGTCTTGTCGAGCCAAAACACAATCGGCTTCTTCGGTGGTGAAATCTCAGCATCCGGGTCCGCTTTTTCCAAATGCCACCGAGTGATGTACCGCACGAAGCGGTCGTCGAGATCCTTCTTCGAGAAGTCTTTCTTCACTGCCAAAAAATAGCCGATACGGTCGTCGGCAATCCGAGGCTTGTACGAAGTCACCGGCAATTCGCTGATCGAATAATGCACATTCACTGTCACGCCACGCGCGTCGGGCACCGAATCGATGCTGGTCCGGCCGCTCGATGCGTAAGTCGCAGCAACCTGCAACTCGACATTTTTCGGATAGCCCTCGATTGTGGCCCAAGTCGATTTCGTTTCTGAAAATGCAAAGCCTGGTAGCACACTCGAAATCTGCGGCAGGTCGCTCATGAATACCGGTGTCAAATCGACGACGTAGGCCCCGGCTGAACTGCGGGTTGCAATCGGCAGACTAAACAGCACGCTATCGGTATAAGCCACTTGGACTGCCCGGGCATCGGGGCTGCCCTTCTCGGCCGTGAAGCGTACATTTCGTCGGACCAAATGAATTCGCTCTCCTGCACGGCGGAACTGCCACACCGCGTCGTCGCCAAATTGCCAGCTTGCCCCGCCGACAATTGGTGTCTGGCCGATGCCGCGGGCAATCGTGATCAACACAATCAAGTCGCGGTTGAGGTGCTTGGCGTCGAGCTCGGCCAGAAGTCGGTCGTCTTTGCGATAGAGCGTGATTAGCCCGGAAAGCTTCTGCGCGTCTTTCAGTACCGTCTCGTAGGGAGGATATTTTGACTTCGGTTTCGCCGCTGCTGCCGCTTGCGTCTTTGCGGCCTCAGCCTCTGCCGCCGTTTTCTGAGCCTCGGCAGCTGGCGATTTAGCATCTTCAGCTTCAACAAGCTGCTCGTCTGTTGTGGTATCGCCCTGTTTCGCCGCCTCGGCTGCTTCGACCTTGGCCAGTTCCGATCGCAGCGATTCTTCTAAATCTGCAGCCATCGCCTTAATTGGCGAGACTGAGAGCACGAGGGTCAGGCAAAGCGAGGGCGTTGCCGCAAACGCGGCCAATACAACACTACGACGCATGGTAACTTCCTTGAAGGCTGGGAGTTGCAGTCATCGGGGGCGAACACAGAGTACGACTCGGGCGGCTCAACGGATACAATAACTCGCCTAAATATACCCCACTTTGTACGTTCCGACGGGTAGGAAAAGTTCGCCCGATATATCCAATCAGTATCCAGCCTAGCGTGTAAAGTCCAGTTCTCGCCGGTGCATCTCCGATAACCTTCGACCAACCAGCTTGAAATGGAAAAAATCGCAAGAATCCTGCAATACTACCCGGCAGACTGTTTGCCGCAGGCTGTCGAACCGCTCGGTTCGGCGGGCGGGCTGAGCGGAGCTCAGTTTTGGCGAATTTTCGCGCCGAGCGCTACGCTGCTGCTGCGCTGCTGGCCTCAAGAGCATCCTTCGCCCACGGGACTCCAATTTATTCACGCGGTGCTCTGCCATGCTGCCGATCGCGGCGTGGATATTCTCCCGATACCGATCATGAGAGCCGACGGCCAATCCACATTTGTTCGTCAGGCTGGCCACCTTTGGGAGCTCACCCCATGGCTACCTGGTAACGCTGATTACGATCGCTCCCCGAGCGTCGAAAAACTCCACACAGCAATGCGAGCACTTGCGCAATTCCATGTTGCCGTTGCCGATTTCCAGCGAGTGCCTCCGCTTTCGGTTTTGCGCGGCCCCGCCCCCGCCATCACCGCGAGGCTCTCTCGCCTCCACAGACTGCAAAAAGTCGGCATCGATACTCTCACCCGTGCCATAACCGACACCACTTGGCCTGCCCTCGCTCCATTCGCCCGACAATTTGTCGCCGAATTACCGCGTGTCGTCCCCCTTGCCCTCGCTCGCCTCGTCCCTCTTGCCGATACATTGTTCCCGCTCCAGCCTTGCATCCGCGACGTCTGGCATGACCACGTCCTCTTCACTGGCGACACTGTCACTGGCCTCGTCGACTTCGGTGCAACACAATTCGATACTCCCGCTACGGACGTCGCGCGACTACTTGGCAGCCTTGTTGGCGATGAACAGATTGACTGGCAAGTAGGCTTCGCCGCCTACAACACCATCCGCCCGCTTTCGGATCAAGAGTCGCTTGCCGTCTTCGCGGTTCACACGGCCGGCACCATCCTTGCTCTCTGCAACTGGATCAAGTGGATTTACATCGACGGCCGGAAGTTCGGCCAACAAGCACAGGTCATTGATCGAATTGGGCAATTGGTCAAACGCATTGTGCAGTTCGACCAGACGCTACGATCAGACCGGAAGATTCCGAATGCGAACGCCGTTCTCGGTGACTAAACCGATCGCTCCATCGAGAAAGTCTTCGCCACCAGTTTGAATCATTCGAGAAAGCAAAGCCACCAATGGCTTGACGTTTAAGCGTGAGCTTTTGCTCCTTGATCCGCCCCAAAACGGGTTTCTGCTTGCCAAGGTCGCGCCAACTTACGGCTTGTGTTTATACACTCACCCCCTGGACAACTTAGGTTTCCCAGCGAACTTAATCAGGAAACAGCACGTACTGTATAACCATCGACACAGTGAAAAAATCCGGGCAGATTCTGACATTTTCCGATTCACGGACTTGCTGTAAAACTGAGTTATGCGCTGGCTAACTAATTCTCTGTATGTTGCGTCGATTGTTCTCAGTTTGTGCCCCTCTGCTGCGGCACAAATCCGCTTGGGTGAACAACTTAGCGGTCGAACTGGCAATCCGCTCGACGGCCTTAATGGCGAATCCGACACCGATCAGCCGGTGACGCTTTCAGCCCAGTTTACTGCCCCCACGGCCGAGCGTCCGGCCATCTTGATGGTCACGGCCAAGATTGCGCCAAACTGGCACGTCTACTCGCTCACCCAGCCTTCCGGCGGACCAACTAAGACAAAGATCGAACTCACACCGTCACCCGATTACCACCTCATCGGCCAGTTCCGTGCGAATCCCGCCCCCACTTCACGCGTCGATCAAGAGGCTTGGGTTGGACTGACGATCGAAGAACACGCCGATGAAGTCATTTGGTACGCACCGATCGAGCTAGCCCCAGGTGTCGATCCCATCTCGCTTTCAATTACAGGCCACGTGCGGATGCTCGCCTGCAAGGATAGCTGTATCCCCGTCAACCAAGATTTCAGTGCTCGCTTGGGTCGTGGCGTGCCGATCGGCCCTCTCGACCTCACGGCCTCTACCCTCGCTCCAGGCGAGCTCGCTTCAGCGAGCGGGCGCGTTGCCCCTTATTCCGAAACCGATACAACTTTTCAACCCGCAGGTTCCGAAGTCAAAATCACAGGGCGGATTATCCCCGCCCTCGACCGTCCGCTGCACGGGGCCCGCCTCGAAATCACATTTACTCCGCCGCCCGACTGGCATTTGTATGCGTATGCCGACCGCGACGATCGTCCCGGCACCAAACCAACGCTCATTGCGTTTGAGAAGCTCTCAGGCCTCAAATCCGCACGCCCTGCTACTTCGGCCTCCATCCTCACCGATGACTCGATTCCAGAATTCGGCACGATGCGGTATCACAAAGGGTCTGTTACCTACGAAGTCCCCATCGAAATTCCAGCCGGTATCAAGCCTGGCATCTATCCGATCTCTGGCGTGGTGGGATATCAGGCATGCGAAACGCGGCCCGACGGCAGCGGCAGTTGTGAGTTGCCCAAGGGTGTGAAGTTTCAAACGGCAATTCGTGTAGGCGATGCCTCCGGCGGGGTATCACCTACGTTCGAGTTCACGCCTATCACGTACAAAGCAGCGGCTGAGATTGCTGCGAGTTGGGCTCCGGCTTGGAGCGGCGACTTCCGCCCTGTCACTGCTGCAATCGCGACTGCCGAACCGCCGACGATCACGGCTTTGGGCCCCCCTTATGATCTCAATCGCATCGAAGTCAAAGAAACGAGCGGGTCGCTCGGTTATTTTCTGTTGCTGGCCTTTGTCGGTGGCATCATCCTCAATCTGATGCCTTGCGTACTGCCGGTAATTGGTCTCAAAGTGATGAGTTTCGTGCAGCAAGCGGGCAAAAGCCGTACTCACGCACTCATGCTAAACATTTGGTATGCAGCCGGCATCCTTTCTGTCTTTCTGCTGCTTGGATTCCTGGCGGCATCGATCGGTCTGACGTGGGGCGGCCAGTTTGGCAACACTGCATTTAACGTCGTTCTTGTCTCGATCGTATTCGCTATGGCACTCAGTCTGCTCGGCGTGTGGGAAATTCCAATTCCTGGTTTTTTCGGTAGTGGTGCGGCAATCGAGGTCGCCTCGAGAGAGGGGCCTTTTGGCGCATTTGTGAAGGGAGCAATTACCACAGTGCTCGCGACGCCCTGTACCGGCCCTTTCATGGCCTCAGCCATCGCCTGGGCCGTTACCCAATCTCTCTCTACTACCCTGATCGTGTTCGGCACACTGGGCCTCGGCATGGCCAGCCCTTACCTGCTAATTGGCGTGTTTCCTGAACTGCTGCGCTTCCTACCCAAGCCAGGTGCGTGGATGGAGACCTTCAAACAGTTAATGGGTTTTGTACTACTGGCAACTGTGGTGTTCTTTCTCTCATTCATGGAGCCAGCGGCGGTAGTGCCAACCGTCGCGCTGCTTGTGGGCATTGGTGTCGCCTGCTGGCTTATCGCCCGGACGCCGCTGACCGCCGATCTTACCGCTCGCCTGCAATCTTGGGCATTGGCCGGCGCGGTGGTTCTGCTCGCGACCGTGGTTTCGTTCGGTTGGCTCTATTCCAAAGAAAGTCGAGTTGCTTGGCAGCCCTTTTCCTTGGAAAAATTGCAGCAGGTTGCGGTCGATGAAGGTCGCACGGTGTTGGTCGATTTCTCAGCCGAATGGTGCCTCACGTGTAAAGCGCTAGAAAAAACTGTGCTCCGCACAGAGCAAGTCGAAAAGGCAATCGCCGATTCGGGTGTGACAACCATGTATGCCGACTTCACCGACTACCCGCCTGAGATTGAACGTACGCTCCGCGCGCTCAAGGCCAATGGCGTGCCGGTGATTGCAATCTTCCCCGGCGACCGGCCATTCGAGCCGATTGTATTTCGCGACGGGTACACTGCCGGTGGCTTAATCTCCGCGCTCAGGCAAGCCAATCACGGCAGAGCGAGCAAACCTCGTAGCTCGTTGGCATCGACCGGTATGCTAAAAAACTGAGCGTTTTATCGGTTTGACTTCAAGCACCTAGCGAACTCCCCGGGCATTGTCTTCCTGAGACTTTTCTCAGCGCCAATTGTGATCGTCGCCAGAGACTGCTTGCAGCAGAGTTCCTCTTAGAATCGTGCTTCCCCTCGCATTACAAAGTTTGATGCCCAATTGCCGATGTGCTGCGGAGTGGTAGAATTCTGGTGAAAGGAAGTCGCCATGCAGATTCAAATCAACACCGATAACCACATCAACTGTAGCGCCAATATGATTGGAACAGTCGAGGCCGATCTGACGGAAGCGCTGCGCCGCTTCGGCAACCAAATTACGCGCCTCGAAGTTCACTTCAGCGATGCCAACGGCCCGAAATCGACCGGCGATGACAAAACGTGCTTGCTTGAAGCCCGGCTTGCCGGCCGGCAACCGCTCGTTGTCAGTCACGAAGCTGCTTCGCTTCGGCAGGCCATCGACGGGGCGACGAGCAAACTGGAACGAGCGCTCGATAATCTCTTTGGCAAACTAAGCGACCGCAAAAGCCGTGCGCCCCGCGCAGGCAACGAGTCGGACTAGCACTCTCGATTTGCACATATCTTCGACGGTACTTCCTCACGCACTTCTTGAGCTATAGCGCTGTGATATTAGTCGGGCTGACGATGCAAATCCCGACCGGTCTCACCGGCGGCTTGTGCGTCTGGCTCTCCGCAGGCATCGCCATCGCCGGTATGGGAACCGTCCTACGGGCCGTCGAAGCCCGCGTCGGCCATCTTTCGCTCAGCCGCTTGCATGGTCCTTATGAGCAGGTCCCTATGCTTGCAATGTTCTTCTTGCTCAGCGGACTCGCCGTCGTCGGCTACCCCGGCACCTTCGGTTTCATCGGCAATGAAATGCTCTTCGAAGGCGCACTCTCGACCAGCATCCAAGTCGGGCTCTGCCTGATTGCGGCAACGGCGATCAACGGCATCTGCATAGTAAACACTTACTTCCGAATCTTTACTGGCGGACGGCACAAATACACCGTATCGATTTCCCGACGACCAGCCGAGCGACTCGCCATGCTCTGCCTAACGGCAATCATCCTAGGAAATGGCCTGTTTCCGCAGCCCATCGTCTCTTCTCGCTACCGCGCCGCCATCCAGTTGCTTCAAAATCGCGTTACGAAACACTCGTCCGACGAATTGGCCCTATTGTTTGGCGCCAAGCCAATGAAGCCTCCGCTCTTGAATTCAAACTTGATGCCGAAAAATTCGCTGATGAAGTGATCCTCGGTCTCATTGCAAGTACAGCTCATCATCGCTCGCCGGAAACACCGCCTTGCCATCCACCCGCCACATCTCCGGCGGTGGCTTGCCCAGCATCTTCGCTCCCTTGCAGGTGAGTGCAATCGACTGAATATACGCGACTTTTTTCTTGCGTATCGCCCTCACCTATCGCCCAAGCTACGGCCTGACATCCTTTCACTGCGCGGCCAATCGGCCAACTCGCAATATGCAGTTTCGCCAATTGCTGCTGAATGCTCTCCGCATAATACGCGCTCACCACCAGCGCCAGCCCAATGCCCATGTTGAACACACGGTACATCTCCTCATCTTCGACGTCGCCGATTTGCTGGAGCCAGGTGAAGACTGTCGGGATGGGCCAACTGCCACAATCGACCGTCGCCCCCACCCCTAGCGGTAGAATGCGAGCAAGGTTCTCATGCAGCCCGCCGCCGGTGATGTGGGCGATGCCGTGGACGACGCTCTTCACTTTGTAATGGGTAAGCACGCTTCGGACGGCGCGGGCGTAGATGGTCGTGGGCCGCAGCAGCAGGTCGCCGACGGTTGCGCCGCAGGCTTCCACGAAATCATCGATCTTCAATCCCGCCACTTCAAACACGATCTTCCGCACCAAACTATAGCCGTTGGAGTGTATACCGTTCGACGCGACGCCGAGCACCACGTCTCCCGGCGAGATGGTCGAGCCGTCGAGGACCTTGGCCTTTTCGACGACACCGACGCAGAAGCCTGCGAGATCGTAGTCGCCGCGGGCGTACAGATCGGGCATGATCGCCGTCTCGCCGCCTACCAGTGCCATGTCGCTCTCGACGCAGCCGTCGCTCACGCCGCGGACGATCGCTTCGAGAAGCTGTGGATCGTCATGGGACATCGCCACGTAGTCGAGGAAGAACAGCGGCTCGGCCCCGCAGCAAAGCACATCGTTCACGCACATGGCCACGAGGTCGATGCCGACGGTCGCATGCCGGCCGGCGAGTTGGGCGACTTTCAGCTTGGTGCCGACACCGTCGGTACCGCTCACCAGCACAGGCTCCCGATAATTCCTCGCGAACAGCCCCTGGGAAAAATCAAGCTGAAAGAGCCCAGCAAACCCGCCTTCGTTCGGCAGCACGCGGGGCGAGTGGGTTCGCTGCAACAGCCGCGGCAGTCGGGCCATCGATTCCTCATAGACCGCAAGGTCGACGCCTGAGTCTTTGTAAGTTGTTTTCGCCATTCGAGATAGATTAAGGGGGGAAGACGGAGGGGGGAAGGGGGCCAAGCGGTTTACCTTATTTGGCGTCGGCGGCCTCACCGAATTCGCAGCGATTGCAAATTGCCCAAGGAATTTGGCGTCTTTGCAGCCAACGTCTCGCGCCTGTTCTTCCCATTACAACGTTCGTTCCTCTCAAAACAAGGATTCTAAGCGGCGAAGCTCTACGGTAGGATGGCACCGCACTGAAGTAGACTTGAGGCGAGTGTCGAAAGGTAAGGGCGACGCGAACACGATCACGATCGGCAGGGCAGCCGGATAAACGACAAGACCGTCGGCTTGAATCGTTCGCGTACCTCATTATTCCCCAAGCCCTTTCCACACGAGTCTGCTGCCCGATGCTTACGACCGCCACGAATTACCTCGCCCGCCGTGTTTTTGTTGTCATGCCGAAACCCAGTCGCAAGGCTACTGCCTCTTGGACGCAGTTTACCTATCCGTTGCCATATGGCGCGGTGCTGCGCGATGGTGGCGTTCAGTTTGTCGTCTTTAGTCGCTCTGCGACTTCGATGCGCGTGCTACTTTACGACAGCGTCAATGACTTAGACCCCAGCCGCGCGATCGATTTTAGCCCCGGTTCCGATCGCTGGGGCGACATTTGGAGCGTATTCGTTCCCGAGCTCAAAGCCGGGCAGCTCTACCACTTTCAAGCGGACGGCCCGTTCGATCCGCACGAGGGGCATCGCTTCAACGCGCAATCGCGGCTGATTGATCCGTATGCCCGCGCGCTCGCTGGCAAATATCTGGCTGGCGACGATGGCGTCACCCGCCCACCAAAGTGCGTCGTCATCGACGACCATTTCGATTGGCAAGGCGACCGGCACCTCAAGCGGCCTCTCTCCGAGTCGATCATTTACGAAATGCATGTCCGTGGATTTACGCAAAGTGCGACGAGTAAGGTAGAGCAGCCCGGGACCTACCTCGGCGTGATGGAGAAGATTCCATACTTGAAGTCGCTGGGCGTCACCGCGGTTGAGTTGATGCCAGTGCATGAGTTCCCCACGGAAGAAGCCGACGGCTCGAAACGGGAGCGCTCGAACTATTGGGGCTACGATCCGATGGCCTTCTTTGCGCCCCACCGCGGCTATATGCAGGGCACCACGCCCGGTGATCAAGTCCGGCAGTTTAAGGAGATGGTCCGCGAGTTGCACGTTAATGGCATCGAAGTCATTCTCGATGTTGTTTTCAACCACACCTCGGAGGGCAACGGGCACGGCCCCACGTTCAGCTTTAAAGGCCTTGAGAATAAGGTCTATTACATGCTGAACGACGATGGCAGTTACAAGAATTATTCCGGCTGTGGCAACACGATTAACGGCAATCACCCGATCGTGCGGGAGATGATCTTCCACTGCCTGCGGCACTGGGTTCACAATTACCACATCGACGGCTTCCGTTTCGACTTGGCCTCGATTCTCAGCCGCAACAGAAAGGGCGAGCTCGTACCCAACCCACCGATGGTCGAGTTAATCGCTGAAGACCCCATGCTCGCAGACACGAAGATCATTGCCGAAGCGTGGGATGCGGCCGGTGCGTTTCAAGTCGGCTCCTTTGCCACGCAGCGCTGGGCCGAGTGGAACGGACACTACCGAGACAACGTCCGCCGCTATTGGCGGGGCGATTTTGGCATGACCGGCCCGATGGCCACACGGCTAGCTGGGTCGAGCGACCTCTACAAACCTAGCGGCCGTTTGCCTTACCACAGCATCAACTTTGTCACGTCGCACGACGGCTACTCGCTCAACGACCTTGTCAGTTACGAACGGAAACACAATCTGGCCAATGGCGAAGAGAACCGCGATGGCGACAATAACAATTACAGCGCTAATTATGGCATCGAAGGTCCCACGCGACGCAAGGCAATCGTGAGGCTCCGCAAGCGGCAGATCAAAAATATGCTCGCTTCGTTGTTGCTAAGTCAGGGGGTGCCGATGATCCTGGCTGGCGATGAGGTGCAGCGCACCCAACGCGGTAACAACAACGCCTACTGTCAGGACAATGCAATTAGTTGGTTCGACTGGCGCCTCGTCGAACGCAATGCCGAAATGTTTCGCTTTGTCCAATCGCTAATCGCTTTTCGCCGTCAGCAACCGAACGTCAGGCGATCGAAGTTCTTGACGGGAACGGCCGAACTGCCGGGCCAACTGCCCGATGTAAGCTGGTACGGAACCGACGGCAAAGCGGTTGATTGGCACAACGTGTATCATAGCCTGACAGCGGTCCTCGGCCGCAGTGGCTTGGCCGCCAATCCAGCTGCTAAGCCCGTGATGATCATGATGCATTCCGGCGACCAGCCTCAACCGTTTGCGATACCCAAGGTTGCCTCCGGACGTAAATGGCGACTCTTTGTCGACACCGCCGCCGATTCGCCCGGCGATGTGTACCCTAACGCCGACGGCCCTCCGCCGCCCCAGTCGGGCCCGATCCTGCTGGATCACCACACATTGCGCTGCTACGTGGCCGATTAGCAGCGAGAGGCCAGGGTGACACGATAAGGGGGCTAGGATGCAGTTTCTTTTCGTGTGATTGGGGCTGAGCGTCGCGAGTTGTTTTTGATATATTAGTCCATGTGCATGCTTTGATCCCTGTCCCCTGAATTCTGTTACCTTGGCTTCCAAGATCCACGTCATTGGCATCGGCGACGACGGCCTCGCGGCCCTGCCCGCCAGCGTGCGCGAATTGATCACCCACTCACAAGTGTTGCTGGGCACCGAGCGAACCCTTGCCCTCGCCGGCGATGCCAAGGCCGAACGGCATGTTATTCCGACGGATCTCAACAATCTGGTTGCGTTGCTCGAGTCGGCCGGCGACAAGCGCATCGTGATGCTGATTCATGGCGATCCATTGTTCTACGGCTTGGCTCGATTCGTCAGCGAACGGCTAGGGAAAGAGCGGTTCGTCGTCGTGCCGCACGTGAGTTCCATGCAACTCGCCTTTGCCCGGGTGATGGAAACTTGGGAGGATGCATACCTCACCAATTTGGCCAATCACCCGCTCGATGCAGTGCTGGAAAAAATTCGCACGGCCCAGAAGGTCGGCCTGTTCACTTCCGACCGTGGCGGCCCGGCCGAAGTAGCTAAGTCGCTGCTCGCACGGAACATCGACTACTTCACAGCCTATGTCTGCGAAAACCTGGGTGCCCGCGACGAGCGTGTCACCCGTGGCACGCTCGAAGAAATCGCCGCCCAGAAGTTCGATTCGCTCAATGTGATGATTTTGGTTCGTGATCCGAATGCGCCGGACCGCCCTCGCGACGCGGTCGGCCGCCGGCTGTTCGGCAATCCTGATGAAGCATTTTTGCAATCGAAGCCGCAGCTCGGCCTGCTCACGCCGGCCGAAGTTCGCGCGATGGCGCTGGCCCAACTCGACATCGCTCCGTCGAGCATCGTCTGGGACGTCGGCGCAGGCAGCGGCTCTGTGAGCATGGAAGCTGCCCAAATGGCCTCCGACGGCAGCGTCTACGCCATCGAAATGGACGCCGACGAGCACAGTCTCATCCGCGAGAACGCCGAACGCTTCGGCGTCGCCAACGTCAGCGCAGTCCTCGGCCGCGCCCCGGAAGCCTTCGACGAACTGCCCGACCCCGACGCTGTCTTCATCGCTGGTGCCGGCCGCGAAGTAATTCGCCTCACCGAAGCGGCTTATTCCCGCCTTCGCCGCGGTGGCCGCCTGGTCGTGAACACTACCAGCATCGATCATCTCTCCGAGCTGCGGCAACTGATCAGCCAGTATTCGTCCCACCTCCACATCTGGATGATCAACCTTGCCCGCGGCACCGACCAACTCGACCGCCTGACATTTGAGCCGCTTAAGCCGAGCTTCTTGCTGGCGGTGACGAAGTCGTAAGGTTGATTGCTGAGCAGGAGGAGGTGGTTGATTCGCTGGATATTTTATCCGAAGTCATGCCGACCGACATCGCTCGCGTGAAGCGTAGTTGGCGCATTTGAGGTAGTTTCCTCGGAGGTTGATTCAGCCGTCCACGATCTTCCCAGCAATCGGGTGTTGGCGGCAGTTGCGCCTCACTTATATTCAACCGGATCCAAAGTGAAAATCGGTAAGAAGTCGAACGAAAGAATCAGTGTGCCGGCCTTAGCCGCTAATGGTAGCGGATGAGTTCGTCACCATCATGCCGGGCGTTGGTTCGCAAAACTTCCATCGGGCAGGTGGCGCCGCGGCGTTCAATATCCAATAGCAGTTGCCGAAACTGGTCGATGTCGCGTTGCATGAGTGCACCTCCGTTTGCACAACGCTGGATCTAAATTTGCAGAGCCGCGAGTCGAATTCAGCCTCTGCGAGTCTCTGTCATGGAATGGCGGTAATTGGTAAGATCACGATTGATCATTTTGGCAGGCACAATCAAGACGAGTCCGGCCGGCCGATGCTATAGCGTTCAGCAGACGAATCGTGGATACAGATTTGATCCTGTGCCTCTTGAGTGTCCTCAAATGTCTTGGCCGATCAGGAGGGGCATTCTGTCATGCTTCTCCATCATGTCTTGGCTCGCAGTTCAAGTGGAATGGGCCGGGCTGATTTTGCGAGAGACTTTCAACACGATTTCGGCTTTCTTCTGAGGAACGTGAGCAGGGGCTAGCCGGGGGCCAGGGACGGCAATGAGCACCCTGGTCGCTCGGTTGATGAATTCACGGGCCTGCGGCGCACTTATACGATCTTTGACGACACAACCTTGTCGCGAGTTTTGTCGGCTTCCGCGGCGGCACGTTCGAAGGTGAATTCTTCGCCGTCGAAGTCGATTTTGATGGTGCTACTTTCGGGGTATTGGCCCTTCAATAACTCTGCGGCGAGCGGGTTTTGTAGTTGCTGCTGGACGACGCGCTTTAAGGGCCTGGCGCCGAATTGCGGGTCGTAGCCGCGGTTGGCTAGTTCTTGGCGCGCGGTGTCGGTGACGACCAAACTCAGCTCGCGCTTTTCTAGCAGCTTCGCCAAATGGTCGACTTGCAGGTCGACGATTTTGCGGATCTGCGAGCGGTCGAGCGGGCGGAAGACGATGATTTCGTCGATGCGGTTCAAGAACTCCGGCAGGAAGCGGGTTTGGAGCGATTCCATCACGCTCGTGCGCATCTCGTCGTACGTGCCGCCGCCTTCGAAGATCTCTTGGATCATCTGGCTGCCGACATTCGAGGTCATCACGATGATCGTGTTGGTGAAGTCGACGGTGTGGCCGTGGTTGTCGGTGAGGCGGCCGTCGTCGAGCACCTGCAGCAGGATGTTGAAGACGTCGCGGTGGGCCTTTTCGATTTCGTCCAAGAGGATCACGGAGTAGGGCCGGCGGCGGACGGCTTCGGTGAGCTTGCCGCCTTCTTCGTAGCCGACGTAGCCCGGGGGAGCGCCGATGAGGCGGCTGACCGTGTGCTTCTCCATGAACTCGCTCATGTCGATGCGGACCATCGCGTGCTCGTCGTCGAACAGCACCTGGGCGAGCGCCTTGCAGAGCTCGGTTTTGCCGACGCCGGTTGGGCCGCAGAAGATGAACGAGCCGATGGGGCGGTTGGGGTCTTGCAGGCCGGAGCGGCTGCGGCGGACGGCGTTGGCGACGGCTCGCACCGCTTCGTCCTGGCCGATGACGCGCTGGTGGAGCCGCTCTTCGAGGACGAGCAGCTTGGCCTTTTCGGCTTCCATCATGCGGGTGACGGGAACGCCGGTCCAGGCGCTCACCACCCCGGCGATTTCCTCGGGGCCGACTTCCTGGCGGAGGAGTTTTCTCTGGGTGCCACTGGCTCCGCCAGTGCTCTTCTCGCCTTCGCTTGCAGCCTGTTGCCTGGCTTCGGCTTCTTCCACCAAATTGGCTAGTTTCTTGCGTTCGACGTCGAACTCGTAGAGTTTCTGGTAGGCCGATTCGTCGATCGGCTGGCCCATCGCCTGGCGGTCTTTGATCTGGGCGGCGTGCTGGTCGTAGTTTCGCTGGGCGTCTTCGAGCTTGCGGCGGACGGTGGCGACGTCGCCAAGGCCCATCTTTTCGCTTTCCCACTGCTCGCGGAGGCTGGCGAGCTGGCGCTTGAGCTCGGCCATCTCTTCGTTGATTTCGACGAGGCGGTCCTGGGCGTGTTCTTCGGTTTCGTGCTCGAGCTGGCGGGCGGCGAGTTCCAGTTGCATCAAGCGGCGCTGCACTTGGTCGATCTCGGCGGGAACGCTTTCGAGTTCCATGGCGAGGCGCGAGGCGGCTTCGTCCATGAGGTCGATGGCCTTATCGGGAAGAAAGCGGTCGGCGATGTAGCGGTTCGAGAGCTCGGCCGCGGCGACCAGCGCGGAATCTTTGATGCGGACGCCCTTGTGATGGGCCTCGTAACGCGGCTTGAGACCACGGAGGATGGCGATCGTGTCTTCAACATTCGGCTCGCCGATGAGCACCGGTTGGAACCGCCGTTCGAGGGCAGCATCTTTTTCGATGTGCTTGCGGTACTCGTCAAGCGTCGTGGCGCCGATGCAGCGGAGATCGCCGCGGGCGAGGGCGGGTTTCAAGAGGTTGGCCGCGTCGGCGCCGCCTTCGGCCGCGCCGGCGCCGATGACAGTGTGCAACTCATCAATGAAGAGAATCACGTTGCCGGCGTCTTGGACCTCTTTCAAGAGTGCCTTGAGCCGCTCTTCGAACTCGCCGCGGAACTTCGTGCCGGCGACCAGCGCGCCCATATCGAGGGCGATGACGCGGCGGTTCTTGAGGCTTTGCGGCACGTCGGCCTGGACGATCCGCAGGGCGAGGCCTTCGGCGATCGCGGTTTTGCCGACACCCGGCTCGCCGATCAGTACCGGATTGTTCTTCGTCCGCCGCGAGAGGACTTGAATCACGCGGCGGATTTCCTGATCGCGGCCGATCACGGGGTCGACTTTGCCCTGTCGGGCGCGCTCGACGAGGTCGATGCCATATTTTTCGAGGGCTTGGAATTTGCCCTCGGGAGCCTGATCGGTGACGCGGGCCGAGCCGCGCACGGCGCGGAGCGAGCCGAGGATCGCGTCTTTGGTGATCGCGTTGAGGTTGAGGACATCTTGGGCCTTCGACTTGGTGCCAGCGAGCGCGAGCAGCAGGTGCTCGGTCGAGACGAACTCGTCCTTCATGCCGTCGGCTTCGGCCTGCGCGGCGTCGAGGTTTTTCGAGAGTGCAGGGCTAGCCCCCGGCTGCGAACCGCCGCTCGCTTTCGGCAGATGTTTGAGATCCGCTTCGACAATCTGCTCCAGTTGGTCGATGTTAGCGCCGATTTTTTCGAGCACCGGGCGGACGATGCCGCCGTCTTCGGCCACGAGCGCCGCGAGCAAATGCATCGGCTCAATCTGCGGATTCCCTTTCTCGCTGGCGAGCTCCTGAGCGCGCGCGACGGCTTCTTGGGCTTTGATCGTTAATTTGTCGAATCGGAATGGCATGATGATTCCTTCCTTACAACGCCGCAGGCGTTTCACATCAAAGCCCAGGGTCGCCCCGAGTATTCGAGGGGCGCACCCTGGGTGCATTGGTTTACAATTCGAAACCCCGCAGGGGTTTTACAAGTTCACTCCCACACGTACCGTTCATCGGTTTCAACATCGTACTTGGCACACGCGCGCCGAAACTCGTCTTGAAAGCTCTCCTTCCGATGATGCTCGACTTGATTCGCAATGTATGGTATCAAGTCCGCGACCTGACCCGGGCTGATTGAAAATGCTCCGTACCCCGTCTGCCAATGGAAGTTTGGCAATTCGCCGTGTTGGGCTTTTGCCCAGGACAACGAATTACGCTTCAATTCGCGGACCAAATGCGACACCGTCGTCTGCTTTCCAAGCCGGCATAATAGGTGGACGTGGTCTTCCGTGCCGCCGACGATTAGCGCCGGCGAATCCTGATTCCGACAGATGCCGGCAAGATAGGCATGGGTTCGCTCGCGCAGGTCGGCATCCACCAGAAACGGCTCGCGGCCCTTCGTCAAGAAGATGATGTGGACGTAAACCTGCTCGAGAGATTGGCCCATCGCGGACTCTCTCTTGTGCAACCGCTCTGCGGTTGGATTTGTTTACGGAAACGTGACTCAGGGTGCGCCGCTGCGCGGCGACCCTGGGCTTTGTTGTCAAACCGCTTCGCGGTTCCAAAGCCAACACAGTGCCATCTTAGGACTTCACTTCAAACTCCGCGTCGATCGCGTCGTCATCAGCCGTCGACGCACCGTCGCCCGCCGCCGCAGCGCCGCCGTCGGCCGTCGCGTCCGGGGCCGCTCCG
>JBGSUJ010000186.1:0-16795 GCA_041753435.1 Pirellulales bacterium | reverse complement strand
CGGCGTGTCGTGGCGAGAAGACGACGGCCCAGCTGGCGTCGGAGTACGCGGTCCATGCCAGCCAGGTCACGGCCTGGAAGAAGCAACTTCTGGAGGGTGCCGTCGGTCTGTTCGAGGATGGCCGTGGCAAGCGTGCTGAGGAAGCCACGAACGAAGAAGAGCTCTACGAGCAGATCGGCCGGCTGAAGATGGAAGTCGAGTGGTTGAAAAAAAAAGCTGCCGAGCTCAGCTGAGAACTTGAGGCGATGGATCGAACCGGAACATCCCGAGCTGTCGATCGCGCGACAGTGCACGCTGTTGGGGCTGGCACGCTCGACGCGGTACTACCGGCCGGCTGGCGAGAGCGCGGAGAACCTGGCGCTGATGCGCCGCAAGATGGTCAAAACGTTGGCCCTGGGAGAGAATGCGGATCGCGACGCGCAATTCCAGCGGATGAACCAAGTGAAGCAATACTTTCTGGTCCGCGACTGGCCGGTGCTCTCGATCGACACCAAGAAGAAAGAGCTGCTGGGGCGGTTCGAGCGAGCCGGTCAAGCCTGGACGGACGATCGCCTTGAGGCTTGGGATCATGACTTTCCCAGCTCGAGCTGGGGTAAGGTGATTCCCTACGGAGTCTATGATCTCGCGGCGAATGAAGCCCTGGTCTATTTGGCTGAAGGCGCCGACACGGGCGAGTTGGCCTGTGACGCGATTCGTCGCTGGTGGCATCGACTGGGCAAGTGGCGTTACGATGCTACGAGTCCGATCCTGTTGCTAGCCGATTGCGGCGGCAGCAACGGCTATCGCGTGCCGCTGTTTCGGCAGCAACTGCACCAATTGAGCCAACGACTGTGCCGCACGTTCCGCGTGTGTCATCTTCCGCCCTATTGCTCGAAATACAATCCCATCGACCATCGTCTGTTCTGCCATCTGTCACGTTCCTTGCAGGCGATTCAACTCACCAGCATCGAAGCCATCCATCAAGCCCTGGAACAAACGACTATCCGGACAGGCCTGCGCGTTGTTTGCGAACGGGCACGCAACCAATACGCCGCTGGCATCAAAGCCGACCCCGAATTCCTCGCCAACGAACCAACGCGACGCGACAAAGCCCTTTCCGCCTACAACTACAAATTCTCACCCAACTGAAACGCCGAAGTAATTTTTGAGTCGTCCCTAGGCGCGCGGAAGAACCGTTTTGCTCGTAGAGGAAGGTGTGAACCTGGTCGGCCACCTTCGCGAGAAGGGGCAAATCCTCCCGAGTAAAACTTTGGGAACCTTTCCACGTCTCTCCATCCTTGTAGTGCGAGTCGCACGGACGTTTGGCGGTCAATTACACATGAGCCACGGTTCAATCGACGAAAAAGGCCGCTACGCGAACTCCAAACCCGCTCTAGAGGGCGGTGAACTGGACCTTGCGAGGAGCGTCGTCACCGTTGTCGAAGACGGCGGCTTGGATGCGTCCAACCAGCTGCTCCACTCCGACCACGATTCCGGGCCTTGCCAACGACATCTCGATTCGGCCTTCCTTGGCTCCTCCATCGTGCGGCTTGGTTCGCAACCGCAGCATGATGGAAGAGCCTTTTTTATTGGAGATCAGTTAACGCTGTTTTCTCCGAAAGTGCAGATAATAGACAAGCGCTACGAAATCGTATAGCGAATGGGCGACGATTGGTATCGTCAGATCGTCGAATCGCAGCAGCAGACTACCAAGATACATGCCTATTATTGTTGCCAAAGCAAAGTAGAGCAGGGACATCGCGTGAAAGGCTCCAAACACTAAGCTAGCGACAACCAGCCCGATGATCGGCGCGGTCCATTGACCGATCACGGTTTGGAGCACTCCGCGAAATAATAGCTCCTCACTGACTCCGGCCAGCGTCGCTATTACGGCCAACTCGAAAATCGTGGCACGAGAAAACAGTTCCCGCACCAGCTGCTGGACGAACCTGTGCAAATCGGCAAGGCACTTTGTGGAAGATTGCGCCAGCCACGCAAACGTAACGAGCATCGGCAGCACCGCAACGATGCCAAACATGGCACCCTCAGCAATTTCGAGCCTAGTGGCTGCGAATTGATCGCGGAGTGAGATACCGAGTAGCCAGGCCAGCCCAATGGCAACAAGCCCCAGGCCTCCCTCGACTAAGACGGCCAGGCGAAAACCGGTTAGATTTTCCGAGCCAGGGCGAATGGCGGACATATCTCAGTGAAATCGTTTGCCTTGACGCCCGCCGGAGGCGGGAGATACATTAGTCGATTCGTAAATCGCGCAGCTTTCCCAGCCTTTGCTCTTGGGAAATCCTGCACAAGGATTGTCATCTTAGTCGATCGGGCGCTCTCTAAATAGCTTGAAGGTGGTAGCGATATGGCAACGGCAATTTTAGATCGGAAGGGAAAACAAAGTCGCAAGGAATCATCCGCCATGAACGGACACCCACCCAAAATGATCTATTACTTCGGCCGCACCAAAACCGAGGGCAAGGGCCATCAAAAAGATCTGTTGGGCGGCAAGGGAGCGAACCTCGCCGAGATGACCAGCATCGGGCTGCCGGTGCCCCCCGGTTTCACGATCACGACTGAAGTCTGCGACCTTTACTATAAGAGTGGCCGCAAACTTCCTCCGGGCTTGATGGATGAAGTCGCCAAGAACATTGCTACGCTCGAGAAGGAACTGGGCAAGAAGTTTGGCGACGCGCAAGATCCCTTGCTGGTTTCAGTGCGCAGTGGCGCCGCCCGCTCGATGCCGGGCATGATGAACACGATCCTCAATCTAGGCCTCAACGACGCGTCGGTGGTCGGCATCGCCAACGCGACCGGCAACCATCGCTTTGCGTACGATGCCTACCGTCGCCTAATCAACATGTACGGCGACGTTGTGTGCAACGTCGACCACGAACACTTCGAAGTAGCTTTCGACAAAATCAAAAAGAAGTATCGCGCCAAGGTCGATAACGAAGTGCCATTGGAAGGCATGATCCAACTTTGTAAAGACTATGAAGTGGTCTTCAAGAAGCACTTCGGCAAACCCTTCCCCCAAGAGCCGATCAAGCAGTTGGAATTGGCGATTGAAGCTGTGTTTAAGAGCTGGATGCAGCCACGGGCCGTCAGCTATCGCCAAGTGGAGAACATTACGGGGCTGTTAGGCACCGCGGTGAACGTCCAGTCGATGGTGTTCGGCAACATGGGCGACGACTCGGGGACCGGCGTGGCCTTCACGCGCGATCCGGCTACGGGCGAGAACAGGTTTTACGGAGAGTTCCTGATTAACGCCCAGGGCGAGGACGTGGTGGCTGGAATTCGCACGCCGCAGCCCGTCTCCGAAATGTCGAAGTGGAACAAGAAGTGTTATGATCAGTTGATTGGCATCAAAGACAAATTGGAGCAGCACTACAAGGACGTGCAGGACATCGAGTTTACAATCGAGCGGAACACGCTCTTCATGTTGCAGACCCGCAATGGCAAACGGACCGGTGCCGCGGCAGTGAAGATTGCCTGCGATATGGTCAAGGAAAAGCTCATCGACGAGAAGACGGCGGTTGAGCGGATCCCGGCCGGCGACCTCACTCAACTACTTTTGCCAAGCTTCAGCCCTGCGGCGAAGAAGTCTTCTCAAGTGCTCACAATCGGCCTGCCCGCTTCGCCGGGGGCGGCAGTGGGCAAACTTGCATTTACTGCAGCCGAAGCGGTGGAACGTTCGAATGCCGGAGAAGCAGTGCTGCTGGTTCGCAAAGAGACCAACCCAGAGGATATCGACGGCATGCACAAGGCCGTCGGCATTCTCACCAGCACTGGCGGTATGACCAGTCACGCGGCCGTGGTGGCCCGCGGTTGGGGTCGCTGTTGCGTAGCCGGTGCGGGCCAGATCACAATTGACGAGAAGGCTCGCAAGATCAAAGTCGGCGGCAAGACATTTACGCACAAGGACACGCTGTCAATCGACGGCTCTACTGGCGAAGTGATGGCCGGGAGCGTGGGGACTCAGACCCCCAAGCTCTCGGGCGATTTCTCAACTGTGATGGGTTGGGCCGACAAGTATCGCACACTCAAAGTCCGTACGAACGCCGACACCCCAGCCGACGCCAAGCGGGCCCGCGAGTTCGGTGCCGAAGGCATCGGACTCTGCCGCACCGAGCACATGTTCTTCGAAGGTGAACGGATCCAAGCGATGCGAGCGATGATCCTGGCCACGACGACCAAGGATCGCCGAGCCGCCCTCAAGAAGCTGCTTCCGCTGCAGCGGAAAGACTTTATTGGCATCTTCAAGGCGATGGACGGACTGCCGGTAACAATCCGACTCCTGGATCCGCCGCTACACGAGTTTTTGCCTCACGAGCCGAAAAGCCAGGCTGCAATGGCCAAAGAACTTGGCATCTCGGCGGCCGACGTGAAGGCCCGTGTCGACCAGCTCCATGAAATGAACCCGATGCTCGGCCATCGCGGCTGCCGCTTGGCAGTGACCTATCCGGAGATCCTTGAGACGCAGGTCCGGGCGATCACAGAAGCGGCCATTGCCTGTAAGGAGAAAGGCGTCAAGGCAATTGCGGAGATCATGATTCCACTGGTTGGCACAGCGAGGGAGCTTGAGTCGCTTACCAACCAGGTCCGCGCGACGATGGGCGAGGTCAAGGAAGAAAAGAAGTTCAAGGGCGACCTAGGTATTCTCGTCGGCACGATGATCGAGATTCCACGGGCAGCACTCACGGCGGATGAGATTGGCGCCGTCGCGGAGTTCTTTAGCTTCGGCACAAACGACCTGACGCAGATGACGTTTGGATTTAGTCGGGATGACATCAACACCTTTTTGCCCGATTATCTCAAGCAGGAACTGCTGCTCCGTGATCCGTTCCAATCGCTCGACACGACCGGTGTTGGCCAGCTTGTAGAAATGGGCGTGAAAAAGGGGCGCTCGGCGAAGAAGGACCTTAAGTGCGGCATCTGTGGCGAGCACGGCGGCGACCCGGACTCGATCAAGTTTTGTCAGGAAGTCGGGCTCGATTACGTTTCCTGCAGCCCGTTCCGCGTGCCGATTGCGAGGCTCGCGGCGGCGCAGGCGGCACTGGCGAGCAGCAAGAAGTAAGCAAATCCTGACGGCTACCCAGCCATTTTTCCTGCTTCGACGATCAAGGGCTTGTCGGCTGCGATCTCCTTTTCGTCGCGGACAATGCGGACGGTTGCTCCGGGTGGGGTGCGGCGTTCTTGGACGAAGCCACGTGAGTTCCCACAGATGAAAAACGTGAGAAACTCGGCGGCGGGACCGTCGGTAAATTGCGTCTGCAGCTTATCGAGCATTTCGTCCCATGGTAGGCCGCTACGGTAGATTACTCGGTATGCTTCCTTGAGGTCGATGACTTGCTGCGTCGTAAAGCCAGCCCGCCGCAACCCAACCCGGTTGAGGCCCACCACCATCGTCGAGCCACCGTCGATGGTGACATAGGGGGGCACATCTTGCCGCACGCGCGCCAGTCCACCCACCATTGCCAAAGTGCCAATGCGGCAGAATTGGTGTACCGCGACGCCACCGGAAATGTACGCCCGATCGGAAACTGCCACGTGCCCGCCGAGCATGGCGTTGTTCGTGAGAATTACATTGCTGCCGAGCGTGCAATCATGGGCGACGTGAGCGCCGACCATCAGCAGGCAGCCGTTACCAATCCGCGTGGTTTTTTCGGCGTCCATCGCTCGGTGAATCGTCACATTCTCGCGGATCACATTGCCATCGCCGATCACGACACGGCCTGGGAACTGGGGCATGTGCAGGTGCTGCGGCATGCCGCCGATGACAGCCCCTTCACACACGATGTTGTCGCGACCTAGCTTCGTACCGCTCCGCACAACGACGCGACTGGCAATGGTTGTGTTATTACCGATCTCAACTCCTGGCTCCACGACCGAAAACGGCCCGATCTTCACGTGATTGCCAATGAAAGCGTACGGACTGACGGCAGCAAGTGGGTGAATCGACACAAGCGGGTCCTTATGCTGGTAGTAGATCCGTCACCGGCGGGTAGGCGGCGATGGAGTTTGGGATCGGTCGGGCAGTTGCGGGTGCTCGGCCTCACCTGAGTGTTTCATCGGTTGTGGCAATTATCCTGGCTTAGCCGGAGATAACGATTTTTCCCTTCTTGCGAGGCGGCTACGGGTGGGCGACGGCCCTATCAACCTGCTAGAATCTATAAATTAAGTGTTGAAGTACATCGATGCGACCGATTCGGTGCTGGCGCCAGCACCGCCCATGCCTGTTAAGGAATTAACCCCATGGCAGACGCTTTAGAGTTATATGATCAAGCGGACCAACTTAAATCCCAAGGCAAGCTAGAAGAGGCGGTCGCCAAGTATCAGGAAGCGCTTGTGGCCGATCCAAACTACGCGCTAGTCCACTCGGCTTTGGCAATCGTTGAGCAAAAGTTGGGCCACCACGAATTGGCCGTGCAGCACGCGGAGAAAGTGTGCGATCTCGCACCGGACGATCCTTTTAGCTATACCGCGCTGAGCGTGATTCTGCAGCGGGTCTACGCAGGCACCGGCGACAGTCGATTCATCCGCATGGCTGAAGATGCCATGGAGAAAAGCCGCATTTTGCAGTCTCACCATTGATCAAATCTTTGCCGAGAAAACAATGCCGTACCATGCCGCCGAAAATCGTTACGACACGATGTTTTACAACCGTTGTGGCCGAAGCGGGCTTAAGTTGCCGGCATTGTCCCTCGGTTTGTGGCACAACTTCGGTGGAGTCGACGCCTACGAGACAGGTCGGGCAATCGTGCGACGAGCGTTCGATCGCGGTGTCACGCACTTTGATCTCGCTAACAATTACGGACCACCGCCCGGTTCGGCAGAAGAAAACTTTGGCCGCATGCTGCGCGACGATTTGCGGCCGTACCGCAACGAGTTGGTGATTTCAACCAAGGCCGGTTACCTTATGTGGCCTGGGCCGTACGGCGAATGGGGCTCACGGAAGTATATGCTTTCGAGCCTGGACCAGAGTCTCCAGCGGATGGGGCTCGAATACGTCGACATCTTCTATTCCCATCGGCCCGATGCGGACACACCCCTTGAAGAGACGATGGGTGCCCTCGAATCCGCCGTGCGGCAGGGGAAGGCGCTTTATGTCGGCCTCTCGAACTATTCGGCCGACCAGACGATCCAGGCATGCGACTTGCTCGATCGCCTCGGCGTACGCTGCCTCATCCATCAACCTAAATATTCGATGTTCGAGCGATGGGTCGAAGGAGGGTTGTTCGATGTGCTGGGCGAACGAGGAGTCGGTTGCATCCCGTTCTCACCGCTCGCTCAGGGGTTGCTGACTGATCGTTACCTCCACGGAATTCCCGAAGGCTCCCGTGCTGCGAAACCGCATGGTTTCCTTAAACGTGAACAGATCACTCCCGAGAAGCTCGAACAGATTCATAAGCTACACGAGTTAGCTCAGTGTCGCGGGCAATCGCTTGCTCAGATGGCATTGGCCTGGGTACTCCGCGACCCACGCGTCACGACGGTGCTGATCGGCGCGAGCAGCGTCGCTCAGTTGAACCAGAACATAGCATCGCTCGATATGCGATCGTTCAATAGTGATGAATTGGAAAAAATCGAGGAGATTCTACGATGAAGTTTGACTTGAAGTCAGTAATTCTGGCAATGGTCACAATGCTAGCATCGGGTGCACTCTCGATCGCTGCTCCACTAAAGGTCATGTCGTTCAATATTCGCGGCGACTTCGACCTGGAGGCAGCATCGAACAGTTTGGAGGCCTGGAACTCGCTTTCGGACAACCATCGGCGCGACCTAGTCGCGACGACGATCCGTGACGCGAGTCCCGATGTTCTCGGAGTACAGGAAGCGTTTCGTCACCAATTGGTTGACTTGCAGAGCTTGCTTCCTGGTTACGAATATTACGGAGTCGGCCGCGACGATGGAGAAGCGACGGGCGAGCATAGTGCGATATTCTATCGGAAAGATCGTTTTCGCCGCCTAGGCCAAGGCACGTTCTGGCTAAGTAATACACCGACTGCAGTGGGTAGCAAGTTTCCCGATGCGGCTTATGTGCGAATCGCGTCGTGGGTAATCCTTGCCGACAGCGAAAATGACGGCCAAGAGTACTTTGTGCTCAACACGCATTGGGATCATGTTAGTCAGGCGGCGCGGCTGCACTCCGCAAAACTAATTCACAGCCAGTTAGGAGAGCTATCGGCCGGCAGGTCTATCATCGTCATGGGCGACATGAACGCTCACGAAGACAATGTGGCCATCGCGACTTTGAGAAGTCTGGACGATTCAGACGGCCGGAGGCTTTTCGATAGCTACCGCGAGTTGGTGCCTCAGCGTGGCAAGAACGAGGCCACGTTTCACAATTTCGAAGGCCATCCTGAAGGTTCGCGGATCGACTACATCCTCCACAGCGGTGATCTGCGTGTGTCCGATGCGGGCATCATTCGCACAAAGTTCGAAGACCGTTATCCGTCGGATCACTTTCCTATAACTACGATACTGTTTTCAGTAGAAAAAGCCGCCGGCGGGGTTGTTCCTACAAACCCTCGTTGAGTCCTTGCAAGTCTGCGGGCACGAAGCAGCCATCTTTGCGCAGAAGTTCGCCGTCAAACCAAATTTCTCCGCCGCCGTAGTCGGGCCGCTGAATCAATACCAAATCCCAGTGGATGCGGCTGCGGTTGCCATTGTCGGCGATTTCGTAGGCCTGGCCCGGCGTGAGGTGAAACGACCCGCCGATCTTTTCGTCGAACAGCGTATCGAGCATCGGCTCGCGGACGTGGTTGTTGACGCCGATCGCCCATTCGCCGCAGTAGCGGGCACCTTCGTCGGAATCTAGCAAAGCATTGATCTTCTCAGTTTCGTTCGCTTTGGCGCGGACGATCTTGCCATCTCTGAATTCGAACTCGACGTTTTCATAAACAATGCCCTGGTAGCGCGACGGCGTGTTGAAGCAAATTTTGCCGTTGATGCTCTCTCGGACTGGAGCGGTAAAGACTTCGCCGTCGGGAATGTTCCGGTCGCCTGAACAAGGAATCACTGGGATGCCGTGAATCGAGAATTCGAGCTCCGTGCCGGGCGAAACAATTCGCACCTGGTCAGCCGCTTCCATCCTGGCTACGAGTGGCTTTTGGGCTTCTTCCATTGCCGCGTAGTCGGCCGTACAAACGTCGAAGTAAAAATCTTCGAACGCCCGCGTGCTCATCTTGGCTGCTTGAGCGAACGAGTCGGTCGGGTAACGCAGCACCACCCACTTTGTTTTGGTGATCCGCACGTCGGTATGCACTTGCTTCCACCAGTGTTGCTGGTAGAGATCCATCTTCGGTTGTGGAACATCGGCGAACTGACTGCTGTTGGTGGCCCCGCGAATGCCGACATAGGCCTGGACTTGTTCCATCCGATCACTTTCGAATTTGCCCGCTAGGGTCATGCTCTCTTCCGTGGCTGTGCGATAGAGCGACCGCAACACGGCGTTCGACTTCCAGGACACGAGCGGTACAGCACCTCGTTCTGCCGCACCTTCCACCAGCGCACAGACCAAGCTCGCGTCCGGTAGATCAAAAGCCTCGATGAGCACTTTTTCGCCTTTCTCAATGCGGCAACTGTGGTCAAGGAGCAAATCAGCAAGTCGGTCAATTCGTGGATCGTGCATGGGAGTGCGGGATTAGAGAATCAAAATCAGCCGACGAGCTACGCCTCGCCGGAAAAACTGTGTTGGGCGAACTTGGCCCACCATGATAGGCTGTCGGGCTACTCGCAACAACCGCGGCGACTTCGCGGTGTATAATTGAACTGCACAGTCACATTAGCTAAACCGCAAGCGATAGGCGTACTCAACATGGCGGACGAACCTTCAACAGCTCCTTCCTCATCCGGTGGCACTTCGTTTGCCGAGACGGCCCTCGTCTTGGGCGGCAAGAGCGCCGATGAAGCGCGGCGAACCGGTGCGATCGATTCGGCCGACGATCAGGTGGAAGCCCTGTTCGCACCGCAGTATCAGACGGTGAATAGCCCCGTCCATCGAGCGGTGTGGGACCGAGGCGTACCGGTCGAGCTCTTCACGAGTACGCCGCTGGTGACACCGCCGGACGTGCAGAAAGTGATGGACGATTCCGTCGCCGTGGCGAAGAAGCACGTGTCGGGCGACACGCTGCTCAACAACGAAGGCCGAATCGCGGAGTCGGTGTTTGACGAACTTGGGGCCGCTGGGTATTGGGGCTTGCTTGTCGACAAAGAATACGGGGGGTCGGGCGCTCCATTCAGTTCGTTCGCGGCGTTTCTGACGCAGATGGCCTTGGTCGATCCGACGGTGGCGGGACTGGCGTCGGTGCATGGCTGCATTGGCGCGGTCGATCCGGTGCGGACCTTTGGCACCGCAGAGCAGAAGCAGCGATTCCTGCCGGGACTGGCAAACGGCGAGCGACTCAGCGCGTTCGCCCTTACGGAACCGTGTGCCGGCAGCGACCTCACGGCGCTGCGAACGACGGCGAAGCTTGCAGGCGATGAGTACGTTGTGAACGGCGAAAAACTGTTCATCACGAACGTCGTCCCCGGCCGTACGATCGGCCTCGTGTGCCTGATCGACGACAAACCGGCTGTCCTCATTGTTGAGTTGCCGCGGGAAGAGAATGCCAACTTCCAGCTTCGCAAGTACGGCCTCTGGGCGCTGAAGCAAACTTACAACCGTGGCATCGTCTTCCGCGACTTCCACGTGCCGGCCGCGAATTTGCTCAAACCGCCCAAAGGCGACGGACTGACGATCGCATACCACGGTCTCAATTTGGGTCGCGTCTCGCTGTGTGCCAATGCTGCTGGCACCATGCGGCTGATGATGGCGAGTATGATCCCCTGGGCCAAGTTCCGCACCACCTATGGCGCGCCGATCGCCAAACGCGAACTGGTCCAACGGCGACTGGGCGAACTGGCGGGGCTTGTCGTGGCCTGCGACGCTCTGGTTGCCTGGTGTGCGGGACTGATCGATCGCGGCTACCGCGGCGAGATGGAGTGCATCGTCGCCAAAATTTTTGGCAGCGAGGCCCAGAAACACGCAGCCATCGAATATTTCATGAAGACCCATGGCGGCCGATCGTTTCTCCACGGCCACATGTTCGGCGACAACATTCACGAGTACCTCGCCCCTTGCATCTATGAGGGCGAGGGCGAGATGCTGGCGATGGGTTTTTTCAAGTCGCTGGTGAAGAACCACGGCGTGACGTACTTCGAGCCGCTCGGAAAGGCCCTGGCCGCAGCTGGCATCAAGCAACCTAATCCCCTCAACCCGGCACATCTGTGGGCACTCAAGGAGGTGGCCTTGCCCTATACGAAGTGGCTCGTCGCAAGGCGGTTGCTTCCTGTCGCAGCAGCCAATTTGCCTAGAATGTCTCAGGAACTTGCTGAGCACGCCGAGTTCGCCTGCGACCGGCTGCAGCGCATGGCGCTCGAAATCTCGACAACGATGAGTAAGTTCCAATTGAAGTTGGCTGATCGGCAGTGTCGGATGGCCGAGCTCTCGCAGCGCTGCCAGGATGTCATTACGATCCTCGCCACCAGCTTGTATGGTGCGCGGCACGAAGACACAATGATCCGCGACGCCGCCGATGTGATGTGCCGCAAACTGCGACATAATCTGCTCGGGCGGCGACTCTCGAACCACTACTTTCGGCGAGCGACAGAGGTGGGTGCTGGAATCGCGGAAGGCGGCTTTAAAAGCATCGCGGGGCTTGCGCCGGATGAGATCTTGATGCGGTACGAACTTTAGATCTTTTACGAGCCTGGATCGCTTTTCAGTGTCCTGGTAGTCAAAACTGCTATGAGCAATATCCTTCTTGTGTGGCTTGCACTGGGTGTTTATGCAATGGCCCTGTCAAGCACTGCTGCGGCGGAAGAAGTTGAGCCAAGCCACAGGAAACTGCGCGCATTGATAGTCGACGGCTTCAATCCGTACCACGACTGGCAACTCACGACGCCGTTGATGAAGAAAATTCTGGAAGACAGCGAACGCTTCACCGTCGACGTGATCACCGCGCCCATTCCCGCCGGTTATCAGGCCGACGCTAGCCGACCGCTCGATCGCGTGGACAACGGTAGCTTTCGCCCGCGATTTAAGGAATACGATGTCATCATCGGTAACTACGTAGGCCCGCGTTGGCCTGCCGGAACGGAACAAGATTTCATAGCTTTTGTTGCCGGCGGGGGCGGCTTTGTCTCCGTCCATTCCGCCGATAACGCTTTTCCTGATTGGTCCGAGTATTGCCGCATGATCGGAGTCGGTGGCTGGTATGGACGCGACGAGCGGTCTGGGCCGAAACTTTATCTTGACGATTCCGGCAGGCAAGTCCGCGACACCGTTCCAGGTCCGGGCGGACACCATGGCCCGCAACACGAATTTCAAATCCGCATCCGAGACCCGGAACATCCAATTACGCATGGCCTTCCCAAAACATGGTTGCATGCGAAAGATGAACTTTACGATTCTCTGCGCGGCCCGGCCGAAGACATGCACATTTTGGCGACGGCTTATTCTTCGCCAGAATTCAACGGTACCGGCCGACACGAACCGATGCTGATGACGCTTCGATATAGGCGAGGACGGATTTTTCATACGACCCTGGGCCATGCCGATTATTCGATGAAGTGCGTTGGCTTTGCGACAACGCTCCAGCGGGGTGCGGAGTGGGCGGCGACAGGCATTGTGACTATTGGCGTGCCAGACAGCTTTCCGGCTGCTGAACAGGCGAGTTCCTGGCAGTGAGTTGCTTGGGATGGATTCTTATCGAAAAGAATTGTGGTTCGATCTGCCGGCGCGGATGGAGATGGTAAACATCACGCGCGAGGTGCAAGCCGCACTGGAAGAGAGCGGCATTCGCGAGGGACTATGCTTGGTCAATGCGATGCACATTACGTCGAGTGTGTTCATCAACGACGACGAGCCGGGGCTCAAGCGCGACTACAAAAAGTGGCTGGAAGAACTAGCGCCGTTCGATCCGTCACCGGAGCGGTATCATCACAATCGCACTGGTGAGGATAATGCCGACGCGCATCACAAACGGCAAATTATGGGACGGGAAGTCGTGGTCGCGGTGACGGCCGGAAAGCTTGACTTCGGGCCGTGGGAACAGATCTTTTATGGCGAGTTTGACGGACGGCGGAAAAAGCGGGTATTGGTGAAGATTATTGGCGAATGAGTTCAGAGAAATCTTCGCGGTCGGCGTAACGTTCGGCAAGTGGATTGATGTATGCCCGTTGGCGGGTTTGCTCGAATGTTCCATTGGGCACAATCAACCCTTGGTTGAACGCAATCTGATCGGAATAGCCGGGCAACAGCATTCGCACATCGTACTGCACGCGATTTGGGCGGACACGGTGAATGTGTTGGACGATATTTGTCGTGCAGTTGTTGGTGACTGTGTCGTAGAACTCCGGCTTCTTAGCAAGTTCGTTAACGCGTCCGAGCACGTCCGTGAGCAGCAGCTGGGCGGTTTGTGATGTCGCGGTCGTACGATAAAGGTAGACGTTTTCGTGGCGATAGTTGGTCCGCTGTCGGATCACGTCGCGCTCGTCAGCAACCACATACATCAGTTCGTATTGCCGGGCGCTGCCTTTCACCGGATTGTAAGTCTCGTGCTTCTCTTTGCGAACTTCGACGCTCACGGCCAAGTGTTCGGTTTGGCCATGGGGGTTCACGAGTTCGAAGCTGAGCATGGTGTGGGCGACGGCCGGCATCGACTCGAATGGCACCATCAGAAAGTCCACGCCGCGGACGGCTGCCAAGTCAAAAGTTTTGTCGTAGTAGTCGACCAGGTAAGTGTCGCTGGCAAAATACTGGCAGTTGCGGACGTTGCGGATGGTGATTTGGCTGCCGTCGATTTCGGCGGTTGGTAGCAAGGCTTGGTCCGGGGTCCAATCACGGAAGTTCGACGGGGCGAGCACTTTCTCGGCGCTGCGGCAACCGGTGGCGAGCACAAGCACGCAAATCGCCAGGCGCGCGGCGGACGCAGCGAAGCGACAGGGCGAGATTAATGCGGCGCGGCGCATTCTCAATCCGGGGAAAAAGTAGGCGCTGAGTGGCGAGAAAAGTGGCGGAGTTTAGTGGGCTTGAGGAGTTGCGCCAATTCAAAGATGGGCCAATCCATGCTAGCAGTTATTCATAGTCGGCAATTGGTGATGGTGGTTTCCAGGATGGCGGTTGCGCCCAGCGCGTCGAGCTGTTCCATGATGTCGATGACTTCGTTGCGTTTGACCATCGCGCGGACGGCGAACCAGCCAGGTTCCTCCAGCTTGTTGACCGTGGGAGACTCGAAGCCGGGAGTGATTTTTTCGGCGGCGGCGAGCTTGGCCTGCGGGACATTGTACTCTAAGAGCGAATAGCTGCGGGCGATGACGACGCCTTCCAGCCGGCGGACGACGCGGTCGCACAGCTGCGAGCCGTGGGTGGCCGGATTCTGCACGAGGACGGTTTCGTACTGGCCGATTTCATCAAGGATGCGAAGTCGGTTGGCGGCGAGCGTGCTGCCGGTTTCGACGAGATCGACAATCGCGTCGGCCACGCCGAGCGCGATCATCACTTCCACCGAGCCGGTGAGCTGGACAATGTGGCCGGCAACTTGGTGCTTGGCGAGGTAGTGTTTGGTAACATTCGGAAAGCTGGTGGCGATCCGCGAACCGGCAAGGTCGGCGGGCTTTTGAATATTGCTACCGTCGGGGACGCAAAAGGCGAGTCGGCAATTGCCGAGGCCCAGCGCGAGACGCTTAGAGAGTTCGACGCCTGATTCTTCGACGAGGTCGCTGCCGGTGATGCCGAGGTCGATCGCCCCTTCCGCGCAAAGGACGGGGATGTCGTCGGTGCGGAGAAACGTGACGTCAATCGGCATGTCGCGCACCCGGGCAAACAGGCTGCGGTCCTGGCGGCGGAACTTGAGGCCGGCTGCGATCAGTAGTTCGGCGGCCAGTTCGGCGAGTCGGCCCTTGCTTGGAATGCCAATGCGAAGATTCATGGGGAGGAACCAAGCGTTTGGTGCCGGGAGTCGAGAAGCTTTACAAGCGTGTCTTGCGGTGGGCTTTCTTTTTGACGGGGCTCGCAATCGCGGGCGGGGCGACTTTCTTTTTGGCGGATTTCTTCACGGGCTTGGCGGCGGCTTTCGTTGCCAATTTCGGTTCCGGTGCGTCGACCGATTTCTTGCGAGAGGCCTTCTCTTCTAAGCCAGAGACGCCAAAGCGACGGGCGAGTTCGGCCTCGATGTCGAACAAATTGCAATTTTTGTGGCACAGCATCACCAGCAAGTGATAGAACAAATCGCCCGCCTCGCGGATGAAATGCTCCTGGCCGGCCTGGCCCGGCTCGCTGGCCGCTTCCACCAGTTCGGCTGCTTCCTCGACGATCTTGGCCCCGATCTTGGAGACCCCGCCCGCGAGCAACTGGCTGGTATACGACTTTGAGTTGGGCTTTTTGGCCCGGGCGTGGATGGTGCGTTCTAATTTGACAAGCGGAGCGGAAGCGGTGGGCACGGTCGCCTTTCCAAATCGAGGATCGTAGGAGAGAATCAAAAGGGAAGGGCAATTGAGAGCAATTGCGAACCGTCCAGTGTAATCGATAGGGAGTCCGGGGAACAAGGAGACAGGAGGTGCTTTTGGAGGCCGAATTCTCTTTGTCTCCCGATCTCCATGTCTCGATTCTTGCATGAACAATGATTCTTTCGCCAACTACTGGTATTTGACAGGGGCGACGGCCACGGGGAAGACGGTCGTGGCGCTTGCACTCGCTGAGCGGCTGGGCGCGGAGATCGTGTCGCTCGATTCGATGACCGTTTACCGCGGCATGGACATCGGAACGGCCAAGCCGACGCGCGAAGAGCAGGCGGTGGTGCCGCATCATCTGCTCGACATCGTCGTGCCTTCCGACGAGTATAGCGTGGCCAATTACGTTGTCGACGCCACGGCGACGGTGGAGGCGATTCGCGCTCGCGGCCGTGAGGTGTTGTTCGTTGGTGGGACGCCGCTCTATCTCAAGAGTTTGTTGCGTGGGCTGTTCGACGGCCCGCCGGCGAATTGGGAACTCCGCGAACAGATCGAGGAAGAGCTCGAAGAAGTCGGGCAGGCGGCGCTGCACGAGCGGTTGCAGCAGGTCGACCCGGTGGCGGCTTTGGCCATTCATCCACACGATACGCGCAGGATGATCCGTGCACTCGAGGTGCTGCGGGCGACGGGCGAGCCGCTGAGCCATCAGCAGATGCAGTTCGACGATGGTCGCCGAGCGGAGGAATGCCGCGTGTTTGTGCTGCGGCGGGAACGGGGCGAACTGCATCGGCGGATCGAAAATCGCGTCGAAGCGATGATTGACGCTGGTCTTGTCGAGGAAGTACGTGCATTGACGGCGGAGGGAAAGCAACTGGGCCGGACGGCAAGCCAAGCGGTCGGCTATCGCGAAGCGCTGGCGTACCTAGCGGGAGAGATCGATGCGGAGGCGATGAGGATCCAAATGCAGGCCCGCACGCGGCGGTTCGCCAAGCGGCAAGGCACGTGGTTCCGTAGTCTTTCGGAATGCCGGTTCGTCGACATCGCGGGCGAGGTCGACGCGGCGGCGATCGCGGAGTGGATCGCGGCGACCGGCGCGTAAAAGTGCCTTGTTTTATCGAAGATGACACATAAAGTGATGAAGAAAGGCCTTGAATTCCCGAAGATGACACGCAGGCGTCGTCGGTGGAGTCGAGACGTGGCGCGGTGGTTTAGGTGTGGGCTTGGTCGGTTGCCGGCCCTTTCGGTTGCCGGTGCCCTCAGGTCCTTCACCAGGCTCGGTTTCCACGTCCCGCTCGTCCAACCGGGCGTGCGGATTTCCCGC
>JBGSUJ010000185.1:0-33665 GCA_041753435.1 Pirellulales bacterium | reverse complement strand
AAAAAGAGTCTGCCATCCGCCAACTCAATCCACGAAACTCCATCCTCACCTGCGTCACCTCCGTGCCGTTGTGAAAAGTAAACTGCCCGAAGATGAATACGCATGCTAGCGATCATAGGGTTCTGGGATAAATGCTTAGTGTGGTTTGGCGGGAGTCTCACTCTCCCGATACTCCGGCCTTGCATTCCGGGCTTTCGAGTCGCGCGATCCGCTACAATCGACAAAGTTTACGGATGGCAGCCAGTAGTTTTGACTCGTCAAACTTTTTCGCACGCGCGGCGGCTGAGGCCCGGCCGATGAATCCATTGACGGGGAGTCTCATTCAATCAATCCATATTCTGGGTCCACAATGCGCAACGGACGCGCGCTCATAGCATCGCTGGTGTTGATCTTCGCTGCGTTTGCGGAATGCCGCATGGCGTCGGCTGCGAATGGGCCAGGGACGTTGTTGCAATGGGGCTCTAGGCCGGAAGTGCAGGGCGGGCCGGATCTCGACGAACCGCTGATCACCGACCGACCCGACTTCACGGAAGCGAGCGTCACCGTCGGGATGGGTGTCGTGCAGTACGAGACCGGCTACACGTTCACGTACAACGACGACGGCGAAGGTGTCACCGAAGAGCACTCCTATCCGGAAGCCTTGTTCCGTGTCGGCATGCTCGCCGAATGGTTTGAGCTGCGGCTCGGTTGGAATTACGGCGAGTCGGCCGAGACGGTGTTCGGCGCCGGCGATACCAACCTCGAAGGGGCCGAGGACCTATACATCGGCGCGAAGTTCGCGCTCACGCCGCAGAGCGGCTGCCTGCCGGAAACGGGGCTCATCATCCAAGGCACGGTGCCCACCGGCTCAAGTGCATTCACCGCGGGTGAAGTGTTGCCGGGGGTAAACTTCCTCTACGGTTGGGACGTCAGCGACTTCTTTTCGGTCGGCGGCAGTACGCAGGCGAACCGCGCGATCGACGGCAATGGCGAGGATTTCTACGTCGAGTTTGCCCAGTCGATCACGACCGGCTACGGCTGGACCGACAAATTTGGCAGCTATGCGGAGTGGTACATGTTTGCGCCGGCCGGTGCGGAAACCGCGCAGAATCAACAGTACTTCAACGCCGGCGTAACCTACTTGATCAGCGACAACGTGCAGTGGGACATCCGGGCCGGAGTCGGGCTAAACCAAGCGGCCGACGATTTTTTTACGGGGTCGGGAGTTTCGATTCGGATGTATTAACGGCAACCTACTGGGGGCTCGCTGTCGCTTGACCCCAGCCACCCGTCGCGGCGAGTGCGTCTTCGCTGCCGAGCGATGCTTCGGCAAAGGATTCATCGGTTTCCCAAATGACGACTTTGGTCGCGGTGACGCCGGTGTCGGCCAGTAGTCGCGGGCAGACTTCGGTAAGCAGGTAGGAAGCCATACTTTCGGCTGTCGGATTGTACGGCAGCACGTAGTATTTGCAAGGCTCGACTTGCTTGATGGCCTGAATGCCGTTCGTGTCGGCTTCGTTGAGCACGAAGCCGTGGTCCCAATGTTCGTCGAGCCAGCCTTTGAAGAGCCGCTTCAGATCGGCGAAGTCGATCACGCGGCCAACCTCGTCGACCTCTTGGGCGGTAACATAGAAGTCAGCGACGTAGTTGTGACCGTGAAAAAACTCGCACTTGCCGCCGTGGCGGTGGAGTCGATGGCCAGCGCAGAACTTCACACGGCGCATAATGGTGAGACTCATGATGGGCTAGTTCCTCTTGGCGGGTGAGTGTCGGCTTACCGTTCGATCTAGGCTAATTCATTTTTACCTCTGCGGGCATGCTTGGGAAGCGGGCAGAGCCTGTTTGCGGTGAGCATTTAGCCAAAGACAGCAGGCAGACATTGAGTAAAGTGGTAGAATCCGTGGAGGCAATTCTTGGCTCCGGACTTCTTCCCATGTCATCGCTCAAACGGCTGCTTCCGACATTGATGGTGTCCCTTGTATTTGGTTCCATTGCACGTGGAGAAGAGCCACCGAGTCGACCGGCATTGTCGGATCCCACCGCTCAAAAAATGCGCCGCTACGACGCGCCTGAAGCAACACAGGCCGTTGCTGTCGACGCAAACCATTTCTATGCGATCGGCAACCGCGTGATCGCCAAGTATTCTAAAGCGACGGGCGAGCGGAGTGCGGTGTGGACCTCCTCCGCGGAACTACCGTTGGAGCATCTCAATTCTGGCGCGATACGCGCTGGTCGCCTGTATTGTGCACACTCGAATTTCCCCCGTTACCCGGAGACCAGTTCCGTCGAGATTTGGGATGCAGATACGCTCGAACACGTTGCCAGTCACAGCTTTGGAATTTACGAAGGTTCGCTGACCTCGATCGATTGGCACGACGGTGCCTGGTGGGCGGTATTTGCTCACTACACGGAAAAGGTGAACGACAACCCCCATGCGAAAGATGCCCGCTGGACCTCGTTGGTGCAGTTCGATCGCGCCTGGCGTCGCACGGGCGGCTGGTGTTTTCCGCCCGCAGTGATTGCCCGGTTCGAGCCCCACAGTTGTTCCGGAGCGGCCTGGGGAGACGATGGTCAGCTCTACTGTACCGGCCATGATCGGGGCGAGTTGTATGAGCTCGAGTTGCCGAGCGCGGGTGCGACCCTACGGCTACTGCGAACGATTGCGGTGCCGATTACCGGCCAGGGATTCGCCTGGGACCGGAACGAACCGGGCGTCTTCTACGGCATCGATCGGCCCCGGCGGCAGGTAGTAGTCGCAACATTGCCATCCCTTTCCCCGGTTGGATCGGCTTTCGCTCCGTCGTTTTCGTTGCCGCGCTGAGGCTGTATTGACTGTGAGCGCGTGCTCCATACCGACGCGGTCCCGCAGCTTGAATCAATGGTTTTCGCAGGGCCGGCCACAATTCGATCTGTTGGCAGATGATAAGGTTGGGCGAGTGACCGCTTTAGGGTCTCGCGGCAGCAGAATCTCGCCTTATAATTCTGGAAACTGAGCTTGGACGTGAGACATTTTGTGAGGGCCTTGCGGATGACAAAAATCGACCCAGCGGCTGAGGCGGTGGAGCGCTTGGCAGAGTTGTTTCACCGCAACGGGTATATCCGGGCGAGGGATCCGGAACGGCGGCTCAAGGAGGGCCAACTGTACAAAAAGGGGGCAGAGGTCCGACTGGTGGCCGAGTCGAAAGCTGAATTGGCTGAGATCCGTCGGCTGCTAAGACAAGCCGGGTTTAAACGAGCCCGCCCGTTTGCAAAGGGGCGGCAGTGGCGACAACCGCTCTATGGCGTGGCCGAGGTTGCCAGGTTCCTGTCGTTAATCGGAGAGAAATAGTCTGCCGAACAAAGGCGCTGCAGTGAATCAGTTGACTCGGCCAACACCACGGTGGTTGTGGCGCCTCTCCGCGGAGGCTCCGCGGTAAAATTTGCCAGCATGTGGGACGTCAACTGAGCCTGGTGGCGAGACAACCTGAGAACCGCCCATCAATAGGCCGATTACTGTGGAACGGGGCGGTGCCTTTCACTGGCCCCTCACACCGAAGCTGTCCAGCCGTACTTCACGTACTGATGGTCGAACGAGCCATCGTCGTAAAGGTCAAGAATCGCATAGCCTTCTTCGCAGTCCTTGTGGCGGCCATTCCACCAACTGCCGCACACCGCGCCGTTACATAGATACGTCACCCCGTTGTAATCGACGCGGTCTACCAGATGCAGATGACCGCTCAGGCAGAGTTTCACGTTTGGATGCTTGGCGAACAGATTCTTCAGCCGCACGCAATCGGTGTGCATCAGCGCCCGGCTGACCCGAAAGTCTTGATCCTTCTGGCTCGCCCAGAGAATCGCTGAGGCACTGAGGATCGGAATGTGCGACAGTACGAGCACTGGCGACGACTCTGGAACATCGCGCAGCGTTTGGGCGAGCCAGTCGAATTGCGCTTCATCGAGTTGGCCCATGTAGCCGACCTGACCGGCCGGCGGTTTGTGGACACTATCGAGCACGATGAATTGCCAGCCGCCCTGCGCGAACGTGAAGTAGCGTTCGTCGAGCTGCAGCAGGTCCGTCGCCCGTCGTTTGCCCCAGTTCGGCTCAAGGCCGGTTGTTTGGCTCTTTTCTTTCGACCAACCCCACACGTCGTGATTGCCAATGCAAGAACGGACCGGAAGGCTACAGTCGCTCTTGAGCACGCGGCTCCACAAGTCCCATTGAAGCGCGGTGCGTGCATTATCGGCTTCGAAGCAGTCCATCACATGATCGCCGCCGGTGAGAATCAAGTCCGGCTTGTCGGCAAGCTGCTGAACGTGGCGCAGGCATGCGGCCATTCCTTCGCCGGCGCGTTTCTCTGGCTGGATATGAATGTCAGTAAGATGGCCCACTCGCAGCGCGCGCCGGCGCGTTGAACTGGTCACCTCGGCCAACAGTAATCGCGGTGTCAGGCCCAAGGCGAACGAACCCGCCACCGCAGACCCCAGCCCGACTAGCGACTCTCGGCGCGTAATGCCTGTCTCGATCATGACAAATTCTCCTGACTTCGAGCCACCGATAGCAACAACTGCTGAAGCACATTTTCGGACAGGCTTGCAACGCGGTCAAGGCTCCGCTGAAGACATCACTGGACGAGGTCGTTAAGATGCTTGTGGAAGGAAAAGTTGCAATGTCTGTGAGCGAGCAAGTGCCGACGGTGAATGCCAAGTCAACTTTTATGGCCCGCGCGCTGTATATCGGCGAACGGATTGACTTGCGGTCGTTTGTGAAGAAATCGCGTGTGATTGGCCAGAAGCCAGCAACCGTGGCAATCGAAGGTGGTGGCATTTGTGTGCTCTATCGCTATGGAGCGACTGTGTTTATCGATGCAACATTGGCCGACCAGGAGCGTTTTCTAGACTCGCTTCGCCCCCTGGTCGAACGACCTTATGCACAGCCCGAGAGCGAAGAAGTAGAGGTGTGCATCGCTCCCGACCGTAAAGAGGGGATGGAAGGAGGAGCCACGGTCCTATTGCACGATGCATCGGTCGAGCGATTGCAGATTCTAGCTGCGGCGCTTGGCAAGTCAGTGGCACTGGCTCAATATGAAACCGATGTGACCGCCACGTTCGATCATATCGAACCCATCGCAGTCGAACTCGAACAGACAGGGCGAGGGGGCCGCGACATGCGACAGTTATTGCGTCACATCGGCCGCGCGCTGAGGAATGAACACAAAATGGTCGCCCGCGTCGAAGTCATCGATCGGCCGGAGTTGCTCTGGTATCATCCAGAACTCGAACAGCTCTACCTACGGTTGGAAGATGAGTTTGAACTTACCGAGCGGGTGGGAATTCTCGACCGTAAATTGGACTTGATTTCGCGCACGGTGACGACGACGCTGAATTTGTTACAGTCGCAGCGTGGCCTGCGCGTTGAATGGTATATTGTCTTGTTGATCATGTTCGAGATCATACTCACGTTATACGAATTCTTCATTCGTGCGCAATGAGAGCTAGTCGTCCAAACAGCACCAGCTCCTAAAAAGCAATTGAACCGCCCTGCCAGAGAGTTGGCTTTTTCAGTCTCCTGCATTTCCTGCCGAGGGCTCCTGATGTCTGGACCGTTGCCACTTGTTTATCTCGCCCGACACGGCGAAACGGCCTGGAGCCGTTCTGGGCAGCATACCGGCTTGACCGATTTGCCGCTGACGGAGCAGGGCGAAGAAAACGCACGGCGACTCACGTTGCCACTCAGTAAGCTCACGTTTGATATAGTTTACGTGAGCCCACTCGCGCGTGCGCGACGAACGTGCGAGTTGGCTGGACTCGGAGTAGCAGCGGAGGTTGATGCGGACCTTGTCGAATGGAACTACGGCGACTACGAAGGGCGACGCACTTCCGAGATCCATGCGACGCGGCCAGATTTGCTGCTCTTTCGCGATGGCTGCCCCGGTGGCGAGAGCCCGCAACAGGTCGGCGAGCGGGCCGACCGTGTCGTGGTGAGGCTGCGAGCGGCTGCGGGAAATGTCATCGTTTTTTCGAGCGGCCACTTTTTGCGTGTGCTCGCGGCGCGATGGCTAGGTTGGGAGCCCAGCGCTGGGCAATTCTTGCTGTTGAGCACTGGTAGCTTGAGTGTACTGGGCTATGAACACGGTCTTTCGCAACCGGTGATTCGACTTTGGAACGATATCAGCCACTTCACTTCTACCGCGCCTTCGGCTTAGAACGTGTTTTGAAATCCAATCGGCCGCCGGTTCAAGACCGAATCGAGACTCCGGCAACAAGCGATGCCTCGGGAATCAACAACTGCGAGCAAGCGGCAAATGGTCTTGTAATGAGGGAAACCTGAATTTCAAAACACATTCTTAGGGCCGAGTCACTGAACAAATTGCCAAGACTCGCTCTGCCGACGTGAGTCGGCGAAAATCACGCAACAGGCACATTCGCAGAACCCCAGGGATTAAAAGGGAAAATACTGATGGCCAACACACATATTTCGCTTACTTCTCGACCGGCCTGGCAAGCGCTAGAATCGCACTATCGCGAAATCGAACCGCTGCATTTGCGCGAGATGTTTGCTGCGGATGCTGGACGGTGCGAGCGTATGAAGTGTGAGGCGGTGGGGCTGTTCTTCGATTACTCGAAGAACCGCATCACGGACCAAACGCTGCGGCTGCTGGTGGCATTGGCCGAAGCGTGTGACTTGAGCGGGCGGATCGAGGCGATGTTCCGCGGCGAGAAAATTAATATTACGGAAAACCGCGCAGTGCTGCATGTAGCCCTGCGAACGTTAGAGAGTGAGACTATGCTCGTGGATGGGGTGAACGTGGTGCCCGAGGTCCATGCCGTGCTTAAGAAAATGGCACTTTTTTCGGCACGAGTGCGGAGTGGTGCCTGGGTTGGTCACACCGGAAAGCGAATTCGTAATGTCGTGAATATCGGCATCGGTGGATCCGACCTGGGCCCCGTAATGGCCTACGAAGCGCTCAAACACTATCGCGATCGGAGCTTGAGGTTCCGCTTCGTTTCGAATGTGGATGCCACCGATTTTGCCGAGGCGACGCAGGATCTCGACCCAGCGGAGACGTTGTTCATCGTCGCCTCGAAAACATTCACCACGCTTGAAACGATGACCAATGCTCAGACGGCGCGCGATTGGCTTGTCGCGGGGCTCGGCGGCGATGCCGCGGCGGTAGCCAGGCACTTCGTCGCGATATCGACGAATACCGAGAAGGTGGCAGCGTTCGGCATCGATGTGGCAAACGTGTTTGGGTTTTGGGATTGGGTCGGCGGGCGTTATTCAATGGAATCGGCCATCGGACTTTCGACAATGATCGCGATCGGTCCAAAAAACTTCCGTGAGATGCTTGCCGGCTTCCACGAGATGGATGTGCACTTTCGCACCGCGCCGTTTGACCGCAATCTGCCGGTGCTGCTGGCGCTGCTCGGTGTGTGGTACAATAATTTCTTTGCCGCATCGACAATTGCGGTGCTACCTTACGATCAATACCTCAAGCGTTTTCCGGCCTATCTGCAGCAGCTTACGATGGAGAGCAATGGCAAGCAGGCCACGCTCGACGGCTCACTGGTCGACTATCAAACCGGCCCGATCTACTGGGGCGAACCGGGCACCAACGGCCAGCACTCGTTCTACCAGTTAATCCATCAAGGCACGAAGCTGATTCCGTGCGACTTCATTGTCTTCGCCCAATCGCTTAATCCGGCGGGTGCTCACCACGACATGCTGATTGCGAATGCCTTTGCGCAGGCCGAGGCGCTGGCCTTTGGCAAAACGGCAGACGAGGTCCAGCAGGAAGGCACGCCTGATGGACTGGTGCCGCATCGGGTGTTTGAGGGCAACCGGCCATCGAACATGATTCTTATCGAACGACTCACGCCAGCAGTGCTCGGCAAGTTGGTGGCGTTGTACGAACACAGCGTCTTCGTACAAGGGATAATTTGGAACGTCGACTCCTTCGATCAGTGGGGCGTGGAGTTGGGCAAAGTGCTAGCACAGCGGATCGTTTTGGAACTTACCAGCGGGAACGATCCGCAACTGAAGCATGATGGTTCGACCAACCAATTGATCGGGCGCTATCGGCAACTGAGAAGAACTGGCAAATAACTCGCAGAAATTCGGCGCAATGAATCGCAATGGAATGCAAGAGATACATTGCGTCGCTGGTCTGTTCCTCTCGTGCCAACTCTCAGTTGGAACGCGCGCCCGGGGCTGCTTGGTTGACATCCGCTGGCCGTAACTGACCTCTCGAGAACATAAGAGTGCGCAGAAAAAAGCCGCCGATTTGGCAGCTGTGGTGGACGCAATCATGAGCCTCGTGAGCGTGCAGGTCGCTCTTTCCCCGTTTGCAGGATCGGTCCCGACGGTTGATGGCCGGATGACCGCTCGAATTGGCGAGACCCGCTCTCGGTCACGAGGCTCCCTTCCAATACATTCCGCACATCTTCCTCTCACCTCCTGACACCTTGCCACGGTCTGCCCAGCCGGGTGAAGAAACTCGGCCCCGTCCTCCCTGACGTGCCCTTCCTTCCTGATTAATTTTACGCATGTCCAGCTCGAGCGGCCATCTGTCAGGTTGTCGGAAATTGGACTCATACATCCCCCCGAAGGATGCATGAACCGTCGCCTCCATCCGCGTTCGAGCACGCCCGGGTGGCCAGGACACCAAGAGATACTACAAGTTCGGGAGCAAGTGGGTATCAACGTGGCGGCGACGGCAGTCCGCGTTGTAGAATACCGCGATGAAAAGTCGACAATTGATACTCGCCAGCGGTTCACCACGGCGCTGCCAACTTCTGGCAGAAGCGGGGTACGAGTTTGACGTGTTGGTGCCGCACGAAAGCGTAGAATGCGGTGTGTGCAGCGAGAGTGGGCCTGCGGGTTTGGTGGTGGAGCTGGCTTTTCGTAAGGCATCGGCAGTGCGCGCGGAACTAATCAAGCCAGGAAAAGTGGAAATAGGCAGTCACGGTGCAGGACCGCTCGTTCTGGTGGCGGCCGATACTGTGGCCGAGTGTGACGGGTTGATGCTGGGCAAACCGCGGGACGAAGAGCATGCACGGGCGATGTTGCGGCAGCTGCGCGGGCGCAACCATCGGGTATTGACGGGGGTGTGCGTTTGGCCGCTGGATAGGTCGGAACCACAAACCCGCGTTGCCGTCACTAAACTGGTAATGGACGATTTGTCAGACGCTATGATAGACGATTACTTGGCTACCGGGCAATGGGAAGGCAAAGCGGGCGCCTTTGGCTATCAGGATCGGTTGGGATGGGTGCGTGTAGAATCGGGCAGCGAATCAAACGTCGTTGGACTGCCGATGGAAATGTTAGCGGAGATGTTAGCCGCAGTCGGAGCTTAGACAGCAGGCGACCAGAGCAGTTATTTCTGCTACAATAATGGCCGGCTCGAGGGGGACAAAATCATGCGGATCAATTCATTCGAGCAGTTGACTGCCAGTATTTTGCTGGCGGTTCTTGGTTGGACTTCCTTGGGTCAGGCGCAATCGCCTCCAGATCCAAATTACGTTCGGCAGGAAGTTTTTCCAAGTTATCAGGCCTTCAAAGACGAGCTCAACGCGATTGCCGCGACGAGCGACGCTACGGCCCGCAATGTTCGGTTGAATTCACTTTGGTCAACACTTCAGGGTGCAGGCCAAGTGCCCTACGCCCAAGACAATCGCTACGCCCTGCTCTATCGTGGTTCGGCCAGTTCGGTCGCGTTTCCCGGCGACCACAATAGTTGGAGTGCCAATGCGTCTCCGGCAACACAGCTGGCGGGTACGAATCTGTGGCTGCGCGAGGGAATGCTGCCGACCGATGCGCGGGTGGATTACAAGATTGTATTGAATGGCAACTCGTGGATACTCGATCCGGTGAACTCGCTGCAGATGTGGAGCGGCTTCGGGCCGAATTCGGAACTGCGGATGCCGAACTACGAGTATCCACACGAAACCATCCGTCGATTGGATGCGGCTCGCGGCGCGCTGGGGGCGAACGTACGCGTGTCGAGCGCGAACCTCGGTTATCAGGTACAGTACCGCGTCTATACCCCAGCGGGATACACACCTCAGCAGCTTGCCAACCTGCCCGTGGTGTATGTTACCGATGGCCACGAGTATGCGGCCGACCACATGGGTAGCCTAGTTGCGGTGCTCGACAATTTGATCGACGATGGCACACTTCGGCCGACGATCGCGGTGTTCATCGATCCTCGCGATCCGAACAATTTGGGCAACAATCGTCGCTTGAGTGAATACAATTCGAATCCGAAATTCACCGGCTTTGTGTCGGACGAGCTGGTGCCGGCGATTGACGCCGCTTTTCGTACTTCGACTGTGGCGGACGATCGAGTAATTCTCGGCACCTCAATGGGTGGACTGATTGCGGCTTACTTCGGAGCAACCGAAAGCGATACCTTTCGAAAGATCGCCATCCAGTCGCCGGCGTTTGCTCAAAATCCGAGCATCTACGGCTTGTACGATCAATCGCCCCAGGCGCCGCTCGAGATTTACATGACAGCCGGCACGATCAACGACGGCAGCGGCGGCACGAATATGAATTCAATTCTAGCCGCGAACGGTTACGATTACACCTTCCTCCAAGCGAATCAAGGGCACTCCTGGGGCAACTGGCGGGGCGAACTAGCCGAGATGTTGGTGGCTTTGGTTGGCCCGCCACCGCAAGGCTTGGGCGACTTCAACGATGATGGTTTGGTCGACGCGGCAGACTTCACGCTGTGGCGCGACACACTCGGTCAGAATACGACTCGTGGGTTCGGGGCAGACGGCAACAGCAACGGAAGCGTGGATCAAGCTGACCACGAGGTTTGGAGGCAGCATTTTGGTAAAGACTATCGCTCAGGTGGAGGCCAGAATGGCAGCGCAAGTAGGTCGCGGGTTGTGCCGGAACCCTCGGCCGGCTGTTTACTGTCGATCGGCGCGGTCGCCGCGATGGTTGGGCGATGTCGCAGCCTAGTTGGCAGAAATTCGTCTTGCCGTCATTTAGCAGAAAGACGACAGTTGAGGGGATTCCGACGGCGGCCGCTCCGCTAACGGTTTGCCGACTGCTCCTCATTCAACTCAAGTAATCTACATTTCGCATGAAACTTCGCGTTGGCGTTGTCGGAATTGGCAAAGCGTGGGAAAGCCGGCATGCACCGGCGCTAAAGGCATTGGCCGATCGCTTTGAGGTTCGTGCATTTTGCGATCCAGTGGCCCATCGGGCCGCGGAAGTGGCACACCGCTGGCCGGCACGGACTTGCGACGGCTTTCGGGCCCTGGCGGAGAGCGAAGACATCGACGCGGTGATGCTGCTTTCGGCACGGTGGTATGGCGCGCTACCAATTCTGGCGGCTTGCGATGCGGGCAAGGCGATCTATTGTGCGGCAGCGCTCGATCTCGATACCTCTGCGGCAGATGAGGTGCGACGACGGGTCCGCGCTGCGGGTGTGGCATTTATGGCAGAATTCCCCTGTCGCCTCGCTCCCGCAACACTACGGTTGAAGGAGCTGATGGCAACACGGCTGGGCCGGCCGCGGCTGTTATTCTGCAATCGTCGCCACACCTCGCGCAAAGATGGTACACCAAGCTACACCTCCGATATGCGGCAACTGATCGAAATGGTCGACTGGTGTCGCGATATCGTGGGCGAACAGGCTTCGAGTGTGGTAGGCGCTGCACACTCGTCGCTCTCCGCCGGTTGCACCGACCCTGCGGAACGTCCGGCAAAGGATTATCTGGTAATGACACTTGATTTTTCGGCGGCAGGCGAGATTGGCACCGGTGCCGTGGCGCAGATTGCCTGTGGCAGTTATGTGGCACCCCAGTGGCACGAGGCGGCTGCGTTTCGTCGGCCGGCAGATTTACAAGTGGTTTGCCAGCGCGGCATCGCGTTTCTCGATTTACCCCACACGGTCGTGTGGTTCGACGATGCCGGCCAGCATTCCGAACTGTTAGATCAAGATCGGCCAGTAGGAGAACAGTCGCTCCTGTATTTCCACCGACAGGTGAGCAGCCTGGTGCTCAAGACGTCGAGCCTCGAAGACGCCTTTCAAGCGCTGACGATCGTCAATCGAGCGCATGAGAGCTATCTCGAGGGTAAGCGGCTGAATCTTGCTTGACGAGCGCGTGTCTTTCGGCTCGTTGACCCACCCGATTATGCCCATTAAAATCGGCCGGCGGCCCGCGCTAGGGCCCATGTCTTCAAACACCCCCCACTTTGCCACGGAACACGACGAGTTTGCGATGCCTACGACCGCGCAAGAGCTGGACTTCACAGCCATTAACACGATTCGCACCCTCTCGATGGATGCGGTCCAGGCAGCGAACTCGGGGCACCCCGGAACTCCGATGGCGCTGGCGCCAGTGTCGTATCAATTGTGGACACAACACTTGCGGTACGACCCCCAGCAGCCGCATTGGCCGAACCGCGATCGGTATGTGCTCTCGTGCGGCCATGCGTCGATGTTGCTCTATTCGCTAATTCACTTGGCGGGTATTCGTCAAATGGACGCAGCCGGCGTGGTGACCGATGAGCCAGCCGTGTCGCTCGAAGACATCAAGAACTTTCGTCAATGGGGCAGCCGTACACCGGGCCATCCTGAGCATGGGCACACGTCCGGCGTAGAAACCACAACCGGTCCACTTGGCCAGGGCTGCGGCAACAGTGTCGGCATGGCAATCGCCGGCCGCTGGTTGGCGGCGAGGTTCAATAAGCCGGGCTTCACGCTGTTCGACTACCATGTGTGGGCCCAATGCAGCGATGGCGACATGATGGAAGGCGTCACTTGCGAGGCGACGTCGTTGGCCGGCCACCTTCAATTGCCGAATCTGACCTGGATCTACGACGACAACCACATCACGATCGAAGGCAAAACCGATCTGGCATTCAGCGAGGATGTGGCAACTCGGTTTCGTGGCTTGGGTTGGCACGTGGCCGCGGTGCAAGATGCCAACGACTTGGCGGCCATTGAGCATGCCTTTCAGGACGCTTTGTCGCATGAGGATGGCCCCACGCTGATTATTCTCAAGAGCATTATCGGCTACGGCGCGCCGACCAAAGCGGGCACGGCCAAGGCCCACGGTGAGCCGCTAGGTGATGAAGAAATCGCCAAAACAAAAGCCCTTTACGGCTGGCCGACGGACGCCAAGTTTTTCGTGCCGCCTGAAGTGCCTGAGCATTTCGCTGCCACTTTGGGAGAACGCGGCCGCTCGGCCCGTGCGGGATGGGAAAAATTGTGGGCCGATTATCAAGTGAAGTATCCGGAACTCGCCGCGGAGCTCAAGCTGATGTGGGCTCACGAGTTGCCCGCTGGCTGGGATAGTGGATTGCCAGAATTTCCGGCCAGCGAGAAGGGCGACGCAACTCGAAACTCCGGTGGCAAAGCGCTCAACGAAGCGGCAAAAAAAATTCCCTGGTTACTGGGCGGATCGGCGGACCTGGCGCCATCGACTAAAACGTTGCTCACTTTTGACGAAGCAGGCGGCGGATTCTCCGCCAACAACCCCGCGGGACAGAATTTTCACTTTGGTATCCGCGAGCACGCCATGGCGGCAGCGGTCAATGGCATGGTGCTTTCCGACTTGCGGGCGTTCGGTGCCACGTTCTTTGTATTTACCGACTACTGCCGGCCTTCGATGCGGCTGGCAGCGATTATGCAGATTCCAAGCATCTTTGTGTTTACCCACGATTCGATCGGTGTCGGCGAGGATGGCCCCACGCATCAACCGATCGAGCAACTGGCCGCCTGCCGGGCAATTCCGAATCTGGCGGTGATCCGGCCGGGGGACGCGAACGAGTCGTCTATCGCCTGGAAGGTGATTCTCCAACAGAAGACGCGGCCCGTGGCGATCGCGCTCACGCGGCAGAATCTACCTACTCTCGATCGCACGAAATATGCATCGGCCGCGGGCGTCGAGCGCGGCGGCTACATACTGGCCGATGCCAAGGGTGGCAAGCCGACAATAATTCTGATCGCCACTGGAAGTGAATTGCAACTGGCGGTAGCAGCGCACGAAGAGCTCACGGCAGCTGGCATTGCCAGCCGCGTAGTGAGCATGCCGTCGTTCGAGCTCTTTGACGACCAGCCCTGGAAGTACCGCGACGAAGTGCTGCCGACGACGGTAATGGCCCGCGTGGGGATCGAGGCGGGTATCCGGCAAGGATGGGACAAATACATCGGCGCCAACGGCGCATTTGTCGGGCTCGACTCGTTTGGGGCTTCGGCACCATTCGAGCAGGTTTACAAGCATCGCGGGCTGACCCTAGCGACAGTTATTGCAGAAGCAAAGCAGCAACTCAGTCGCTAACATTTCGGCAGGCCGCCCAACTTGCTTGTCGATCTGCAGACAGCGCGGGATAATGGGTCTGGGGCCGGATGGTCGGCTCCGATTCTTGAGATCCTCTACACGCTGGCAGCCAACATGGGACGGTTTCTACATCCGCGATACGGTACTTGCGCTTTGCTTTTGGTCGTTGCCACACCGGCTGCGGCGATGAATGTTTTGCGCCAGGTGCCCCGCGACGCATTGGGGCTGGCGGTGATTCGCAATCTTGCAGAGGCTGACGCGAAGACGGGAAAGCTATTGGAATTCCTTGGTGTGCGGTCCGCGGGGCCGCTGGCGCTGATCAATTCCATCGCGGCGCTCGATGCCGGGCTCGATCAGCGGCGCGATTTGCTGGTCGTGCTGTTGCCACCGGAAGACAACGCGCGAAAAATTCAGCTCGCGGTTTGGTTGCCGGTGAAAAACTACGATGCGCTCGTGCGGTCGCTGGATGGCGATCCAGACCGTCGGATCGCTGCCGTCACTGTCGCAGGAGAAGATCTGCTGGTCGTCCGTCAGGCGGATTGGGCGGTGCTGATGGATCCCGATCAGCGCGACCGGCTCGAAGCATTGCAGAGCGACGCCTCTACAGAGATTCCACAGCAACTCGACGAGTGGGCAGAGTGGATTAACGCGAACGATGCGACGCTCATTGCGCTGCCAGCGGGTGTCCGGGCATTGTGGGCAAAGGCTGCAAGTGAGAAGCTCTTTGATTCCGGAAGCAACCCTTCTCAACCAGCTCCTTTGGAAAACAGTCCCTTTGCGCCAATACATCAGAGCAAGCGCGCTGAGGCGGGCTGGCCAGCGATACGAGAGTGGATTCGCGCAACTTTCTCAGACGCTCCGGAACTGGCTAAGTGGGCGGCTGAAGCGGATGGGGCTGCCTGCGGAGTACGGCTAGATGCGGACGGCAATGGAATTGTCGGCTTTCGGTTGGCATTCTCGTATGCAGTATTTTTGCCCGAGGCAATGATGCCAGCCCCTGAGTCGCAAGCCACGGATAATACGGGCAAGTTGCCGCCCATTTTCGATGCCGGCGAGTTCGTGTTGACGGGCTCCGGACATATTTCGCCGCGGTGGGCAGTGCCGGCAGTAGCGCCTTATGTGCGACAGATGGCCAATGATCTCACCACCAACTACGGTAACAAGCTTCAGCAGGGCGACGTCGCAAAATTTCGCCAAGCCGTTGAGAAAACCGTGGCCGATGTAAGGGCCTTCTCGGTGTTGACGCGTCCAGGTGCTGGGCCGGATGGTGTCTTCACGAATAATTTTCTCGTGTTGCGGGTTGGTTCGGCGCAGTCCTTTGTGAAAGCCATGGGCACCGTCATGGAACTCTGGAACACGATGGTTGACACGGCTCAGGGTTCGGTCCGGCTGATATTCAAAGTTTCGCCAATCGCTATTGCTGGGCACCAAGGAACGGAGTATTCCATCGACATGGCGGCAGCGATAGGTGGCCCGGCGATTCCCGAAATTAAGACTTCGATGGAGAAATTGTTTGGAGCGGGTGGTGAGTTTCGCTTGCAGATCGTGCCGATGGACGATTCGACGGTGTTGCTCTCGGCGGCGACCGAGGCCCAAGTTGTCCACGTAATCGACGTGATGGAAAAACAAGAGATAGTGACGGTTGAACAGCCCGAACTGCGAGCAGCAGCCAGATTGTTCACAGAGCAATCGGATTGGCAACTCTTTTTCAGCCCCCACGGATACAGCGAGTGGCTCACGCGACAAATGGACGCGGTGCTGGGCGCAGTTCTTGGCGGGCCCGTGGTGACTCAGTTTCCAGCTTCGCCCCCGGTTGGAATTTCTGGAGGGGTCCAAGGGCGGATGGTGTGGACCGAAATGGTCGTGCCAGTCAAGACTATTCGTGGTTTTGGCGAGTACTTGCGAGAGTAGCTGGCGGACTTATTTGGTTATGTTTTTTGGCCGCGCAGCCAGATTGCCGTGGGCGTCGCCGGACCGACGAATGCTTCTAGCAGCGAGTCGGCTTGCGCTGGTAGAGCGACGAGATTCGCAAACTTGCCCGGAGTAATGCTGCCGCACTCTCCTTCCAGCCCGAGTGCAGTGGCGGCGTCGAGGGTTGCCATCTTTAAGATCGATTCTGCAGCTACGTTTGAATGGTAGCGTGCCACCTGCCGCAACTCTTCAAAAACATTGAGGTCGGGATTAGAGGCTCGGCTGTCGGTACCGAGAGCCACGCGTACTCCGGTCGAGAGCAGCTTAGCAAGCGGGTAGGGCGGGTGATCGAAATAGGCGTGGGTCCGTGGGCAATAGACGAGCGTCATGCGATCGACATGGGCGGCTAGAAATTCATGCTCTTGCTGATCGAGATAATTGCCGTGGATTACGAGCGATCGTGGTGCGTCCGCGAGAAGTCGCAGATAGTCGAGCGGCTTGGTATCGAGCGGAATCGCCTCCGCATCCCACATGCTGCGTAGTTCGAGCAGCTCGCGGAACGATCCGCTGCCGGTAGCTAGCAGTTCCAATTCGTCGGCACTCTCGGCCAAGTGCATTGCCACGGGCAAGACGCGCTCGCGGGCCAGATGTACCAGCTTGTTGACCAGCGCGGGAGAAACTGTGTAAGGAGCGTGTGGGCTGAGGCCGACGTGTAAACGCTGCCGCGCTGCGGCAGCGAGCCGCTGTTCAACCGCCACAATGGCCGACTCGGCACGGGCCCGCGAGAAGCCGATGACTTCGAGGAACAACGTAAACGAAACAGCTGATTCAGCCGTATACGCTGATATCTCGGCAGTAGCGATTTCGCTAACCGCACAGGTTCCTGTCAGCAAGCTTTCTTGCACACCCTGCGCGATCGACTCCTCCGCTGAGTGGCCCCGATTTTGGCGTTCAGCGATGGCCAGCGGCAGCCACTCGATAAGTGGCATCCCTGGCCGACCAAGCGGCTGGCGCAAGTGGCTGAACTCGAGGTGCGTGTGGGCATTGACAAAACCGGGGACGAGCGCGACTTCACCTAAATCGTGTACATTGCCGACGGCGGTTGTGAATTGTTCTACCGCGACAATTTGGTCGCCTGCGATCGTCACCACGCCCCCATCAAGTGGCGGACGATCGACGGGATAAACAGTGCGTGCACGGAGGGAAATCGACATCGTCGGCAAAAAGAGAGAATAGGCTCAATCGACCTGATCTACTCCGCGGTGCCATGTACACCCAACAATTGCTGGGATTGCAGAGCACGGGCATCGCTGAGCCGTTCTTCTTTGGTTGCACGACAGGGCAACCGATGGAACCAAGCCATTATCCCAGCCGAGAACAGGCCAGACAAGATCAGCACGGGTAGTCGATAGATGACCCCGCCTTCGTGCTGATCGATGGCGAGTTCCATCAAGCTGGGCCAGCGCGCAGCCAACTGGTCGATATACTGTGGCGACAGTCCAATTGCTAACATGACGCCGTTGTACGAGGCGTGGAACAGGATGGCAGGGATCAAGCTTGAAGTTTGCACGGCAACGTAGCCAAGAATGACTCCCAGCGCGGCAGCAGCGATCGATTGTTGCACCACCGTGTGGGCCAATCCAAAAAACACCGCGGAGAGCATAATCGCCCACCACTTGTGCCCCAGATGACGCAGGCCAGAGAGAACAAAGCCGCGAAACGCTATCTCTTCGCAAATTGCTGGTAGTACCGCCATCAGGAGAAAGGGCAGCCAGAAATACGGCGCGGAGGCAAGCATCTTGCCGATGGCCTGCGTTTCCGCTTCGATGCCGTCTTGCAAGGGGTAGAGCCGCTGGATGCCGAGCACCAATTGTTGCCCCAGTGGGTGCAGCGCTAAAGCGAGAGCGATCGCGGCAACGCAGGCGGTAAACTGTGGGGGCCGATCTAACAGCAACGTCCGTGCTTTGGATCGTGTCAAGATGATGGTCATCAGCAAAGCGGGCAGCGCGATGCATACGACTTGACTGATGAACAGCAGCAGTGCCAGGTAGCTGAAGTCGGGCTCGGCCGGCGCTTTGGCAGAAATTGCCAAGCGAACAAAAAACTGAATCACGAAGATCAACGCGACACAACAGAACGCTTCGCCGAGCGAGGGGGTTGCTTTCCGATCACGCACCAGATGGACCACCCAGCGCCTCAGATCGAGACGTTCGCTTTCGCGGAACAGCACCGATTCCTGATTGAATTGATAGACAGCCCAGCGAATGGCCAAGAGGCAGCAGAGCAGTGTCACACCGCCTACCGGCAGCACATAAGGCAGGGCTTCGGCGTAGTTGCCTTCGATCAGTGTCCGCAGCAGCAGCACGACGCCGGTGATTGGTATCAGGCTGTTGCCGAGGTTCAGTTCGCTACCCGGCGCCATCGGCAACATCATCAGCGGCATAGTGATTAAGAGCAGCGGCATTAAATAGTATTGGCCTTCTTTGCTGCTGCGGGCAAACGCAGCACACGCCAGGCACAATGCGCTGAACAGGGCCGACATCGGCAGCAGCGCTGCGAGCAGGCAGGCGAAGACAATCGGCGGCGGAAAACCGATCGGGCCCAGGCTGTCGCCCGGTGTAATCGATTGCAGTTGGTTCACGACATACTGCGCCGTGATGCCCAAGCTTGTGAGATTGAGAGCCGCCGTGGCAACGCTAAAAGTCATCACGGTGAACAGCTTACCCCAGACGATTTCGCTGCGTAGCGCAGGGCTGGAGAGCAGCGTTTCGAGGGTGCCGCGTTCTTTCTCACCGGCGCAGAGATCGACCGCTGGGTAGAAAGCGCCCGTGAGGGCCCAAATAAAAAGCACAAAGGGCACAACCTTGGCCCACACGGCTGCTTCCTGCTGACGCGGCTCGGCGACGTCGACCGATTTGATCTCAAACGGTCTCGCAACATTGACCGGTACGTGACGCGCTAATAAAGTTTGCTGCACTACCTGCGCTGTCCACTGCTTCAAGACGTATTCCACTGCCCGCTGGGCAAGTCGTGATTTTTCGCGCGCCGAACTATGGAGAACTTCCGGTTCGGGTACGTGGACCGCTGTGGAATTGGCAGCGCCGGCCTTGGCAGCCGCACGAAGTTCCTCCAGTCGAGCAGCAAAATCGTTCGGGAATTGCACCACTACTTGAATTTCACCAGTGGCAAGACGCGCGCGGGCGGTGGCGAGCGTGGCATCGGGCGGAGATGATGCGGGGGCTACTTCGATTTTCAGCCGCCGTGATTCGGACGGATCGTCGAACAAGCTGGTTGCAAATCGGCCATTTTCTATCAACGTTGGCAGGTGCTCGTCGGTAGTGACTTGCTCGGTGCCAATCAACAGCACTTTTGCTTCGTTCTTTCGCAGGAACTGCGAAAGCTGAAATACGCTCATGCCGATCAACGGATACAACAAGAGTGGCAGCACCGCAATCATGAACAGTGTGCGCCGGTCGCGCAGCTGGTCGCGAATTTCGCGGGCATAAATCAGTTTGACGTTGCGCCAGCTCATTGCGTTTCTTTACACCGTGATCGGATGTTCCAGTTCCTGTTTGCGAATCAAGCGAAAGAACAACTCTTCCAGGTCGGGCTCGCCATGCGCCTCGCTTAATTCGCCCAGCGAGCCTTCGGCTAGGATGCGGCCGCGGTGCATGATTGCGATTCGGTCGCAGAGCCTTTCCGCCTCACGCATGATATGGGTCGAGAAGATGATGCACTTCCCTTCATCGCGGAGCTCAGCCACCGCATCTAATAGCGCGCGGGCGACGAGTACGTCGAGCCCGGTGGTTGCTTCATCGAAGATCAGTACCGGTGGATCGTGAACGATCGCCCGGGCGATCGAGACTTTTTGCTTCATGCCGGTCGACATCTTCGCGCCGAGCAAGTCGCGGATTTCCTGCATCTGAAATCGATCGAAGAGCTGCTCGATTCGTTCGTTGAGTTCTTGTTCGCTCAGGCCGTACAGTCGGCCAAAATACTCGACCATTTCACGGGCAGTCATGCGATCGTAGACGGCAGTATTGGCCGAGACGAAACCGATCTGGTGGCGCACAAGCTCGGGCTGGGTGACGCAGTCGAAGCCGCCGACGATCGCCGTGCCGCCAGTCGGTTCGAGCACTGTGCTGAGGATCCGCAAAGCCGTTGTTTTGCCGGCCCCATTGGGGCCTAACAGGCCGTAAACCTGGCCGGGAGCAGCGTGGAAAGAGATGTGATCGAGGGCCCTGATCTCGCCGCGGCGCAAGTCGGAATACGCCTTTGAGAGTGAGCGGACATCGATCATGGCAGGCGCCCCAGGGAACACGGCTTCCGTGGCGTGGCCGGCGCGCAAGCGAGACGGCCGCATTAAGTAGTTACACCAGCTTACCTTACGATCGGAAGAGAGGGCAACCGATTCGCCTCCTGGGAAGAAGTTGCGGGGGTTTCCTCCGCTTCGTCGATCAGCTCATAGAAAACGTTCCGCTGGCGAGGGATAAATCCCAACTCGCAGATCGCCGCACGAATCTGTTCGAGCGTGAGAAAATGGACTGTACCTGCTTCGGCGACGACATTTTCCTCGATCATCAGGCTGCCCATATCGTTGGCCCCATAGAACAAGGCTAGTTGGCCGATCTTGAGGCCCTGGGTGACCCAGCTCGACTGCAGGTTCGGGAAGTTGTCGAGATACAGCCGGGCGACGGCGTTCGTCTTGAGGTACTCGTAGGAGCCGGCCGGCGGCGTGTTGGCCATGTCGGTATTTTCGGGCTGAAAGCTCCAACAGATAAAGGCGGTAAATCCGCTTGTTTCGTCCTGCAATTGACGCAATCGTTCCAAGTGCTCGATCCGCTCAGCGAGCGTTTCGACATGGCCAAACATCATCGTCGCAGTGCTGCGGCCGCCTAGCTTATGCCAGACACGATTCACATTGAGCCAATCGTCGGACATTACTTTGCCGCGCGTGATAGCAGCCCTCACCCGATCGACAAGAATCTCCGCGCCGCCACCAGGCAGGCTGCCGAGGCCCGCTGCTTTCAGACGTTCGAGCACCGTGCGGAGGGGCAACTTCGAAACTTTCGTGAAGTGATAGATTTCCGGCGGACTGAAGCCATGGATGTTCACCTGGGGAAAGCGGCTTTTGATGTCGCCGAGCAACTCTTCGTACCAGTCGAGCTTGAACTCGGGATGGAGGCCGCCTTGCATCAGGATTTGGTCGCCGCCGAGTTCGACCGTTTCCTGCACTTTTTCGAGCAACTCCGCGCGGTCGAGCACGTAGCCTTCACTCGACTTTGGCGACCGGTAGAACGCGCAGAAGTCGCAGACGGCGGTGCAAATGTTGGTGTAGTTGATGTTGCGGTCGATGTTGTAAGTGCGGTAATTCTCGGGGTGGAGGCGACGGGTGACTTCGTCAGCAGCCCGGCCGAGCGAGGCAAGATCGTACGACTCCATGAGCGCAAGGCCCTCGGCAGGCGTTATCCGCTCGCCAGCCACGGCCTTATCGAGGATGTCGCGGCGGTTACTGATGCGTGCAACCATAGCTGGAAAATTGCGTGAGAGCCCGTATCGCGTCGCGCGGTACGAAGCCGCGCTCGACGGCAAGTAGCGCGAATCGCTGCAGCCCGCGCAACTCTTGTGGGCCGAGAGTGAAATGTAAATTGTCGTGGAGGTAACGGAACGCGTAATCGGAGTCGAGACCGAGCAGTGGAGCCTCGGCGGCGGCGATATCGGCTAGGTGGGCTACGCCGCGATCGCGCGCTGTCGTCAGCAGGCTTTCGAGTTCCGCCGTTTCTACATGCTGCCGGGCAACCCAGGCCGCAAACACAAAGGGCAACCCGGTCCAGTCGAACCACTTTTGACCGAGATCCCAAATCTCCACGGCATCGTTTTCACCTGCCGAGATGGCGCGATCGCCAATCAAGAGAACTGCATCGGCGCGCGAACCATCGACACCAAGGCCGATTGAAAGCGGCTCGCATGCAGGATAAACATTGGCAAGTTTGTCGAGCAAGATTTGAGCCAAAATCGCGCTGGTCCGCGAACCTTCATCGAGGGCAAGCGTACGGACCTGGCTGGGCGGGACGCGAAAGTACAACTTCACACTGAGCACCGGGCCGCAGCAAGCAACGCAGGCATCGGATACGATCACGTGCCCCGGCCGTCGCAACCATTCGACGGAGGGAATGAGGGCAACATCAAGCCGCCCCGCAACCAGCGAGTCGGCCAAACGGCTTGGCAAGTCGTAGAGCAATCGTGCACCCTGCGCCGACTGTTCGAAGCCATAGACGAGTGGCTTGCTGTTGAGATAGTTGACGGCACCGATACGCATGGCAGGGCTGGCTTCCTTGGCTTCGCAGCAATTATAGACCCAATTGGCCGTGCGAACTAGGCCGTTGGTTTTCTCTATTAACCGGGAAGTCCTCCGTAACTTAACCGAGCGGCCTGCAAAGCGATTCAATTGAATTCCATCATACGAAACGATTTCAGTCCCCACCACAGCGGTAGTACCGTGGCCGAGACGCCGACAACTATTGCCGTGAAGCTGCCGCCCCACAGCCACAAACGCAAAAAGTTGGGGTTCAGAAACGACTCGCGCCAGGGTGCATTTCCGGCGATCAAATAGAAATGGCAAGGTAGTGCCGAGAGCACCACAATCACAATGATGTAGAGCGCGCTGAGCACGAGATTCAGCGTGCCGCCAAAACCGGCAGAAATTTTTGAGGGCGAAGTCTCGCGAAAATTAGGCATCATGGCTCCGAGACCCACAGCGATCGACGCCAACCCCAGGCAAAGCAGAACGCAGACCAGTTGATGAACTGCAACAATTAACAGGGAAACCTGTAGCATCACATCGCTCAAGAGAATCAGCATCGCACACGGCACCCAGGAGCCGAGTGACGCAAACACAAATTTGCTCCATAGCACCGTGTCGCGCTTCATCGGCATCAGGCCCAGTACCCAAAAACAGTGGCCTTCCAAGCTGATCATCGGGTAAATAAATCGTGTGGTAAACGTCGAGAGAATCAGCCCCACGACCGCCAGATTCAGAAAACTCACCATGTTGACCCAGGTGACGTAGCTAATATCTCGCTGCGGATTGTTGAAGCGGTCGACATTGAGAAAGTACAACCCCAACAGGCCAAAAAAAATGAGAAACTGGGACCACTGGACCGGATCGCGGCGGAGCAGCTTCCAATCTTTGATTAACAGCAGACGCACATGGATGGGAAAAGCAGCCAGCGCGACGTCGGCCGCTCGATCGGACCACACTGCAAGCTGAGCCGGAAACCGATTGGCTACGGCCAGAAGGCGCCCGATGGCACGATCGACTAGCGCTTCGTCCGCGTGCCGCACGCTACGTTGCCCGCAAACGAAGCCGTTGTAACCGACGCGGAACCAGTGTTTCGAGGCCCAGACCGTCAGCACGTGGCAAAGCATGGCGTTGGAGATCAGGAGGGCAAGATACAGGCAACTTTGGAAGAAGGGTACCTGAAAGACGTTCTCGTGGGCTTGTGCGGTGGATACGGGTCGGGCCGCCTCCAACAGTCCACCCGTGAGCCAGGAACTGGGCAGCCACTCCTGCTGCGTAAAGCGGAAGCGGAGCAACGTCTCTTGAAACCATTGAGCGCCGAAGAGCTTGGTTTGAGGCCCGCTCACCGTTTGCCAGATCGACCAACTGGCAATCGCTGTTATCAGCACAGCCGCGCCACTTACAATCAGCACCCGCATCCGTGGCAAGCGATGTATGATGAACAAACACGAAAGCGCGCCCAAGCCGCTAGGGATATAAACGAAAGCTACAATCAACGGCAACATCAGGACGTAGTAATACCACGGGGCGGCAACGACGATGCCGTAAGCGATCATCATCGGGCTCGCCAGCAGAAAAAATCCCCAGCTACTGAAGAACACAGCCTCTTGGAACTTGTACAATACCAACCGCTCCGCGCGGACTGGCTGCGTGAGTAGGAATTCGGTCTCCCGCGAATTGTAGAGACCGGTATAGAGAATAATTCCTGAAGAAAACACCAGCATCACATTGAGTGATGCGAAGAACAGGTGAAAAACAAATCGTACAGTCTGCGCATGATAAATCACTCCTGGCGGGCCAACGTGTTCGACGACAAACTTAAATCCCTCAAAAAACAACGTGAACAGGCCAAACCAAAAGAACAGACTCAAGCCGATCACCAACAGCGTCCGCAGTCGGCCGGTGGTAAAAAGCTGACGCAATCGAGTGGCGGCAACATGATACCGCAGTCGCCAGAACAACTGTGCTTCGTAGTCTTCGGAAGGCAACAGTGTTGGGGCGCGCTCTGCGGGTGCGGTGACACCGGAGTAGGTGGATGCAATAGCATTGCTCATGGACGAAACAGGCCCGTACAATAGGCAAAGAAGTTTTTCTCGTTCGCTCCAGCATAGCAGAATCAGGCCGGGGGATCAGCAGTTGCTAGCAGACGTGGCAGCAGGAAGTGCGGCCGTCCTTGGCTCTTCCGTCAGTGCCAAATACATCGACTCGAGCGACTGGTCGCCACCAGGGAAGCGTTCGCGGAGTTCGGCCAAGGTGCCGTCGAAGATCAATCGGCCTTGGTTCATGACGCCAATGCGGTGTGAAATTTCTTCCGCGGTGGCGAGTGTATGGGTCGACATCAACACGCACATGCCTTTTTTTGCCTCGGCGCAGAGCAGGTCTTTCACCAACCGAATGCTGTGGGGATCAAGCCCTACGAGCGGCTCGTCGAGCACTAACACGCGAGGTGAATTGAGCATGGCCGAGGCGAACACGGTGCGCTGCTTCATGCCGTGCGAATAACACTCGGTGAGTTCGTCGGCAAACTCGCTGAGTTCAAACCGTTCGATCTCGCGGTCCAACGTGCGCTGCACCGGGCCCGCATCCAGGCCGTGCATTTGAGCGACGAATTGCAGGAACTCGCGTCCGGTGAGCTTTTCGTACAAAAACGGTTGATCGGGCACATAACCTGTGAGAGAAGCCGCAAGCCGCGGTTGCGCTGCAATATCGTAACCGCCGACGCGAATGGTGCCCACTTCTGGCCGTAATAAACCGACCAACAGCTTGATGCTGGTTGTTTTGCCAGCCCCGTTATGCCCCAACAACGAATACAACTCGCCTGCTCGCACGCTCAGGTTCAAGCACTCCACTGCTACCCGATCGCCGTATGAGCGGCGGACCTGTTCAAATTCAATCATCGCGCCTGTCGTTTGGCGTGGTGAGCGTGGCCACCCTGTCTAATTCCAACAGATCGCGCGCTAAACTAATCGCTTGGTCATCGTTGCGGCGATCAAATCGAAGTTTGGTGTTCACAAGATACACATCTTGACGCAAGACCGTGCCGTCGTCCGAAACCCAGACCATGGCTCGCAGAGTTTGATCGGCGGCGACGCCGGCAGCCGACAGGTCCCGAAACTCGATCCGCTTAGCCCTCAGCATACAACCACTTTGACGAATGAATTCTTCTTCGACGACCTCGGCTTGCAGCAAATCGAGCGCGTCGTTGGGTGGGCGAAACATACTGAACATCTCGACTTGCCATTTACGACCAACATAAACCTGCAAGAGCTTCGGTTCAGGGATCAATTCGCCATCGAGCTGACTGGAAGTAGGGAGCGGAAAATTCACTTCGTGCGAAACACCCCCACTGTGAAACTTGAGATTCAAGTCCGGCCCAATAATTCTCCCGTAAATTTTGACGACCAACGGCAAATCGTTAACTTGGACTCTGGTTTCGAGAGAAACCAATGTGCCGAACGAATCGAGCACCATCCTGGTCCGTGAATCGAGCAAAATCAGGCCCAGATCGGCAACAATGCTGCTCATCCACTGGGGCGCCATCTCCCGGAGGGGGATGTTTTCGAGTAGTACGCGGCTATGAATCTCCGTTGTCGACTGCGCGCCGGGCACAGCTTGGCGGACGGCATAACCCACATGCTCGCCATTGCACTCGATTGCCCAGCAAACCGGTTGCTCGTGCTCCAGAATGCCGTGTGTCGGTGGCTCACCAGAGAAAAAGGGCGGCAGAATCTTCTCGACCACGAGCCAAGACATGGTCGATGCCCAGAGCAGCAACACAACGGCGACGAAAATTCTGTTTCCCATGCTGGTTCTTCCTTGAGGGCGGGAAGGAACGCCTGCACAAACAACATTAGTTTACACTTACTGGGAAGTCTCGGCTATTAAAATAGTCGAAATTTCGCCAATTCTTTTCGGTTCGGGGAGCAGTATCGAAACTCGCCTTGCGGTGGACTGCCTTAGACCCGGAAGTCGTGGTAAACCAGCGAACGAATTGAGAGTCTTTCGCACTTGCCGGCAGGATCTTGGGCGGATTAGGTTCCCCGTTGCGATAAAACGCAATTCCATCGAAGATAGAATGAATTCGCTCTTTCAATCAATGAAGTTTACCGGTATCGCACATGCTTGCACTCAATGGCATTGGGAGAAAGTTTCGCATGGCTCGGAATGTGGACGAACCGCGGGCGAATCGTCGTTGGCGGTGGGCGATCGCAAGTTACGTTGCTCTGGCACTACTGGTTTTGGCCAGTTGTGGTGGCGAACCGCACGATGCCAGCCAGGCTGACAGATCGACTACTCGAACTGTCGAACCTCGCAGCATCAATGCTGATCCACTCCATCCGATTGTCGAAATCATCACTAACCAAGGAACCATCCGCATCAAGCTCGACGGGGTATACGCGCCCGGCACGGTGCGGAATTTTCTCAATTACGCGAACGACGGCTTTTATGCCAATACTCTGTTTCACTACGTTGTGCCGAACAAGATGATTGTTGGTGGCGGCTACTCCGTCGATGGAAAGCCAAAGCCGTCACAAGCTACCCTCCGCAACGAAGCTCACAATGGGCTGAAAAACACTCGCGGCACGATTGCCATGGCCCGTGATCCAGCTGCGGGAATCGATAGCGCAACCTCGCAATTCTTTATCAATCTGGTCGATTCGCTCGCGTTTGACCATCGCGGTGAAGAGTCACAAGAATATGGTTACTGTGTGTTTGGCAAAGTGGTCGAGGGCCTCGAAGTTGCCGACAGTATTTCGCAGTCTTCCACGCGCGATCAAGGGGGCGATCTGGCACGGATGCCCGTGCCACCAGTGGTCGTCAAGTCGATCCGCGTACTCGAGTAGCTGCCCGAGAGAGGCTCCGATTGCGGGCGTTTCCTCTCGATCAAAGTACCAGGGCGTGCACGAAAAAAGGACGGCTACGCAGCGCGCAACCGCCCTTTTACGGGATCTTTGCCGTTGCTTGACGCTCGACCGCTAGCCGACGGAGTTCGTCAGATTGCCTTGGATTGAGGCGGACTGCGATTGCTTCAGACCAAAAGCGAGCATCACCCAAGCCCAGCCATTAAAGATCATTTCGATGCCGACAAACAAGCCGATGACCCACAAGCCCGAGGCCGGCCATTGCTTGTACACCAGCATGCCTAACAGCAGCGTGACCGCACCATTCAGGAGCACCCAGCCCCAACCGGTAAACCGCTCGCTCAGTGCGAACACAATGCGGAAGATGCCACCGAAGATCAAGAAAAACGCGATGATCAACGTCAGTTGGATAGCGCTATTCTCTGGGTGATCGACGATCATCAAACCGACCACTGTATACAGTATGCCGATCAAGAGATGGGCCAGCGTACCGCTCCAGCGACCGGCCCAGAACGAGCTGACAATTTCGGAGATGCCGCCAGCAATCAGCAAAAAGCCAAACAACCAAACGGTGGCGACGGTGGCGATGCATGCCGAGCCGATGGCGATCGTCCCAAAGACGACCAGGGCAATACCCAGCGCCAGGAACCAGCGCCATTGGTGTTGCAGGGCGTGTATTTCGTGAGCGACGGAAGGAAGGCCGGGGGTGGACGGGAAGGTGTCCATGGTTACCTCGTGCGAGTTGAATGGGGGTTTAGAAACGGTAGGGTAGTAGGATAGCGGGTACTACGGGGAAACTCTTATGGAGTGTAGCATACAGTTAAGCTAGCTCAGAAAAGTCCGCAATTAACGCGATTTCACTGTGAAATCGGCAGAAAGTCATGCTCTAGGGAACGCGCCTTCGGAGAGTCCGAAATTTCGTTGAATGGGGTATTCTTTGCCGCGGCTGAGGAAAAGTGATCGGTCTCCTAGGGAAGTATTTTGGGTGCTAATCTCTGCGCGGCAACTGCCGCGAGAGGCCCTCGCGTTTGATGTTGTGAACCGTTGAACGCCCCAACCAATTGAATCGATTTATGTCATCATTCGCCGACCATTTGAATAGTATTCGTTACCTGGCAAGCGGCCCCGTGGGCGGTCGGTTAGCTGGTTGGTCGGCTCTGATACCGCAGATTGCCGCGTTTGAAGCGGGCCTGATGGCGCAGAACGATTACGAGCTCAAAAAGACAAGCCTTTCGCTCCGTTACCGTGCTCGTAGCGGCGAGCCGCTCGACCGGCTGTTAGTCGAGGCGTTTGCCCTGGTACGCGAAGCCGGCCGGCGAACGATCAACATGCGGCACTTCGACGTGCAGCTGTTGGGCGGGGCGGCCGTGCATTTTAATTCGATCGTCGAAATGCAGACCGGCGAAGGCAAGACGCTGACCGCAACGCTACCGCTCTATCTCGCCGCGTTAGCGGGAAAAGGCGCTCACCTGGCCACGGTGAACGACTATCTTGCTCAGCGTGATGCCGATTTAATGCGGCCCATTTACGAACTGCTTGGCATGAAGGTGGGCTGCATCCAAAGCCAAATGCCACAGCCGGAGCGAGCGAAACAGTATCAATGCGATATCACATACGGCACAGCGAACGAAATGGGTTTCGACTTTCTCCGCGACCGGCTGCTGAAGCGGCGAATTTCCGAAGGACAGCGCGACCTGTTCGGCGCGATGCTCGGCCGGACAGGCTCGGGCAATGAGGAGCCGGTTCAAGGCGATCTGAACTTCATGCTCGTCGACGAGGCAGACAGCATTCTCATCGACGAGGCCCGTACCCCGTTGATTATCAGCGCGCTGCCCGGTGAAGAGGAGGAGCGCGAAGCAGAAGCTTACCGCTGGGCAGCTAAAGTTGCGCCCGAATTTACCGAGGAGGAACATTACGATTACGATCATAAAGACAAGACGCTCGAGATCACTCTCGCTGGCCGCCGCCGCGTGCGCGAACTTACCAAGCCCGATGCTATGGACCGCATGCCCCTCTCCACAATCTACGAGCACGTCGAGCGAGCTATCAAGGTCAAGCGGGAAATGTTTCTCGATCGGCAGTATGTTGTCCGCGATGGCGAAATCGTGATCGTCGACGAGTTTACCGGCCGCCTGGGCGAGGGACGCAAATGGCGGGCCGGCATTCATCAGGCAGTCGAGGCACAAGAGGGGGTCAAGATCACGTTCGCCACTTCCCAGGCAGCTCGCATCACGGTGCAGGATTTTTTTCTGCGATACAACCGGCTGGCCGGCATGACTGGTACGGCGAGCACTAGCGCAGGCGAACTGCGCAAAATTTACACCTGCCGCGTGATTCCCGTGCCCACGAATCGCCCCCCGATCCGAGAGAAGCTGCCGACGCTGGTCTTTGGCACCGCAGGGGATAAATGGCAAGCAATCATCGACGATGTGGTTGAGCAGCACGCAGCGGGGAGGCCAGTATTGGTCGGCACGCGCACGATCGATAAGAGCGAACTGCTATCGAAGCTGCTCGAAGCGCGGGGCATCGAGCACACTGTGCTTAATGCGCGGCATGTGGCTCAGGAGGCAGAGATTGTCGGGAAAGCCGGCCAATTGGGCAAAGTCACCGTCGCCACCAACATGGCCGGTCGCGGTACAGACATCCGCCTTGGCGAGGGGGTGCATGGGCTGGGCGGCCTGCACGTCATTTGCACGGAATTGCATGAATCGCAACGGATCGATCGACAGCTCATCGGCCGCTGTGGCCGGCAGGGCGACCCCGGCACTTATCGCCAGTTTCTCGCGCTCGACGACGAGATTCTCAAGACGGGGTTGGGCCCCAAGAAAGCAGAGGCCCTCAAGCAGCGCGGCTTGGCACTCGTGGGCACTGGCCCGCTCAGCGGCTTCGACGCGCTCTTCTACAAAGCCCAACGCAAAGTCGAACGCCGCCACTTCCACGACCGCAAGGTGCTCCTATACCACGAAAAGGAGCGGCAGAAAATGCAGCGACAGATGGGGCAGGATCCGTATTTAGATACCGCGGGATAGGGCGACACGTGAAATTCGACGTGTCTTTTTCCCCTACCAATGAGATAGAATAGAAGTGGGGTTCAGGAGATAGCCAGGGCCATCGACATTCGCGAAATCGAGCTGACCGACAAACAGAAGCGACGCATCGCCAAGATAGCAGAACAAACGGGCCAGTCCTGGAAGGACGTGCTTGATCAAGAACTTACCGACTCGATCGAGGCCACGGATTTGGAACGGTATTGGGAGTACAAAGACCGGTATATTCACGACCGGGAGAAGCGAATTGCCTACTTTCGCGAATGGCTCGCTCGGCGTAAATCGTACAATCCGAACTTCGGCAACAGTCGCGACAGTATCTATCCTGACCGTAGCTAATCATGCTGATTCTCGCCGATACCAACCTTCTGCTTCGGCTTGTCGAACGGGGGCATCCTCAGCATACGGTCACCTCGGATGCAATTGAAATCGTCGAAGCTCGCGGATACCAGCTCAGCATCGTACTGCAAGTTGCGTACGAGTTTTGGGTTGTCGCGATCCGTCCTGTGAGCGTCAACGGGTTGGGGCTGAGTCCGACGGAAGCACAGGCCGAATTCGACGCACGGCTTCCCCCCTTTCCGAGTGTTGCGAGACGAACGAGTAATCTTTGAAGCCTAACGACAGCTTGTACTGGACTACAAAGTGACAGGCAAGCGCGCCCATGATGCGCGCCTCGTGGCGGCAATGTTGCGACACCGCATTTCGCAATTGCTCACCATCAATGCGACAGACTTCACCCGCTACACAGGTATTGCCGTGGTCGAACCACAGCAAGCTGAGACACTGCCAATCGAATCGTGATACACCGCGCCGATTTTGCCGGCACACTTCGGCATCGAATGCGTTATGTCGTTATCCGCACCACCACGCACTTGAACGCCGGGGTCTTGCTCTGCGGGTCGAGCGTGCGGCTCACCAGCCGGTTGGCTTCCGGGTAGTACATCGCGGCGTTGCCCGGTTTGATGCTGGAAAACTCGGTGACGCGGATGCCGTGCATCTTGCCCGCCGGTCCACTGACGGTCACTCGCTCGCCGTCGTGGAGGCCAAATCGCGAGAGGTCGTCGGGGTGGAGTAAAATCACGTCGCGCCGATCGACATTGCGGTAAACATCTTCCTCTTCGTAGACCACAGTATTGAATTGGCCCTCGCTGCGGATGGTCATCACGCGGATCTCGCCCTCGGCGGTGCCAAGTAAGTCTGGTAATTCATGCACGTGGAGCCGCGCTCGACCATCGGGCGTGGCGAAACGCGGCTGGTGGAACGTTCGCCCCGAGATGTGGAACTCCTGTTGGGTGTTGTCAATGTCGGCCAATTTTTCGAAGCCGGGTACGATTTGGGCGACCGCCTGGCGGATCGTTGCCGTGTTGTGCATGGCAGACCAGTCGATGGGGGAGGGCGAAAGGGAGAGGGGAGAAGATGAACGAAAGACGCGCTCGGCGATCGTGGCGATAATGTCGACTTCGCTCCGAGGCCCGTCATGGCGGCGCACACCACCGTCACTGAGGCGGACGTAGTTGAACATCGATTCTTGCGTGGTCGGCTGCGGCTCTTCGTCGCGTGCCAGCACCGGCAGGATGATGGTCTCCCGTGCCAGCCCGTAGACGTGGCCCGTATTGAGCGTAGTACTGAGGTACACGAGTAAGTCGAGTTGATGGAGGGACTCGGCAGCGAATGTTGCGTCGGGGTTCGAACCGTAGAGGTTACCACCCAAGCAGAAGCCGACCCGGAGCTCGCCATTGGCTGCTCCCGTCACGCAACTCATGGTGTCGCGTCCGGGAGTGGTGGGTAATTCGACGCCGAAGTGATTTTGCAGCCGTTCCAGCACCACATCTTTGAGTTGTGGGGTGACTCCCATCGACCCAATGCCTTGCACATTCGAGTGGCCGCGGATGGGTAACAACCCACAACCGGTCCGGCCGATCATCCCGCGTAGCAGCGCCAAGTTGCCTATTGCCTGCACGTTTTGCACGCCATGGGCATGGTGCGTGATGCCCATCGTCCAACTGAAGACGACGTTTTTTGCCGCCGCATAGCGTTCGGCAATGCCGTGAATCTCATTCAGGGAAACGCCACTCTTGGCGACGATCTCGTCCCAGGTGATGGTTTCCAGCCGTTGTTGCAGTTCAGACCAGCCGAGACAGTGGGTGGTCAGAAAGTCTTCGTCGTGAGCTTTGGATTCGAGTACGTACTTGGCCGCACCGGTGAGTAGTGCCAAGTCGCCACCAATATGAGGCTGCACGTATGAGCTTGAAATCGCGCTGCCAAATAACAGGCTTCGCCAATCACTTGGCACGCCGAACCGCACCAGTCCCGTCTCGCGGATCGGGTTGATGACAATCACGCCCCCGCCTCGACGACGAACCGAAATCAATGTCCGCATTAAACGGGGATGATTGCTAGCCGGATTGCCGCCAATGACAAACACGAGATCGGCGTGTTCCAGGTCTGCGAGTTCGATCGTTGCCGTGCCGCTGCCCGTAACGGTCGTCAGCCCGACACCGCTGGCTTGATGACAATAGTAGCTGCAATTGTTGACGTTGTTCGTGCCATAGAGCCGAGCAAAGAGCTGTAAGAGGAAGCCAGCCTCATTACTACTGCGACCGCTGAAATACCAGAAGGTTTCATCCGGCTGTGTCGTCCGCAGCTTTTCCGCGATGCGGCCGAGCGCGTCTTCCCACTGGATCGGAGTGTATCGGCCCGTGTCGCGACTGTAGAGCAAGGGCTCGACAAGCCGCCCACACGACTCTAGCTCGCGAGGCGTGAGTTGCTGCAACTCGCGGACTTGGTAGCGGTGCCAGAAATCGCTGCGGATCGCCCCCTGCATGTCGGCGACCATGGCTTGCAAGCTCTTCTTGCAAACTTCTGGAAAAAGCCCCAGCTCATTGACCATGCCGCCCCGCTGGCCTCCCATGCCCAGCGCGCAGGTCTTGCAGGCATTCTTGGTGCGCATCGCCCGCCAGAGCTTGAGGATGCCGCCCGCCTCGCGGGCTTTTCGCCAGGTGTACCAAACGGCGGGCCAACTGCCGCCGAGCTTGACTTTTTTCATGGCCGCCTGGATGCCGTTTGCCGGGTTTGTTCGTCCATCGCTCGACGCAACAAGTGTGGCTGGTAAACGCCAAGAGTGTCGATTAAGTTAGTACGCTGTAAGAGCGTGTTTGAAAAGGTCTTGTGAGTTTTGGGAATAAAGGGTATTTACAGGCGTGTTCGGTAACTGGAGCCGCTTTGGTCACCAGGAGCAACTGGCATGGAAGCCGTATATCCCAGCGATCTGTCGAACGAGCAATG
>JBGSUJ010000184.1:0-13402 GCA_041753435.1 Pirellulales bacterium | reverse complement strand
CGAATCGCCTCGTGGCTCAATCGCTACCGCCGCATCCTCGTGCGGTGGGAAAAGAAAGCCGCCAACTATGAAGCGCTGTTGCATCTCGTGTTTGCCCACATCCTCTGGCGAAATTCCTAAGGTTCTGGGATAGGTTCTAAGGCGAGATACGCATGTAGGCACCCGCTGGGGCAGGGCGACTTGGCGCGCTACTGCTTGGTGTCCGTGGCCGGAATTGCGATCTCGAAGCGGGAACGGGGCCAGCCCCAGCTTCAGCTCGTGCCGGAAAATCAGATATTTTCGCTCCCGACCCGAGCTGAACCATCCGCTCATCGGGCGCGTAGCCAATCTGATTGAGAAACTTATCGAGCGTAATAATCTCTACACCGTTGGTCTTGGCATCTTCGCTCATTGTCTGCCAGCCTGCCTGCTTGACCGATTGGTTGACACCTTCTGGAAAGTCTCCTAATACCATATATCTCGTGTTCACGGTGATCTCGCCGACGACCTTGCCGTCGTCGTCCAGATAAGCATCAACCACACCACCATTAAGCTCAATCAGATCACGCGCGCGTTTCATGTCGCTACGCCCGTCACCATCGAGATCGATCGTGCCTACAAGCGCAAATCGCAACTTCTTCCCGCGGCGCCACACCTGGCTGTAGATTTGATCGCCCGCCAGGATCGGATTCCGCATGTCGTCGCTGGAAATTCGCGCTTCGGCCATGTGATCGCCAAGAATCCGCGTGACCTCGATCGTGCCTTTCGGCTCCGTTTTGGCAGGATCCTGCGCATCGGCATCGAATACGCTGAAGGTGATCTGCCGTCGCAGCGCATCAGCGGAACCTAAATTGATCCAAACCGTTCCGTTTTGGTTTACCCAGGAGATGCGGCCGTCGGGAGCCTCAAAGCTTTCAGACGACTTCGATACCTCGGCCAGGAGGTTATCTTTGGCGCGCTCGCTCTTGGTAAGTTTTTCTGTCAGGTTCTTGAGCTGGGTGCTGATTTCGGCGACCTGCGATTCGTAGCGGTCTTCTTGCTTGGCCAAGTTATTTAGCAATTCCTGCTTGGCAGCTTCCAGCGAATCGCGATCCTTCTTGAACTGGGCCCGCTGGGCTGCCGCGTCTGTTTCTGCGACTTTCATCTGCGTCTCGAACTGCGTGACCTGCTTTTCTTTCTCTGTCTCCACCGCCAAGAGAGCGTCTTTCGCTTCCTTTAATTGAACTTTAGCCGAGACCTCGCGCGCAGACACCGACTCGTTCTCTTTGGCCAGATACTCGACAACATTGCGGTAGGACTGACGATCCGCGCCAAAATTGCTACCGTAACGAGTCATATCTTCCTTGAAACTCTTTTCCACATCTTCGATATTGTCGAACTGACCAACCCCCATCCATTTGAGCAGTTGCTCGTTGTCTGTCTGAAACTTGGTTTTGGCACTCCGCTCCTGATTCAGGTCGTTTTGCAATTGAGCCACGTGCGTCTCCGACTCGCCATAGCTTTTCCAGCCAACGTAGGCAGCCACAAATGCAATGATGAACAAAATCACGAATGTGATCAGGGTGAATACCAGCCCTTGATCCTGTCGTGCAGCCATGAGAATAATCCGTGGTCAGTGGTCAGAGATCCATTGTTGCTAGACCCGGGGCCGCCCCATTCAAGCCGGCGACTTCTGACCACGGACCACGGACAACGGACCAAACATTCGTCCTAAGTCCAGCTTAGTTAGGGGATTACCGCATGTCAACGAACTGGATACGATAGAGGCGAGCGGTCCAGCCGCCACTTTCCCTGGGATTTTCTTAGCTCCTCGGTCCGCCAAGCATTCACGATGCCAGTCGACAATTATCAGCGTTCTTTCACCGGGTGGAGCGAAGCGGCCGCTGATGAGGCCGCCAGGATGGCCGCAGAAGCCGATCCAACCGGTACTGCCCCACCTCTACCAAATCACCTTCCTCCCTCGATCGAAGGCTGGCGGATCTATGTTGTCGATGCCCACTCGCTGATCTTTCAAGTGTTTCACGCCCTGCCAGACATGACCAGCCCACGGGGCGAGCATGTCCACGCGGTCTACGGGTTCGTCCGTGACATTTTGCAGTTGCTAGAGCAAAAACAGCCCGACGCCATCCTTTGCGCTCTCGACCCGCCCGGGCCAACCTTCCGCGATCAAATATACGACCTTTACAAAGCCGGCCGCGGCGCCATGCCGGAGGAATTGGTCGATCAAATTCCCAAAATCGAGCAGGTGTTGCACGCGCTGGGGATTCCGGTGATCTCGCGGCCCGGCTACGAGGCCGACGACGTGTTAGCCACGATCGCGCGGTTGTGCGACGAAGGCCGGGCCCAGTGTTTCATCGTCAGCGGCGACAAAGACTGCCGGCAACTGATTACCGACCGAGTTGCCATCTACAACATCCGCAAAGACGAAGTATTCGACGCCGCGGCGCTCGCGGCCGACTGGGGCATCCGCCCCGATCAAGTCGTCGATTTCCAGGCACTCGTGGGCGATAAAGTCGATAATGTGCCCGGGGTATCCACTATCGGCCCAAAAACGGCCCAAATCTGGCTCGAAAAATACGGCACCCTCGACAATCTACTCGCACACGCCTCCGAAATCTCTGGAGCGAAGGGCCGGAAGCTCCTCGAGGGACGCGAGTCCGCAATCCTGTCGCGCGAGCTAGCCCGGCTCGATAGCAATGTCCCACTTGTGCCCGATTGGAACACCGGCCGCGTCGGCGGTTTCGATCAGCAGCGGCTTGCCGAGTTGTTCGCCGAGTTCGGCTTTCGCTCGCTGGGAGACCGTTTTGCCAAAATGAGCGGCGGACCGACGACGGTCACCGCGTCGACCTGGGAAGCCGACTACCAGATCGTCGATACACCCGCCAAGCTTGCCGAGTTGGTCGACACCCTCGCCCGGCAGTCGCTCATCGCCGTCGACACGGAAACCACGCAGATCATGCCCCGTTGGGCCGAAATCGTCGGTTACTCCTTTTCCTGGGCCCCCGGCAAGGCAGCTTATGTGCCTGTTCGCGGCCCGGCTGGCGAAACGGTCCTCGATCCCGCCTCCACGCTCGAAGTATTACGGCCGATCCTCGCAGATCCGGCCGTTGCCAAGATCGGCCAGAATCTCAAGTATGACATGATCGTGCTCCGCTCCGTGGGTGTTCGGCTCGCCGGTACGACATTCGACACGATGGTGGCCAGCTACCTGCTCGATGCCGGCGAGCGGAATCACAATCTCGATGACATGGCCTGCCGCTATCTCAATCACACCAACATCAAGATCAGCGAGCTGATCGGCAAAGGCAAGAACCAGAAGCGGATGGACGAAGTGCCGATCGCTAAAATCGGCCCCTACGCATCCGAAGACGCCGACGTGCCGCTGCGACTCAAGCCCCTGCTTGAAGAACGGCTCGAAGAAATGAGCCTCGAAACGCTCAACGAAACGGTCGAGGTGCCGCTCGTCGAAGTGTTGGCCGACATGGAATATGAGGGCGTCCGCGTCGACCCGGCGCGGCTGGCCGAACTGAGCGCCCGTTACGGAGATCGACTCAAGGAACTCGAAATCGAGATCGAAGAACTCGCCGGTCATCCGCTCAACATCGCCTCGCCTAAGCAGCTCGCGCAAGTGCTCTTCCAGGAACTCAAGCTGCCGGTGGTCAAGAAAACGAAGACCGGCCCCAGCACCGACGTCGACGTGCTAGCACAGCTCTCCGACCAGCACCCACTCCCCGCCAAAATCATCGAGCACCGTCAGTTCTCCAAGCTCAAGAACACTTATGTCGACGCGCTGCCCGCGATGATCCATCCCGAGACGGGCCGCGTCCACGCGTCGTTCAACCAGGTCGTCGCCGCCACCGGCCGGCTCAGCTCCAGCGACCCCAACCTGCAAAATATTCCGATCCGCACCCAGGAGGGCCGCGAAATCCGCTCCGCGTTCGTCGCCGGCCCGAATGGCTGGAAGCTGTTGGCCGCCGACTATTCGCAGATCGAGCTGCGGATTCTGGCCCATTACTCGGAAGATCCTGTCCTCTGCGAGGCCTTCGCCCGCGACGAGGATATCCACACCCTCGTGGCCAGCCAGGTCTTCGGCGTCGATCAGGCCGAAGTCACCCCCGAAATGCGGCGTAAGGCCAAGGCCGTCAATTTCGGCATCATTTACGGCCAAAGTTCGTTCGGGCTGGCCAAGTCGCTCTGCATTTCGACGGAAGAAGCGGCCACATTCATCGACGCCTACTTCGCCCGCTACAGCGGCGTCGGCGAGTTTTTCAGCGAAACACTTACCCAGTGCAACCGGCTGGGATACGTCAGCACTCTGCTGGGCCGGCGGCGGGCGATCCAGGGCGTGCGAATGCCTGTCAGCGCCGGTGCTGGCTTCGAATCGTTTAGTCGCCGTCCCCTCAATTTGCCCGAGCGGACTGCCGTCAACACCGTCATTCAAGGTTCGGCCGCCGATATGATCAAGCTCGCTATGATTTCAATCGCCCGCCGCCTCCGCCAAGAGCAGCGGCTCTCGAAAATGATCCTCCAAATCCACGACGAGCTGGTTTTTGAAGTGCCTGCCGATGAACTCGAGACCATCGCCGATCTGGTCTCTCACGAAATGCGCACCGTGTTGCCCCTTCGCGTCCCGCTGAAGGTCGACATAAAATCTGGCAGCAATTGGGCGGAATCGGAGCCCTGGACCGCATGAAAACCATCGGACTCATTGGCGGCGTGGCCAGTGGCAAGTCGCTGGTTGCTCAGCTATTTGCCGAGCTCGGTGCCGGCCTGCTCGATGCCGACCGCGCAGGCCACGAGGTGCTCTCCCACGACCCTGCAGTGCGGCAGCTGCTCCTCAACCGTTGGGGATCGTCGATCCTGGCTCCGGATGGCAGCATCGACCGGGCTGCCATCGCCGCATGCGTTTTCGCTGATAGCGAAAAAGGGAAGAAAGAACGCGATTTCCTTGAATCCCTACTCCACCCGCGGATCGCCGCCCTGGTCGAACGCTGGCACAGCCAGTTCGCCGCCGAAGGCCGGCCCGCCGTCGTTTTGGATGCCCCGCTCCTGCTCGAAGTTGGCTGGAAAACACGCTGCGACATTTTGGTCATGGTCGAAGCCCCGGCAGATATCCGCCGGGCGCGTGCCGCTGCCCGGGGCTGGTCCCCCGCAGAGTTCGATCGTCGAGAGGCCGCTCAGTGGTCGCTTGAAAAAAAACGTGCCGTCGCCAACGTCACGCTAGCCAACGCTGGCACTCCCGAAGAGCTGCGGACCGCTGTCCGCAACGTCTGGGAAAAATTCGTGGCCAGCTAAAGTGTCGCACGACGCCTCCACGTTCGATAATAAGCTAGTGCCGACTCCTTATGCTCGCTTTGTGAATTTTTGGAAAATGGAGCGCCGCCAGCCCGGTTTGCGCTTTTCAAAACGCGCCCTGCGAGAGCATAATGGGTGTGAGAGAGGCAGTCCCCTGAATTTGGCCGGGTCCCGCAACGGGCCACTCGTCACCAAGTGTTAGTCCGAAGTCCCCTTCCGCAGGCGCCGTCCGCGCGCTCGCCGCTCTTCTCTTCCTTAGGAGCGAACATTTCATGTCAGACATCAGCAACCGTGATTCGCGGCGTGGCCGCCCTCGTCCTCTGCACCGACGCGATCCTGCTCAAAACCGCGATGACGGCAATAGCCGCGAGTCCAGTGGCAGCCGCCATCGCAACGGCGAGACCGTCATCGACCGCGAGCTACTCGCCGAACTGGAGCGCGAAGAACCGCTCTCCTTAGCCGAAGAACTCGACAAAGCCGCCGAACGCGTCCGCCGGGTCGGCGCCGCCATCGCCCGCGACGACGCCCAGGATCGCAATATCCACATCGCCGAACTGCAGCGGATGAGCATGCCCGAGTTGATTGCCGCAGCCGAGCAGGAAAAAATCACTGAAATCACCGGCCTCAAAAAGCAAGAGCTGATCTTCCGCATTCTCAAAGAGCGGGTCAAGCTCCAAGGCATGATGTTCGGCGAGGGAACGCTCGAAATCCTCCCCGACGGATTCGGCTTCCTCCGCAGTCCCGACTATCACTATCTCTCCTGTCCAGACGACATCTACGTCTCCCCCAGCCAAATCCGTCGCTTCGGCCTCCGCAATGGCAACACCGTCACCGGCACCATCCGCCCGCCCAAGGAGAACGAACGCTACTTCGCCCTACTCCGCGTGGAAGGCATCAACGGCGACGACCCCAACATGTTGGCCAGGAAAATTTTCTTTGACGACCTCACGCCCGAGCACCCGGACAAGCGGATTGTCATGGAGACCAAAGCCGAGGACATCGAAACCCGTGTCGTCGACATGATCGTGCCAATCGGCTTCGGCCAGCGCGGCCTGATTGTCAGCCCGCCACGAGCCGGCAAGACCATCCTCATGCAGAAGATGGCTAAAGCCGTGCTCGCTAATTACTCCGAGGCCTACGTGATCATGCTCTTGATCGACGAGCGCCCCGAGGAAGTCACCGACATGGAGCGCCAGATCAAAGGCCCCCACTGCGAGGTCATCAGCTCCACGTTCGATGAAACCTCCGCCCGCCACGTGCAAGTCTCCGAAATGGTCATCGAGAAGGCCAAACGGATGGTCGAATACGGCCGCGACGTGATCATCTTCCTCGATTCCATTACTCGCCTGGCCCGTGCCTGGAACGCCGAATGCCCCCACTCGGGAAAAATCCTCTCCGGTGGCATCGACGCGAACGCCATGCAGCGGCCCAAGCGATTTTTCGGTTCGGCTCGCCGCGTGCAAGAGGGCGGTTCGCTCACGATCATTGCCACCGCGCTGGTCGACACCGGTAGCCGCATGGACGAAGTCATCTTCGAGGAGTTCAAAGGCACTGGCAATCAGGAAATTGTGCTCGACCGCCGATTGGTCGATCGCCGCATCTGGCCGGCCATCGATATTGGCCGCAGCGGAACCCGTAAGGAAGAAATGCTGATGGACCCTGAAGAGCACCGCCGGGTGTGTCTTCTCCGCCGGGTGCTAGGCGACATGAACCCGCCCGACGCCATGGAACTCATGGTCAGCCGCCTCCAAAAGACCAAAACCAACGCCGAATTCTTGATGAGCATGAAAGAATAGAAGGACCGGGCGAGCCGGGTCGTCCCCGACCCCGACGATAAGCTGCGACTTTCGCTCAGCGGTGTTTTCCACCTCGACGACACTCAACTCCCCAGCGACACCTCCACACGGGGCGGAGGACCGCCCGGCTCCCTGCAATCCGCAAATCCATGCCCCACGTCTTTCCCATCGCCGATCCCGCCCCTAGCGATCGCCTAGCCATCGTCGTCTCGCACTGGAATGAATCGATCACCCAGCGCCTGCTCGATGGCGCGGTCAGTACGCTTACGACGCGCGGCATCCCCGCAGACCAGATCGATGTCGCTTGGGTCCCCGGTGCGATGGAAATTCCGCTCATTGCCCAGCAGCTCGCCGATTCCCACCGCTACCGGGCGATCATTTGCCTCGGCGCCGTGATCCGCGGCGAGACCACGCACGATCAGCACATCAATCGTGCCGTGTGTTCCTCGATGAACGAGATCGCGTTAGAGACGGGCATACCCGTGTTGTTCGGTATTCTCACTTGCGAAACCATGGAACAAGCAATCCATCGCGCGGGTGGCAACGTAGGGAACAAAGGCGCCGAGTGTGCTGAGGCCGCCCTTCACATGATTGGCCTGCTAAAAAACCTACCAGAGTAATAGAACGAATTCCCCAGGACGAATGCCAAAGTTATTTCGCCACATTCGCTATTCGTCGTTCGTCATTCCAACCAATTTGCCTCACACTGGACACCAACGTACATTTGTCCGTGCCGTTTTCCTGACCTCCGTCCTCTGAATCCTGCTCCCTTGTACTATGTCCAGACGCTCTCGAGCCCGCGAAGTTGCCCTCCAAATGCTGTTCGAAGACGATGTGAATCCACGTCCGTCGATCGAACAGACCAAGGAATTCCTCGCAGCGCGACTCCAAAGCCCAGACCTGGAAGAATTCTGTCTCTCCTTGATCCTCGGCGTCCGCCGCAATCAGCACGAACTGAACGATCTGCTCGCGAAGACCGCCGATAACTGGAGCCTCGACCGCATGGCCGCCACCGACCGCAACGTCTTGCGGCTGGGCGCCTACGAGCTCCTCTACACCGAGACCCCCGGCCGCGCCGCGATCAACGAAGCCGTCGAACTCGCCAAACGTTACGGCAGCGCCAACAGCGCCCCCTTTGTCAACGGCATCCTCGACAAGTTCCTCAAACGCAACGAAGATACTTAAACGCCTCTCTTCGTCACGTCACGCAACTTTGCGGATTCTCCGTCCCCCGTAGCTGCGTCGCTCCGAGACGCGGGATTGCATCACCGCCGTCGCGTTGTTCGCGGCGTCGGCCACGACGCTGCGATAGCGAACAAGTCTGTCACCACCTGGGGCTGCCTGCCGAACACGTCCTCAATACCAACCCGCATTCCAACCGCACCCGCTCGCCAGCCCCTGCGAGGCACCCGCTTGCGGGTCAATGTGCGTACCATCTCAACACGCATTCACCCGCTCGCCCAATACACCTAGCACCCGTACTACATCGATGCCCTGGCCGTGCGCTACTGGGACGGCCCCACCCCCAACATCACCTCGCCCTCCAAGCCGTTGACTACAGCGACAACGTTCCAATCGTGAATCCTCCAAGTATCTGAACCCAGGCACCCAGAAATTACTCGCAGTACCCCTCCGCTGCATGATAGGCTCCTAGTCTGGACACCCGCCCTCCTCCGGCCACTAGTATCGTGGGCATGGAACCAATCGCCAACAGCGACGCTGAGCTGGTCACCGAAACCCTCGCGGGAGACCGTGAAGCGTTCGGCCAGCTCTACGACCGGCACGCGCGGATGGTCCGCGCGGTGGTCGTCGCCGCCTCCGGCGATTGGGCGGCCGTCGAGGACCTGACGCAGGAATGTTTCCTGCGGGCGTACCGCAAGCTGGCCGAGCTCCGCGACGCCGAACGATTCGGACCCTGGATCGTCGGCATCGCCCGAAACGTCGCCCGCGAACGACGCCGCTCGCTCAGGCGCGATCACCACGAATTTAGCCCGCGACCGCCAGACTTGGCATCGTCGGCCGACGGCGACGCCACCGCGTACGACACCACACAGCTCGAGACAGTGATGCGCCGACTTGCCGAATTGCCGGACGACGAACGGCTGGCAATCCATGCGTTTTATTTCGAGGAGCAAAATGCCTGCCAAGTGGCCGAGCGGCTGGAAATCTCCCGCAGCAGTTTCTACGCGCTCGTCGCGCGGGCCTTGGCCCACTTGGCCACCCGGCCGCAAACGGTCGCACGCCAGAACGAGGCGAATATCTAAATGGCATGCCTAACCCCCGAACAACTGTCCGCCCTGGCCCTCGGACTCGACGACGGCGAGTTCGCACCGCACGTCAGCGCGTGCCCCGACTGCCAAGCCAAGGTCGACAACCTTCGCCGGCTCTCGCAACAGCTCGCAGCCGTTCATGCCATGCTTGACCGCCGTCACACTGCCTCGCGCGCGCAATTGCTGTCTCAACTGTCCCACGTCGAGCGGCCGTCACGACCCGCCGCTACTTGGCGGCGATTCGCCTACGGCGGCATTGGGCTGTCGTCCGCTGCGGCGGCACTGCTTCTGCTTGCCTTCTTCGCGACTACTCCCGGCAACCAACTTTCCGCCATGGAACGCATGGTGATGGCTGTCCGCGAAGTCACCTCGTACAGTTTCAAGAACTTCGGGACCGACACCTATCTCGATCCCGACGGCAAGCCGAAAGCCATCCGCCGCGAGATCAGTTCCATTTGCTGGCGCGCACCCGACCAGGCAAACCACAAGTGGTTCGGCGACCTCCACGCCGAGACCAAGGCTTGGAAACGCCCGATCTCGGCGGACGACAACGTCGCGGCAAACGACTCCGCGACCCCGACCGGCGAGCCCACCTTCCACATCGCCGAAACCCATTCCACCGGCAAACCAGGCATCGTTATCTTCTATACCGGCGGCTACTACTTCTGGTGTCCGCCCGTCCGCGCGGTCGAAGGCCTCGTCGACAACCACATGGCCAAGCTCCGCGCTGTCCAACAAGGCCAAGGCCAGATCGTCCGCGAGCTCGGCAACAAGACGATTGATGGCCGCGAGGCCAGCGGCTACGTCGTCGATTTCGAAGACGCCGTTCCGTTCCAGGGCTACGGCCCGGTCGAAGTCTGGCTCGATCCCCAGACCGATCTGCCGATGGAGCTCTCCTTCAAATGGAATGAACACACGGACAAAATGATCGACGAGAGCCGCATCACCGACATCCGCTGGAACATCGACTTCCCGCCCGACCAGTTTGCCACCGTCGCGCCCGCCGATCTCATCGACAGCACCCCGCCAGCCGACGAGCACGACATCTCGCAGATCGTCTCGGCCCTCAAGCTCTTCGCCGAGCTGAGCGGCGGCCGTTATCCCCGCATCCGCACCACCGACCGCGACCAGAAACACGACCCCGCCTTCAAAACCGATCCGCCCAACACGTTCGACGGCGAGCTGGTCCGCAGCGAAATGCTCCGCCTCGCCGGCTTCACCGGCCCGCCCCAATCCGATTGGTCTCGCGACCCCAAGTACCAACAAATCGAGGCCGCTACCCCCGGCCTCGACTGGCTCACCCGCGTCCTCATCGACAGCTATCGCGCCGGCTTCTTCGGCGTCGAAGTCGGCCCGCAAGACAAAGACAAAGTCCTCCTCTGGTGGATGGCCGGCACCGAAGACGACAAAGGCAACTACGACGCCGACGGCTTCTACCGCGTCTTCTACGGCGACCTTCGGACCGAAACGGTTCCCGAGGAAAAATTCAGCGAACTGGTCCCGCAAGCCACCGAATAGGATCACCGCTTCACCGCAATCCGTTTCCCCAATCGCTCTAGCCGCGACGCACCGCCGAGTTCCACGAGCGGATACCGTCCCATGTTGCTTTGTAAATATTGGGCAGCCACCGGCTGCCCCTTGGAATTGGCCGCGCGGCAGGATATATACATCTGTACAAACATCCCAACCCGCGTCTCCTCCCCCATGGCTTCCCGGTCCCCCGGCCTGCGACGCTGCGCTACTGCTCCGCGCACCGGCGACCGACCACCTCCTTCTTGAGACGAGAATGGCCCCAACCACCCCGAAAAAAACCTGTCCTCTTGTCCCCTCCCGAGAAATACGCACGTCGTCCGACGTGCTTGTTGAGACAGACCATCCTCTCGCCGATCTTCACTCGCAGCGCACAAAAAACAAAATGGATCAATATCCACCTCCCTGTTGGTCGTTTCCCGTCCGCGTTGGGCCCGGCGGCCGGCGTGATTTTTGGAACTTCCAGCAAAAGCGCGAATTCGACCATTTTTGGCACCCCCTGCACCCAGAACAGCCTGGTTTTCCAGCCGTGCGGAGAGAGACCGAAGTGACAAAAGAAGTGATTTGTGGAACGGGGAATCGAGTTTACAGAGGCGTTCCAAAACTCCAAAATTCCCCTCCCCAACCCGCCGCCGCGCGATCATGTCCTTCTGTCACCCCAAAATTGTGCCGATCAAAATGACAAGATCCGAGACCCCCCCAGCCCCGCCTCCCGCCAACGACCAACGACTAACACCCAACGCCACCCGACCGCTTCGCCGCGCCGTTCCGCCATCACCCAATGTGCCATAGAATGGATCGCTTTCATCCCTGCCCCCTGAATCCCGTATCCTCAATCCTCCCATGGGCTTTTTCGACAAACTCAAGCAGGGTCTGGCCAAGACCGGCAAGCTGCTCAAAACCGACGTCCGCGACCTCTTCAAGAGCGAGGGCCGCCTGATCGATGAGAAATTCCTCGACGAGATGCGGGCCATCCTCTTCAAGACCGACATGGGCTACGACGCGGTCGAACAGATCGTTGCCGAAGTGGCCAAGAATTTCCGTGGCCGCGTCGTGACGCTCGACCAAATCCTCGCCACCTGGAAAGAAAAAATCCGCACGCTCATGGCTCAAGACGAAGCGCCCATCCGCTTCGCCCCGAACGGGCCCACCGTCATTATGATTTGCGGCGTCAATGGCGCTGGCAAAACAACGACCATCGCCAAACTTGCCCTCCAGTTTCAATCGCAAGGCAAAAGTGTGGTGCTCGGGGCAGGAGATACTTTCCGTGCTGCTGCGGTCGAGCAACTTACGATTTGGAGTCAGCGCCTCGGGGTGGCAATCGTCACCGGAGAGCCGGGCAGCCACCCGGCCAGCGTGGCCTACCGCACGGTCGAGCAGGCGATCAAAAACGGCACCGACGTTTGCATCGTCGACACCGCTGGCCGACTGCAAACGCAGAAGAACCTCATGGCTGAACTGACAAAAATTCAAGATTCGATCCGCAAGCAACTCCCCGATGCGCCCCACGAGGTACTGCTTATTCTTGATGCAACTACTGGCCAAAACGGCATCAGCCAGGCGATGAAGTTTACCGAAGCGGTAAAATGCACTGGCATCGTGCTGGCAAAACTCGATGGCACCGCCAAGGGCGGCGTGGTCGTCGCCATCCGTCAGCAAGTCGGATTACCTGTGAAATTCCTCGGCGTCGGCGAACAACCCGAGGACCTCACCCCTTTTGTTTCCCACGAATTTGTCGAAGCCTTGTTCGAGGGGCTGGATGAATCTGCTCCCAGCGATGGCGATTTGAACTAACGCTAACGGGCTCGTCCATTGGACAAAGCTTATCCCCCGTCTGCGACACTTGTCCGCCGGCATTTGGCAACCACTAGCCTCCACGTCGAATGCAGAGTTTACCCAACCGGCCCTCTTCCAATACATTCAACGCCTCTTCGCCTCACGTCTTCACGATGTGTATCCGATGTGATTTACAGCCGCGAGTTAGTCGGGCCCAGCCAGCGTGAAAGGCGGCGCGCTGTAGTCCCACCCGAAACTCTCCCCCCAACTTTGGAATCCTGCCCCAAACAGGGCGGTTCCACCCCAGCAGCTTAAAAAGCTGCGCATCCGAGCCTGCCTCGCTCACTCGACATCGGAGCATCGAACATGACCCGCCCTTTCACTTTTAGCTCAGCCATTGCCGCTGGCATGTTGGCCGCGACCAGCGTTCTTGCCCAACAAACTCTCCAGCAACCACAGTCTATCGCGGCCTCCACGTACGGCGATAGCTACAACCGCCAACTGGCCGAAGCCTCACCCAGCGACCGCCTCGCCCAGTACACGCCCGCTCAACCCAGCGATTGCACACCGATGTCGTTCGACGACAAGTCAGTCGAAGACACAACATCGGCCGGTTGTGGCTGCGAAGCCAGTTGCGGCTGCGACGACGGCTGTAGCCTGCTGGGCGATTGCTGCCTGGGCGAGGCCTGGACACTCAAGGATTATGTCGCCCCCTGCTGCGAACACAATTTCGGTGGCTGGATCGCTTCCGGTTAT
>JBGSUJ010000183.1:0-17808 GCA_041753435.1 Pirellulales bacterium | reverse complement strand
CATCGTCGGAAATCGCCCCAATCGATTCGAGCCCCGACGTGTCAAACGGCGGCCCAAACCCCAGGCCCTACTCCTCAAACCACGTGCCGAGTACAAACGATATGCAGCGTAGGGACTTACGAAAGTTCAAGTGCCATTCGATTCAGATACTCGTCTTTCAGCTGCAGGATCCGTTCAAGGCGGATGATGGTTTCCCGTGCCTGCGCGAGAGTGCCGTGTAAGCAAAACTCGATCCAGCTTATCCAATTGCCCTTGGCACTGATGCCAAACAAGTGTTGCACGTATGCTTCACGATGGGCTTCAAAGAATCCGCTCAAAAAGAGCCACGGTTTCGAAAAGCCGCAATTCCGCTGTAGCATTAAGGCGAGCAGTAGTCTTCCGACTCGCCCATTACCGTCGATGAACGGATGAATCGTTTCAAATTGATAGTGGACCAAAAAACAGTCGACGAGCGGGTTGAAGTCAGATTCCTTGCTGTTGATGTATTGCTCAAGGGATTGTAATGGTTCAGCCATCTTGTCGTGTGGGGGTGGAATGAATCGCGCACCACCGATACCAACCGGAATAGTTCTGAAATTTCCCGGCGACCGGTCCCGCCCCCGAACATTTGTTAGTAAGATTTCATGCAGTTCGCGTACGAGACGCCAGCAAAGCGGCAGATCGGACTCTGTACCGTGTTGAATCGCTTTGCGGTAGTTATCGACTTCCAGGTGTTCGTTGGCGGGGTCTTGTTCCGATTGGGGCGTCTTCGGGTCGAGTTCAAACAAGAGAAGTTCCTTGGCAGATGCGAAGGTACCTTCAAGGGCTGAGGACCGAATTGCTTCGCGCCGCAGCAAAGGCCGCAAAAGTATTTCCGGATTGGGGATGGTTCTCCCCAGCCCCTCCAGCAGTCGCATTGGTGCCTTGCATCCGCTAACGCTGGCCAAAGCCGCTCTGGAAAGGCCCATCTGGGTGGCAGTGGATCGAGGAGAAAGGAATGGTCGCTTCCCCAGCTTGCCCGGATCGGAACAAGGGTACCTGGTGCGTCGCTCGTAAGTGCCTTCGTTTCCATGTTGTCGGACTGGTGGAGTAACCAATAGAGTATTGCAAGTCTTTATGCAGAAACAACTTATAGAGTGAATCTATAGCAAAGTGTAACCAAATCGGATGATATTATAAAATTTTTGTAAAACACTAGCGTTGTCCAAGAGACATCCCAATAAAAACCATAACCTTTTGCTGTAAAATATTTTTCGGCTCGGCAGCTAGTTCGGCCGAAATAGCGAGACAGAACACATGCAGGCCAGTCCCCTCCAAAACGACCAACTCGGCAGCTTCTACCTCGGCCGCGAGTTTGAACTAAAGACAGGTGAGACGGATCCAAAGAAGCCGCTCATCTACGACAGCCGCCATCTCACCACGCACGCCGTCTGCGTCGGCATGACAGGGAGCGGCAAGACGGGGTTGTGTCTTTCATTACTAGAAGAAGCGGCGCTCGATGGTATTCCGGCGATTGCCATTGATCCGAAAGGTGACCTCGGCAATTTGCTGCTCGCCTTTCCCAAGCTGGAACCGGGCGATTTTCGTCCTTGGATCGAAGAACAGGAAGCGGCCCGCAAGCAGATGTCGCCCGACGAGTTCGCAGCCGATCAGGCAAAACTTTGGCGAAACGGCCTCGCCAAGTGGGACGAAGGCCCCGAGCGGATTCAAAGGTTCGTCGACTCGGTCGATCGGGTAATTTACACTCCCGGATCCAGCGCGGGCATTCCGATTACGGTGCTCAAATCGTTCCATGCCCCGCCGCCGGAGCTGGTGGCTGATAGCGACGCCTTCCGCGAACAGATCGCCTCGGCCGCGTCGGGACTCTTGGCGCTATTGGGCATCGACGCCGACCCAGTGCGTAGCCGCGAACACATTTTTCTATCCAACATCATCGAAAGGACGTGGCGCGAGGGTCGCGATCTCGATTTATCGGCGCTCATTCAGCAGATACAGCGGCCGCCGTTCGAGAAGATTGGAGTTGCCGATCTGGAGAGTTTTTATTCGGCGAAGGATCGCATGCAATTGGCGATGAGCCTCAATAATCTCTTGGCGTCGCCTTCGTTCGCCAGTTGGCTCGAAGGGGAGCCGCTCGATGTTGCCAAGATGCTTTACACGCCGGAAGGCAAGCCGCGGCTGGCGATCGTTTCGATCGCGCATCTGGACGATGCCCAGCGCATGTTCCTAGTGACAATTTTGTTGAACGAGATATTGGCTTGGGTTCGCACGCAGCCGGGCACCAGCAGTTTGCGAGCGATCTTGTATATGGACGAAGTATTTGGCTACTTTCCACCCTCTGCAAATCCGCCCTCGAGGCGACCGATGCTGACGCTGCTCAAACAGGCGCGGGCCTACGGCCTGGGCTGTGTGCTGGCGACACAGAACCCGATCGACCTCGATTACAAAGGACTTTCGAACGCCGGCACGTGGTTCCTCGGGCGGTTGCAGACCGAGCGGGACAAAGCCCGCGTGATCGAAGGGCTCGAAGGGGCGTCGGCCCAGGCGGGTTCCACATTCAATCGTCGCGAGATGGAAGCCAAGCTTGCGGCATTGGGTAGCCGTGTATTTCTGATGAACAACGTGAACCACGATCAGCCTACCGTGTTTCAAACGCGCTGGGCACTATCGTACTTGCGGGGGCCGCTCACCCGCGATCAAATCAAGCTGCTGATGGACCCACTGCGATCCCAGTTTGGATCTGCGACGAGCGACGCAGAGCAAGCGAACGGAACTGCGACGAAATCGGCGGCGACCAACCGCCCGATTTTGCCGGCGGGCATCCGCGAAGCGTTTTTGCCAATCGTCGAACGCGTGCCAGATGGTTACACGCTGGAATACAGGCCTGGACTGTTGGGAAGCGGCAAGGTGCATTTCACGCGGGCGTCGGAAAGCATCGACGTTTGGCGTGAGTGTCATCTATTGCAACCACTGCGTGAGACTCTGCCGGAGGACATTTGGGATCAAGCGGACCAGAGTACCAATCGCCTAACATTTGAAACGGAGCCAGACCCCGGCGCTGTGTTTGCCGCGCTGCCAGGGGAATTATCCCGCGAAAAGAGCTATGGGGTGTTCCGCCGCCAATTGCAGGAGCATCTCTACCGCGTGGCCACGCTCAAGCTCTGGCGGTGCGAGATGGTCGACAGTACGTCGAAAGTAGGCGAGTCGGAAGTCGATTTCCGCCAGCGGATTGAATCTTCAGCCTGCGAAAAGCGCGAGCAAGAGCGGGCTCGGCTGGAAAAGCAATATGCTGCGAAGCTGGCGAATCTCGACAGCCGCATCAAATCGGCCGAAGCCCGCGTGAGCACCCAGCGCTGGCAGTTTTGGACGCGGCTTACGGGCGTGCTGTGGGTGGTTGTCGAAACGGTGCTACGGTTGTTGGGGCAAGGGCGCTCCGGCCGGCCACGTTCGCCTGAAGTTGCTTTGCGCGGTATGGCCGCCGAGCGGGGGCAACAAGTTTCTGCTCAGGCCAGTCTTGACAAGCTGCTCGAAGAGAAAAAGATGCTCGAAGTAGAACGGGAAAAAACACTCGCCGCGCTCGAAATCAAGTTTTCGCCCGAAGAACTGAAGCTGGACGAGCTCCTTCTCAAGCCGCGAAAAATGGATATCGACATCAATCGTGTATCGCTTGTGTGGCTGCCGTTTCGGGTCGATGCTGCGGGTGCGGCTCAAGCGGTCTATGAGGCGCCGGAGCCTGTCGTCAATAAGAACGGTAGCCACGGTGACACTGCCGTGCCGAACGTGCCATAATGCTCGGATATTCCAAGAGAACTGTTCGTCCGCTACCATTCCCCGACCACTGACCACTGACCACCATTATGACTGAACGCGAACGTTGGATTGTCTACCCACTGTTGTTTCTCGCCTTGGGTGCAGCGTTGCGAGATAAGCTCAGCGAGCACACCAAGACCAAGCGGATCGAATGCCAAGAGTTGGTCGTGAACGGCGAATCGCGTGTGGGGCAGCCGCCAGTGACGCTGGTGCATATCGGCGCGATCGAGCGTAAATCACCCGATGCCCCGCACGTCGGCCAGATACTGGTCAATGGGCAGATCGCGGCCCAGGCCATTCAAGCCGAGGTCTTGCGGGCCGAGAACATCGAGGCGGCCAATATCAATTCCGACAACTTCTACTTCCGGCGAATACCCTTCGCGCCGAGTTTGCTGCGCGCGATGCCCGGTATTTCGCCCGCCGATTGGCTCAAGGTGTTGCAACACCAGGCGGCGGAAGCTGCCAAAGCAAACGCTCAGGGCAGCGGCACACCACCGGTAGCTGAACCACCGGCAGAATTGAGAACGGACAGGCCAGCGGAGCAGCCAGCCACTACGACGGAAGGGCCGGCGGAGACATCCGTTGCTCCGCCCGCCGAATGAAGTGCTAGAGCACGGCTTTGAGTTCCCGCTGGCCGGACGCGGCTCAAATCGCTACGATGCAATAGACGTGGTGTAATAGACCCGAGCCATGTGTCGTGTGGCTACTGGTCGAGGAGAATTGAGCTATGAAGGATTGGTTGCAATGTCGTGCTGCGTGGTTGGCGGCGGGTGCCGTGCTGGGTCTCGTCGTCGGGTTGAATGTTGCCGGCATTTGGCCCAGCATTCCGCTGCACGCTACCGCCACCCACGGCCTTGATAAGTTTGCCATCGCCACCGGACTGGTCGACGATACGGTCGAGGCGATCTATTTTCTCGATTTCCTCACGGGTGATTTGCGGGCTGCGGTGATCAACCCCAAGACAGGAAAGTTTACCGCGCTTTACACTCGCAATATCGCTACTGACTTTGGCGCGGCTGGGGCCGGTGCGCGCTATTTGCTGGTGACTGGTTTTGCCGACATGCCGCGCGGGCGAGCGAATTTTCAATTTGCCAAGAGCATCGTGTATATCGCGGAAGCCAGCACCGGGCAGGTGGCGGCCTACACAATTCCCTGGAACTCGGCGTTGATGGCGGCTGGCAAACCGCAGCGCGGCGAGTTTGTGCCGCTCGACGTCGCCCAGTTCCGCACCGCTTTTGTCCGTGATGAGCAGTAAGCCACGAGATCGATATATGCAGATTGAAGTTAATGGAATTCGGCGCGAGGTAGCAGACGGTACAACGATTTCTGGCTTGTTGCGCGAGCTGGAAGTGACGGTGCCGCATGTAGCGGTTGAGGTGAATTTGGAAGTCGTGCCGCGGGCCCGACACGCAGATGCGATCCTCTGCGATGGCGACCAACTTGAGGTAGTTACACTCGTCGGCGGTGGATAAGCAGAATTCACCACTTCGTCACAGAGGACGCGGAGTCAGTGGAGCGAAGAAATTGCAAATTGCAAAATACAGAACCTCATACTTCAATGTGCAAGATTCCATTGGCTTTTTGCGGTCGCTTCCTTCTGCTCAGTGCCCTCCGGGCCTCTGTGCTAAGAATTGCCTTTCGGCATTGAAAGAGACACGATGAGCTCGACAGCGATAGCGACAGATGTATTGCGACTCGGTACGCACACGTTTCAGAGCCGCTTGATCGTGGGCACCGGCAAGTACGCCGACTACGATCAGATGCGCGAGTCGCTCACGCGCAGCGGCACGGAGTGCATCACTGTGGCTGTGCGGCGCGAGCGGCTCTACGATGCGGCCGGCAACAATCTGCTCGACTTCATCGACACCAGCCGCTACACTTTGCTGCCGAATACCGCTGGGTGTTTCACGGCGGATGATGCGGTGCGTGTCGCCAGGTTAGGCCGCGAACTTTTGCTTGGTCTGGAGAATCCTGGCGCCGATTGGGTCAAGCTCGAAGTGCTCGCCGACAAGCGCACACTCCTGCCCGATCCGATCGCGACGCTCGAGGCGACGGAGCGGCTGGTGGCCGATGGCTTCCAGGTACTCTGCTACTCGACCGACGACCCAATTATTGCGCGGCGGCTAAAAGCGGCTGGTGCCACTAGCGTGATGCCTGCCGGCAGCCCGATTGGCTCCGGGCAGGGCGTACTCAATCCGAATAACATCCGCATTTGCCTTGAGTACTTGAAGGAAAATGATCCTGACTACCCGGTGATCGTCGACGCCGGCGTGGGCACGGCGAGCGATGTGACGATCGCCATGGAGCTGGGCGTCGACGGCGTGCTGCTCAACACTGGCATCGCCCACGCCAAAGACCCTTTGCGCATGGCCGACGCGATGCGCCACGCTACCGAAGCCGGCCACCTAGCCTACCTCGCCGGCCGCATCCCGAAGCGGCTCTACGCGACTGCGAGCAGCCCAGAGGAAGGCACGATTGCGCTCAAGCCGCGGTAGGGAAATAGCGGCATTTTCTGCTCGAAAGACCTCATCACCCTTGCAATTCATTCGCCACGCACCTATTCTGTGCGTACAATGAAATGTAGTTTGCAATTGCAAACTGGGCCCAACGTTTGGACCTTGCTGTAGTAGCGTCAGCAAATCCATTCAAGATGATTGCACAATTCACGCCGTCAGCGGTGTCGCGGTGAAATATAGCAACCCTCCGGTTGTCGAGACTGTACTTTCAGTACAGTTCAATCCCTTGGCAGATTTTGGGGCGGCGCATCTCGGTGCGTATTGGAAAGCCTTGGGACCTGAATGGCCGCATGTTGTTGACGCGCCTGCTGTCGACCCAGTTTCTGAGCGATTCGACGCGGCTAAGGTCTGGGAGCCGGCAGCATTCGTAAAACTATCCTCGAGAATTGATTTGCGACTTCAGATTCGAAATAAGTCTAAGGATCGAATGATTCAGATTCAGAATGGAAGATTCTTCTACAATTGGCTGGGGACCCCTGGTACTGAATATCCCACGTATGAGTCCGTTCGGCCCGAATTTGACGATCAATGGGAGAAGTTTCGGGGTTTCGTTCTCTCGAATTCCGATGAGAGTGTTGTTCAACCGAATCAGTGGGAGATACTTTATGTGAATCGATTCCCACAGGGCTCCGTATGGAACGAGTTATCCGATTTACCACAGTTGCTCACGTTCTTGCATCAGCCTGACTTTGATGAATTGAATCTTGAACCGGATGGTATTGGCGGCGAATGGCGATTCGAGATTTTGCCGAACAAAGGCAGATTGTACGTGAAACTCGGATTGACGATGAAGAAACCAGATAAGAAACAGAATGAGTCGCCATGCGTAGTGATGACGCTAACTGCACGTGGTCCTGTTGGTGGCAGCACGCCAACGCTCGACGAAGGCTTGGAGTTGGGTCACAAGACGATTACAAACGCATTCGATTGCTTGACATCCGCTGATGCCAAAAAGATTTGGGGAGTGCAACATGTCAACAGCTGAAATGAATGTCGCAATGCGCGATTCAACAACAGGTAAGCGATACTTGACCGAGCAAACGTCAGAGGCAGATGTCTTGGTATCAGCGATTTGTTTGGACGAGGAGATCGCCGCACAATGGGATGCCATAATTGATGATCGATTAATCGAATGGGGCCAATATCCAAATGACTTTGAGTTGGACGGATTGGTAGCACCAAGTGATCGAGCCATTCGTAAGGCGTACGCTTTGCTTAAGTTCATGCGAAGTCAGGACTGGCCGTTGCCGACCAGCGTCATTGCGGACGGCGAAGGCGGAATTGTCTTTGAAAACAGACGCGATCCAGATTATCAGCGAATTGAAATCAGCGATCAAGGTGATATGTACCTTGTGACCTTCCGTGATCGCAGAATGCAAGGGCGCCCGGAACCCATCGATTTCGATTAATCATGACGTCTTCGAGTTCCATCCGTGCCTGACGCACACGAGATCTCCGATGACGAACTCCTTTATCGCAAGGTCCCAATCGGTCCACATTGGTACAATCAGGAGACCGACGAGCTATCTCCAGACGCATTCAATCCTCGTAGTATCGATGAGACGGGGATTTCTCTCGAACGTGCTCAATCGAAGGAGCACCCCGAGTTTCGGACCATTATGCAGGCTGCGCAAGGACCGTCATTGAATGGCTATTATGTTGCCGTCTTTCGAGTTGGAGATTTGCGGCGTGAAGGATTCAATGTCGTTGCAAACCCGGACATTGAGCGAGGAATTCCCGGCCACGTATTGATCACTGATCTAACGTATGAAAACCGCAAGAATCCGGAAAGTCAGGATAAAAAGCTACTTCTGGCTCAAGGTCTCGTTCTTCAGGTTGATGGGCCATTTCACACGACGTAGCGACCATCGCATCGAGTCGGGCGACGTTGCTTTGTTGGCCACTGCAGACCTGCGTCGGACTTGATCACCTACTCGATCGTCATTCCGTCTGCTACCCTGACGGCATGACGCTCTCTGCCGCCGACATTCTTGGGCCCAATGGTCGCATTGCGGCGCGGCTGGCGAATTACGAACAGCGGCCGCAGCAGCTGGAGATGGCGGACGCCGTCGCGCGGGCGATCGGCGAGAAGAAGCATCTGGTGGCTGAGGCCGGAACCGGTGTCGGCAAGAGCTTTGCCTACCTGGTGCCGGCGATTCTGGTCGCCACTGAGCTGCAAACGGAATGTGGGCCCAAGAATAGTTCATCCAGTGGCTCGAGTGATTCGCCGCCGCCGGGGCCGAAGATTGTGGTTTCGACGCACACCATCAGTCTGCAGGAACAGCTCATCGACAAAGACTTGCCCCTGCTCAACGCGGTGATCCCGCGCGAGTTCTCGGCGGTGCTCGTGAAAGGGCGGCGGAATTATCTGAGTCTGCGGCGGCTCGATTTGGCTCTAGCCCGCAGTCGTAGCCTGTTTGGCGACGACGAGCAACTCACCGAACTCCGCGACGTACACAAGTGGAGCAAGTCGACTCACGACGGCTCGCTGAGCGATTTAAGTTTCAAACCGCTTTCGTCCGTGTGGGACGAGGTGGCTAGCGACAGCACCAACTGCCTGGGCCGCCGTTGCCCCACTCATGCACAGTGTTTCTACTATCAAGACCGCCGGCGGATGCAGCACGCGCAGATTCTCGTCGTAAATCACGCGCTGTTGTTCAGCGACATCGCGCTGCGTCGAGTCGGGGCGAGCATCTTGCCGGATTACGACATCGTGATTCTTGACGAGGCCCACACGGTGGAAGGCGTGGCCGGCGACCACCTGGGTATCAAAGTCACCAGCGGTAGTGTCGAGTACGTGCTCAACAAGCTCTACAACGATCGCACGAACAAGGGCTTGCTCGTGCATCACGGCCTGACGCGCGAACAGCAGCAAGTCGACCGCTGCCGCTATCAAGCCGACATGTTCTTCGGCGACCTGTTCGAATGGCGGACACAACACGCGGCAAAGAATGGACGCGTGAACGAGGCGGGCGTGGTTGCCAATCTATTGAGCGCTGAACTGGAATCGCTGGCCCGGCAGCTCAAGATCGCCGGCAGAAAACTTAGCGAAGAAAGCGAACAGCAAGATTTTCTTGCCGCCCACGATCGCTTGATGGGTCTGGCGGGCGAAATCGAAATGTGGCGGATGCAGGCCCAAGCGGGTGCCGTGTATTGGGTCGAGTCGCAATATAGCCGTCGGGGCACACCACGGCTGACGCTTTCGGCTGCCCCTGTCGACATCGGCCCCGCCCTGCGTGAGCAATTTTTCGACAAAGTACCGACCGTCATCATGACCAGCGCGACGCTCTCGGTTGGTCGACTTAGGAACGAGTCGAGCGGTCCTCTGCTCCGGCCGGGGTCAAGGACAACGCAGCTTGATTCCAACAGTTGCTTCCAGTTCTTCCAATCGCGTATCGGACTGACGCAATGCCATACGGTACAAGTTGGCAGCCCGTTCAACTTCCGCGAGCAGGTCGAGCTAGTGACACTGCGCGACATGCCCGACCCAGCCGCCGAGCGTGACGCGTTTGAAAAACGCTGTGTGCCGTTGATTCAAGAGTACGCCGGCCGCACCGATGGCCGGACGTTTGTGCTGTTTACGAGTTACGACATGCTGCGGCGAATGGCTGCGGCACTGCAACCTTGGCTGGTGTCGCGCAACTTGCGACTACTAAGCCAGGCCGATGGCACGCCTCGGACCCAGATGCTCGACGAGTTCAAGAGCGATCCGCGGGCGGTGCTGCTGGGCACCGACAGCTTCTGGCAGGGCGTCGACGTGCCGGGCGACGCGCTGCAGACGGTGATCATCGCCAAACTGCCCTTCGCGGTGCCCGATCACCCACTGTTGGAAGCGAGGCTCGAAGCAATCCACTCCGCTGGCGGCAATCCGTTCCGCGATTACCAGTTGCCGGAGGCCGTGATCAAATTTAAGCAGGGTTTTGGCCGACTAGTTCGTACCAAGACCGACCGCGGCACGGTGGTCTGCCTCGACCCGCGGATTGTCACGAAGCCCTACGGCAAGCTGTTCATCGAGTCGCTGCCGGATTGTCGACGCGTGGAAACGACCTCCCCGATTTCGTCGCCGCGGCCGCACTCAAAAATCTCGACGAAGAAAGAGATCGACCACGGATTTCACGGATGACACGGATAATTCTGCCCGTGAATTCTCCACGGCGATGTGATTGACGAGCGAGTTCACCGATTGTTGAATGGTGTTGGGAGTCTTGACCTTGGAAATCGAAATCGTCTCACAGTTGAAGGAGTGCGAGGATTATCTCTTTCCAGCATTAAAATGACCGTCCGTGAACGCAGTTTGTACCATCACCTGTTTCGTCATACGCGGCTTCTCGGAAAAAAAGCGGTCTCTTCGCTGTCCTGCCCTTGGCCAAGGCGCTCAGTGTTGCCGAGAGCAGTGTCCGAGAAGACATCCGTGGACTACACGAACGGGGATGTTTGCGAATTGAAGAACGAACGCGACAAGGCCACTTAATTCAAGTGTTTCTGCCAAATGAGATCGATGGGATAGTTCCCGTTGAAGCACCGGAATCGGCTATTGATATTGAATCGATCGATTTCTTCTTCGATCGCCGATATCTGGCTGCTCTAATTGCGCGCGAGAATGGGGCTTGTTTCTACTGTCTGCGGCAAGTCCGGCCGGACAACTGTGAATTGGATCATGTGATGGCGAGGGCAGACCGTATCGACAATTCCTATCGAAAATATCGTCGTCTCGTGTCACGAATGTAAGACGACGAAACAGGCTCGAGACGGCGCCGATTTCATACGATTCCTATATCGCCGAGGTGTACTGTCTCAATTTGACTTGGAGGCGCGAATGTCTATATTGGAGCAACTTCGCTCGGGCACGCTGGTCCCGAAAATCCACTAAAAATGCAAAGTGTAGAAGCCGAAATCCTCTCCCTACTCTATCCGTGCTATCCGTGTGATCCGTGGTTACTCTTTCGGACGTGAAGCTGTGGCCAACGAACTCATACACAAAGAGCTGAGCGAGTCGATCATTGGCTCGGCGATGGATGTCCTCAACGCGTTGAAACCCGGTCTGGATGAGAAGTTGTACTAACGAGCGTTGATCATTGAACTTGGGAAGCGTGGCCACCGAGTCGAGACTCAGCGGCAGTTTCCAGTGTTCTACAAAGATCAGCACATCGGGACGCTGATCCCTGACTTGATCGTCGATGAAGCGGTGATCGTCGACACCAAAGTGGTAACGGCTTTCGCCGAGACGCACATTGCCCAAATGCTTGGTTACTTGAACATCGCAGAATTGAGGCTGGCACTCTTGCTGAATTTCATGAACACCAGACTGGACTGGAAGCGCGTTGTCGTCTGAACCTTGGACTTCGCCGTCTTCATCCGTGCCCATCTGTGCAATCCGTGGTTAAATCGGCGTTCAGCCCGCCGGTTGACCAGCCTAGCAGCCGTACCTAAACTAAGTAGTTTAGGGTACTTTCGACGATTTCGGCCATGGGGCCGTGCCGGTTGGGCGCTCTCGAAACTGGGCGTCGTGCGATGCTCGCCAAGCGTGTGATTCCGTGTTTGGATGTCAACCGCGGGCGGGTTGTGAAGGGAACCAACTTCGTGAACCTCCGCGATGCCGGCGATCCGGTGGCGGTGGCAGCCCGGTATGAACAGGAAGGTGCCGACGAGTTAGTGTTCCTCGACATCACGGCGAGCCACGAAGGGCGTGACATCATGCTCGACGTGGTGCGGCGGACGGCCGACGAGGTGTTCATGCCGCTCACCGTGGGCGGCGGCATCCGCACGCTCGAAGACATCCGCCAATTGCTGCTTGCCGGTTGCGACAAGGTTTCAATCAACTCAGCTGCGGTGAAGAATCCGCAGTTGGTGTACGAGGCGGCCAAGCGGTTCGGCAGCCAGTGTATTGTCGTGAATATCGATCCGAAGCGAGTCCAACGTGATGGCTGCGAAGTGTGGGAAGTGCACATTAACGGCGGTCGTGTGCCGACGGGGCTCGAAGCGGTTCCTTGGGCTCGCGAAGTCGAGCGGCTGGGAGCGGGCGAGATCGTACTCACCAGCATGGATGCCGATGGCACGAAGGACGGCTACGATTTGGAGATGACGGCCGCAGTTGGCGCAGCGATCACCGTGCCACTGGTGGCCAGCGGCGGTGCAGGCCAGCCGGAACATTTGGCTGACGCGATCACAATCGGCAAGGCCGACGCGGCGCTGGCCGCCAGCATTTTTCATTTCGGCGAGTATACGATTCAGGAAACCAAACGAGTGATGGCTGCGCGTGGCATCCCCGTGCGGATGACGGCGGCAGCTGTTGATAACTGAGACTGCAGGCTACCAGCTAATAGCTAAGGGCTTAATTTTATGGCCAAAGACGATGCCTTTAAGAGTAGCTTCATCAATCGCAAGGTCGAGATCGAGACCGACAAGCTGTTTCGTGCTTGTGTGAAGTTCGATGCGAGCGATTTGCATTTGAAGGTGGGTAAGCCGCCCATGGTGCGCGTCAACGGCCAGTTGCGGCCCATGGATCGCGGGCCCATCGACGACGAAGAGATGGTTCGACTCACCTTTCCGCTGATGAACGAGCGGAACCGTAAAATCTTCGAGCGCGACGGAGGTGCCGACTTTGCCCACACGGTCGATGTGGATGGCACCATTTGGCGGTTCCGAGTGAACTTGTTGCAACAGTTGGGTCACGTGGGCCTGGTCGCCCGGCGTGTGAGCAGTTGGATTCCTGACTTCGATGGCCTCAACCTGCCGCCATCGATCGAGCAGCTTTGCACGTACGACCAGGGGATGGTGCTGCTGGCTGGCGTTACGGGCTCCGGCAAGAGCACCACGATCGCCTCGATGCTTAACTGGATCAACAAGCGTTTCCGCAAACATATTTTGACGCTTGAAGATCCGATCGAATTTGTGTTCACCGAAGATAAGTGCCTGATCAACCAGCGCGAAATTGGGCTCGACGTAGTTGACTTCGAAATCGGCATGAAGCACGCTGTGCGTGAAGACCCTGATGTCATGCTGGTAGGCGAAATGCGCGATCGAGAAACGTTCATGACGGCGATCCATGCCGCCGAAACAGGCCACTTGGTGTTTGGCACGATCCACGCTTCGAGTGCGTCGACCACAATTGGGCGGATTCTCGACTTGTTTCCTTCCGAGATGCATCCGGCCTTGCGCAGTGCCATCGCCTTCAATATGCGGGGCATCGTCGCGCAAAAACTGCTCAAGAGCATCAAGCCGGGCGTGGGTCGTGTGCCCACGGTTGAAATCATGCTGTTCGACGCCAACGTCAAGAAGGCAATCCTGGAAGAGAACGACGAAAAGCTGCCCGACATCATCCGCATTGGCAAGCTTTCTGGAATGCAAGACTTTACGATGAGCCTGAAGAAACTAGTGGATGATGAGTTGATCGACCGCGAAGTGGCCATGGAAGTGGCCCCGAACCGCGAAGCACTCAAGATGGCGCTCAAAGGTATTGAGATGAAAGATCCGGGGATTATCTAATGCGGCACGCAGTGTTGATGTTCCTTGGATGCGTGCTGCTGGTTAGCTGTGCTGCGCTGTCGCCGGAGTCGATTTCTTGGGCTCAAGATGCGCAGCCTGGTGTGGAAGAGGGTGAGGTGCCGGAGGAACCAGTTGCTGAGGCTCCCCCGCCGCCCAAGCTCGACAAATGGGGCGACGCCCACTCCATTCCGCGCGCCAAAGCTGGGTCGATCTACTGGGTCAAGCTGTTTGTCGTGTTGCTGCTGTTTTTGATTTGGGTTCGGTCGAGCGATTGGATCAACAGTGACAGTCAGATTTACGACCAGGGTTACGGCGTTTGGAATCCGGCAATTTTCGCGTCATTTTTCGCAGTGCTGTTGTTTTTCACATTCCCCATTTTGCTCGGTATTTCGTATTTCTGGTTGTCGCTCGGTTTGCTGGTGGTCAGTTATTTAGGCGCGTACGTACCTTATGTTGTGACCCGCAACAAGGCGGTGGCGCTGCACGAAAAGGTATTCACGCCCGATTGGTTCCGCTATGAAGTGGCGACGCTATTGAATAAAGTGGGAATGAAGGTCGAGGCAGAACGCAAGGCCGACTACGAAAAAGGGGCGCCGGTCGATCTGATGGCCATCGAGGCGTCCGACGAACGGACCAACCAGGCAAATCTGATTTCGGCCCGTCAGTCGCCGGGCTACCTGCTAGTCAAAGAGTTGGTGGCTGAAATGGCCGATCGCCGCGCCGACCGCACCATGCTCGACTATACGCAGCAGACCGTGATGTCGCGGCAGTTGATCGACGGTGTCTGGCACAATGGCCGGGCGACCGATCGCGAATCGGGCGATGTGATGCTGGCGGTGATGAAGGTGCTGGCCAACCTCGACATGACCGATCGCCGCAAAAAGCAAGCGGGCAAGTTCGGGGCAAAGTATAAGGACCACTCCTATGTCGTGCCGATCGTCAGCCAAGGCGTAAAGACCGGCGAGCGAGTGGTGGTTGACCTGTTGGGCGGCCAGCGGGCCAGCTTCAAGACCTACGACGACCTTGGCATGCGAAAAAAATTGGCCGAACAGTGGGCCGAACACCTGGGGCGCGATCGCGGCCTAATCGTCATTTCCGGTTTGCCAGAGGGAGGCATCACCACCACGACCGATGTCACGCTGATGGAAACCGATCGGTTACTGCGTGACTTTGTGGCGATTGAAGAAGAGAAGCACCGCGAGCGGGAATTGGAGAACATCGACGTAACGACCTATAGCGTAGCAAAAGGCGAGACGCCAGTGACTGTATTGCCAGCGCTGATCCGCAAGTATCCGAACGTCTACGTCTGTCGCGACTTTGTGAACGCAGAAGCCGCCAAGCTGCTGCTGGGGGAAATCAGCGAAGAACGCTTGGTGATTACCACGATTCAAGCGAAAGATGCTACCGAGGCCCTGTTGCGCATGTTGCAGAAGGGAGTTCCACAGCGGGAATTCGCCAAGACTTTGACAGCGGTGCTGTGTGTCCGACTGATTCGCAAGTTGTGCGAGTCGTGCAAGGTTGCTTACGAACCCACGCCGGATTTGGCGAAGAAACTGGGCCTGCCTGAAGGCAAGATTGCGGCACTCTTTCGGACACCGAAATCGGAAGAAATTGAAAAACCGTGTCTGAGTTGTGGCGGCATCGGCTACCTGGGCCGCACGGGCCTCTTCGAGCTACTGCTGATTGATGATCAAATCCGGCAGCTCTTGCAGAAAGAGCCCAAACTTGAACTGTTGAAGAAAGCAGCCAAGGCGTGCGGCATGCGCACCTTTCAAGAGGAAGGCGTGCTCTTGATTGCCAAAGGGGTCACGTCGCTAGCCGAACTGCAGCGAGTCTTAAAGCAATAGGGCAACTACCATCATGTTTTGGGCGATCTTCGGACTGGTTTTTTTTGCGAGCATGGCGATGTTTGTGCGCGAGGGGCTGTGGAGCAATGCGATTTCGCTGATCAACATTTTGATCAGCGGGTTGGTGGCATTCGCATTCTACGGGCCGCTGGCGATCTACTTCGACGAGATGCTCGCTGGCGAATACACTTATGTATTGGACTTCGTTACGATTTGGGTTTTATTCACGGTGACGATGTTAGTGTGTCGCAGCCTGACCGGTGTGTTGTCAAAGACCCGTATGCGTTTCAAGCATCCAATCGATCCAGTGGGTGGCCCACTCGTGGGGTTGATTGCTGCCTGGGCGCTGACCGCGTTTGTCCTGGCAACTCTGCATACGTCGCCCATGCCGAAGGAAGCGTTTGGAGGAGGGTTGGTTCATAGCGACGCAGACATCAGTTCCACGTCGTCGATTACTGCTCCCGATCTGGCCTGGTTGCGATTTGTCGAACGCTGCACGCGACCCGACGCCTTCGGCAGTGCGAACCGTCCCAGCTTTTCAGCCAGTGCGTTCGTCAAGGTTTATGCCATTCATCGGACAGAGTTTAGCAAACAAAGTGGTATTCGTGTGCGGCGCGGCTAGCAGCGTTGCTGTTTGTTTTGCTTAACAAATAATTAGGAAATAGCCTTGGAAACCAGTGCACAAAAAACAAGTCAGGCTGGTTCGGCAGTGGCGCTTAGTGCCGAAGAGGATCCTGGCTATCGCACGATCAGCGGATTGTCGCTAGTGAGTTTGCTGGTGGGGCTTGCTGCGCCACTTTGTTTAATGGCGCCGCTATTATTTGTGATTCCGATCGTGGGTTTGATCGTGGCCTTCTTGGCAATCCGACGGATTGATACCAGCGATGGAACCCTCATCGGTCGTCTGCCCGCCCTCGTCGCGCTGGCGTTGTGTGTCGCCAGTCTGTGCGCTGCCTTCACCCGAACCGCCCTTGCCGAGAAGTTGCTCTCGCGGCAGGCCCGCTCGGCGGCACTCGAATGGTTCCAGTTGTTACAACAAGGGGACGTACAGTCGGCCTTTGAACTGACCACGGATAGTCGGCAACTGCCTCCCTCAGGGCCGCCCGGTTCACCAGCAGCCCAGCCTGAGTTGCCGTCAGATCCGGTTGATCGTTTTCGAGTTGATCCGTTCGTGCATTTCATGTTGGTGCATGCGAAAGAGGCACCTGTGCAATTTGTACAGGACTTAGCCTTCTCGCCGGGGGTGCGCGGCGCAGCTCAAGTGCAACAAGAGTTTCGAGTAGCCGCCGCAGAGGACGGTTCAGAAAACGATTCGACAACCGTGGAATTGACGTTGCAGCGCGTCCAGGCAGGGGCGAAGACGATGACGTGGTTGGTATCTGGCTATCGGAGCGACGGGCTGACTCCGCATGAGCACCACTAGTTCTCGCAAAATTCGTGCGGCAGGTTTGCACGGATCAGGCGGCCCCGATAGCGTGGCGATTGTCATAATCGTCAATCTTTAACATCCTTAGCTGGCTGGTCTTTGTGGCAAGTTCTGATGCCCCAGTTGCAATTGGTTGGTAAAGGACCGTTACGGTTTCAGTAGCCGATAAAGCTTGCCAAGTTGGAGTGGGATGGCAGGTTTTTCCGCGCGATGTTCGGTGGTTGCTCTTCCATATACCTATGCCAGCGGGTCGATATGACTCACGAGGCGTTGGATCGATTCAGCGGACCCACACCGGACGCGCCTGCGTTTACCAGTGCCCCGCTATCACTTAATCGAACGCGATTCATCGGACGGACGGTCGCATCGATTATCGAACAGAGGAGTCGAAGCGGTGAAAGTATTGAAATGGACAATGGGTTTGGCCATTGTGGCCTGCTGCGTGGGGCCTGCTGTGGCCCAGCAGTCGATACAAACGGCATTCAATTACAATTTGGCAGACGAAGCCGACGAAAAACCGGCCGATGAAGCGCCAGCCGATGACTATGCGGCATCAGTATCTTCCGGCTGTGGCTGCGAAGCCAGTTGCGGGGCCGAAGATCTGGCGTGTGGCTGCGAAGCCAGTTGCGGCTGCGACGACGGCTGTAGCCTGCTGGGCGATTGCTGCCTGGGCGAGGCCTGGACACTCAAGGATTATGTCGCCCCCTGCTGCGAACACAATTTCGGTGGCTGGATCGCTTCCGGTTAT
>JBGSUJ010000182.1:0-94010 GCA_041753435.1 Pirellulales bacterium | reverse complement strand
CACCAGCGATCCTTCACAAAATGGAGGCCGTTTTCCAGTCGCCAGTGGTCGCGGACGTACCGCAAGAGGTCCGCCGCGGTGACGCGGTCAGGATCGAGGCTCGAGACGAAATACCGCACGTCGTGCGAGAGCAGCTCGCCGCCGGCGGTGCGAACCTGACGATCAACGCGGAGTGCTATCCGGCAACCGCTCCAGGCGAGCGTTTCGCGGAGGTAGTCGGCGTTCTCGAGGTCGATCCATAACCGGCGGGTTTCTTCGAGCGCCCCCTTTTATTGGTCGAGTGCGCGGCCGGCGGACGCTCGGTGGCTTGGGCAAAACAGTTTTCGAGCGCGTCGAGCGTGTCTCCCTGGTTGGCTTTGACTTGCAGCAAATAGTCCCGACCCCGGCCGCAGACGAGTTCGGCCAAGGGGCGCTGAGCGAAGATCGCATCCCCGGTGAATAGCCGCAGCATGGGGTAGGCGTTGAGCAGTTCTTCCAGATGTCGCCGCAAGAGCGTGGGCTCGTTGGTCTTCTCGGCCCCCGTCGACCACTGGCCGACGACGGCTTGCAGATCACGTTGAGCATGTGGAGCGGATCGCCGTCGTCGAGGCCTTGTTTGGCCGTCTTGCCGTCCACGGCGACCACGCCGTCGGTCGTCTTGTCGGCCAGGCAGGCTTGCATCCAGAGAGCCAGCGCCGCTTGAAACTCCGCCATGCGGCACTTGGCGAGCGTGCGGCTGATGGTCGTGGCGCAGGGCGGGTCGTCGCGGTCAAAGCCCAACGGCTCGCGCAGCCGGTCCCAATGGATCGTCGCCCAACGGACCAGCACTTCCATTTCGCGAATCCGCGGTGAGCATCCCCAGCAACATCAGCACGACCATGCCGGCAAACGGATGCCGCACGCCACGCGCCGAACGCGGATCGTCCAACCGAGAAAAGGCATCCAGCAAGGTTACTGCATGCATCGAAGGCTCCTTCCGTCAGAAAAGAACCCCCCTGCGGTCATCAACTACGCCCATCCTCCGCCAACGGTTCGCCAAAAACTACTTTGCAGTTCTCCTGATCGCCAGCGGGGCTCAACTTGACAATGATATCATTCGATGATACTAGATGATGCTATTGGATAGTCGATGAACCAGAAGCATCGTCGTACGCTAGAGGCCGTTTTCGCGGACCCGGTTCGGTCCAGTATTCCGTGGCGCGATATAGAGAATATGCTAGAAGCCGCCGGAGCGGACATTTCGGAGGGGGCCGGTTCGCGGATTTGCATGGCACTCAGCGGTGTTCGCGCCGTGTTTCATCGGCCGCATCCAAAGAAAAAACTAATAAGGGAGCAGTGCGGTCGGTGCGCAGATTCCTCATTGAGGCAGGTGTGACGCCATGATGGAATACAAAGGATATCTCGGGAAGGTCGAGTTCGACGACGAAGCCTCGCTATTTCATGGCGAAGTGGTCAACACGCGTGACGTGATCACTTTTCAGGGCAAGAGCGTGGCCGAACTTCGGAAAGTTTTTCGAGTATCGGTGGATGATTATTTGGCGTTCTGCGCCGGGCGGGGTGAGCAAGCCGAAATGTAGTCTCGCTGATCCGTTTTTGACGCTGGCCGGTGAACGCGATATCCTTACGAAATAGGAGCATCTCAGGTGCAAATCGAACTTTCGGACCAGACGATTCGCGATGTGCAAGCGCTGCTCGCCAAACGCGGCGAAGGGGGCGACGTGTCGACGTTTGTGGATCGGACGCTGCAGCGAGCCTTGTTCTTCGAGACGGTTCGCGAAGTCAAGCAGCAGAATATGGGCGCCGATCCGGTGGATCTTGATCGGCTGATTGACGAGGCGGTCGAGGCGGTCCGTGCCGAACGCAGAGGGACGCGTCCTGATGCGAATGGTGCTTGATACGAATGTCCTGGTATCGGCGCTTATCGCGCCCGGCGGATTGTCGGATCGACTTCTTCAGCATTGGGAGGCGGGCGACCTTACGCTCGTCACTTCGTCGGAGCAGATCGAGGAAGTAGAACGCGTCCTCGCATACGAAAAGCTCCAGCGATTCATTCGCAAGGAACAAGCGGCGCGTCTCGTGGCAAACCTTCGTCGCGTGGCCGATTTCGCCGCAACTCTTCCGTCGGTGGATGTATCCGCGGATGTCGCCGACAACGTGATCTTGGCCAGCGCAATTTCCGGCAACGCAAGTCATCTGGTAACCGGCGACCGTGCCCATTTGCTTGGGTTGCGGCAAGTAGAGTCGGTGTTGATTATCTCGGTTCGAGAAGCGATTGAACTGTTGGCTCAGCAGGTGAGCGATGCTTGAGAATGGAATCACGTGATTTCCGGGGTAGCCGCTAGTAGACGCATCTAGCGGCCTTACTAAAATCAATGGACTTCATGCTTCTCTTGGAATTCAAGCGATGAGCATCAGTCACGATAGTTACATTGCTTGCTCCAAATGCAAGAGAGAGCAGCTATTTACTATTTGGGATAGCGTCAATGTTTGGGTTGACCCGAATCTCAAGCAATCCCTTCTCGATGGGGACCTTACAACATTCCATTGCCGAAGATGTGGCCATTCAGCGCACGTCGCAAACGACTTGCTCTATCATGACATGAAAAATCAGTTGGCGATTTGGCTGAAGCATTCCGATGGTGCAGGTTTCGCCGGTTTAGATACTGCGACGAAGTCACTTCTATCCAGCTTGGGTAAGAACTACACGTGTCGTATCGTCGAGTCTTATCACGAATTGGTTGACAAGATCCGCGTATTTGACGATGGCTTCTCTGATGCTTCAATCGAACTCTTCAAGCTAATGATTTCGATCCGCGACGGAATTGATCTTTCACGCCCGTTCTATTACGCGACTCTTCAGTCATCTTGGTTCAAAGGCAAGTCGTTGGTTTTCGCCGTAGCAAACGAACACGAATTTCTTGAACTCCGTTACCCGATCCAGCATTTTAATGACGCGGTTGACTCGGTGCTACCAAGCATTGCCTCCCTGCTTCGTAAAACTTGCGAGGACTGGCCGAAGGTAGATCGACAGCTCTTGCTGACTACCATGGAAGAAGCTGGCCTAATGTGCCCTGTCGCAGTGAAACCCGGAAAGAGTGAAATAGAAGCAGCTGCTGAGTTCGTTCTTTCGATAATTCAACAGACTCAAGCTGATTTGCCGATCGTTTGCAGTACACTTGAGTTTTTCGACCCGATATTTTCGTCCCTGAGCGCGGATACGTTTGCCGCCTATGAGTTTAATTTGGCAGTTATTTCGACGCAATTACATGCACTGCCCAACTTTTTCCCACTGGAAATCAGTAGTCGAATTCGTTCGCATGTGTTGAACTCTATTGCCATCGACGACGTTGGTAACTATCCAGTCTGCACGATCGGCGAATACGATTCTGTATGGGAACTTGCGATTGAACACGCAGAACTTCCGCATGCCGGGGTGGCTTCCATTCTCTACGACAAGCTCGGTCTTTCTGCGAGTGTGTCTATTGGCGGTCAAAAGCTAAAGGATCCCATGCTTATCTCGAGTTTGGGTTGCGCTGTCCTTAGTTGCGGCAGTGGCTGGTGGAAAAAATGGACCGAAAAGTATCAACTAGAGCGTTTTTCAATTTGACGTAGCCAAATAGCCGCAGTTGGCGATGTAGTTTTGGCACTCGCGGCGTGTGACGCGTCGGAGGACAATACCGACAGTACGCCATAGTTGTTGAGGCGTTTTCGGGGTGATTGCACGGAGGACCGATTTCACTTTGGACCAAGCATGTTCGATCGGGTTGAAGTCGGGAGAGTAAGGCGGCAAGTACCAGAGTTCGGTGCCTTTTTGTTCGATGGCTTCGCGAACGCCGCTGACTTTGTGACTGGAAAAGTTATCCATGAAGACGATGTCTCTCCACCCCAGGACAGGCACGAGGAAGTGCTCGACAAAACCACGGAAGACCGTAGCGTCGGTGGCTCCTTCGGTGACCATGGCGGTCGCCACTCCGCCGCTGCGAATGGCAGAAATCATGGTCGTTGTTCTCCAATGGCCGCCTGGCATCGTATCCACCAGACGCTCGCCTTTGGCCGTGCGCCCGTACAATCGCTTCATGTGGGTCTGCACGCCGCTCCCATCCGGGAATACGAATCGTCTGCGAGTCACCTTTTTCACCCGTCGTTGCCAAGTTCGTCGCTCTTGCTTCACGTCCTCACGATCCTGCTCGCTGTCGCGGAGCGACTTTTTTTGTAACTCAGTCCCAGCTTCACCAAGGCCCGATGAATCGTTACCACCGAACAGTTCACCCGCAAGCGACGACGCAATTCGCAGAGCGTGGCGTCGGGATGTTGCCGGACTAACTCGTCTAGTCTCGCTAACTGCCCGTCACTCAACCGTGGTCGAGGGCCGCGGCGATATACCTTCGCGGCCACCGTACCCGTTTCGCGTCGCAGCCACAGCAGCTAAAGTCGCTTTAATCGCGCAATAAAAAAACGGGTGACAATTCTTGCCGGAATCGACGCCCGTTAGTTGCGTGAAAAAAGCTGCTCGCGGGCGTCGTTGCCCTGATGCTTCCTGCTACGAGCAGCTTGTATTGGTGGGCAGGGTGGCGGCCGCCCTGCGCTTTCGATTCAATTGGCGACGTGTGTTGGCGGTGGATTCGGCGTGGCCGCCGACGCCAACGTGCGTCGCGGTTTTCACGTCAGGAACAGCCCATCGAACTGCCGCAGTTGTGGCAGAGGTAGCAGTTGCCGTTGCGGACGGTGATCGCGCCGCAGTTGTCGCACGCCGGGGCGTCCGACTGGAACTCGGCGAATTGTTCACTGCGGGCGGTCGTGGGACCGCCGTTTTTGAGCATCACGCCGGCGCGGGTGAGCAACTGGAAGTTGAACTCCGCGTGGCCGTTGGTGTGCCCGTTGGCATGGCCGTTCGTGTGGCCGTTTGTCTTAGGCGGGGCAAGCGTAGCGGTTTCGCCTTTGGATTTTTCGGCGGCGGGTTTGGTTTTTGGAGACGAGCCGGTTTCCGCGATAGGTGGGCGCGGCTTGGTGGTCTGACCCTGTCCCCTGTCCCCTATTTCCTGGCCCCCATTGCCAATCGTCGAGGTCGAGGACGACCCGGCTCGCGCGCCACTCTCATCATCCTTGCCCGGAGTGATGCCCAGGCTCGCTTCCTTGAAGCCGGGGAGGAATGTGTTGCCGAGCCAGCGGAAGATGTAGTCGATGAGACTCTTGGCGATGCGGATGTCCGGATTCTTGGTGTAGCCCTGCGGCTCGAACCGCATGTGGCTGAACTTGCGGACGTAATCTTCGAGCGGCACGCCGTATTGCAGGCTCATCGAGACCGCTGTGCCGAAGGCGTCCATCAGGCCGCCGATCGTGCTGCCCTCTTTGGCCATCGTGATAAACAGCTCGCCCGGACGGCCATCGGGGAACAGGCCGACGGTGATGTAACCCTCATGACCAGCGACGTTGAACTTGTGCGTGATCGACTGCCGTGTGTCGGGCAGGCGTTCGCGCTTCGGCTTGGCCGCGACGGCTGCGGCGGCGGCCGCCTTCTGGCCTTCGCTGCTGGTGTTGAGGGGTTGGCTTTCTTTCGAGCCGTCGCGGTAGATGGCGAGCGCCTTGAGGCCCAGCTTCCAGCCGTCGGTGTAGGCGCGGGCGATGTCCTCGGGCGTGGTCTCGCGGGGCATGTTGACCGTTTTGGAGATCGCCCCGGAGAGGAACGGCTGGGCGGCCGCCATCATCAGGATGTGGGCCTGCCAGCGGATCGAGCGTTCGCCATTGCGGGGCGAGAACGCACAGTCGAACACGCCGAGATGCTCCGGCTTGAGGTCGGGCGAGCCTTCGATCGTGTCGTGCTCGTTGATGTAGGCCAGGATCGAGCCGATTTGCGGCTGGTCGTAGCCCATTGTGGTGAGGACCAGCGGCACGGTCTGGTTGACGATCTTGAGCATGCCGCCGCCGGCAAGCTGCTTGTACTTCACCAGAGCGATGTCTGGCTCGATGCCGGTGGTGTCGCAGTCCATCATGAAGCTGATGGTGCCGGTCGGCGCGAGAACCGTAGCCTGCGCGTTGCGGAAGCCATGCACACAACCCGCGGCGAGTACATCGTCCCACGTGCGGCGAGCGGCGTCGACCAGGTACGAGGGGCACTCGCTGTTGATCTCCTCGACCGCGTCGCGGTGCATTTGCATCACGCGGTTCATCGGCTCGCGGTTCTTCTCGTACGAATCAAAGGGACCGACCGCCTCGGCGAGCTCGCTGCTGGTGAGGTTGGCCGCCCCGTGCAAGAGCGCGGTGACCGCACCGCAGACGCCGCGACCGGCGTCGGAATCGTAGGACGTGCCTTCGCTCATCAGCAGGCTGCCGAGGTTCGAGTAACCGAGCCCCAGCGGCCGGAACAGATGGCTGTTGCGGGCGATGTCCTGGGTCGGGTAGCTGGCATGGTCGACCAGGATTTCCTGGGCGATGAAGAAGATCCGACAGGCCGCCTGGAAGCGGTCGGCATCGAACACACCGTCCGGCTTGCGGAACTTCATCAGGTTGATGCTCGAGAGATTGCAGGCCGTGTCATCAAGGAACATGTACTCGCTGCACGGGTTCGACGCGTTGATCCGCCCGCTGTTCGGGCAGGTGTGCCAGCGGTTGATCGTCGTGTCGTATTGGACGCCAGGATCGCCGCAATGCCAGGCACACTCGGCCATGCGATTGACGACCTCGCGGGCCGGGTAGGTCGGGCCGGGCTGCTCGGCGTTGGTAACCCAGTGAGTGGTCCAATCTTCGTTCCGCTCAACGGCTTGCATGAAGTCGTCGGTGACGCGGACCGAGAGGTTGGCGTTCTGGAACATGATCGAGCTGTAGGCTTCACCGTTGAAGTTCGACTCGTAGCCGCCTTTCTCGATCAGTACGCGGGCCTTCTGCTCTTCCTTCCACTTGCACTCGATGAATTCCATCACGTCCGGATGCCAGACCTTGATGGACTGCATCTTCGCGGCGCGGCGGGTCTTGCCGCCGGATTTCACGACCGCGGCGACCTGATCGTAGACACGCATGAAGGAGAGGGGGCCGCTGGGTCGACCGCCGCCGGCGAGCTTCTCGCGGTGGGATCGGAGGGTCGAGAGGTCGGTGCCGGTGCCGGAGCCAAACTTGAAGAGCATGGCCTCGCTGCGGGCAAGCTCCATGATGTCTTCCATGTTGTCTTCGACGCGCTGGATGAAGCAGGCCGAGCCTTGCGGGAATTCGTACGGATTCTCGGGCTGGACAACGTCGCTCACTTGCGCGTCCCAGCGCCAGTTGCACTTTGCGCCGGTGACGCCGTATTGGTGGTAGAGGCCGACGTTGAACCAGACCGGCGAGTTGAACGCGCCGTGTTGATGCAGGCAGAGCCAGGCGAGGTCGCGGTAGAATCGCTCGCCATCGGCGGGTGAGGCGAAGTAGCCGTCTTCGAGGCCCCAGTCGGCGATCGTGCGGGCGACGCGGTGGACCAGCTGCTTGACGCTGTATTCGCGCTCGGGCGTGCCGACTTCGCCATAGAAGTACTTGCTGCAAATAACGTTGGTGGCCAATTGGCTCCAGAACGAGGGGACTTCGCAGTTCGTCTGCTCGAAGATCAGCTCGCCATTCTCGCCCTTGATCTGCGCGCTGCGGACTTCCCAATCGACGGTCGAGAACAGGTCGTCGATGTCTGCCGGGCAGAATGTGGCGTCGATCTTAAGTCGGCCGTGGAAGCGTTTGGCCATCGGTTGCGTCGGATTGAAGGAGGCGGGTTTCACAGAACGGGCAGCTTGAATGTTCGCAGTAGCCATCGTGGCAACTCCTTTGCGGCTAGAAGACGGGCATCCTACCAGTAAACATTTGTACATATCTCGCCAGTGAGGATCGGCAAACTCTCAACAGGCTCTGCACCAGATTTAGGGCCTCGAATGCCCCAAACCCGAAAAACTCGGACCAGAGTCGCCAAAAAACACAATATATTGTATCCGATGCCCTCGTGACTACAATATACCGTGGTTAATGAGTTTGATCTTACTCGTTCGAATCGTTTCGTCAATGCAACTTCTTGGGCGTCGTAAGTTGCTAGCACACAATAGGTTGTGGCACATGTTAAATTCTAGCGTTGCTAGCATGAAGGTCTAGTGAAGGTGAAAAAGGGCCTGAAAAAATGGGGTCTTGCGCGTTTTGCGGACGATTGAAAAACGCGCTGCGGGAAGCGATAAGATTTTTCAAAATTGTGGCGGTAGGCTGCGGGGACTTTAATGGCGAGGCAAGTAGCTCGCCAAACAAGTGCGGGCCGACGCGTGTCGTTGGCAATCGACATGACGACCTATCGATGGAACACGAGCTCAGCTGCCGAAGCATTTGACACCGCTGCGCCAGCTATTCACCCTCTGTATCTGGCAGTGCAGGATAAAATCCTACGGCTTCTCGCGACAGACGCACACGATCCGATGTGTGTCGTCGATCTGGGTGGCGGCTCGGGACGGCTGTTGGAACGTGTGCTGGAGCAGTTTCCACACTCGCAGGTGGTGCTCGTGGATCAATCGGCAGCGTTCCTGGCGATCGCCGAGCGGAGACTCGCGCGATTCAGCAACCGAGTGACTCTCCTGGAGCGCCGGCTACAAGATCATTGGCCCGACGCTCTACCCTCCAAGCCCAATGTGCTGGTCAGCATGTCGGCGATTCACCACTTGGAACCGGTAGAAAAGCAGGCGCTCTATCAGAGTTGCTACGACGCGCTCGCGCCGGGCGGACTGTTTCTCAATGGCGACGAACTGCGACCGGAAAGCGACACCGAGTTCCTGGCGCTCTTGGAGTGGTGGTGGCAACGGAAGGAGGAAGAGATGGTGGCGGGGCGGATCCCCGAGTCGTTCGGCCCGATCGTCGACGCCTGGTACGACCGTAATATCCGCCGCTTCGGCGAGCCGAAGTACAGCGGCGACGACTGCCACGAAACGGCGGCGGCTCAAGAAGAATCTCTGCGGATCGCGGGCTTCAACGACGTCCACATGGCCTGGCAGAAAAAACTGTGGGGCATCCTGGTCGGCCGGCGTTAGAGGGAACAGAACACCCCCTTTTTGCTTCTCTTGGCTGAGGCGCGGCTCCAACCAGATTTGATCATGATGTCGAATACCCGGGCGAACTCCGATCGAAAATGGCGGTGCAGGCGAGGTAAGCGAGAAAACTGATCGGCCAATAACTCAAAGTCATTACGACAGCGAGAATTGCCGAAAATGCACGATTCTTGGAACGGGTCTTCGCATCGAAATAGACAAACAACATCGTGCCAAGCCAAAAGAGAACCGCCGCAGTAGCGATCGGTGCCATGATGAGCACGGTGAGCCACTCGAAAAAATCAGCAGCTGACATTGATTTGACTCCCATCAAATGGCGACTTCCCCATCCGCCACGTTGGCGAGAAATCTCTCACGATCGTTCTCGCCGTACTCTTGAAACTGGCCGGCGCGAAACTGTTGCGTGCCTTCGCCAATGTGAGCAAGACGGTCTTCGCGTCGCTGGAACAGATTGAATGTCGTACGCAGCACGTCTTGCTCGGAGGCGTATTCGCCGCTGGCAACGCGCAGATTCACCAACGCTTCGAATTCTGGCGGCAGCACAATGCTCATCGAAAAACCCTCGTGCCATTATCGATAGCACCGGTCGCAAGGTCACGAAGGCAAATTGCATTCGTCACGCCGAGATTTCGGCGATCCTCACCCGCGTGAACATTGCTCGGAAGCCGGTCTTCTTGCGGAAGTTCTTGCGGCGGCGCATCTTTTGGATGACGTGCTTTTCGCCCTGCACCGGGCCGATTACTTCGGCGGTGACGCTGGCGCCCTTGACCAGCGGCGAGCCGAGCTTCGCGTCGCCCGCGCCGCCGACCGCCAACACGCTTTCGAACTTGAACTTCTCGCCGGCGGGCACATCGCGGTAATCGACGTCCAGTTCCTGGCCCGGTTCGACTTTGAATTGGCGGCTACCGTCGGTGATGATCGCGTACATGGCTCGAGACTCGCTAGAAACGGGTTCGCAAAATGCTTTAGGGGAATCATTCAGTGTAACAATCGCCGGCCGGGTCGTCGACCGCTCCGCAGCCAATAAAAACGGCCGGATTTCGGTGCCTTTTTGAGCGACCTAATCCGCAAATTTCACTTCCCGGCCATTGGCGTCGAAGCAGTCCAGCTTGAGGAACTCGGGCGAGAGGCCTTCGCCACTGACGATTTGGATTTGGACGTTGTTATCGTCTTCGATCTTGGCCAGTTCACGTCGCTTCAAATTGTTGAGGTAGTTGGCCACTTCTTCTTCCACGGTGACGGTGACCTTCGCCACCTGCTCCAAATGGGAGCGGAGCAGCAGCTTGCGGACGACTTCGATGGCCATGCTTTCGGCACTCTTCACCTGGCCAGTACCGATGCAGGCGGGGCACTCCTTGTAGACGCTGCGTTTTAGGCTGGGGCGGATGCGCTGCCGCGTCATCTCGATCAGGCCGAACGGGCTAGTGCGGAGGATCTTCGTCCGTGCGCGATCGCGCTTCATCGCATCGCGGAGCGTCCGTTCGACCGCCCGTTGATTGCGATCCTTACGCATGTCGATAAAGTCGTTCACCACCACGCCACCCAGGTCGCGGAGCCGAAGTTGTCGGGCGATTTCTTTGGCCGCGAGTTGATTAAGCTGGAATGCCGACTCTTCGGCCGAGCCATCGGTGCGGAAGCTGCCGCTGTTGACGTCGATGGCCACCAGAGCCTCGGTCTGGTCGATCACCAGCGATCCGCCGCCTCGCAGCGGCACTCTTCGTTGATTGATCTGCGCGATCGCCTCGTCGAGATGATACTTTTGAAAGAGCGGCTCCTTGCCCTCGTAAAACTGTAACCGGCTGACGTAGCGCGGCATGACAAATTGCAAGAACTCTTTCGCGCGTTCGTAGGCATTAGGCTCGTCAATGTAAATCGAATCGACCTCGGCCGTAAAGATGTCGCGGATCGTGCGGATGATCATGTCGCTTTCTTCGTAGATATCGATCGGCGCCGGGTGTTTTTTGATCCGCCGGACGATGACTTTCCAGAGCCGCAACAGATAGGCCAGATCGCGGGAGAGTTCTTTCTTGGTCCGGTCAGTGCCGGCCGTGCGAACGATGAACCCCACGCCGCGTGGCGGATTCAATTCGCGGAGGATGTCGCGTAGCCGGCGGCGATCTTCGTCGCTTTCGATCTTCCGCGAAACACCGATGCGGCCCAGCGCGGGCATCAGCACTAAGTAACGACCGGGAATGCTGATGTAGGTCGAGAGGGTCGGCCCCTTGGTGCCCATACCTTCCTTGATGACTTGCACCAGTACCTCGTCGCCACGCTGAAAAATATCTTGGATGGGCGGCTTGATCCGCGGACGCACACCAAGGCGCTGCGCGCTGCCGCGCCCACCGGGACGACCACGGCCATTGTCGCCGCGTCGCCCGCCGCCAGGATCGTTGCCGTGTGCGACACCGGCGTGGGCCGGCTCTTCGGTTTGCGAACCATCGGGATTGATCAGCCGCTTGGGATCGAATCCACCCTGACGAAAGTATTGCGCCTCGACATCGCTGATGTGCAAGAATCCATTGCGGCCCACGCCAAAGTCGACAAACGCAGCCTGGATGCTAGGCTCGAGATTGACGATCTTGCCCTTGTAGATGTTGCCTACGTAATTCCCTTGGCTGGTGCGCTCGACGTACAGTTCTTCGAGCAAGCCATCTTCAACGATCGCGATCCGGCATTCTTCCGGCTGCGCGACATTGATCAACATTTCTTGTTTCATGGGTTAGTTGATTACCTTGTGCAAATGGTCTGTGTGATGTGGCGTGGACATTTGTTTGTGTGCCACTTTGTTCGGGCAAATAGGTAAGTAGGTAAGTAGGTGTTTAACCGAACTTGATTACTTACTCACTTCCTTCGCCTACTCACTTGTCTTCCTCAGATGCGTATATCGGGCACGACTTTGGAAAGTTCTTCCTTCAGAAACGTGCGCACATGGTGGGCGCTGTCGAACTTGAGCGCCCGCTCAGTTACTTGTTGACACTGTGAAATATTGACACTGCGGCAGACCCGCTTGATTTCCGGAATTGCTGCCGGCGTGACGCTCAAGCTCCGCAGCCCCAAACCCAGCAGGAACATGGTGTAGAGCGGGTTACCGCACATTTGGCCACACATGCTGATGGGCACCTGGTGCTCATTGGCTGTTTTCACTGCCATGTTAATCAATCGCAGCACCGACGGGTCGGAAGCCGTGTACAGCCCGGCTACATCCTTGTTGCTCCGATCGACGGCCAGCGCGTACTGGATCAGATCGTTGGTGCCGATGCTGAAGAAATCGACTTCATGAACGAAGTGATCCATCATCACTACTGCCGAAGGAACTTCGACCATCATGCCGACTTTCATCGAGCGATCGAACTTGATGCCCTCCTCGTCGAGATCTTCCTTCGCATCCTGAAGTACCGATTTGGCGGTCCGCAGCTCCATCAGCGTGCAAATCAGCGGAAACATCATGCTGATATTGCCGCTCGTGCTGGCCTGCAAAATCGCACGCAGTTGTGTGCGGAAAAGCTCCCGGTACTTAAGTGCAAGCCGAATACTGCGCAGCCCCAGGAAGGGGTTAGGCTCGTCTTCCGGGGCGGGCAGATTCGGAATTTTGTCCGCCCCCAGGTCGATGGTCCGCATCACCACCGGTTGGCCCTTCATCGCTTGGGCGACTTCGAAATAGGCGGCCATCTGCTCGGCCTCCGTCGGCTGTTGGTCGCCGGCAAGAAACAGAAACTCAGTGCGATACAAACCGATACCGTCGCTGCCGCGCTCCTTGCACTGCTCGACTTCGTGGGGAAACTCGATGTTCCCCAGGAGCTGAATCCGCACGCCATCGAGCGTCTCGGCCGGCAGGTCGCGAAAAGCTTTGAGCTTGATCGCCTGCGTGCGTTGCTGATCGACTTCGTGCCGGTAGCGGGCGATGGTTTCTTCATCCGGCTGCAGAATCACGAGGCCCTGGTCACCGTCGATAATCACCGTTTCGCCGCCCGACATTTCCGTGAGGAACGGGCCGGTGCCGACCACCGCCGGAATGCCCAGCGCCTCGGCGACGATTGCTGTGTGACTGCCAGGGCCGCCGATTTCGGTCACAAAACCGCGGACGAACTTCGGATTGAGGTTGGCCGTCTCGCTGGGCGTCAGGTTGTGGGCCAGCACCAGCACTTCCGACACGATGTGGCTGAGTTCCTCGCGCCGCCGACCCAACAGATGCCGCAGCACCCGCTTCTCGATATCGAAAATGTCGTTGGCCCGCTCGGGCATCGGGCCTTCGAGCGATTGGAAGACTTTCGCGTAATGCCGCAGCACGCGGCTCACCGAATACTCGGGCGAGTAATGCCGCTGGCGGATCATTTCCTCGAGCTTGGCTCGGAGCCCGGGGTCGTTGAGCATCTGCACATGGGCGGCGAAGATCGCACCGTACTGCGCGCCAAGCTGCTCGGAAACACGATCACGATTACGCTCGATCTCGGCCGAAGCGGCGCCGATCGATTGATCGAGCCTTTCCAGCTCATCCTCGACGGCATCGCGCGGCAAGAAACGACGAGGGATGCGAAATCCCTCGTTGTCCATCACGAGTGCCTCACCGATCGCCACGCCGGGCGAAACGGCAATTCCTTGGAGACGTTCCATGGGGTACTAGCGGGCACACCGGCCGATGCGGCTGTTTGCCGGTGCCACTAGCAAATCGAGCGGGAATGCGCATTTGGTGCAACTCATCATCCCGACTCGCTCTGCAGTGCGCCGCCGTCCATTCGATCGCCTGGTCCACTGCTATCCGTGGGGTGGATGTTGTTCGCCAATGTTACGATGTGCCCGGGGTATGAATGTCGCCGCGGGCGCTGCAAGGCAAGGTGCAAGTGGCACGATGCAGTTGGTGATGCAATTGGCGAAGTGCGTGGTTCGGTGCGATCGATTGCTCGAGCGGCTGATGTGCCTTCATTGGTCTGGTGGTAATTGTTCGGATCACGGCGATGACGACCGACGAGGGCGTCGCCGCGGAATAAACATGCTGTCCAGAGTACCACAGCCAAGCGAACGATCGGCCGTCGGCGTGCTGAACAACTTTCCTGTAAATTGTGGTGATCGTGATTTGTTTCCGTCCGCGGGATAACACCCGCGCCGGCTTGCATTCAAAAAACTAAGTGGTCAATTGGCTGAGTCTTGTACTTCTCCAAAACCATTAGCGACGAGTGCGGCCAGGCATTCGACCGCTTCTTCGGCATCGTCGCCGTCTGCTTCGATGATAATTTCGGTTCCTTGCGTCGCCCCTAAGATCAGCAGGTTGAGCGTGCTCTTGGCATCGACGCGTTCGCTGTGGCAAACAACAGCAATCCGCGATTGATACTTGAGCGCAGCTCTGGCCAACATGTCGGCCGGACGTGCGTGCAAACCCTCGGGGTTACTGATAACCACCGAGCGCGTGACAAGGGATGTACTCATGGCAAGGTGCTCATGACCAAGGCCCGTCTGCCGCTATCCGCCAACAGTTCGCGAGCGGGGCTCGTGTGGTTGCCGGTAATCAAATGGCCGCCTGGCGGGCAATTCGTATGCCTTACGAAGCGGCTTGGTTACTATCTCCTTCTTCTAATAGCTGCCAAACGTCGGCCGGCAACTTGCTTTGCTTGAGGAAGCGGCAAAACTGGTCATCCCGCAACTGTCGAGAAATATTCTCCAGTGCGCGGAGGTGGTCACCCGGTCGATCGGGCGGCGAGATCAAGAGAAACAGCAGATGCACCTTTTCGCCGTCGAGGCTGTCGAAGTCGACCCCCTCTTCGCTGATGGCTACCGTGCCAACCAACTTATCCACGGCCGGATGCTTTGTGTGCGGAACCGCTACGCCGCGACCGATGCCAGTGCTTCCCAACTCCTCACGCTTGAGGATGGCCGCCACGATACTCTCAAAATCCTGCTCCTTGATTTTCCCGGCTTCCACGAGCGACTTACCCATGGCGCGAATTACAGTTTTTTTTTCGTCGGCTTCCAGTTGTGTGCGGATGGCTTCCTTGCAAATAAAGTCAGAAAACTTCATCGTCTCTCATACCTCGTCGAATACGTTGACTTGTAATGAGTCGCCCGGGCGACTCCTGCGTCATACGGCGTCGGCTTCGGCTTCACGTCCCGCGAAGCGCCGTATTTTGTTGATCTGAAAATCTGCCCTGAATGTCTGGATCGGAACGCTTCTTGGAACGAATGGTTCCCCAAGAATCAGGATCTCACTCTTTATTCGCTGACTCCTGTGCCAGGGGATTCCGCATCGGCGACCGCAGAATCGGATGCCATCGCCTGACGCTTGGCCTCTGGATCGCGGTTTCGCTCTTGAACCTTTTCCTTGTACTTGCGGAGCTGCTGCTCCAGCCGATGGAGCACCGTGTCGACAGAGCCCATCAGACTTTCCGATTGATCGTGGGCCACGAAATCGTGCTTGTGTTCGGCATTCAGTTTGGCGTCTACACGCGGCAAGTTCGAGTTTTCGACATCAACCGTCAATTCAATGGCGGTGATGCGGTCGAAGATCCGCAGCAGCTTCTCGGCCTTGGCCGAGATGTTTTGCTGCGAGGCTTCACTTAAGTGACCATGCCGCGTGGATATCTTAACCTGCACCGATTACGCCTCCCCCGGAACATCCGTGGAACTGCCTGTGGCTCAAGGCTCCGCGAGACCGTCTCGGTCGCCTGCGGCCAAGCTAGTAATTTTAACCTGTTCGGCCCGCGCGCACAAACCGGGTTTATCGGCTAAAGATCGAAGTATTTCGGCAGCAGGGCCGGAAGATTGATAAATCCATCGGCCCACCTGCGGGTCGCAAAGCGTCGCGCGGGTTGGAATCAACGATCTTGTTGGCCGACTCATTACTCCATCTGCACTATGGCTCAGTCAGCGGCTCCACATCGCCCGCTTTGAGTCGCTGACGCCACAGCCGAACTCCACGAGCGCGTTCAACGGGTGTGCCGGCCGGGTTGGGCATCAGGCGCATACCGGTAATTTCGGTCATGTCCTGCACCGCCAAAACACGATAGTCGAGGCTATCGCTCTCCATCCAATCGATCAATCGGCCCGCGAGCCCGGCCTGGAAATTGGCTGGCGAACCGATTTGCTCTGCGCTATAGCCGCACAACATCTGGTAAAGATCGTTCGCCGCTTCTTGTCCACGCTGATCGACGAGTGTGTGATATATCTTGTTCGCCGAATCGGGGCCCAAGGCCATCGCGGTCCGCAAGGTATCGATGTGCGTCTTCCAAGCCGCCTTCTGATCCGAGTCGCGGAGCGCCTCGATAAACGGCACAAACAGCCCCGCATACACGCTGCTTCGCGCCACGAGCGATTTCACCTCACGGCGACGGCTGCTTTGATAAAGCTCTAACATCTGCTCTTCGACCGGGCGCGCGGGATCGAGCGACGACTCGACCATCGGCGCACCGAACAACTGCTCGCTCCGTTGCTCGATCGGTTCGTGGTCGATCCATTCCGGAAACTTCACCTCCTCAGATACTGCTGAAGACATGCCGTCGGAAATGCTCCAGTGGCCAGGGGTCGCAATGTCTTTGCTCCCCGAACTGTCGCTCCAAGTTACAGAACCATCGCGCGCGTACAATTCCGCGGCAACGGAGGGCTGCGTCGTACGCGGGTCGAGGCCCGGCTCGTATTTCCGCGAGACATCCACCGCGAACGTGGCATTGCGACCCAAGCGAACGCCTGCCTGGCTGTCGCCGATCGTGAGTTGAATGCCACTTTCATTGTTGGCCGTGTTGGTCACTACTAACTTGCCGTACGCCACGTCGATCGACGGCTCATCGCTGCCAGGCACAGCCGGGCCGAGCGTGATCATCGTCCCACCGGCCAGCTTCAAGTGCAGGCCCGAGGCGAGCGTGAGCTTCGGATAGAAAGCGGGCAACGCCAGCAGCTTGTCGCCCGCCTGGAAGGTCGCCCGCGGGGCTACGCGGAACCATGCAGCTGCCTGCGGATCGAAACGCAACAGCACATTCTTGCCATCGAGATACGTACCGAGCCCAATCGGCTGCTCAGGCGATTGGCCCGCAGCGGCTTCTGGATCGAGCGTGATGGCTTCGACCGTCGGCCTACCAGTTTCGCTTGCAGAGATAGCGTCTTCGACCGTCGCGACATCGGCCGCGGCATTCTCGGTAGTGACAGAGTCGGGCAGCGCGAGATTCTGCTCCTCAGGTCGAACCGGCGTCGCACTGGCCAACTGGGGCGGCAACGGAGCAACGTTCGCAGCAGGGGCGTTTGCATCGGGAATGTTTGCATCGGGCGCCGTCGATTCAGGAATCTCAATCGCGTACCGGTCGTCACTCTCGGTTGGCTCTCCCCCGTAGCCGTAGGCTGATTCATCCACGCCGATCACTTCCGGCGGCGATTCCAGTAAGGCATTGGGCTCTTGCAACACAGCCGCCGGTGCTGACCCACCCATCGAAGGCACCAGCAGACGGGGCGGCGCGGCGCTCATCGAGGGAGCAAGTGTCGTGTCCGTTGTCCCGTTGGCCCCCGATTCGTTGGTTAAGGATTCACTGCCTACAGGCTCGTTGGCGTCGTCGGCTGCGTGCGTGGCAAGAGCTGTTTCCAGCGGCGGATTCGCTGATACCGATAAATCGCTGCTGGCTCTGGGGCGCAAACCGCTTGCCAGTTGCGTTTCCTTAGCGAACCACCCTCGCATGCCCGATATGAGCAGCACCGTCACCGCAATCAACAGCAGCGCGGCACAGGTGATCAATAAGGGGCTGTAACGACTCCAAGCCGACGCGCGCAGATAATCGGGAATCGCCTCGTGTTCGGCAGGGGCCGAGCTCGTGGGCGACAACACGCTACGGGGCGCGGCAACGGCAGCGGAATCGAAGACCGCGATCGGTGCCTCATGCGCCGGCTCGATCCGCAATTGCTTGCGATTCTCGATTTCCGTTGGCAGCGAGTACATTCGCTGACGTGCCGCAGAATCGACTTCCGCCGGCTCGCCCAGCACCATCGTCAGCACATGATGCGCCGAGGCCACCTCGGCCAGATGCACATCTGATTCCAAACAAATACGCTCGAAATCTGCCACATTATCGGGCGGCAAGACATTATCCAGGTACTCGGCCACCGTGTTCGGATCGAGACCGATACCCGTGCCTACGACCTGCGGCGCGCTGAGCCGCAACCGCCGCGTCGTGTCCTTCGTGCGGTGAATCAAATCGTGAGCAAACTCGCTCGACTCGACTTTCTTCGCCAACTCCTCCCGATCGGCCGGCTCGAGAATCTCATCCATGTATGCCAGCAGTGTCCTGAGTGTCAAACGCATGGAAGGGGCCCTTGTAGCAGGAAACGGTTGGTCGCAACGGTACGGTTCGAAACTTATCGAAATGGTCTGTCTGCTTAGTTAGTGGTGCAGACCGGACCGATCCGTGCAAGAAAATCCTGCGGCTGGGAAACATTCAAACGGCGCTCCTCAAAAGAGGGAAGATTTCGCCGCTTGCCTGAATGACAACGCTGAGCCAATTTTCTGTAGCCAACTCTAGTCTAAACAGGGGGAGGCAGCTGCGCCTTCTCCCTACCTTATAGCGATTCTCCATGACGATGCCCCTGGCCGCTGCACGCTTTGGCGGACTTGTGCCATTTGTTTGCCTTCGGTGCGACTTTGTGGATAATGACCGGCGCATGACCTGCGGAACATGGCAGGCGTAGCCCGTCACTGATCTATTTTTCTATTCCGCAATTCTATTGAATTTGCATCCGGAGGTGATCGGTATCGTTCTGGCTGCTTAGTTGGGCGCATCGTCCAAGTTTCTTTCTTCTGCAATTCGGTTGGGAACGGGGCAACCGGCGACACGAGCTTTTTGCTGCCGGGTCGGCGTGTCGGCGGTGTGATCGTTTGGCTTCCATTGCGATCTGCAGCATCGAGTAGGAGAGTCAGCAAATGCAACGGAAAACGAAAATGTTGTTCAACGGGTCGCGCGGGGGCCCACGCATCAGCAGGGCGGCACTTGCCGTGTTCGTGCCCATGCTTCTGGCCGCGACGGCGTTCGCTCAGACGGGTCCACCACCCACGGTCGTCGGATTTCCCTGGGACTGGCATATCGAGGTGATACCGAATGACTCCACTGTACCGATCCCAATCGGGCTGTGGGGCAACGCCATTGTCGAAATGCGCGCGCCGGAACTCGTGGGCGGAAGTGGCCCGCCAACATTCGACATCGGTCCAGGTGGGTTCGGCACCAACTTCCCATCGAACGAAGCTCCGCCGGAGGGAGGCATCTACCAGATCCCCATCGAGTTGGTCCAATTGGAACTGACTTCCATGATGCCCGTGCAATTCTCCCCGGGGGGCCCACTGACGGACGTCATCATTCGGCAGGATCCGACACGTCCCACGCGCGGCATGACCCAAAACATGCAGAATTTGGGCGACGGCACGATGGCCGTGGACAGCTTCTTCGACATCTTTGTCGAAATCCAACTGCCGCAGTTGGGCATGACGCTCCGCAACGACGAGCCGATGCGGGCCGGCATGAGCTTCGGTAATGTGCCGAATCCAAATCCTGATTTCGGTCCTCCTGGCTTGCCGTTACCGGTGCTGGACACGCCTTGGATTCCCACCTGGATTTGGCGCAATTTCTTTAACAACCAGGACGCGCCCAACTGGGTCGATACGTCCGGCTTGCCGTGGGATCGTTGGATCTCAGTACATGGCCACGTCACAGTGCCGGAACCGAGTACGCTCGGCCTGCTGTTGGCATCGCTGCTCGTGCCGGGACTCGCCCGCAGGCGGTGCCGATCCTGATCGTCTCATTACTCCCATGAGTTTGTCTTCGAAGCGGGCCCGTGCCAAGGAGTGGCGCGGACCCGCTTCTTCTTTGGATTCGCGTCCGCGAGTTGTGTCGGAGCTGTGTCAATCGGCGGTCGGCGCTGGAACTCGCGCGGAGACAAAGCGCGGTGGGCGAATTGATTGCCGAGCTTCGTCGCGGCGAACTGGCGACTCCACCGAGGCAATGACCAGCGCAAGCATCGAGACCAGTACCTGAGCCGCTGCAACCACCAAAGGATGCACGGCCGGTGGTGCCACGAGCGATGGACGCCAATCGTGCGCGCGTTCCCAACCATCGGCCGTGCGCACCCAATCGGATTCCTCCGCCCGCGAAGTGGCCTCGGTCGAGCGTCCCTCGATACGGCACGACATCAAGCCAACACCCAACAGCAGCAGCGTGATACCCAGAATCATGCGCATAGGACGGTGGGGCCAATCCTTGTACTGAGGCCGGTCTGGCGCTGCGGCCAGTGCCGCGAACGCAGCGAAGGGATTGCGGAGCAGAATGGAGAAGAGCGATTTGGCAGGCTGCGTAGCACTCTGGCCACGAGTCGCGATTCATTCCGCAAAGAAGATGCCGATCCCTGCCAGCAACTGTCGTCCCACGGCCACTCGCAGACTATCAGCCGAGAAAAACGGCCCACAACGGCATGGACCTGCCCTCTGCCGTCTCGCTACCATGTGGCCCGCAAGCAACGCGGCGGCCGGTGGGATGTTGCTCTAAGTCAACAATCGCAACTAGCATTCGATAGCCCGCTGGCCACCAATCCGCGTTACCCAGCGCGTTGCAAGCCGTTCAACCGACAAGGTGCCCGCTGGCACACTCTTCGAGCAGCGCTCAGCAGAAAGGCCGCCGCATGTTGTGCCGGCAGAGTCTTCCCGAAGCGAATGGTTCCCCTCGGCCCATCAACCGTACCCCGCGGCCAACTCGACGTGGATACTGCCACCGAATGTTTTTAAAAACCATTACCTGAGTTTCAGCAAAAAATCATTTGGGCCCCTTGGATTAGCCGAGTACAATTTAGTAAGTAGGACGAACAGGCGCACTCAGGTGATGCGATTGGGGTACGACGCGTGTCTCACAACCGACTAATTCTGCGACGGGCCATTGAAGAAGCCGAGGGCTATCTGGAGCTCGGCATGCGGGAAGATGCGCTCCGCGCCCTAGAACGACGCCACACGCTGGTCCAAAGCAACGGCCGCGCCTGCTATCTGATGGGCGAAACGCTCCGGGAGTTGGCCCGTTACGACGAAGCCCTCTTCCCGCTCGAACGCAGTGCCGACCTGGTACCCGACGACATCCACGTGTGGCTAGCACTCGGCTGGTGCTACAAACGCACCGGCAAGCTGGCCAAGGCCATCGACGCGCTCGAACATGCAGTCGAGGTCGACCCGGGCGAGGCCATTAGCCACTACAACCTGGCCTGCTACTGGAGCCTGGCCAAGAACCGCGTGCTAGCACTGCGGTATCTTTCGCACGCGATCGAAATCGACCGCAACTTCCGCGACATGGTCGTCCACGAACCCGACTTCCAACCCCTCTTCCACGACCCAGAGTTTCTGCAGCTCACGGGTGTGGAAAGCTATTAGCTATCAGAGTCGCTCCGGATTCTAGCAGCCGGTTTTTGGGGCGTTTCTCGTGCCAGCATCCGGTTCCCGTTATCGCGATCGTGGAGAATACGTGAGAGGGGTGGAGTTCACTAGCATCGAACAATCCTGCAAATCAAGGGAATTCGTTTTCGGACAGCCTCTTAGTCCAGTTGCAGGGTGGGTTGAGTTTTACGAGTCCTACCATCTTGGCTACTCGCCTGCATCATCGATCTCCAGCAAACGGCGCAGCACTGCTTCGTCGATCGACTTGGCCTTCCACTGCACCGACCCATCGAAGTGGACGAACCCAGCCAACCCCGGATGCGACGAACCCCAGTTCCAACGAAATTCGTTGCTGGATTGATCTTCGACGATTTTCAGCCCGTCCCGCACCGTTCCGTCCGACCCACCTGAGAACAGCGGTTCGTCCCAGAACCAGCTCGTTGGCAATTGTTGGTTCGGATTGTACGCCTTCTCGCCGATGGCAATCGTTGCCGAAAGCCCATCCGTCATGTCGCTCGGTCGGACGACGTTGGGAAGTTCCGGAAAAGCAAACTTGTTCCCGGCGTAATCGGTTTTAGCCCAGGCCCAGCCCCCCGATTCATACTGCCCGAAGTCATCTTCCTCAGTCGGCCGCGAAGGGCTGCGGGCTCGCGTCGGGCATAGATAGAGCGGCTGCGTTTGCTCGAAAGCAACGGCCCGGTACGCCGCCTCCTCTTCGACGAACGGCAGCAAGGCATAGGCCCACGAACCACTCTGCTGGCGCGGTCGCTTGCCCGGTTGCCCAATGCCCCATGAATGGTTTGTGATTTCGCCAAAATCGAAGGTCGAAATGTGGATCATCGCGCCGCTCGTGTCGCGGATCAGCGAATCCTCGGTAAAGCCGCCGTTGCCAGGAAACGTGCGATACACGGAATCGTGCATCGGCAAGGCCAGGCCCAACTGCCGCAATTGGTTCGAGCACGTTGACCGTCGGGCTGATTCGCGTGCGGCCTGAACGGCCGGGATCAGCAGAGCGATCAGCACCGAGATGATGGCGATCGTGGCCAGCAATTCGACGAGCGTAAAGCCGGTTGGGCGTCTGTTCATGATGCGTACCCCCTAATTGTCACCGTTACGAATCGCTTCCAATTCGTCCGGAGAAACATAAATCAGCTTGAGCGTCGGCGACAAGCGGATCGTGGCCGGGCGGTCCAAAAACCATTTGTTTTCAGGTGCGGTCATCGGCGTGGCAAACACGGCCCACCAGCCAGCAGCAGCCGGTCGCCCGCCCACGACGCGTGGCTGGCCATTGGTCGCATCGATGCCAAGGAGGCGGAAATTCAGCATCTCCGGTGAATACAGCAGCCAAATCGGCCGCTTGTCGGGGTTGGCATTCGCCCAATCGCGTAACGTCAATAAATCTTGCCCCCAGTCGAGATTGCTGTCGCTCAGGTAGCGCCAACCTTGGTTCGCCCCGCCGACGGCTTCGGTGAAGAAGGCGTAACTCCGTGGCAAGATCGAGGCGCTGCTAACCGCATACCAACCGCAGAACAGAAAGGCGGCTACCTTGATCCATTTATCGATCACGGCAACGCTTCGCGCCGCGATCAGGTAGAGGCACGGAAAGAACGGCAAGACATAACGGACATGGTGGTTAAAGCCCGTTTGTGAACTGACAAACGCGAGCACCGCCAAACCCGGCGCGTAAACGACGACTTCGCGCCAGCTCACGCGACGTTGTTTTCTAAGAATCGCCCCGACGACGAACAACGCAATCAATCCCCAGAGTGCCACCGGTTCCTTAAGAAAAACTCCGGTGACGTAATAGTACCACCAGCCGCGATCACGCCACGTGCCGAACAGGTACGACTGATGACCGGCTTCGAATTCGGTCCGCTGGATGTCAATGCCCTGGATGTAGTCGGCAGGCAGTGGCATCGGTATCCGGCCCGTCCAAGCATCGGCAAAGCGATTGCCCGTCGCGCCGGATGGACTGTCGTTTCCAGTGAACAATTGACTACGAAAGCTGAACGAACCGAGTGGCCGGAGCGTGCCGCGAAAGTCGTAGGCTACGTGAATCACCAGCCAGGCGATCGCAAATCCTACCAGCCACTGCCGCGCATCGGCTGCCCACGGCGGTCGGCGATGCATGATCCGATCGCATAACCACAACATGGCAAACACGGGAGGGAGTATCAGCCACGTCGACTTCGAGAGTAGCGCGATTGCCGTGGCGACTCCCAGCCAAATCGCCGACGACCAGGTGCCCATCCGCAGCCAGATGTAAAACCGATAGGCGGCAAGAAAACCAAATACCGCGGCCGATACGTCGGGCGCGATCGTGCCGCCAAAGGCCAGCGCTGTCGGCGAGAAGCACCACAATATTGCAGCGACCCAGCCGCTGGCTCGTCCGTAGAACCTGCGACCGATCGACCACAGCAGATAGGTTCCCAGGAGAGAGACGGGTATCAGCGCCATGCGGGCCAGGGAGAAGAATTCAAAGCAGCGCTCGCCATAAGCGTGCAGGAAAATCGACCTCAGTACCCATTCCGATCGCCAACCGGGGGAATTTGGTTGCTCGACCCAACGGATTGAGCCGCCGGCTGCCAGCACAGGGAGTGCGGCAACTGTCCGCACTAAAGGCGGGTTAACACAATACGGCTTGTACTGGCCATACTGAAGATGGAACAGCCCGCTGGGCAGATGCCCCCATTCGTCCCACCCAGGCGCGGTCTGCCAGTCGATCCAGGTAAGTGCCGCTGTTTGAAGCGTCAAAAGCAAGAGAATGAGTAGACGTTCGCGCGCGGACCCACGAATCCGTTGTGAGTTCGGTCTTGCTTCATTCGGTTCCACGGCTGCGCACTTGCTTGACTGCAACATAGACGCCCAACAATACGAGTCCGACCAGCAGAGTTAGCAGTCGTCGGCCCCAGACCGAACCCGGAGCCACCGACCGCACGCCCTGCGCTTCGAGTGAAAAAATACCCATCGATACCGGCTTCCAGTCCACGAGCCGGGGTCTGAACTCAATTGTTTTCCAATACTTGACCGCTTCTGAAGAGCCACTTTCGTCAAGATGCGAGCGATAATAGGACGGAATCCTTCGAAATTTCTCGAATTCATATTCTTTGCTCTCTTCAAAAATACTGCTGACGATTCCATCACGCAAGTATCGCCCTTCGCAATGCAACACAACGCCGTGTTCGACGTCGCAGAGCATCGTTAACTCGCCGGTTACTGGTCCATCGTTTCGCGTCCACTTCACTTCAAATCTCGATCCGCCGTCCAAAAGTGTGACACCGATGAGTTTTCGTTCAATCCCCTTCTTTACCAGGAAACTTGGAACTTCATCTATCAGTTCCGAGCCGACTAACTCGCCGATTTCGATGATCGCGAAGCGCAGATTGTGGCTGCGCACCGAGGCAAGAACGGAGAAATCGCCGAGCAGCCAATCCAAACCTTGCTCGGTGGTGCCCCATTCGACAATTACCATCGGTCTGCCAGCCGACCTGGCGCTTAAACCAACGAAGCCGTCGGGTCTAACAACGACGCGACGCCGCTCCCCAACTACTGGACTTATAGAGTTCGATTCAATCGTCTTCGTGTCGAGGCGGAAGTACTTGTTATCGCGCGACCAGTACTTAATCTCCGTAACTACTCGTCGCTTTTCTCCTTTGCGATTAGGATATTCCCACGTTTGAACCATCTTGTAATGAACGTTGCCATAGTCGTCGTTCCATACCTTATTGGCGGCTTCCAGAAATTTGGTGACCGCCGCGCGTTGTTGCTCGTCCAACTTAATGTCACCCGGCTCGTCCGCCCCGACCGACTGCGCCGCGATACCGAAGCAACAACAGACGGACAATACGAGAAGCGATTGCTGTTTAAGGAAAACCGACATGCGATATACGATTGAGTTGTTGAGAATCAGAGTACGGCAAGTTGCATCGGTATAACCCAAGATACGCCGGTCGAACTCTGCTTCTTCTGCTGACTTCGGAAAAAAGCACGAAGCCCGCCGCGACGGGAACGGCGGACATCGTGCAAGGGGATTATGATAGTCGCGATCCCGTCATTTTTGGCACCTGCAGCCACCTGCAACTGTATCACAGCTACAACCGTCGCCAGTGCAGGCCCCTGATGGCTGGTAATCCGCCCCCTTGCAAGCACCGCCGGGGTCATCTTCTAGACAACCTGTGCCGCTGCAGTCAGATCCAAACGACGCCCCATAGGTCGGAACCATCGGCACAATCCCAGTCAACACAATAATCAACCCACAAGCACCCAAGACTGACAAACATCGGTCCAACATCGCAATCCTCCTTGTCAAAAAAACAGGAAACAAAACTAGGGTGCCGGCGACACGACTGCCGTCACCGTCAAAGTTACTGCTCTCGCTGGATCATCGAAAATCAACGTCGCCGCCTCCCGTTGAATTTGACGCGATTCGCCACCGCGGGCCATCAGGCGAACCTTTATTTTCCCGGTTTCTCCCGCCGCAAGCGTCAGCGGCAGGTCGTCCAGCGCCATGCAACTGCACGTCGACTTGGCGCCCAGGATCGAAATGGACTGCCGGCTGTAGTTGGTCAATTCAAAAGCGACGGCACCAGTTTCGCCGTCCGCCAGTCTGCCCGCGTATTGAGCCGAATCCGTGGCCAGTAGTCGCGCGCCGGTCGCGTAGCCGATCGCCGCATCCAGGGAGCCAAAAGCCAATAATCCCACGAGGACCAGGATCGGCAGCGCAAAACGCGCGCCCGAAAATAGCTCCACGAATGCAGAGTTCTTCCGCACGGTTGCCAACGGCTGTTGCCAACGAGCTCGAAACCACCACATGGAAAGAAGCAGGACCGCATCCAGCACCAACATCCAGACGAGCGGCAGCGACCGGCTCCCGAGGCACTGGCAAACGCTTTCGCCCGCCCAGAGCTGCGACAAGAGCACGGTGACGTAGAGCGTGAACGCCGCACGGCAAGCGACACTAATCACCCGCCGATTCGAATAGCTCAACACCAGGCAGCCCAAGACAAACTCCACCACGCCCACGAGGAGAACGGCCGAGGCCGGCAGCACCAGCCAGGGCAACAAAGCGATCGGTCGCCACGGCGCGAGTTTGACGCCACCGGCGACAATGAACAACACGCCGATCACGAATCGTGTGAGGACGTAGAACGCTGATTGACCGGCTGGTGTTGGCTCGGCGGGAGCCTCGCCCTCCCGGTTTCTCCGCTTGCCCTCCCGATCGCCCTTCAACCGGCACGCCAAATACATCCGCGCCGAGCCGAGAAAATCTCGGAAGCCGATTTTCTTGCCCTCCTTGACCGTGCGCGGATGATAGGAAATCGGAACTTCCAGGATCGAGGCCCGCGCGTTGAGCAGCTTTGCCGTGATCTCAGCACACAACTCGAACCCCTGCGACTCGAGCGCCAGTCGGCGCAGCATCGCCGTGGGCAGCATTTTGTAACAAGTGTGCGGGTCCGACAGATGATGGCCGTACAAACAGCCGGCCAGCGCCGCCAGCGTCTTGACGCCCAAGTACGGAATGATCGAACCGGTCGGAGCTTTTCCGCGCTGCAAGTAGCGTGATCCGTAGATCGCGCAAGCGGGGTTGGCGAGGGCCGTCACGGCCAGCCGCGCCAGATCGTGGGGGTCGTACTCCAGGTCGGCGTCTTGAATGACGACCCACGAACGAGTCGCCCGCGCGAGGCCCGCCCGCACGGCCGCCCCTTTGCCCGTCCGCTCCGCGAGACGGACAATCGAAAGCCGCAGGTCATCCGCCAGCTCTTGGATTGCCGCCGCGGAGCGATCCGTGGAACCGTCGTCGATCACGACGATTTCCGCAGCGGGCAAGGCCTGGCGCAATCTGGTCAGCAGTTCGGCGACCGTTGCCGCCTCGTTGTGGCAAGGCACGAGTACGGTCAGAAACTCGCCCCACGTTCCGGCCGGATCACATCCAGCGCTTGGCGTCGTCTCGGGTCGAACCGCAACATCCATCGACGACTCCCCAGACCGGCCCCGTCTGTTCTCAGTTGAAAAGCAGATCCGAAGCGATTATACCGGGTTTCGCCGACGTCGATCTGTAGGGAGTTTCACAGAGCCTACGAGCAGTGCCCGCGAGGAGCCCTGAATTGAACCCCTGGGGGCTCGGCGGAACCTCGACCCCAGCCACCCAACGAGAACGCCAATGTCGAATCCTCTCCGACGGTTCGAAGACGCAGACTACGCCGCTCGCAGCATTTGCTCCGGTTCGGCCTGTGCGTGCATCGCACCGAGCCGCGCGCGAACCGTTTCCAGCAAGTCGGGCGCCAAGACTTCGATCAGGTGCCACGCTTCGGCGGCATGATCGCTGGAATGCAGCGCGTTAAAGCTTTCGCCGCGAGGCAACTGAGCGACGATCGCGTCGCGGATCTTTTCCTTGACAAACAGACGGGCATTGGTGCGGCTGTTCATGATACGGACTCCCTATTAGTCACGGTTACGAATTGTTTCGAGGTCGTCCGGTGTGACATGAATCAGCTTGAGCGTCGGCGACAAGCGGATCGTGGCGGGCGCGTCGCGGAACCATAGGTAGTCTGGCTTTATCATGGGAGTTGCAAACACCGCCCACCAGCCCGTAGCGTCCGGTCGGCCGGCAAGAATGCGGGAACGACCGTCCGTTGCGTCGACGCCAAGCCTGTGGAAATCCAGCGTTTTAGGTGAGTACAACAGCCAAATTGGTCGCTTATCGGAATTCGCTTTCGCCCAATCTCGAAGCGTCAGTAGGTCTTGTCCCCAATCGAGATTGCTGTCGGCGAGATACCGCCAGCCTTCGCTCGCGCCTCCCACCGCTTCCGTAAAAAATGCATAGCTGCGCGGCAAGATCGAAGCGCTGCTGAACGCATACCAACCGCAGAACAGAAAGGCGGCTACCTTGATCCATTGATCGTTCACGGCGACGCTTCGGGCCGCGATCAGGTAGAGGCACGGGAAGAACGGTAAGACATAACGGACATGGTGGTTAAAGCCCGTTTGTGAGCTGACAAACGCGAGCACCGCCAAACCCGGCGCGTAAACGACGACTTCGCGCCAGCTCACGCGACGTTGTTTTCTAAGAATCGCCCCCACGAGGAGCAACGCAATCAATCCCCAGAGAGCCACCGGTTCTTTCAAAACGATGCCGGCGAGATAGTAATACCACCAGCCGTGGTCGCGCCACGTTCCCAGGAAGTACGACCCGAACTTGGCTTCGAAATCGCACCGCTGGATGTCGATGCCTTGGACGTAGTCCGCCGGCAGCGGCGCGGGAATCCAGCCGAGCCACGAGCCTGCAAAACGATTGCCGGCCACGTAGGGGCGATCGTTGCCGGTGAGCGCTCGACTGCGAAAGTCGAACGTGCCGAGCGGGCGGAGTACGCCTTGGAAATCGTAGGTGGCGTGGATCACAAGCCAGGCCACCGCGAATCCAGCCAGCCACTGGGCGACGTCAATGCGCAACGGGTACCGACGATATCTGATCCGATCGACCAACCACAACGTGGCGAACAGCGGCGGCAGAATCAACCAGGTCGATTTGCTTAGTAGCGCAAGCGCCGTGGCGACGCCGAGCCAAATGGCCGACGACCAGGTTCCCATGCGCAGCCAGATGTAAAACCGGTAGGCAGCCAAGAGGCCTACTACCGCTGCCGACACGTCGGGCACGATCGTGCCTCCGAACGCCAGCGCCATTGGCGAAAAGGACCAGAGTATCGCCGCAGTCCAGCCGCTGGCCGCACCATAGAACCGTCGACCGATCGACCAGAGCAGAAATGTACCGAACGTCGAGATCGGAATAAGCGTCATGCGCGCCAGGGCGAATAACTCAAAGCAGTGTTCCCCCTGCGTCTGCATGAGTACCGAGGCCAACAGACTTTCCGATCGAAAGTCTGGAGTTGGAGGCAGATTTAGCCAGGGAAGTCCGCCGCCGGCCGCCCACGCTGGCACCGCCGCAATCATCCGTACCAGCGGTGGATTCACACAATAGGGTCCGAATTCCCCGTACTGAATGTGGTACAGCCCGCTGCCTAAATGACCAGGTTCGTCCCACGTGGGCGCGGTCCGCCAGTCGATCCACGCCAGCATTGTCGCTTGCACAGCAACCAGCATGAAAAGCAGCAACCGCTCGCGAGCCGATCCACGAACGTGCCGCAACCAGTGTCTCGCATTATTCACTAGCACGGTCACGCGCCCGTTTGAATGCCACATAGATGCCCACGAGCACGAGTCCAACTAGCAGAGTCAGCAGCCTGCGGCTCCAAACCGAACCCGGAGCCACGGATCGAAGCCCCTGCGCTTCGAGCGAAAAAATGCCTAGCGGCACCGGCTTCCAATCCACAAGCTGCGTCTCGTATTGACGAGAATACCACGTGCCATCCGGATAGGCACGTTTCTCGAAGTGGTGTGCCGGAATGCATCCCCACCGCTCAAAGTCGTACTTTTTGTCTGCCGTGCTCGAACTGGAGAGCACATCATCCCCAAAATACTTCAATTCCTGGTGAAGCACGACTCCATTCTCAACGTCGGTTAGCATGGTAGACTCGGAGTACAATGGCTGCGACTTCCAATTGCTCTTCAACTCCATGCGGGATCCGTCGTTGGAAAGGTGGAAATCCGCGATCTGCGTTTGGCGTGCGACCTCCCGTAACCACTCATTCTGGAGCTCGTCAGGGACAAGTTTAGAAAAAAACCTGTCAGCGCGCATGAGCCAAAAGCCGCGTATTGCCGCCTGAAAAAAAGAGTAGCCGCCTAGTCTCCCCTGCCCCTCCTCAATGCTACCCCAATTATGAATTGCGAGGGGGGCGGTTGCCGAAGAGGCAATCAACGATATCCAGCCATCCGGGCCAAGCACCATCCGTTCACGCCGGCCCACTCTTTTCTTGGGGTCGCTGGATTCCAAAGTCTTCATATCCACGCGGAAGTACCGATTATCGAGTGCCCAGTAATTGATCTCAGTCACCGTTCGCGTGTGACCGTTTTCGTCTTGTACTTCAAATGTCTCGGCCATCACGAAATGAGCATTGCCATAATCATCATCACGAACTTTCTTATAGGCCTCAAAGAATGTAGCGACTGCTGCGCGGTCACGCTCGTCCAATTTGAAATCAGCCGGCTCATTCGCGCGAATCAATTGCGTGGTGAAACTAAGTACGCAGCAGAATGCTAACAATCGAATCAGCCGCTGTACCGAAAACATCCTCGCCGATTGAATAGATGAATTGTCGAACATGGATGTAAAAATGGACTGCATCTGCATCAAAACATGTTTCAGTTTAGAGAAGGATATGCGTTTGAGTCTCGAAGATGGCACGAAGTCCGCCGTCCGCTAAACGGCGGGCTTCGTGCAAAAGCGAACCAGGATCACTATCAAATTCTAGCTGCACGCGCAAGTGGCAGCACCAGTAATGGGATTGGAACCTGTGTGGCAGTCGCAGCCGGTCCCGGAACATTCGGCCTCAGTATGTGAAGTCTTGCAAGCACCATCGTCCTCGGTCGGGCAACCCGATCCGGTGCAATCGGTGCCATTCGCATACACAGGCAGTAACGGTATTATGCCTGTCAAAACAATGATCAATCCACAAGCACCTAAAAACGCCAGCATTCGTGCGAACATTGCCGTCCTCCTTGGAATCAAGATGAAACAAACGGAACTATGGTGCCGGCAAAACGGTTGCCGTCACCGTGAGCGTTAATGAGCGTGCAGGGTCGTCGAAGATCAGAGTTGCCGCTTCGCGCTGAAGCTGCGGCAAAGTTACGGACCGGCCTGTCATGCGGACATGGATGATTGAAATGCCTCCTGGCGAAATCGTCACTGGAAGATCGTCCAGCGCCATGCATTTGCACGATGCCGTTGCACCAAGGATTCGAATCGGTTTGCCGCTTTCGTTCGTCAACTCGAATGCTGCCGAGCCAATATCTCCGCCCCGCAGTCGGCCGACATATTGGGCCGGATTCGTGGCCAGCAGTCGCGCGCCGGTGGCATAGCCGATCGCCGCGTCGAGCGAACCGAATAGAAACATCCCCACGAGCACCAGAACCGGTAGCGCAAAACGCGCGCCCGACAGTAGCTCCACGAAGGCAGACTTCTTCCGTACCATTGCCGCCACCGGCTGCCGCCAACGATCTCGAAACCACCACATCGACAGCAACAATACGGAATCGACGCCCAGCATCCACAAAATTGGCAGCGAGCGGCTACCGAGACATTGGCAGACGCTCTCGCCGGCCCAGAGCTGCGACAAGAGCACGATGACGTAGAGCGTGAACGCCGCGCGGGTTGCGAGACTAATCGGCCGGAAGCCGGAAAATCTCAAGACGAAGCATCCCAGGACAAACTCGGCAAGGCCGATCGAAAAAACCACTGGCGCCGACAACACCAACCAATGCAACAGGGCCACCTCGCGCCACGGCGCAAGTTTCATGCCACCAGCAATGGCCAGCAACGCGCCGATCAGGAAACGTGTGAGGACGTAGGGCGCTGATTGACCGGCTGGTGTTGGCTCGGCGGGAGCCTCGCCCTCCCGGCTGGTCCGATTGCCCTGAAGCCGGCACGCCAAATACGTCCGCGCCGAGCCGAGAAAATCGCGGAAGCCGATTTTCTTGCCCTCCTTGACCGTCCGCGGATGATAGGAAATCGGAACTTCGAGAATCGCCACTTGCGCGCGGAGCAGCTTGGCCGTGATCTCGGCACACAACTCGAATCCCTCCGATTCGAGTCCGAGCCGGCGCAGCAACGCCGTGGGCAGCAACTTGTAACAAGTGTGCGGGTCCGACAGCTGCCGGCCGTACAAGCAGCGTGCGAACACCCCCAGGGTCTTCACGCCCAGGTACGGGACGATCGAACCGGTCGGCGCTTTTCCGCGCTGCAAGTAGCGCGAGCCGTAAATCGCGCTCTCGGGGTGGGCGACGGCCAAGGTCGCTAGCCGCTGCAGATCCTGCGGGTCATACTCCAAATCGGCATCTTGAATCACCGTCCACGGACGCGATGCCTCGGCAAGGCCTGCGCGGACTGCCGCCCCTTTGCCAGATCGCTGCGGCAGAAAAACCACGCTGAACTCAAGGGGGCCCGCGAGTTCTCGGACAAGCTCTGCCGAGCCATCGGTCGAACCGTCGTCGATCACGACGATCTCCGCAGCGGGCAAGACCTGGCGCAATCTGGTCAGTAGTTCGCCGACCGTGGCCGCCTCGTTGTGGCAGGGCACCAGGACCGTGAGCAGCTCGCCTTGCGTTCCGACCCGATCGCGACCAGCGCTGTGCTTGATCTCAAGTGGAACCGCAACGTCCATCAAGTCTTCCCTGGGCCGGCCCCGTCTGTTCCCAGTCGACAAGCAGATCCAAAGCGATTATACCGGGTTTCCCCGACGTCGATCTGTGGGGAGTCTCACACAGTGCGAAAGGGCTTTGTCGAATATCTACGACCTGTTGTGGAATGCAGCTTCGTACTGGCACAAGAGGTTGTGGAAAAATGCGAATTGTTCGACAAGGCCGAGCGAAAGCATTGCTTCTAGGCTGCATGGCGGGCACGATGCGCAAACGGTTCAATCTCAGCAGGTTATGGCCGGCGGACTCGCGCGCACGCCACCGCGCGGCGCAGGCATTTCAACCCACCAGTCGTCGGGCTAACTGCGAAACAAAAAACCTCGGCCGACGCATCCACTGCGTCGACCGAGGTTCGATTGCTACCCGTGGGTTCTTTGCCGCGGCTAGTACCGCCACTCCACACCGGCTTGCGCGCCGTGAATGACCAGCGAGCCATCGGAATCGATGCGTTGCACGGCAGCGGAACTGGAAAAATCGTCGGCCAGTTGCTCGGTCGACAAGGCGACGCCGGTGATGCCAATCGCGCGGTAGGCCAGTACGCCGCGGACGTTGGCGGAGATGTCATAGGCGGTACCGAGCCGCATTTCTCCCAGAAAGGCGAGGTCATCCTTGTTCGACGAAAGCGTGCCGTCTGCGCCCGTGGCGATAAACCGCACATCCCCGTTGCCATGAACGCTCTGTTGCGATTCGATGTAGTTATTGTAGATGCCAAAACTTGTGTCCCAGAACACGCTCCAGCGGCTGGCCACACGGTAGCCCATGTTGGCGCCAAGCTGGAAGCCGACCAGATGGTTGTCGACGTTGATATCGTAGGACAACATATCGCTGCCCTCGACCCAATTCGTGCCATCAAACTCGGAGTACCAACTGCCGAAGCCGAAATCGTCATCGATCCGCAGGTAGCGGAAACCACACAGGCCGACGATCGTGAGCGAGGGTTCGCAAGTCGAACAGGTATCTCCGTCGCAACCGGTGCCGCAGGCGGTGAACATTGGCAGGCGCAGCAGGTTCAACTCAAGGTTCTGAGCAGAAAAGTTGGTCCGAATGCTCTGATCCTGGACACGGATATCGCCAGCCACCGGCGCCGCCGGCTGGTTGATCGGAAGCTGGTAGTCGTAGAACACGTTCATCGGGACGAAGCCACTGGGGCCAGCGGCGCCATCGGGGTCGTACTCGAGTCCGGAAAAGTTTCTCAAGCTGTGCAAACGCAGATCGGGGTCCACCAAGGGGACGTTGTATTGATAGAGGTCTGGATCGTCGTCGAGCCACCAGTAGACGGCTTCCCAGGCATAGTCTTGTTGGCGACAGTAACTGCCACAAGTGTCGTCGTAGCTGCCGCCGGTCGAAAAGACCGCGCCAATCCGAATTTCGGCACCGCCTTGATAATCGAAGTCGTTGCTATTGGTCCAGAGCACGGTCGTGCCCTGCGACGGAAAGACGGGAAACGTAGTACTGCTCTCATCGATCAGCACGGATAGTTGTTCGCCGCTCGGATTGTCGCGCGCCATCACCAGACCATAAACTCCGCCAAACCAACGAGCTCCGGATTTGCCGTTGGGCAAGTAACCGTCGACGCCGCAACTTTCACATCCGTAAACGCCGTTGCCACCGGCACTGTATCCCGGGTCGCTCGCAAAATAGCCAGCCGTGCCGTCGCCACTCGCCGGATAAGGAGCAGCCATCGAGTTGCCGGGAGGAAAGCTTGGTGAGATGGCATTACCATTTGGCTTAGGCAAGGTTTCAACCTGCTGTGGCTCGGCGGAGTAGTTCATCGCGGTGCGCATGCCCAGTGCGCTCGATCCTGCCGATCGCTGCGCGACCGGCGGCTGGTATTGCGGTGGCTGATATTGGGGCGGTGCCGCAAGAGCCGGTGCGGTTACGGCATAGCGATCTTGCCGTGGTAGAGACGCCTTGGAAGCTTCCCGCTGCGTGTTGGCATAGGTTGGTTTGTCGGCCACTAATGGATAGGGCGTGGTCGGATACACAGGCATCGCTTGCGATGGCGTTGGTTGCACACCATACGGAGCGACACTGGCATCGGGCTGTGCAACATACGGCTGGATTGCGGTGCTAGGCGCGTACTGGCTCTGTCCAACGGCGAACTCGCCGCCAAATGTTGCGATCACCGCCGCCGCGGCGAACCGCATCCACGCCAGATGAATCTTCATCGACCGTCTCCTTCTTCCCTGAAGGCCTCACGCCCAAAGCGTGTAGTGCCCCAACACTTGAGAGATGTTTGGCTAATCAGCCCCATAGCATTCGAGGTGTGGCAACATCCTTGCGGCCACTGCTCCAGTGCGCACGAATACCGGCACAACAAGCAGCACTCCCCAGCTTTAACAATCGACGGTACAGGCAGACGCTGTCGCTAAAATCAGCACAAAGCGACGCGGATAAACCTCTGCCTGCACCCGTGCGACCCGCAAGACAGGCAGCGCTTTTGCCAGTTGCCGAGAAACCCCAGCCGGCAAGGTTTACCAAGGCGCGAAAGTCGCGGTTGCGAGCGGGAAACTGCGAGACCAAGACTCGACAGTGTCTCTCGTTGGGCAGACATCCCAGCTGCGGGCAGGGCCTGCAATTGCATGCGCTCAATCGCACACATATGTTTTTATCCAGCACAATCATCGGCCCCATAATCCTGAAATTGGGATCATAACCGTCAACCAGGCGATTCTGGTCGCGGAGTATCGAACACCGCAAACTGCGAAAATTGCTGTCCGGATTGTCTTCACTTTTCGCTGGACGTCTACAAATGGACACGGCACATCATTCGCACGATAATAGTCCCGGTGCGATCAGCTTCATTTTTGTGAGACTGCAAACATCTTTTCGAACGTAATGAATCGAGATTCCGAGAGACGCATCGCACGAGGAGCAGGTTGACAATGGTTGACTTCTCATGCCGTCAGTGCGCGACTCGATTCAAAGTTCCAGACGCGCTAGCGGGAAAGAAAGCGCGTTGCAAGAAATGTGGCGCTAGTCTGCAGATCCCTGAGGCCCTCGCTGCTGTGGCTGCGGTAGCTGAAACCGGGTTGTTCCGATTAGGTGCCATGCTGCCCAATCAGGCATCCCAACCGCGAGTTCCGCAGCCGGGGTTCGAGCCACGCAGCCAGTCTACCTCGCCGGAGAGCATTCGACTGGCTCCGATCTCTCTCGACGACCTACAGGCGGTCGCTCCGCGGAAAAAGCTTTGGGAGGAAGACGACGGAGTTGAGTACGAACTTGAGAAACCAGTCGAGACACCTGCCGCAATGCCACCCCGCATACTTTCCCAATCTCGCGGCAGTTTCTGGTGGGGTCGGGGCGGGATCGCCGAAACGGTGCTTTTGGCGTTACGAAAGTTCAGTGACTATGCGTACCTGACTTCTATCCCGTTCCTGCTGCTGATGCTGCTGGCCATTATCCTCAAACAGCGTGAGCTGGCCGTAATCGTGGCCGTTGTTGTCATCCTGATCAACATCGTGCGATTGGGGTTGAGCGGATTCGTGCTGGTCACCTTGGCGTTTAAGAATGGCCCCCTACAAGGAGTGCTGTTTTTCATTCCACCCTTCACGTTCTATTACCTCAGCAAGCGAGGCAAGGTCCTACAAGAAGCGCTGCGGCGCTTTCTCGGTGCGGCCATACCAATCATCGGCGTCTGGCTGCTGGCCATCTTCGTTCCTTGGCTGCGGGCTGGTGGCGAAGCAGACATCTTGGATCCTTCCAACCGCGATCGATGGCGAAACGAACTGCGCGATGTAAGGGAGAACATCAAGACCAACGTCGTGACCCCTCAAGACTCAACGAACTAGCGACCTTTGAGAAACCAGCATGCTTGCTTTTAAAAGTTCTGACGATCCTTATGCAACGGTAGACTTGCTCGAACTTGCGCCCGACACTAGTCCAGCCGGCGGCGCGGAATCTGCCAAGCCATGCGTTGAGCTGATCGCCGGCCACCCGCAAAGTTTGGTCTCGGCTACAGTGCCACTGTTGCACGCGCGGTTGCGCGCTGTGACCATCTTGCTGCTGGCGGTCTATGGCATGCTCCTCGTCTGGGCGCTCGTTAACAAAGGCGGCCTGACTTTCGGGGCGGACCACCTCTACCGCAACGTCACGTTCATCCGCCTCGCCATGCTGGGATCGGTCCTGACCCTCCTCTTCTCGGCCCGTGAAACCTTCAGCCCGACGATATTGCGGAGCCTGGAATACTCGCTATTCGGCGCGCTCACCCTGTTGTGGATATACGTTCGCTTTCAGTCGATCCTGCTCGGCGCCGAGGCAGGCGACGTCAGCGAACTGCTGCTGGACGGACGAACGGCGCTCATCGGGTTGTTCCTACTGATGGTAGTCCACGGGATCTTCATTCCTCATCGCTGGCACGAGACGGCAAGTGTCGTGATGACAATGGCCTTGGCCCCGGCACTCGTGCTGGTGCTCTTCGAAACGCGCCATCCCGAGCTTGCGCGGCAGGTTTCCGAACTGATGTCATGGCGCTACGTGAGCACCAACATGCTGATCGTGCTGGTAGGGGCGGTACTGGCGACATACACCTCCTACATACTAAATAGCCTCCGCAAAGAGGTCCACGACGCCAAGCGCTATGGTCAGTATCAGCTCAAATCGAAGCTCGGTAGCGGCGGCATGGGGGATGTGTTCCTGGCTGAACATATCCTGATGAAGCGGCCCTGTGCCTTGAAGCTGATTCGATCCGAGGCGACTGCCGATCCCAGAGCATTGGCCCGTTTCGAGCGCGAGGTGCAGGCCACTGCCAGCCTGACCCATCCGCATACCATCGAGATCTATGATTACGGCCACACCGACGATGGCACCTTCTATTACGTGATGGAGTATTTGCCGGGCCTCGGCCTCGATCAACTGCTGGCCGAACACACTTCCTTGCCGCCGGGACGCGTAATCTATCTCCTTCGACAGGCCTGCAGCGCGCTGGCCGAAGCCCACACGGCCGGCCTCATTCACCGCGACCTGAAACCAGGCAACCTCTACATCTCGGAACGAGGCGGACTTTGCGACTTTGTGAAGGTTCTCGACTTTGGGCTAGTCAAACTCGTGCAGGAATCGAGCGCAGATAGATTAACTGCCGACCACGTGATCAGTGGCACACCGCTCTACATGGCGCCAGAACAGGCCCTCGGTGACGATCAGGTCGACGCGCGGTCCGACCTGTACGCTCTTGGTGCGATCGCCTATCAGATGCTCAGCGGACAGCCGCCGTTTCCGGGAAAGAATCCTATGGAAGTGATGATCGCCCACGCCCGCGAGGAAGTTACCCCGCTCTCCCGACACCGATCCGACATCCCCGATGATCTCCAACAGGTCGTACTCCGCTGCCTAGCAAAACCGGCGGCCGATCGCTATGCCAACGCGCAAGAACTAGAGCAGGCGCTGACCGCATGCGCTGCCGCAGGCGAGTGGGATGCCCGACAGGCCGCCGTCTGGTGGCACGACGCCTGCTTTGGCAACGAACGCTCCACGATTGACAAACGATGACCAACCCGGTATCCATCCACCAGCATTCATCAAGGTACCACCACGCTGTGGAGCGTTGGTTGCAAACAGGCACGTTGCCATGAATTTTATCGTTCAAATCGTCGTCACGGCAGTTGCGTTGTTGATCTCCAAAGTACTGAGGGGCTTTGTGATCAGCAACTGGCTCACGGCCCTCGCGACGGCGCTGATCCTCGGGCTGATCCATGCGCTCATGGCACCGTTGGCAGAGCAACTGGGTCGGATGGTCGGCGGAATCGTAGCCGGCATGGCGGTCGCCTATCCGGTAAAAATATTCCTGCTCATCCTCTCGATGTTGATTGTCAATGCCCTGGTACTGAAACTGGCAGCGGCCATCGGGCCGGGATTCAAAATCAGTGATTTCAAGACCGCTCTGCTCGGAGCACTGCTCCTGGTACTGTTTAATGCAATCGTCGGAGAAGCCGTCGGGTTCGTTACCTCTCGAATCTGAGCAAAGAGGGCCAAGTGCCGCCAAACTGAGACTCGCCCCTGCTCGCCCCTCAATCGGTCAACGGTGTTTCACACCGCAAACGAAGTAAGGGCCCGGGCAGCTTTCTGCCCGGGCTGAGCGCACTTTCACCTTTCTCTAAAAGTAGTGGTCGCGGTTGGCGCCGTCAAAAGCGGCCTCGCTGGAGGCAGCAGCGTTTGAACCGCTGGCCGCTACCGCACGGGCAGGGGTCGTTACGGCCGAGCTTTTCTTCCAGCAGCTTGTCGCCATGGACGATGCGCACGCCGGCCTTAACCTGCCGCTCGGAAGGATAACCGCGGCGGCGCTTGCTCATCGGCTCGAAAGGAGGATTCGTCGAAAGTCTGGGCAGACATAGATGGAGCGGACATGGCACACCTCCTCGAAATGAATGGGGTCAACGAGGAGTGACACGTGAAAGCGTTTAGGGTTCGCTTCCCGCACAAGCTTTTTGAGAAGGCCCGGGTGCTCCCACCCACAAAACCTTAGTTAGATGTTGTTCCGTAAGAGTTACGCGGCAGCAATCGCCGGTGGGGTCGCGGGGGCGATCGCCGCATCGAGCATCGCCCGGCCAGCATAGTAGGCCAACATCTCTCCGCCCAGCGCGCGGTAGTCTTCCGCCCCCGGCGAGTTGGTCGCATAGCCGAAGATCGATTGGCCAAAGCTGGGCGCCTCGGCCAGCCGAATGTTGCGACGGATCCGCGTCTCGAACAACCGCACATTCGCCCACGCGCGGCCGCCCTTGCGCGCTTCGCGGAAGAATTGCTCCACGTCGCCAGCCACTTCCGCCGCCAGCCGCGTGCCCGATTCGTACAGGCACAGCACCACGCCCGCCAGTTGCAGCCGCTCGTTGAGCCGGTCATGCACCAAACCAATCGTTTTGAGCAACTTGCTCAAGCCGTGCAGGGCGAGAAAATGCGGCTGCAGCGGCAGGAACACATCGTCTACCGCCGAGAGCGCGTTGATCGTCAGGATGCCCAGCGACGGAGGGCAATCGATCAGCACGTAATCGAAATCGTCGGCCACTTCGATCAGCTTGTCACGCAAAATCACTTCGCGGCCCACTACGCCGGCCAGTTCTACTTCAGCAGCCGCCAGGTCGATGTGCGAGGCGGCCACCACCAAGTTTTCTTCGCCCGGGGCTTCAGCCGAACCAGTCGGCTGCCAGATGTCGGCAAGTCGCACATCGTCGGTGAGCAAGTCGTAAACGGTGGCGGTCTTGGCGGCCGGATCGAGGCCCAAGTGCAGCGACGCGTGCGCCTGTGGATCGATATCGATCAGCCCAACGCGCAACCCATCACGAGCCAGCGCGGCCGAAAGATTCACAGCCGTCGTCGTTTTACCGACGCCGCCTTTCTGATTGATGATGGCGATGGAGCGCATGGTGGTAAAAGCGGTTAGCGGTTAGCTGTTAGCCAGATGTCCGATTCCGGTGCAAGTTACTGGCTGAGAGCTAAAAGCTCCTAGCGAGCAGCTTCGCTGGGTCGCGGATTATAGGAAACTCGCTGACCGCGTCTAGACGATTACCCGCTGTCAGTGCTATCACTCGGCGGGTGCTTCAACCGCTTGTTCCGCGAAGAACTTTGCCAAGCCCTCGGCAATGGGCGCAGTGGAGACGACGTGCCGCACCGGGTCGCCCTGCGAACCGTTGGCCGCCCAGCGGAAATCGGGCGAGAATAGAATCAACACCCGCGGCTCGGCACCGGCGGTCACTTCGAACACCAGCGATCGCGACCAATTGTTATCGGGCGGTCCCGAAGCTGACCAGTCGTAGCTGCGATCTTCCAACAGGGCGGCCCGGAAGTGAGTCAATCCTCGGGCATTCGAGATGTCGCGCGTGACATCGGCCTCGTCGCCTCCCTCCTGGTCGGCCGACGGACGATCCGAACGCAGTGTCACCCGTGGCGCATCGCGGATCAGCTCCACCGCCTCGGCACCCCAAAAATCCACTGCTTTGTGGGTGGCATTGTAGCGGAACCACCAACTGGCTGCGGCCGCAGCGAGCCCCACCAAAAGCACACCGGCGATCAGCAATTTTCCCGATTTTTCGTTTGTGGGCATCGACATGGGGCGCCTGTTGGTTTGTGTTGGGCTGCATTATACTGTTTGGAACCCGTCGTGAGTATGTTCGTAGGTGAGTAAGTGAGTAAGTTTTCACTTGGCCTCCTGCTACCTCCTCACTCACTAACTTACGCACCTAATCACTCCTTACCCCATGGCCGATAAATTCGATCCCTATCGCGAAGCGCTGATCGTTGAATCTGAGACTCAGTGGCCGGAAGAATACGACGATTGGGAGCCGCGCGAGCGGTCGCGGATCGAGTATTTGCTGCATCAGAAGCCCGCGGAAGCTTTGCAACTAGAATACGTGCGGACCCACACCGGCTTCTGCCGGCGGATTGTGGTCACGCCGGAAGACATCCAACGCGTCACCACGTGAGTAGAACAGCAACTAACAACTAAAACAACTTCTTCTCCCCTATGCAAAACGTCCACGTCGACCTGGGGCCCCGCAGTTACGATATCGAAATTGGCGATGGCAACCTCCCCCGCGTAGTGCAGTTCGTCGATACCGAACAAGATGACGCCCATGCCGTCATCATCACCGATGCGAACGTCGACGAGCTCTACGCCGAACCGGTGGCTAATGCCTTGGCCGAGCAAGGCTGCGAGGTCGATCTCTTAATCGTCGATGCCGGCGAACAAAGTAAATCAATCGATGTGGCTGCCGAGCTGTGGGAACGAATGCTCGAAGAAGGGACCGATCGCAAGTCGACTGTCGTCGCGGTGGGCGGCGGCGTGGTCGGCGACTTGAGCGGATTCGTCGCCGCCACGTTCGCCCGCGGGCTCAACTTCGTGCAGGTGCCCACCACGCTGCTGGCGCAAGTCGATAGCTCGGTCGGCGGCAAAGTCGGCATCAATCTACCCGGCGCCAAGAATATGATCGGTTCGTTCTGGCAGCCGCGGGGCGTGCTGATCGATGTCAATGTGTTGCAATCGCTCCCTGAGCGCGAGTTCAACGCAGGCATGGCCGAAGTCGTCAAATACGGCGTGATCCAAGACGCTGAGTTTTTCGCCTACCTGGAACGGTACATCGATGCCATCAACAGCCGCGACCCGGCCATGCTCACGCACCTTGTCCAGCGCTGCTGCCGCTTGAAAGCTGACATCGTCGAACAGGACGAACGCGAAGAAACCGGCCTGCGAGCGATCCTCAACTACGGCCACACCTTCTGCCACGCCCTGGAAGCAGCCACCGGCTACGAGCAGTTGCTGCATGGTGAAGGTGTGGCCATCGGCATGCTCTGTGCTTCGCGGCTGGCCGAGCAACTCGGCCGTGTCGACGCTGCTTTTACCAAGCGTCAGCAGAATCTGCTCGAATCGTTCGGCCTGCCTACGACCGTGCCCGCGGTTTCGCATGAGGAACTGATCGAGCTGATGTACCACGACAAGAAGGTCGAACGCGGCAAACTTCGGTTCGTGCTGCCCACGCGGCTCGGACACGTCGAGCTAGTCCGCGACGTTTCGAGCGACGACATTCACACGGCACTCGGAGAAGATGGGTAGGCACCGCCCCGTGTGTTATAGTGGTTCCATGAGCACCACCTCCCAAGTCACCGCCGCTGAACTACTCGCCCTGCCCTCCGGCATGGGCCAGCGATACGAGCTCGTCTTAGGAGAACTTCGCGTGATGTCGCCCTCCGGCTGGCGACAAGGAAATGTCGTTGGCAATCTGCACGGCTTGCTGGCGTCCTATGTGCGACAAAACGACCTGGGCATGCTGTTCGGTGCCGAGACTGGATTTCGCCTCGCGCGCAATCCCGATACGGCTCGAGCCCCGGATGTCGCATTCATTGCGAAACGGAACATCCCGGAACAACTGCCGAGCGACAGTTTCTGGCCCGGCGCACCCGATCTGGCCGTGGAAGTACTCTCGCCCAACGGCCGCACCGTTGAAGTCGATGAGAAAACTGAAGCCTGGCTCGAAGTCGCTACGCTCGCTGCGTGGATCGTCGATCCGCAGTTGCGAACGTTGACCATCGATGAGCCGGGCAATCAAGTGAACGTACGATCGACCGGCCAAGCGCTCGACGGCGGTCAGGTCGTTCCCGGTTTCTCCAGCGCTATCGACGAGCTGTTTTGCTAGAGGTGTTAGACCGATGGCTGAATCGCTCCACGCCGCCGAACTTCTCGATTCCGTGCGACTGGCATTGATCTCCGGCGTCGGCCCACGCCATCGGCAGGATTTGCTCGCGCGGTTTGGCTCGCCGGCGGCGGTCTTGGCGGCCGACACGCACCAGTTACAAAGCGTCAACGGTATCGGGCCAAAAATCGCAGCCCGCATCGCTGCCGCCCATCAAGAAATCGACGCGGAAGCCGAGCTGACCCTCTCCGCCGAACATGGCATCGATGTACTCACCGAGGCCGACGATGCCTATCCCCGGCCGCTCCGCCAGATTCATGATCCGCCTGGTGTGCTCTTTCGCCGCGGCACATTCCTCGCGCAAGACGAACTGGCCATCGCCATCGTTGGCACCCGGCACGCCACTCGCTACGGCCTCATGCAGGCCGAACGCCTCGCCGGCAGCCTCGCGCGTGTGGGTTTTACGATTGTCAGTGGGCTGGCGCGCGGCATCGATGCGGCCGCCCATCGCGGTGCCCTCGACGCCGGTGGCCGCACCCTTGCCGTGCTCGGTAGCGGCCTGTTGAATATCTACCCGACCGAACACGAATCGCTCGCCGGCGACGTCGCCGCAAACGGCTGCCTGCTGAGCGAATCGCCGCCGCGGATGATACCGCTAAGCGGTGCATTCCCCCAACGTAACCGGATTATCAGCGGAGTAGCGGTGGGTACGATTGTCGTCGAGGCGGCGAACCGCTCGGGCGCTCTGATCACGGCCCGCCACGCCTACGAACAAGGCCGCGAGGTGTTCGCCGTGCCCGGCCCCATCGACAGCCGCCTCTCCCACGGCTGCCACGCCCTGATCAAAGACGGCGCGAAGCTCGTCGAGTCGATCGACGACGTGCTCGCCGAACTCGGCCCGCTGGCCGAGAAGATCGAACGCGACGACGGCAGCGTCGTCGCCCAGCCGGCCGAGCTACTGCTCAACGAAATCGAGCAGCAAGTGCTGCAAGCGATCGACTACCAGCCGATTTCCATCGACACCGTCGCGGCCAGTTGCGAACTGCCAATCCATCGCGTGCTCTCGACGGTGAGCGTCCTCGAAATGCGCCGCCTCGTCCGGCGAGTCAGCGGAACCCAAGTCGTTCGCGCCACCTCAACCCAGCTGAGATGACTAGGCTTCCGTCCGGAAAACTCCATATCTGTCAGAAGGAGGCATTCATGACCGCGAGATTAATGCTCGCTGCAATGTTGGTTGCTGCGAGCAAAACGGATTCAACGATGGCTGCGGACCATGTTCATCGCCCCCAGGACCGTTTCATCGGAACCTGGTTGAACGAAGATCAGGAAACACGCAGCATTACGAAACTGGAGGTCGCGCAGGACGAAAACAAATGGTCAATCCAAGTATGGGGTGCCTGTGAGCCTGACGATTGTGATTGGGGCAAAACAAAATTATTTCTACTCGGAGATACGGTGGACGCAAAGGATTTTCCGTTTGCCTTCGCAACATGGGATCACGGCTTTGCGACCACGCACATTGTTTTGCGAATCGAAGCAGCTACACTCGTGGCGGAAACGTACGATATTTTTCGCGACGATTCGGGTCGGTCGAACTATCGTCGTGTGGACCGGCTCAAACGAGCTTATACCCTGAAACAATAAGTTCTCCGGAGGAATTACCATCTGGTCTCCCCCAAAATAGGACACAATCCGTACAAACCCGTAACAAATCGGTAAGATTCGCCCTCTATCCTCCCTTTTGTGGTCACAGTGGCTTTCACTTAACCTGAAAGAGAAGGAGAAACGAACATGATTACGCGATTGGTTAGATCGGCGGCAGGCGGCGTGTGGCTGCTCCTGGCCGCGGCAATATTGGTGGTGCTCGCTGAGCCGGCGGTAGCGGCGACGCCGAGCGAGCTGTTGCAGAAGGCGATCTACACCGAGGAGACCGTCGGCGACCTCGACGCCGCGATGAAACTCTACGAGCAAGTCATTGCCGAAGGCAAGTCGGCCCAAGACGCGGCGGCTCAGGCCCAGTTCCGCCTCGCCGTCTGCCTCGAGAAGAAAGGCCGTGACGCGGAAGCCCAAGCGGCGTTCAAAGCCGTCATCGAAAACTTCCCCAACGCGAAGGAACTCGTCGCTCAAGCTAGAAAGCATCTGCCGAGCGACCTCAAGCTGCTCCCCGCGCCCTGGAAAATTGGCGAACGCATGCAGCTCGTCATGTCTCTGCCCACCGGTCTCAACATCGGCACGATGATCTACATGGTCGACGACGCCGAGCGGGAAGGCAAACCAATCACCCACTGCTCCACCCGCGGCCTGGTGACCATCAACAACGCGTCGAGCTATAGCTGGGTGCTGTGTGAGACGGAGAACTTCAAGCCGTATGAAAGTTCCTGGAAACACACGCTACTGGGCGAAGCAACCGCCAAGTACAGTGACACGTCAGCCACCATCAGCGTTGTCGGCAAGAAGGATCCTTTCACGCTCGACTTCACGCCTCCCGCCTTCGACAACGAGCAAGCCTGCGAACTCTTCCGCCGCTTGCCGCTGGAAGTCGGGTTCAAGTCGACCATCACCATCATCACTTCGCTGGGCGGCACCGTACTCCCCTTGGGTGTCGAAGTGACGCAGAAGGAAACTCTCACCGTTCCCGCTGGCACCTTCGAATGCTATGAGCTCGCGCTCAACATCGGTCAGACGTTCTGGATCTCGACCGACGAACACCGCTATGTCGTGCGGTTTGCCGCCGGCGGCGTGACGGCCGACCTCACCAAGGTCTGGCAAGCAGAGCCGGGCAAAGGCGAGTCAGTAAGCGGCGACAGTTTTGTCCTCGCACTTCCCTCCGGCTGGATGACCTATGAGGAGAAACAAGACGAGCCGGGTCGATATGCCATCGCGCTCCTCGACCCCACGGCGATAACAAGTAGCGAGATGGCAGTGCGGCCCGCGTCGACACTGAAAGAGTCGGAGCGAAAATCCACCGCGGCCTGGACGGAATCGTACGTCGGCAAGTTGAAAAAGCGGTATGCCGACTTTCACGTCGGCGAGGCGGGTCTGGTCGATGCCAAAGTCGGCGGCCATGGGGCGACGGAAATCGTGGCCGATTTCACCAACGATGGCAAGCAGATGCGGATGCTCGGTGTGGCCGTGATCGGTGAGCAATCGGCAGCCACGATTAGCTTCACAACCGCCGCCGACAAGTTCGACGAATTGCGTCCGCAGTTCGACGCCATCGTCCAAGGCCTCGAGTTGAAGTAGCGACTGCGTAAGAAGTAGAGACACAGCAATGCGTCACTGGATGCGAAAACTGATGCAGCAAGGCGCAGGCCACGACTTCGCGTTGTGGCCTGCGCTCCTGCTATTGCTGATCGTGCTGGTGCCGTCGGTGGGCATCGTCTGGATGATGCGCACTGCGATGGACAGTGAACGGCTCGCCGTCCGCCAGCGACTGGCCGAAGCGTACGCCGCCCAGCTGGAAATCGCCCGCCGCGACGTCGACGCCGTCTGGCACGACTCGCTCGAACGCCTGGCCAAGATCGCCGCCACCAAACCGCCGGCCGAAGCGTTTGCCGAGTGCGTCAGCGATCCCACCCTCAACAGCGTCGTGATTTACGACGAAAAAGGCAATATCGCGTATCCGGCGGCAACTGAGAACTCCGCAGTTGAAGTAATCAACCCGGGCGAATGGCGCGTCGCCGAGCGACTGGAATTCGGCGCCGACCAACCAGCCGCAGCCGCCAAGGTCTTCGCAGCCATCGCCGCCAATACCGACGACATGTTCCTCGCCGCCCGCGCTCAGCAGGCGCAGGCCCGCGCACTCGTGAGCGCCGGCCAAAACGAAGATGCGGTTCGCGTCCTCGAACAACTTCGTCACGACGACATCGCCACCGATCCCCACGGCCGCTCCCTCGCCGCCGACGCCGAACTGCGTCTCCTGCAGCTTTTGCAACGCGACTCGCCCGAGTGGAAATCCGTCGCCGCGAGCCTCCTCGCGCGGGTAAACAACAATGAGTGGCCGCTCCCTTCCGATCATCGACGCTTCCTCATGACCTCGCTGCAAGAAATTTCGACTTCATTCGAGATGCCCATGCTCGATGCGGAACGACTCGCCGTCGACTACCTGGCAACTACACCTTCCAGCTCTCAACCGAATGTCGTCGCTGCCACTAAACTACCCGAGGTATCTCAGCTGCGTTCTGCAGACGGGCGCGTGACTGCCCTCGTCCAGAAAACCTCGCAGCGACGGATCATCGAACAGACGCTCAAACGACAACCATTCCCTGAGGGCGTCGTCACCGAAGTCCTCCCCTCCGACGCTGCCAGTCCGGCGAGCGAACTCGCCGCCATCTCTCTGGCACCCACCCTGCCCGGCTGGCGGCTTTCACTGTCGCTCGACGGCCCGCAATCGCTCGACGCCGCAGCCGACAAACGCATGGCCTACTTGCTCATTACCGCCGTGATCGTGGTCGCCCTCACTGCCGCCCTCGCATTGTTGGTCGCCAACGTGTTGCGCCGTCAAACGCAGCTCACACGGCTCAAGAACGACCTGGTCGCCACCGTGTCTCACGAACTCAAAACGCCCCTCGCGTCGATCCGCTTGCTCGTCGACACGCTGCTCGATGCTGAGAGGTTGCCTGATGCGCCGTTTGGCGACCATGTGCGGGCCCGCGAATATCTCGAGATGATTGCCAAAGAGAATTCTCGCCTGAGCCGGCTGATCGACAACTTCCTCACCTTCTCACGAATGGAACGCGGCAAGCACCGCTTCAGCTTCGAATCGGCCGACGCCGCCACCATCATCGAAGAGGCTGTCGCCGCCATGGCTGACCGCTTCGACGGCACGGCCAACACGCTCACCGCCCGCATCGAACGCCCGCTGCCGGTGGAAGGCGATGCCGATGCGCTGGTGACTGTCATCGTCAACCTGCTCGACAACGCTTGGAAGTACTCAACCGAACCGAAGCACGTCGCCGTCACCGCGAGGCGAGCCAACGAGCAAATCGAGATCGCCGTCACCGACAACGGCCTCGGTCTCGCCCCCTGGGCCGCCCGCCGCGTGTTCGACCGCTTCTACCAGGTCGACCAACACCTCTCCCGCTCCCAAAGCGGTTGCGGCCTGGGGCTGAGCATCGTCAAACACATCGTCGAAGCCCACGGCGGCCACGTCGAAGTCGAAAGCCGCCTCGGCAGGGGCTCCACGTTCACGATCACAATGCCCGCCGTGTCCATCCATGACAGCATAACTTCGAACAATGCAGATCTCACGCAAAGGCGCGAAGGCGCAAAGATATAAAATTTCGACTTTGCACCTTCGCGCCTTTGCGTGAGACAATTGTTTAAACTTTGCCAGCGTACAGATGTCGAGCCGTTCCATCCTCATCATCGAAGACGATCCAACGCTCTCGCGCGGCTTAAGTGACAACTTCCGCGAGCACGGATACGACGTCCGCACCGCGGCCGACGGTGACGCGGGCCTTGCCGCCGTTCTCAGCGAGCCGCCGGATCTCGTGCTGCTCGACATCATGCTCCCCAAGCTCAACGGCTACGAGATCTGCCGTCGCGTCCGCGCCCGGCAACTCACGCTGCCCATCATCATGCTCACCGCCAAGGGGCAAGAATCCGAGATCGTCCGCGGCCTCGAGCTCGGTGCCGACGACTACGTCACCAAACCGTTCAGCATCCGTGAGCTCCTAGCCCGCGTGAAAGCGCTCTTGCGGCGACGCGGCGACGATGACCAGATGCTGCACCGAATCGGCGACGCAATGTTCGATCTCGTGTCGCACAAGCTCACGCGCGACGGCCAGGAAGTGCCGCTCACGACCAAAGAGTATCGCATGCTCGAATACTTCGTCCGCCGCCCGAATCGCGCCCTCGCCCGGAATGACATCATCGACCACGTCTGGGGCCGGTCCGTGTTGGTGACTTCCCGCAGCGTCGACCGCTGCATCACTACGCTCCGCGCCAAGATCGAGCCCGATCCGCGCAAGCCGACATTCATCCACACCATCCGCGACATCGGCTACCGCTTCGACCTGGCGGAGTGAGGTCGCAGAGAGCTACCTGCCGACCGTTCACGAATCAATTCTTGTGCTTCAGCAAAATGGTCACAAGCAGTGACGAATTTTCGCTTGCGCGCAATGCATGTTCACAGTCGCCCGTCACGTACAGCATGTTGCCCGCCGTTAACTCACGTACAACTTCGCCGACTCGAATCTCCACCCTGCCCTCCAGGCACTGCACGGTAATCTCCCCCGGCACTTGGTGTGGGGGAAGTTCGTTGCCTGCCAGAAGCACGATCCGAATCACTTCGAGATCGTCCGTTTTGACGAGCGTCTGCGTGATCGAGGTCGCCAGCGCCGCCTCTAACGGTCGCACGTGTAACCGTTCACGGGTCGGGAACCTACAAAACAAGGGTATTGTGAATTCTGGGCTCGCTTGCCACGTGGCAAAACGCGCCAGCGGGATGATCGCCCTTTCGCTCGTACACCGATAGCATGCAAAATCTCCGAGAATTTCGAGATTGACTGTCCACTTACCGTTTAGGTTATGCGCGACCTGTGAACGGTTACGTCGCACGTCGACAACTTCACCGGGCATCGCATGGGGAATGGCCATCAATCAGTCCTCCTAAAGGAGTGGCCGGTCTTTAATCCCACCACAAAAACGACCAGGGCAACCGCACCGAGAAAGAATACTGTATCACCCGGCACGCGCATCCAACGCAAATTTTGCATCAGTGGCGATTGCATGAACTCAGCACTGCGGGCATACCAATAGCCGTGCTCCACCGAGGCCCAGGTTTGCATCAAGCCCACCGGCAGCAAACTTAGCAGGCACATCGCCATCAGTCCGCCATTGAGGGCCCAAAAAGAAAACCGTAACAGGCCGTCTTTCCACTCGCGCTCCGGTGAGAGGACCCGCAAACAAATCAGCATCAGCCCAATCCCCAACATGCCATACACTCCGAACAGGGCGGCATGCCCGTGCAGCGGCGTCGTATTCAACCCTTGCATGTAATACAAGGCAATCGGCGGATTGATCATGAAGCCGAAAAGCCCAGCCCCCACCATGTTCCAAAAGGCAACGGCTATGAAAAAATAAATCGGCCATTTGTACCTGCGGACCCAAACTGTGGCGTGCGAACGACGCAAATCTTCTGTGGCGTCGAAGCCGACTAACACCAGTGGCACAACCTCTAACGCGCTAAACACCGAACCCCAGGCCAAGGCCACGGTCGGCGTACCGGAAAAATAGAGGTGATGGCAGGTACCGATAATCCCACCGGCAAGAAAAATTGTTGCCGAGAGCAAGGCGGCAGCGGCCGCAATACCGGGACGAATCAAATGAAGCCGCATGAAAATGAAAGCGATCACCGTCGTAGCAAACACCTCGAAGAAGCCTTCGACCCACAGGTGGACCACCCACCACCGCCAGTATTCGACGATGGTCAAATGCGTGTGATGGCCCCAGGTCAGACCGGCACCATAAAACAGCGCGATGGCCGCGGTCGACACGGCCAACAAGGCCACGAGCTGTTTTTGTTCACCGGGCTGCCACAGTGCCGGCCACAGCACTCGGATCATCAGAAATAACCACAACAGCAACCCCGCCATCAAACAAATTTGCCAAAAGCGGCCCAAGTCAACATATTCGTAGCCCTGATGGCCGAAGTAGAACGAAACGGTGTCCGACATTTTGTTGTGGATGCTGAGCCACTCGCCGGCCAACGATCCCACCACCACAACCAGCAGCGCCAAGAATAAAATGTTGACACCGATCCGTTGGCCACGGGGCTCGCGCTCACTCACTAGTGGCCCAATGAACAGCCCTGCAGCCAGCCAAGCGGTGGCGATCCAGAATAATCCCATCTGGATGTGCCAAGTGCGCGTCACACTGTAGGGCAGCCATTCAGAAAGCGGGAAGCCATAGAAGCCATCCCCCTCAACCCCGTAGTGAGCCGTGATTACGCCCAACAGCATTTGCACCAGAATCAATGCCGAGACCACCCAGAAGTATTTGATCGTGGCGCGTTGCGAAAGAGTTGCTGCCCAAGTTCCGAGCGGATCGTTTGCCGGTGGGCGCGTTTCTGTTTCTGCGCTGCGACGCGAGGCATACCACCAGGCCATCGCCGAGATGCCCGCAAGCAACATGATGATGCTGACGCCAGTCCAGACAACAGCTTCTCCGCTGGGCCGATTTCCCACCAAGGGTTCGTACGGCCAGTTGTGGGTATAGGTGATGTCTTGTCCGGGGCGGTTGGTCGAAGCAGCCCACGAGGTCCAGAAGAAAAATGCCGCCAAACGCTTCTGCCGTTGGGAGTCGGAGACAGCACCGGCAGGAATCGCATAGTCGGCATTCCCCTGCGAAAACACATCTGCGTAGTGGGCCAAATTCGCGGCAAACGCTTCTGCCCGGAGCGGATCAATCACAATGGTTCCCGTCGCAGGATCGAAGGTATTGGTCCGCATCGTCTGCGCCAATCGGCCACTGAGTTGGGCCTGTTGCTCTAGCTTCAGATCGACAAACTTCGCGCCGAATTCTTTGTCGGCCCAACGATCGAGGATGAAAATCGCTTCGCGGTGCAGCCAGTCGGCTGTCCAATCCGGCGCGGTGTAACTGCCATGCCCCCAGATCGACCCGACCTCCATCCCGCCCATCGCTTGCCAGACATTCTGCCCTGCCTGAATCTCTCCGGTATCGATCACCACCTGCCCGTCGCTGGCGAGGACTCGCTCCGCAATCGGCGGTATCTCCTGATAGATGCGGGTGCCGATCCAACCAAGCACGCCGAATGAAAGGATCAGCATGCCGACAAAAAAAAGCCACAGTTGTTTCATGGTAATGCTCGTCATGCAGGAGTAAAAGCTTGGCTAGGAATAGACGGCTTCTGCCCGAGAACTTTACCTGCGGCGAGCAACCACCTTGCCGCCGGCAAGATCCTGCTGAGGCCCGAAGAACTCGAAGTGGATTTGCGACTCCGGGACACCCCAGTCCAGCAGGCCGTGATAAATTCCCAACATAAACGGCTTAGGGCCGCAGAAATAGTAGTCGGCATCGTTGCTGGGCAAAACTTTCTGCAGCAAAGCCAGGTCGACAAGCCCCACGCTATCACAGCGGAGCTGATCCACGTCGTGAGGCAGCGGCACATCGTATCGGAAATGTGTTTGGATATTGGGCCGCTCAGCAGCGATGTGTCGCACTTCATCGGCAAGCGCGTGAAAGCGGCTATTGCGCGCCGCATGGATAAAGTAGATCGGCGTGGCTACTTGGCGGTGAGCCAGTTCTTTGAGCATCGCCATCACCGGCGTGATGCCGATTCCGCCGGAGAGCAGCACAATTGGCCGGTCGCCTGCTTCGGCAAGGTCAAGACAAAACTCGCCACAAGGCGGACCAACGTCAAAGACGCAGCCCTCAGCGACTTCGTCATGTAGGTAGTTCGAGATCAGTCCAGCAGGAGTACCTGCCGTCATGCCGACTTCGCGTTTGACACTGATACGGTAGTGCCCCGCGTCTGGCCGATCCGACAGACTATAGTTGCGTGGCGACGTCGGCGACGTCGGATGATCGATCTTTACCGTGATGTACTGGCCTGGATCGTAAGCCGCCAGCGGACCGCCATCTTCAGGCACAAGGTAGAAGGAGGCAACGATCGGATTCTCGGCGACCTTGCGCTGCACCACAAATCGGCGGTAGCCGTTCCATCCACCTGATACCGCGAGTTGAGCGGCATAAATTTCCGCCTCGCGCCGGATGAAGATCTCTGCCAGTAGTCCATAAGCCTCTGCCCAGGCAGCCACGACCTCCGTGGTGGCCGCGTCACCCAGCACATCCTGGATGGCTACCAGCAGATGCTTTCCGACGATCGGATAGTGTTGAGGTTGAATGCCGAGCGAACAATGCTTCTGGGCGATCACCTCAACAACCGCACCAAGTGCTTCCAGGTTGTCGATATTGGCCGCAGAGGCGCAAATGGCACCGGCCAACGCCCGCTGCTGGCCGCCCGAGTGCTGGTGAGCCTGGTTGAAATAGGCTTGTACTTCCGGATTGCCGGCAAACATCAGCGAATAGAAACGACGGGTGATCGCTTCGGCTTGTGCTGCGACGACCGGGGCGGTCGCTTTCACGATTTCAATGGTTTGGGGGGCAAGCATAGAATCCTTGAGGCGATGGGGCAGAACAACGAAGAAAATAATAGGTGGGATCGGAATCGGGGCCGTCGAACCCCGGGCAGAAACGAATTACCAAACTATACGGGTTGATTTCTACATGTCAAGGTGTAGAATTGCTCGCAGGCGTGAGCATTCACAGCGAGGGAAAACCATGTTGCCAAAAACTGCTGAATACGCACTCCGCGCCGCCGTTTGGTTAGGACACGAACCCGATCAGACAGAATCCGCCGACAAACTCGCCCGACAAACGAAGATCCCCCGCCGCTATTTGTACAAGGTTTTGCAGGAGTTGGTGGCTGCTAGACTCCTGCGGTCTCAGCCCGGCCCCGGCGGCGGCTATGCGCTCGCGCGCTCGCCAGCCAAAATCACCATTCTCGACGTGGTGAATGCGGTCGCACCGCTGGAAAGAATTCGGATTTGCCCGTTGGGATTGTCTTCCCACACCCGCCTCTGTCCCTTGCACAAGGAACTCGACCAAGTGTACGCCCAAGCTGAGAAAGCGCTCGGGCGCGTGACCATCAAGCAGCTTGTCTACTCCTCAAGTCCGATCGTGCCCTTGTGCGAAGTAACTTAATGATTGCCGAATGGCAGTTGCCGCTTTCCATGATAAATCTAATCGAGGAGCACCTCGCATGAATACTGCTACTACATCTTGTCGGCTGGCGTTGCCGCAGCAGCATGGCCCAGTTGCGGAGAAAATGCCCGGCCACTGGTTACTGGCTCGTTTGGGTAAACGTATCCTACGCCCTGGCGGCCTGGAACTAACCAACCAGTTGCTCTCCGAGTTGGCCATCAATGAACGCGACGAAGTGGTCGAATTCGCCCCCGGCTTCGGCGCAACGGCCCGCCTCACGCTGGATCGTCACCCGCGCGCTTACACTGCGATCGAACGCGATCGAAATGCAGCGGCGACAGTCGAGCACTTCCTGACGCATCCGCGCGAACGGTGCGTCGTGGGATCGGCCGAAGAAACCGGCCTGGCCGCCAACTCCGCCACGGTCGTTTACGGCGAAGCGATGCTTTCCATGCAAACTGGACTGACCAAAGTGAAGATCGTCGCCGAAGCCGCGCGGTTGCTCAAACCGGGCGGACGTTACGGCATCCATGAGTTGTGCTTGACGCCGGATACGGTTGAACCAGGCATCCGTGATGCCATTCAACACGATCTCTCCGACAAGATTCACGTTGGCGTGCGCCCGCTGACGGTGCGCGACTGGCGCGAGCTCCTCGAATCAGCCGGATTGACCATCGTCGCCCAACACACATCACCCATGCATTTGCTCGAACCCGTCCGCCTGGTCCGAGATGAAGGCCTGCTGCGAGCCATCCGATTTGTCTGGAATGTGGCGCGAAATTCCCCGGCACGTCACCGCGTGTTGGCCATGCGTCGTATCTTCCGCAAATACCACGAACACCTGGCCGCGATCGCAATCGTGGCTGTGAAGCAATCATAGCATGACCAACCTTGCAAGTTCCGAGTTAACTTCAAAGCCTTGATCTAAAAGGGGAATTCCGATGGGTACTATTCAAGTTCAAGAAACGGTCGGCGAGCTGGTCGCACGTCGCCCCGCACTTTCGCGACATTTTGAACAAGCGGGCGTGGATTACTGCTGCGGAGGGAAGAAAACTCTGGACGAAGCCTGCCGGGAAAAAGGCCTTGATCCCCAGGCGTTGATTGTCACGCTGGAGCAGGCCGCCTCGGAACCCGAAAGTGAACCGCTCGTTGATGCCGCGGCCATGAAACTCACGGAGTTGGCTGACCACATCGAGCAGACGCATCATGCCTACCTGCATCGCGAGTTCCCCCGTTTGGATGCGCTGACGTCGAAAGTGGCCTCCGTCCACGGGGAGAGCGATGTCCGCCTGCATGCTGTTCGCGAAGCGTTCCTCGCACTGTACGCTGGGCTCTCCAGCCACATGATGAAGGAAGAACAGGTTCTGTTCCCCATGATTCGCCAACTCGAGGCGAGTGCCACGCTACCAGCCTTCCACTGTGGTTCGATCGCCAATCCGATTCGCCAAATGGAGCTGGAGCACCACGAAGCGGGAGGGACGCTGGAGCGAATACGTACACTGACCGACGGGTACGCACCGCCAGATTGGGCCTGCAATACGTACCGCGCGATGCTCGATGCCATGGCGTATCTAGAACGCGACACGCACCAGCACGTCCACAAGGAAGACAACGTTTTGTTTCCAAAGGCGATGAAGCTGGAAGCCGAGCTTGCTGCAAAGGTATCCGAATGATCGCCGTCAACTTGGGCGACAAACCGCTCGCCGATTTCACTCAACCAATCGAGATGCGGAAGGATTGCCATCGCAGGATCGAGCACTTCCTCGATGTACTTCGGAAGGTCGAACGGCGATTAGGCAAGGGCGAATTGAACGAAGCAGGCCGGCGCGCGTTGGAGGCGTCGCTCAACTATTTCACCAATTTCGCGCCACGCCACACGGCCGACGAGGAACAGTTCCTGTTCCCCCACGTCCGCCGTAGCACTGGTTCGACGGCCCACGCCATCATGGCCGACATGGGCTGCCTCGAACAAGACCACCGCAGGGCTGAGGCCTGCCCTGCGCTGGTCGATAAACTCGTACGCCATTGGCTCAGAACGGGCCGCCTGAATGAAGTTCAACGCAAGCGTCTCCGGGCAACTCTGGACGAGTTGGCGGCGACTTATGCCGCTCACACCCACCTGGAAGAGCAGCGAGTCTTCGTGTTCGCATCTCAGTTGCTGGAGGCGGAGCAGCTCCGCGAAATCGGCGCGGAAATGAAACGACGGCGAGCTTTCGGCGGTTCACTCCCTGCGGCGGCTGTAGCAGGGATTTTACCTGGTCTCTCAACGCCCGCCAGGAAGGACTGAGAAGTTGTGCTCGGCCTTGCGCAGGCCGACTGTATGAATCGCAAGGAGATCGGTTGATGGCCAAATCGTCCCGTATTCGCATCAAGCGGATCTATGAGCCTCCGTCGCCTCAAAATGGGCTTTGCTCCCTGGTGGACCGATTGTGGCCGCGAGGATTGAAGAAGGAGGCCCGCAAACTCGATGGCTGGCCGAAGAAGATTGCGCCGTCCGCTGCGCCGCGCCGCTGGTTTGGGCACGATCCAGCCCACTGGCAGGAATTCCAGCGGCGATACTCCGACGAACTCGACGACAAGCTGGACGCTTGCCGGGTCCTAGTGAAGCAGGCGCGGAACAAGACCGTCTCGCTTCTCTACGCGGCCCGCGACCCCGAACACAACCACGCACTGGTCCTGCAGGCATACCTCGAACAACTCCACTAAATCATAGTCGATTGATGGCATCTCGCACCTACGCACGTAAGGCAATTCGACCGGAGATGACGGTCCGGCAGGTCGCCGCCGACTTTCCTCCGGCACAAGAAGTGTTCCGCCGCCACGGCGAGCCGGATGCCCACCCGGCGCGGTTTGGGCACTTGGAGCCGCTGACGCACTTTGCCCGCCGGCAAGGCATCTCGCTGGAAGGTCTGCTGTCGGAATTGGCCGCCGCCACCGCGGCACCGGTCGAGCTGCGCGGTCGATTTGCCGAACGGGTTCATCGCGGATTTATTCTCTCGGCGTTGGTGCTGACACTCTCGTTGGGGGCCGGTTGGGGGGCATGGCTGTTGTGGCAGATCGGAGTGCAAGGCCACTTCACAGGCGTACCAACCGCTTACGTGATCGCGCATGGCGAAGCCCAGCTCTGGGGCTTTATCGTCCTGTTCGTGATTGGCGTTTCACTACACACCGTCTTGCAGGGTGCGGCGCGGCATCCGCTGGGACCATGGGTCTGCCACAGTCTCTTGGCCCTTGCGCTTGTGGGTGTCGCCGGAAGTATGCTCTGGTCACTGTTCCCGGAAAGTCTGGACTCGCTCGGCATCGTTAGCGCCGCAGCGCTGTGTCTGATGTCGTTGGGGTTGTGGAGTCTGCAAATTGCTTTCCTCGCACCCAAGTGGCCGGCCACTTGGGCCCGCGCTGTGCTAGTCTCCGGTCTATGGCTCACCGCGTGGGCAGTCGTAACTGTATGGCTCCGCTGGAACGCCGGCGACGCCGGACCGGGCGCCTACAGCGATTCCCAGCGATTATTGCTCATCGAGCTGGCCGTGTTTGGATTCGCGATGAACTCAATTTATGGCTTTGGCCAGATGCTGCTGCCCGGCTTGCTGCGGATTGGCAAGACCCGCGGCTGGGCGATCGAACTGTCGTATTGGACCCACAACTCCGGTGCGGTCGTGGTGTGCCTGGCCACCGACTGGGGCGCTGGCGGCTTCGTTACCGGGGTTGGCTGCGTCCTCTTAGTCGCAGGGGCCGTGCTGTTTGCCATTGGTCATCGAGGCTTTATTGGCCGCCGCCGCACGTCTCAACGCGATGAACAGGGGCACGCCTCACTCGATCTCTATCCGCCGCTGGCCTTCTTCTGGCTATTCGTGAGCCTTGTGTTATTAACCGGCGGGATTCTGTTTGAATCAGCGTCGGGACACCCGCTGCCACACGCCTACATGGGTGCGGTTCGCCATGCTTTGACCGTTGGCTTCATGACCACACTGATCCTAGGGGTTGGGCAGCGTCTGCTGCCGGTGCTCGATCGCACGGTTCTCGCCTGGCCAACGCTCGTGGTTCCGATTCTCATCCTCATTGGCATTGGCAACCTACTACGGGTTGGATCGGAGCTGGCAATCCTAGTCACGCCATCGGCATTCCGTGTAATGCCGATTTCCGGACTCATGGAATGGCTCGCCCTGTTGTTGTTCACGCTCAACGCCCTCTCAACGATGTTTCACACCGACCCGCTGATAAGCCGGGGACGAGTTACGAAACGCTCGTCCTTGGCCGTCCTGCTGGCTGAGCATCTCTGGATCGAAGACCGCCTCCGCTCCAGCGGCGACCGTTATTTGGAGCGCGCGAGAAGCGTCCCACACGAGTTGACCATTGGATCCTTTGCGGAAAGCCAGAGCTATACCGCCACCGAATTTGTCTCCAGAATCAACGCTTGGCTCGCAGCCGATTCTTCTCTGGTAGGCTGTAAAAGCGATTCACCATGGTGCCCGTCGCAATTCAACGATGCGGGAAGGAGCCGACAATGAAACGTATTGGTTTGGTCGGCGGGCTGAGCCCCGAGTCCACCGTCCATTACTACGAATTCCTCTGCCAAGAGTGCAATCGCCGGTTCGGCGAATTGAACTTCCCGGAGATCACGCTGCAGAGCTTGCACCTGCAACGGCTAATCCCGTTGTTTGAGCGTTACAAATGGGATGGCGTGGCTGCGATCCTGCTTGATGCATTGCACCGTCTCAAGAGCGCGGGTGCCGAATTTGCCGCCATCCTGGCTAATACGCCGCACAACGCCTACGAGCAAATCCGCGACGCAAGTCCGCTGGAAATCCTGACAATCATGGACGCCAGGTCGGAGGCGCTTGCCCGCGACGATTGGCGAAAGTTCGCCCTGCTCGGAACCCGACCCACAATGGAGTTCGGCTTCTTCCAAAAACACTTCCAGGCCCGTCGGATCGAAACTCTGGTCCCCGACGCATCGCAGCGAAGAGAACTGGACCGCATTGTGTGGGAAGAGTTGTCCCACGGCGTCGTGCGCCCCGAATCTCGCGCGGCGGCAAAATCCATGATCGACGACCTGGTGGAACAGGGTGCCGAGGCCGTGATTCTCGGTTGCACAGAACTTTGCCTCCTAATCATCCAGTCCGAAGACAGCCCTCGGCCACTGTATGACACTACACGCATTCATGCCGAGGCGATCCTGCAGTTCGCAATGAAATGAGTATAATCCATGAGCAATCGCCCCCAGCCAGATTGGGATCCAAGAGCCGCGGAGGTTCTGCGCGACCAGCGAGCGGCCTACGACGCGATGCGCGAGAGCTGCCCAGTCGCTTATAGTGAGCTGATGCAGTGGTCTTTGTTCCGCCATGAAGACGTCATGCGCGTGCTTCTCGACCACGAGACGTTTAGCAGCGCAGTGTCGGACCACCTGTCAGTGCCAAGCGGGATGGATCCGCCCGAACACACTCCCTATCGCCGGATTGTCGAGAGGTATTTTGCTCACGATCAGATGAACGCCTTCGAACCCACCTGTCGCAAAATCGTCGCGGAGTTGGTGTCGCACCTGCTTGCCAGTAGCCAGGTGGAATTGATGGCTGACTTTGCGCTGCCTTTCGCGGTCCGCGTCCAGTGCGACTTCCTTGGATGGCCGACAACTTTGCAGGAGCCTCTGATCTGTTGGACCCGCAAAAACCATACAGCCACACTTGCCCAAGACCGCAAATCGATGTCCGAAATTGCCCGCGAGTTCGAGGGCTTCATCGACGAGTTGTTGGAACGTCGCATCCAAGCAGGAGCGAAACCTACAGACGATGTTACCGCGGCCCTGATGCACGAAATGGTTTGGGGACGGCCGCTGAGCAATGAAGAGATCGCCAGTCTGCTGCGGAACTGGACTGTCGGCGAGATCGGCACCATCTCCGCGGCCATGGGCATTTTGGTCCACTATCTTGCCCAACATCGCGAACTGCAAGGGCAATTACGCGCCCAGCCGTTATTGTTGCCCACCGCCATCGACGAGATCCTCCGCATTCACGGCCCCTTGGTTGCCAACCGGCGGATCACTACCCGTTCGGTGGAGATCGGTGGACGAAAGATTGCTGCGGGCGAGCAAATCTCCCTCATGTGGATTTCCGCTAACCGAGACGGCCGCGTTTTCGACGAGCCAGGCGTCTTGCGTCTGGACCGTGACCCCAGCAAGAATCTCTTATATGGGGCCGGGATGCATGTCTGTCCGGGCGCTCCACTAGCCCAAATGGAAATGTGTGTATCCTTGAAAGAACTGCTGGAAAGAACTATCGAAATCCAACTGATTCCAGATGAGCCGGCGACCATGGCCATTTATCCGGCTAGCGGCTTTGCCGAGTTGCCCTTGTGGATACAACGGGCACCATGACTAAGACGGCGATTGGCCTTTTTTGACGTCACCCTACTGTCCACTAGCTGGATCGCGCATCTTTCAATTACCAGGAGATTCGTCTATGTCCGCTGCTGATACCTTCGTTGCCGAGTTGGGACGCATGATCGAGCCTCCCGCCGATGGCACACTCAGCCGCACCGTTTATCAGGACGACCACGTCAAAGTTGTGCTCTTTGGCTTTAGCGCTGGACAAGAACTTTCAGAACACACCGCGTCGACACCCGCGATCATGCACTTTCTCGCAGGCGAGGCCGACGTCACACTCGGGACGGATCGGGTCACCGCCGCGGCTGGTACCTGGATTCACATGCCGGCACAATTGCCGCATGCTATCCGGGCCACTTCGCCCGTCGTCATGTTGCTCACGTTGCTCAAGCAATCGAAATCGATTTGATACCTGCCATAGCGGGCCACCCGCTGGAAATAGTCTTACTCGCCGAGTTGCTCCAATTCTTCCCAACGCGTGTAAGCGGCCGCCAGTTGGGCCTCAAACTCTTTCAACCTGGCCGACTTGGCAGCAATTTTCGATACTGGCTGCTGGTAGAAATCTGGTTGGGCCATTTGCTCATGCAGCTTGGCGATTTCAGCATCTAGCTGGGAGATTGTTATTGGCAATTGCTCTAGCTCATGCTTCTCTTTGAAGTTGCGGCGGCGCTGGGCGGGTGCGGCCTGTTTTGCTGCGGTCGGCCGCTTTTCCTTGGTGAGCGTTGCTGCCTCCTCGCTGGCTGCCGCCACTTCCTCCGAGCGCTGCCGCAGCCAATCGTCGTAACCACCCACATACTCGCGCACGCCGCCCGGCTCAAACACAATCGTGCTGGTGACCACGTTGTTCAAGAACGCCCGGTCGTGGCTGACCACGAGCAGTGTGCCGTCGAAGTTCACCAACTGCTCTTCCAGCAGTTCCAGCGTTTCTAAATCGAGGTCGTTCGTCGGTTCATCGAGCACCACCACGTTCGCCGGCTTCGCGAACAATCGCGCCAGCAGAATCCGATTCCGTTCGCCGCCCGAGAGAAACCGGACCGGCGTCCGGGCCCGCTCCGGTGTGAACAGAAAATCCTGCAAGTAGCCTAGCACATGCCGCGACTGGCCGTTGATCACAAGCGTCTCGTTCCCGTGGCCCACGTTATCGGCCACGCTGGCCTCTTCGTCGAGCTGCTCGCGGAGCTGGTCAAAATACGCGACCTCGAGATTTGTGCCCAGGCGGACGCTCCCCTCCTGGGGCGCGAGCTGGCCCAAGAGCAGCCGCAGCAGCGTCGTCTTGCCCGCGCCGTTGGGCCCAACCAGGCCGATCTTGTCGCCGCGCATGATCGTGGTCGTGAAGTCATTGACGATCACCCGCTCGCCATAAGCAAACGAAATACCTTCGACCTTCGCCACCAGCGCCCCGCTCCTCTGGCCCGCTTGGATGTCGAGCTTCGCGGTGCCGACTTTGTCCCGCCGCTCGCTCCGTTCGATCCGCAGCTTCTTCAGCGCCCGTACGCGGCCTTCATTGCGAGTGCGGCGGGCCTTGATCCCCTGGCGAATCCAGACCTCCTCTTGCGCGAGCTTCTTGTCGAACAGCGCGTTCTGCTTTTCTTCGGCCGCCAGCGCCGCTTCCTTCCGCACCAGGAACGTCTCGTAGTCGCACGACCAGTCGAACAACCGCCCGCGGTCGATCTCGAGAATCCGCGTCGCCAAATTGCGGAGGAATGCCCGATCATGCGTCACAAATAGCAGCGTCGCCGGCCAGCGACTCAAAAAATCCTCCAGCCAGCCGATCGCGTCGATGTCGAGATGATTCGTCGGCTCGTCCAAGAGCAGCAAGTCGGGCTCGGCCACCAACGTCCGCGCCAGGAGCACGCGCCGCTTCATGCCCGACGAAAGCGTGCTCACTTCCAGCTCGCCCGGCAAATTCATTCGCCCCAGCAGCCGCTCGACCCGCTCCTCAGCCTGCCACAGATGCGAGTCGTCGCGGTCCTCGGCCGGCAGACCATGCAGCACGACGTCGGTTACCGTGCCCTTCAAGTCGTGCGGCACCTCCTGCGGCAAGAGCGTGACCTTCGCTCCCGGCATCACGATGCAGCTACCATGGTCTGGCTGCACCGTACCTGCCAAAATCCGCATCAGTGTTGTTTTGCCCGACCCGTTCCGCCCCAAGAGTCCAATCCGCTGCCCCGGCTCGATGGCGCACGTCACGTCATCCAGCAACGAAGGCCCGCGATAGGCAATCGAAATGTCGTTGAGCTGAACGAGGGCCATGGTGCGATGCAGGGCAAACGGCAGGTTTTCGGGCGGGGCTGTCAAAACGGCGGACTCAGCATTCTAATGGATTTTGGCTTGGCAACCTATGTAGTCCGGATAGGCGGAGTCGAAAATATGACCGAACAAGGCAAGATCAACCAGTTTCTCGAGGGCAAGCGCTTCGCCGTCGTCGGTGCGTCGGCCAATCGCGACAAGTACGGCAACAAGGTGCTCCGCGTCTATCAGCAGAACAAACGGGAAGTCGTCCCCGTGAACCCGGGCGGCGGCGAAATTGAAAAAATCACCGCGTACATCGACTTGCCCAGCATCCCCGGCAAGATCGACGGCGTCTCGATCATCACGCCACCCAAAGTCACCGAGCAAGTCGTCGCCCAAGCCATCGCGCTCGGCATCAAGAACATCTGGATGCAACCCGGCGCGGAGAGCCCCGCCGCCGCCGAATTGGCCGAGCAAGCTGGCGCCAACGTGATCGCCGGCGGGCCGTGCATTTTGGTCTCGCTGCGGTTTCACGACGATTGAGAAATTTGAATCAGCAAGGTCGTATGGCCCATTATGCAATGTACTTTCACGTTCCAAATTTCATCGTGGGGATATTTGGCCGTGGCTTCTTTCGAATGGTCAAGGCCGTACCGGCTCTCTTTCTGTTGATTTGTGCGGTGGGTCTGGCGGTATGCGCTGGCGCGTTGTTCTTGTTCGGAGGTCAAGCGAAGAATCTTTGGGAAGAAATCGTCGTTCGATCGGTTGGTGTACTGGTTATCCCGTTCTATGGAGGCCTGGCGATCATGTATTTTGTGAAGAGACGCCGCGAAACGTGGGGCGAGTTTTGCGATTGGGCGCATTCCATATTTGAGAGCATGTAGCAAACCGGGAACAAACGCTTGCTGAACAATCGTCTGCACACGTGGTACGATATCTACGGAACCATGAGAACTGTCGAAGCCATCATCGAGCCAACCGGCGAAGTACGGCTCGTCGAGCTAGTGCAGTTGTCGTCGCCTTGACGCGCACTCGTAACAATTCTTGAGGAATCTCTGACCGTACAAGACGCGGACCTCTTGAGCGAGCCGGCGCTGGCCAAAGACTGGAATCACGCCGAGGAGGATGCGGCAGGGGCTCATTTGCAGTCGGGCAAATCGTCCTAGTCAACGCTCGCCCAATTGGCAACCTAAAAGCAGCAAAACTTGCGGTCCTTCACGATGCCCTTGTGCAAATGATTCATTCGGGCCAAGCGAAAAGCTAGACGGAAAATGACCGACTACTCGCAAAATGATCGCTAACGGACTGTATCAGAGAGTGTCGCCGCGGGACCACGCAGATTGATCGGCAAGTCATCGCGCCGATCCCGGTCGCTCAGCGATCGAAACATGCGGACACAAATGGACGACCGGCCCCAATTTGCCATGCCAGCAATTTCGCCGTGGCACAAGCCCTGAATAAGTCGGCCGATCGCGCGATGGACGAATTAACTCTCGATGGGTTGGCTGGGCTCTACCACACTGCCGGACTCGTCGTCGCGCTGCTAACCATGTCGATTGGCGGTGCACTCCTGCGACCAATTTCAGAGTGGCCCGATACGTTAGCGAAGCCCACGCGCGACTCCTGCTGTATCTGCAGGTCGTTGTCCTGCAATGGTTGTTCGTCGTCTATGTCTGGATTGGAATTCGGCGATCTGGCACTTCGATCCGCGCGCTGATCGATGGTGCTCCAGGCAATTGCAGGCGAAGCTTTCGCCACTTGATCGAGGCAATAGCGGGCCTGGCCGTCTGGCTGGCAATTGGAGCTGGGCTGACGGCCGTTCTGCAACCAACGGCGGGCCAGCTTCGCGGCCTCCAGACCATGCTCCCCAAATCGGCGCTGGAAACCACGGCCTGGATCGGGTTGGCCATCAGCACGCGCTACTGCGTGGAAATCATTTACCGCGGATACTTGTTGCAGCAGTTGCGATCGTTGACTAGGAGCACTTTGGGCGCGATCGTTCTCCAAGCAAAGATTAACGGCATGGCGCATGTCAGCCTGCCGCTCGAGCGATTGTATCGGTAAGCTTGCTAGGGCTGTTGCTGAGCGGGTTGGCGATCTGGCAATAGAACCTCGTGCCGGGAATCTTGCTGCACACGGCGATTGGCCTGATGGCGGTGTTCCACCCGCGTTGAAACTCAGGCCATCTTTGCCAGCAAGTTGACTGCTCATCTCACCTCCGCCATCGCCAACCGTTCCGCAATCGGCGGATGCGAATGCAACAGAAAAACTTCCACCGGGTTCGGGGCCGGGTCGTCTTTGTTGAGGCGGGCCAGTTTTTGGAACGCGCTGCGGTACGCCTCGCCGAGACCGGTCTGCGCGAGGGCGTAGCGATCGCACTGCCGCTCGTAGTGGCGGCTGATCGCGTTTTGCAGCGGGCTCAAGAGCAGGCCGAAGACCGACATCGCAAACATCACTAGCGGCAGGCTGCTCGTCGGTGCTTCGGCCGCGGTCGGAATATCGGCCCACCACACCAACAGCCGATCCAGCAGCCAGAAGCCGGCCAGGCTGAACACCACACCGGCCGCAATCATTTTTGGGATGTGCCGATGAACGTGATGACCAATCTCATGCGCGAAAATGACTTCAATTTCGTCCGGTGAGAATTTCTCCAGCAACGTATCGCCCATCAACACTCGCCGTGTGCGGCCCAGCCCCGCAAGCATCGCGTTCGCTTTCACCGTGTCGGCCGAGAGGCCCATCCGGTAAACGCCTTCGATCGTGAGCCCCGTGCCGGCGGCCAGCTTGTCCATCCGCTCGGTGAGCGTCACATCGTCGAGCCGCTCGATCTTGTAGAACAACGGCAGGAACACCACCGGCGCGAGCTGGCCCAGAATCACACTGAACAAGAAAAATACGCCGGCCGCGATCAGCCACCAATAATTGCCCGTGTGCCAGATCATCCAATACAGACCAACATACAACACCGCGGCCAGCACCACGCCGAACGCATTCTTTTTGAGCCACGACGTAATCCAACGCTGCAACGACTGATTGCTGAGTTTGTACCGGTGCTCGACTATATAGCCAGAATAGAACGACAGCGGCAGCGAGACCAGTATATGGATCCCGATCACCAAGCCCAACAACGCGACGAGCCGCAGGATCGACTTCTCGCCCGAGAGAAGTTCGAAACCAGAGAGCCAAGCATCGAACGGCCGCGCAAACACAAACGCCATGATCCCCAGAAACACGAGATCGAGCGCCATGTCGGCGACCGTGAGCAGTAGCGAAGTTCGACCATACCGACGGGCTTCGGCTTGCTCGCTGGCCGACAGCTCGCCATGAAGATCGTTACATTCGGTATTATCCCTTGTCAGTTCCAAGCCCATCTCTCCACAATGCACAGGCGGCAAAAGTCACTACCAGCAAACATAGCAAATTGTCAGCTCTCGAGCCGCCGCTCCCCAGATCGGCCCGGAGCATGGCAGTACCCAGTGTGGCCCAGGAGCAACCAAGGAAGTCTCACACAGCTGCGCGGAGAACGCCGAGAAACACCGCGTTCTCCGCGCCACTCTGCGTGTGTTTTTTCTGTGGTAGGTTCGAGTTGCGTTGCTGTCGGAACGGATGTTTGGAGAAAGTTCCGTGAGAAAACAAAAAGAGTTCAACCATGAGTAGCACAATCGGCAGGAGAAGCAAAACGAAGAGATCGAGCTGATCCACGAATGCCCAAGGCCACCCGGAACCAGGCGATCGGCCACCAGGGGGGCATACGAATTGCGGCCCTGGGGAAAAAGTGTCGCAAAATCGAACAGTCGCCAAGCAAAATCTGGAGCACATTTTGGCGGCCGAATGGCAAAATATGCAATTATGGCAGGTTGTCCTAGGTGTCCTACACACAAAAATTAGCTAGCTAACTATTTTTACTGAGTCCGAACATGATACAATACAGGAAGTTACGACGCCTCCTCCAGATCGGCTGCGGAATGGATGCATGCCCATTGGCATGGGGGTTGCAATAGTTCAGGCCGTGACGGTGGCTCCGGGGGAACGGTTAGTAGCTAACTTACGCATGTGAGTGGCTACGAAAACTTTTCCCAACTCATCCATCATCAACCGCGACCCAGGGACGACCGCTCGGTTACAATGCGGGGGTCGCGGCAACTATTCCAGACGACTGGGGAGAAGGATTACTTCCCTTGCTTGCGTCGAACTCTCGAGGTTAGGAGTTCGTAACAATGAAAGATAACAACAAGGAAGTTCGCGCCCGCACGACCACCACCAAGGTGATCGAGTGGGACCATATGACGGATGAAGAGTTGTTGGCAGAATATCGGCTTGCCGGTAGCCCACAGGTCTTTGAGACTTTGGTCCGCCGCTACGAGCGCGAACTATATAATTATTTGCGTCGCTTCCTGGGCAATACCGTTTTGGCCGAGGACGCGTTTCAAGCTACATTTATGCAGGTACACCTGAAGTGCCATCTGTTCGATGACGGGCGGAAGGTGCGTCCTTGGCTGTACACGGTGGCGACCAACCAAGCGATCGATATCCAACGTCGGAATCGCCGGCATCGGCTGGTGAGCCTTGATCGGGTAAGCCGTACGGATCATCAGGAACTTGGCGCACTCGTGAATTTACTTCGCAGTCGCGAAGACGATCCTGGCGATCGGATGGAGCAGGGAGAGCGTAAAGATTGGGTGCAGGAAGCCGTAGCCGCTCTGCCCGAGCAACTGCGGACGGCCGTCGGGTTGGTTTACTTCCGCGGGCTGAAGTACCGGGAAGCTGCTGACGAACTCGATGTTCCTGTGGGCACGGTCAAGAGTCGAGTCCACTCGGCCGTGAAGCGGCTCGGCGAAGCCTGGGAAGATGCCCAGACCGGCAGGGCTACTGCAGCAAACGACTAATACGACAATCGGCCGAGGGCTGATCGTCATGGGGAGCACTTTGAGAGCCTTACGGAAGCCTGCCAAATGTTTTGGCGGGCTTCCTTTTTGGGATCCAGTCCGATGCGCGATCTACTAGTTCGCTATTTGCTTGGCGAACTCAACGCTCGAGAACAAGCTCAGCTCGAATCGCAATTGCGCGACTCACCCGAGTTGCGACGCGAGCTTGCTTATGTTCAAGCCTGTCTGCCAGACGGCGATGGCAACTTTGACGAAGAATCTTGCGACGCTATGGAATGCTGCACGGGAGACAATGCTCCGCGTGGTCTGGCCGAACGCACGCTGGGTCGCATTTGTGGTGAACCTGCCAACGACCAAACACCTGTTCGTTCCCCGAGTGTCGTTGCTGCTGCTTACGATCTACCCGTCGGTACACCCCACTGGAGCCTGGCCGACATCACGGTAGCCGGCGGTGTGTTTCTCGCCATCAGCATGCTGTTTCTTCCGGCGCTGCGACAAAGCCGCGACGCCTCCCGTCGCACCGCCTGCGCCGACAACATGCGTCAGTTGGGCGTGATGCTGGTGAGCTATTCCGATCAGCATGGCCGACTTTTTCCTGCCTTGGAGCGTCATCAAAATGCCGGCATGTTCTCCGTCTATTTGCTCGAAGACGATTACGCTCAAGACGACGAGCTCGCCCGGCTACTCGTTTGTCGCTCGTCGAAGTTAGCAGAAGATATCGCCCAGCGGCGGGTCTTCATTCGTGTGCCTACCATCAGCGAAATCGAATCGGCCACCGCCCAAGAGCGCTGCATGTGGAAGCAGCTGATGGGTGGCAGCTATGCCTATCAACTCGGATTCGTCGAGGGAAATCGGTTGTTTGCCATCCGCAACGAAAACTCGTGCCGCAAGCCCGTGCTCGCCGATGCCCCTTGTAGTCAACTTGCCAATCTTAGCAGCGCAAATCATGGCGGCTGCGGGCAAAATGTGCTCTTTCAGGATGGCCATGTCAGGTATGAAAAGCCGACTGCGATGTCCGAGGCCCCACTGGACCCAATCTATTTGAACAACGACGGCGAGGAAGCCGCTGGGCTCGGTCGTTTCGATACCGTTCTCGGACGCAGCGAAATCACGCCCGGCCGTGTGACCCTTGAGCGGGCACGGTAACCTCCTCTGGCGGCAAGAAATCTGCGTTCCTGCGTGCTTGATTCGTTTGGTCCCCCGTGTGCTTCCGCGCGTTGATAAAAAGCAACGCCTAGTCACGTCGCACACAGACTCGCTTGCAGCACCCTTTCGGTTGCAACTCCTTTCCTAGCAACGCATTGTCATTTCTCTGCCTCCCTTCTGGTTGCGTTGGGCATGCGGATGGCACGGCCGTTGCATTTAACCCGAACATCCTCCTCCACAGCACTCAGGCCGATCGTTGGAGCCTTAGTCCCCCCAGGCTCCAACGGTCGGCGGATGAGGCCCCATCTCGCTTCGACAATCTGCCCGCAATTCGCTTGAAATGCAACTTCTTTGTTGGGCACGCAACTTAATTAAAGCCGGTGCCATATGCATGCCCACGAGCTCGCCGACCTTGCAGCAATCGTTGCCGTTCACGGTGACCAACTCATATCCGCCGATGCCGCCACAATGGATCGCACCTTGGTCGCCTACTGGAAGGCGTCGCGCTGTCGATTCGATCGCTGGTATTGCAGCTTAGCCTTGCTCGCCAAACACAAGCAACGAAGCGGGTGGGCTCCGCTGGAAATCGCCACCTTCGAAGAGATTGTGGTCAGCGAGATTCTCACCCGCGTCGTGGCGACAATCGCCGTCGCTTACGACGAAAGACATCACGCCAATGACGCGGGCCCCATCGGTCAGAACATTTTCACCGCGCATCTCGATGCCAAACGCCGTGCGATTGCGCTCGTGATCGCGCCGCATCGCAATCAAAAACAGACTGACGAATTTCTTGCCCTCCGCCGGCAGTGCGACCGTTGGACCGATTTGCTACTGGCCTATCTCCTGCCGCATGCAGCGGTCGACGAATTTGCCGCCAATCCGGCACGAGTCGGCGATTTCGCTTACGATGCTCGCGAACACTTGCGTTCTGGTGCGTCCAGCGACATGGCCGTCACCATGATTGTCGCCGGCATCCGCTCATCGCTGGGTTCGCTCGGCGGGCAATTTGCCCCAAACACCGATTTGAATCTCGAGATCGCCACCGCGCTAGTCGGCGGCTTCGCGCCCGACTTCTTCGACTCGCATGGCCACCTGCGTTCGATGTGGCTCGAACGCCTCCGCACGGTGCCCAACGAATCGCCGGTGAACATCGACAATTGGTGGCACACCGCGCCGCACGGCGCACACGACGTGTCGCGGCCAGCCCGGTGGCGGAGGTAAGTACGTCAGGTTCTTAGCCTGACACGGCAATTGCGCACGAATCCCAGACCGATGCTCGTCAGAACGACCAGTCCCATCCCCATCGGCTCCGGCACGCTTGCCAGACTTCCGCTGCCCACCATTTGCCCCAGGTGGTCGCGCCAAACAGTGTAGTCGGCGGCATCGACTATGCCATTGCCGCTGCCATCGGTAGCAGCGTTGGCGGTGCCGAAGTTCGCTTTCCAGAGATTGTAGTCTTCAATGCCGACGATGCCATCACCGCTATAATCGCCTTGCACGACCGCTGGATTCGCCGCGACAGCCCACCACGCAACTGCGTAATCTTGCGTCACGCCGACATCTTCATCGCCCTGTAGAATCCAGAATTCGTATTCGCCCGTGGTGGGAATCTGAAAGAACAAATGCTCCAACGTACCGACCGGGCTGAGAGTAAGAGCGATCGCCTCAGTAATGCTGGCCGCACCGCGCGGAAGCAAGTAGATGTCCATGTCGTTGATGACCGAATCGTCGGGAGGGTCGATTCCATTATCGACATACTCTTCAAACGTATCGCCCACGTTGTACTGACCAAACGGCGCCATATCCGTTGCAAAGGCGACTTCCCGATCCCAGGCCAAAGTGATCGAGATGAAGCTCTCGGCACGGAGTTCGTCCGCAAAGCGGTAACGGTTAAAGTCACCGTCACCGCTGGTTGTGCCCCAGTCCCAACCGATGCGCTGGACATCGGCTCCGTCCGCATCAAACTCGCCTCTGTCAAACTGAGTCAGCGCGCGGCTCGCGTTCAAATGACCAGCGCCCATTTCCTCATCCAGCGGTGTAAATTTTCCGAGGCCATCCAACGAATCGTCGTACGCAAACGAGTCCAGCCACGTCGAGGAGCCATCTTGCTTTACCACGGTTCGCGTCATGCCCAGCAAACCACCTTGCGGCACCGGATTGCCGTTGACCATGACTGTACAGTTGTCGATTAGTTTATCGGCCGAATTCATCAGCACGGCTTTCATGACTTGGTGACGCCGGGCGTCCGCGTCCCAGCCTGGCGTGCCAATTTTCTGAGTGGCGAATTGCTGTAACAACGCAGCTGTGCCCGTGACATGTGGTGCAGCGAAGCTCGTGCCAATCGGATGAGGCGTTGTAGTTGGCATTGTTCCAAGGCTTGTCATTTCAAATCCATCACCTGGCGCGATCAAATCAATTGAAGTGCGATCAACTTCTGCATCTTCGAGGAAATTGTTCATGGAACCGACTCTTCGCCACACGTTGCCCACCCTTTCGGAATAGGCAACGGTCATCCCGTTAAAATTGTCGGTCGGCACCGGGATTCCGCCTGTACCTTCGTTGCCCGCCACGACGTACAAAATATCCTGTTGCGGTTGGGTCGCCGACCAGTCAATGAATTGGGTTAGCAACTGGTTGCCGTCCAAAATGTGCCCGCCAACAAGCGGATTTCCGAAGCTCATGTTGATTGTGCGAACGTTCGCACCGGGAATTATCGCAATGTGCTGAGTCGAGATTGCGCTCTCAGGATCGAAGTCCGGCCCTGCGCCATTATCGCCGATAGAATAAAGGTTAGCGCCGGTCGCCACGCCTGTGAGCGCAACCATCGGCCCTGGACCGTCAGGGTCCGTCGTGTCCGTCGAGACCATGATCCCCGCCACCCAAACTGAGTGTCCGGGTTTTGTAGCGTTGGGATCAATGATTTCTGTAGAGTCATCCATTGTCGCGTTGAAGTTGAGCGTCGGTATCGTATTCCGAAAGAAGACTTGTGCTGGGTTGACCGACGAATGGAAGAGCGAACCCATCGTGTCGAAGCTCGGATCGCCAGGTCGAAACGGCTCCACTTGTCCGATAGTCACGCCAGCACCGGTCAAACCAAGACTCGAAGAATTGATCCCATTGATACCGTTCGTGAGCACGTTTCCGAACGATGACGGAACGACTACCAGTGAGGCCAATAACACACTGCCACCGAGAATAGGTCCGTTCATCGCTGTACTCCTTGTTCCTTATTGCCTTGGCTCTTCAATTACAAAATGAAACGACTGAGAGACAATTCGTGATTCGACCTCCGCATCAGGCAACTTGAAGCCTATAAACTCTTTCTCCATCGGCGAACGAATAATCTCGACGGTTACCTTCCCTGGTGAGAGTTCTTCCAATGGGATTAGAGCAAAATGTTCCGTCAGCTCCTTGGTTCGGTGCGGCACGAGGCGAAAGTATACTTTCACCGTATTTCCATCACGTTCAACTTTTTGCACATAAACGTAGTAGCTGGATATGCGCGAGAAAAATACTACCGAGAGTCTGGTGCCCGCCAAAAATGCGTTGGTCGGTTTCTGGCCGTTGGCCAGTACAGCGCACGCTTCTCGAAGCGCATCCAACCCCCAACCGTGAATCGTGAATCCTCTCGCTTTCTGCTGGGGAATCGGCTCTCGCAAAGACTGAACTATTTGGCTAACCAGTGATTGGCCACTGGCTGGCTCCAACTCACGCACGTCGCGCGTCCCCGGCATGCCGTACGCCCAGATTTGGTCGAGCGGGATCGTCACGGTGTCAGAGTCCGCTTGCTCGTTCGGCGTTTCCGCCGCCGTTGCGGTTGCACTCCACAGCATGGCGATGGCGAATCCAAAATATAGAAGTGCGAACCGGTTCATTCTTGACCTCTCTCACCCAACGCTTGGCTTCGCGCACCCTACCACATCTGCTGACTGAATACAAACAAATTCGCCGATTCTTAACGAGTGACTGCCGTGCGTCATTGTGATGTACACGCTTGCGCGACCAGAGTTGGATTCGTCGCGACTACGGCGTTTCATTGCCGCACAAACAAGTGCGCCAATTTGACGCGACCTATTGACTTACAAGGCGTGGCATCCTTCTGTCACACCGTCGACAAGAGCTAGTCGAGTGTCGATGTCTTTACCCGTTCGTCGCCCGCGGAGAGATTTGCGAAGAGCGCGCTGAGCCATTGGCGTCAGACTTCCGCGAACGTCACCATTCGCTGACGGCGCTCGTCCCAGAGCTTTAGTGCCGTGCACTTGAGACTGTCGCGGACGCCCAGCGTGACGGCCTCCCGGAGCGCGGGTTCCGCTTGATAGCAGGCGGGCAGGTTGTAGTTTGGGATGCGGCTGTCGAGGTGGTGGATGTGGTGGAAGCCGATGTTGCCGCTGAACCACTGCAGCACGCGCGGCAGGCGATAGTACGAGCTACCTTCGAGGGCCGAGCGTGTGAACTCCCATGTTTGATGCGGCTGCCAATACGCCTCTTCATACTGATGCTGCACGAAGAACAACCAGCTGCCGATGGCCGCGCCGAGCATGACAATCGGCGCATGGACCATCAACAGTGTCGGCAGGCCGATCGTGTACCATCCTAGAATCACGATCGCCGCCAGGCCCACATTTGTCCAATGCACATTGCGGCGCTCACGCCGCCAATTGCGAGGAATGCCGATTGTGAAACGTTGCTGAAATATGAACAAGTAGCTGGCACCGAAGACGAACATCACCATCGGATTGCGATATATTCGATACTTGAGTTTGCCAAACCAATTACGAGCGCGGAATTCGTCGACGGTCAGCACATCGACGTCACCCAGGCCGCGGTGGTTGAGGTCGCCGCTACTGGCGTGGTGCCGCGAATGGCTCCGCCGCCAGAGGTAGTACGGTGTGAGTGTGAGGAAACTCAGCGCGATACCAAGGGCATCGTTTGCCCGCCGATTGCGGAAGAACGAATGATGTCCGCAATCGTGCTGAATGATAAATAGCCGCACCAGGAATCCGGCCGTGGGCACCGCCAGCAATAGCGTCAGCCAGTAAGACCAGAACGTGCTCAGGTACATCAGATACCACAGGCAGCTAAACGGCACAAGCGAATTGACGACTTGCCAGCCGCTCTGAAGTGGATTAGGGCGTTTGTACTTGTGCAAAGTTGCGGACCAGGGAAAATCCGTCGCGTGGCACGTTGGAAGTGTACTCGGCAAGATGGCTTCACTCACTCAGACCTCGGCTGTTCTTCCAAGGATATGTCTTCCGCGACAGACACTTCCGACGACTGCGGGTCGGATGGTGAATCAGGGATCCGCACGTACCGGTTAGCTTCGGGCCGGGGCGCTTTCTTGACGATGTGCTGCATCTGGTCGATCACACGGCGAACACCGGGAACTCGCGTAATCGCCTTGAGAATCGGGATCCGCTGAATTGCGTGTTGTAACGTACCCGTGAGGGTGACATTTCCCTGCTGCACCGAGACATTGACCTTGGACTGTGAGGCGGTGCCCGTGCGGGAGAGTCGTTGATTGACCGTTTTTAGCAGATCCCGGTCAGAGACTTGATTTTTTCCAAATTGCATAGAGCGATCCCCAGCTACGAGAATAGTCGACGCCGCAAAGAAGTGAACGGCGCTCGGAGAGGGGAATCGACCTAAAATGGCCGCCATCGGTCAGAGGGGGAGGATCTCCCGATCCACTAGCATTCTATCCGCAATACGTGGCGAAGACCATTGCAATCTAAACCGCCTGGCAGCAGAACGAGCAACATTTTAGCGAGATTTCAGTTGGGATGGCTCACAATCATCGAGCCCAGCATCATCTCTTCCCAAGTTTGATCGCCCCAACAGACTTCTGCCGTGGGGTCGGGATTGGAAAGGTTTTGATCCGAGTTGTCAAAATGACCGGCACACCTGATTACCGTGCCCTTGGGCAACAGCTTGGGTTCCACCAGCGCGTACAAGTTCTGCCAATTGAAGTCGTACTTCGGCACATCGAGCAGAATCTCGTGACGGCCGTCAGGATATTCAGCGGTATAACGAAAGGATTTTCCGCGATAGTGCATGTGTGGCATCATCGCGTGGAGCAAGGTTTTTCGTTTGAACTTTCGGCGCGCAGCGACAAAGTAGTTGGGGTCGCCGGGTGGAATACGAAACTTTGTGTTCACCGCGATGGCGCCCTTAAGTTCTTGGTGTGTTTCGTCGGGGTCGGCAAAGACGAGACCGATTTCACTTTGGTCGGTCTGCTCGCTGCCATTCGGCGTATAATGCACCTGGAACACAAGCTTCGACCCAGCCGGAATGTATCGCGCATATCCGGTAGGCCACAACTCGGCCGGCATGCCTGGAGCGAAAGTCGCGATCGAATTGAGCAGCGGGTCGTTATCACTTGCTGCTTTCTGCCCCGGTGGCACCAGAAACAAGATGATGTGATGCACGACCGCGGGGTTGCCCGGCCGTACCTCAGCTCCGCGAATCCAAATATCCTTCTCAAATTGTGTGTCGGCCACAAAGTACTGGTAGGGCACTGTCCCCTTGGCCGGCACGGTAAACGGCTCAGGCATGCGGACCACCACGTCGGGCTTAGGAATTTGCCAACCTTCGCTGTAAATGGTCGGCTCAGGAAGGTCCGCGGCATCGCCCTCGGGCATGCCATTGTCAACCCAAGTGTGGAACAACTGCTTGTCTTCGGCCGAGAGCTGGGCATCGTTGGCGAAGTGGCCGTACTGTGGATTGGCGTGCCAAGGGGGCATGCGGCCACTGTCGATCACTTCGCACATTGTCTCGGCCCAAGCGGATACGTCGCCGTAAGAGGTGAGTGTGAAAGGTGCGATTTGCCCTGGGCGATGGCAGCGAACGCAGTGTTGATCGACGAGCCGTGCGATTTGGTTGGTATAGCTGATTTCGCCGGTGGGGGGCTTCGGCTTGATGCGGCCAATGTAGCAACCGACCGGTTCGGTGATGGGCGTTGAAACAGGCTTATTCGCCAGGATCTCGCCCAGGGCGATAGCCAAGTCGCGCCGCACCTCTTTGGCCCGCTGATAGCCGATGCCAAACTGGTCGTCGATCCGGCCTCGGTAAAGAATCTCTCCGCGGGAGTCGAGAACAAACGCTTCGGGTGTGCGAGTAGCGCCAAACTGATCAGCGGCTTGCTGACTCGGGTCTTTCAAGATCGGAAAACCTATCTTATGCACCCGGACGTACTGGCCAATTTCGAGCAGCGAATCTTGCTGGTTCGAAGCAATGCCGACAAACGCGACGCCGCGCGGGCCATATTCGGCTTCGAGTTCGGTTAGCCGCGGCCCGTAGAGCTTCGCCAGTGGACACTCGGTGCCGAGGAACACCACGACCACAGCCCGCTTGTCGCGCCACTCTTTAAAAGAATGTTCCGTGCCGAGGTAATCCTGAAACGCGAACTGTTCGATCTTCACATCAACCCGCGCATCGGCAGGAAAACCTACACTGACGGCAAAACCGCAATACGCCACAAACAACAAACCCACGAGCAACCACTTCATGTCCACATCTTCTGTCTCCAATCCATCCGCTGAGTCTATCTACAGCAGCGACGGGGGTCAAGAAAACGGCTGCTATCACGTGGTCCGGCAGTCATCTCGCGTGAGCAACGAAGCCGCGAGCAGTGTGGTAAAGCCGAGAAGAATTGTGACGGTGCCCAGCTGGCTGAATGGCATCGGAGCCTGATCCGGAGAGAGACCGTAAACCTTATCGAACGTCTCGCCACTCAAAAGAATCCATGCTAATCAACTAAACATGCCCACCGGCACCGCGGCGAGGATGCCCTGCCACGTGGTTCGCCACCAAAACAACAGCATCACCAGCGCCGGCAGATTCGCGCTCGCAGCGACACTCAACACTCAGTCCACCAGGTAGCTCACGTTTAGTTCCTTGAACAAGCGGCCTAGTCCGATCGCGATGATGCCGACAACGACCGATGCGAACTTGGTGATCCGAACCCTTTCGCGATCGGTAAGCTGTACCGCCCCCAGATTCTCGAGCAAGCGGAATCTCGGGCATCGACTCTCCATGAAGACGAAATTGAGGCAGATCGGAAGAACAGCCGAGCCACGATTCTACGAAACAAATTTAATCAGACTACTCTCGCAACTGATGCGCAATTCATGTTGCAGGAGATATTTGCGATTTTTCTCGCTCGGCAACTCGCTGGCGGATCAAGTCTAGATCGTCTTTCGGCGTCGCATCGATGAGGCGACGGGTGTAGTCCTCGCGCGGGCGGGCGTAGATGGTTTCGGACGGGCCAAATTCGATTATCTGGCCATGATTCATCACCGCCATCATGTCGGCCATGAATTTCACCACACTCAAATCGTGACTAATAAAGATGTAAGTGATGCCGTACTTCTCCTGTAAATCTTTCAAGAGGTTCAGCACTTGGGCTTGTACCGATACATCTAGTGACGAAACCGATTCGTCGCAGATAATAAAGTCGGGGCTAGTGGCCAGCGCCCGTGCGATGCAGATGCGTTGGCGTTGCCCTCCAGAAAACTCGTGCGGATAACGACGCAAATAATTCGGCGTGAGATCCACATCCTCAAGTAGGGCCACGGCGCGATCGCGTCTCTCGGCTTTTGTGCGACCGATACCATGGATTAACAGCGGCTCGGTGAGTGTGGTTTCGATCGTCATCCGCGGGTTGAGTGAACCGTAAGGATCTTGAAACACGATTTGAAAATTCTTGCGCAGATCGCGCAACTCACGATTACTCAGCGCGGCAATATCGGTGCCGTTGTAGATCACATGGCCCGCCGTTGGTTCGATGAGTCGTAGGATAGCCCGGCCGGCAGTGGTCTTGCCGCAACCGCTTTCGCCTACGAGGCCGAGCGTTTGGCCGCGATAGACATCGAAGCTAATCCCATCTACTGCTTTCACATGATCAACCACACGAGCCAGGATGCCGCGACGAACCGGAAAGTAAACCTGCAAATCCTTAATGCGTAGTAATGGTTCGGTTCCCTCGGCGACAGCTTGGGTATCAGGCCCGTGCTGTGCTTCTTCCCAAGGGTGCCCCATGGCTGCGAGTGCTAATTTCGGATGCAGTAGCCGCCCGCGCCCTTGCTCGCACAATTGTTGAAGACGACCGGAATCCATCTTTTTTTCAACCACGCGGACTTCCCCGTCGATGGTCCGCGATTCCATAAAGTCGTCGACCGTCGGCAAGCGGCGGAACGTCGATTCGAGTCGTGGCCGACAGGCAAGCAAACCTCTTGTGTAGGGATGCTTCGGCTGAGCAAAGATGTCGAGCACTGGACCGTATTCGACCTCCTTGCCGCGAAACATTACGAGTACGTCGTCGGCAATTTCGGCAATAACTCCCAAGTCGTGGGTGATGAAGACAATGGCCATACCGCGCTCGTCGCGGAGTTTGCGAAGGATCGCGAGTATCTGTGCCTGAATGGTGACATCCAGTGCAGTGGTTGGCTCGTCGGCGATGAGGAGTTTCGGATTGCAGGAAAGAGCCATGGCAATCATGACTCGCTGTTTCTGCCCGCCCGACATTTGATGCGGATAGTAGTCGATTCGCTCGGCGGGGTTGGGGATGCCGACTTCGTCTAACAGGGCAATCGCGTTTTTGCGGGCAACCCGCTGGGAAGTTTTTTGATGCAACACGATTGCTTCAATGATTTGAGCACCGACGGTGAATACGGGGTTCAGCGATGTCATCGGCTCTTGAAAAATCATGCTGATGTCGCGACCTCGGATCGATTGCATCTCGCGTTCTGGCAAGCCGACCAAATCTTTGCCCAAGAAAGCAATCCGTCCTGACTCAATCGTTGCCGTCGCAGCCAAGAGCTTCATAATCGAGAGCGAAGTAACGCTCTTGCCCGAGCCGCTTTCGCCAACAATTCCGAGCGTGCGGCCCAATTGAATCTGGAACGAAACATCATCCACTGCCTTCATCACACCATCTTCGGTGTGGAAGTACGTGCGGAGGTGGTCGACTTCGATGACTGGTGGGGAATGCATGATGGTCAAATCTCAATGGGCCGATTGTCTGAGTCGCGGGTCGGTCGCCTCCTGCAAGCCTTCACCGATCAGGTTGTAAGCCAAAACGGTCAGGAAAATCGCCAGGCCTGGGAAAAAGATCAGCCACCACATCTGCTCGATGGCAGAGCGACCCATTTTCAGGAGCGTGCCCCAGCTTGGGTTGGGCGGCGAAGCGCCAAAGCCCAAGTAACTGAGCCCACTTTCAATCAAAATCGCGGCAGCAACTCCAAACGTAATGGGCACCAACACCGGTGCCAAGGCATTTCGCAGCACATGCAGAAAGATGATTCGCGGCCCGCTGGCACCTATCGCACGAGCTGCTGTCACGAACTCCATCTGTTTGAGCTTAAGGAACTCGGCCCGGGCGAGCCGTGCGATACTCGTCCAACTGGTGATGCCAATCACCGCCATCAAGTGGAGATTGGAAATGTTGTCCATAATCGCGACTAGCGCCAAGATTAGCACCAGCGACGGAATACACATCACCAGTTCGATCAGCCGGCTGAGCACCATATCTATCCAGCCACCAAAGTACCCAGCGAGCGCACCAATTGTGATACCAATGACAGCCGCAATGCTCATCGACACAAAACCAACGCTCATCGCAATCTGTGTGCCATGAACCATTTGAGCGAACACATCAAATCCTTGTTGGTCGGTACCGAACCAATTCCAACGATTGGGCGCGCCGCGCACGCCCCAAGGATTCTCTGGTTGCCCCGGCCATTCGTCAGCTCGTACCCGCCAATAGGGATCCTGATACACAAGCGGATAGATCGCCCAGCTCTCTGGATCGAGTTGTTTCAGCCGTGTCGGATAGTGATGGGGTAGTCTCGCGTTGCGCAACACAGGGTTCTCCCACGAGCGAACATAGTAGCCCATGCAGGGAAAATAAATGCGCCCTTTGAACTTACACACAATCGGCTTAGTGCCGACGATCACCGGTGCAAAAAGTGCTATCAGGCACAGCACAATCACAAACCCTAGGGCAATCATCGCCAACTTGCGGCGGCGGAAGTTGCGCCATGTCTCTGACCAGAACCCGCCCGACGGCGGACCGGCATTCAGGATCTCAGTTTGTTGCGTAGGGTCGACCGTACTCATTGATAACTCACCCGTGGGTCTACGACCGCATAGAGAACGTCGGCTAGCAACTGCCCCAGTAACGTCAGCGCGCTGAACATCAGCACGAGACCCATCACGGTATCATAATCGCGCTGGCCGATCGCTTCAAAGAACAGCCGCCCCATGCCAGGCCAAGCGAAAATCTGTTCCAGGATTACCGCCCCACTCAGCAGGCTTGGCAGTGTCAAACCAATCAGCGTGACAAGCGGAATGAGAGTGTTGCGGAAAGCATGGTGCCAAATAACCGACCAACCCGGCACGCCTTTCGCCTTCGCGGTGCGGATGAAATCCTGTCGGATGACTTCCTGCATATTCGCGCGGATGAACCGTGAGTAGTACGCCAGGCTGCCATAGGTGAAGCACACGATCGGTAGCAACGCATGCTGGAAGATATCCCACGCTCTGCCTGCCGTTGAAAGCGTTTCGTAGTTGTCGCTCATCATGCCGAAGAGCGGCAGCCAACCGAGCTTCGAGTAGAACAAGAGCTGCAAATACAACGCCGCGACAAAAGCAGGCAAGGAATAGAGCATGTACAAAATCGTACTCACCGACCGCTCAGCAAAGGTGCCGCTGCGTACCGTCGCCCAAAGGCCAATGGGGATCGACAGCAGATACGTCAAGACGAGTGAGGTGACAGACAAAACCAGCGTCGCCGGCATGCGATCGAGGATCAAGCGCACGACTGGCCGATTGTTTTGAGGGATCGACTTGCCAAGGTCCCCGCGCACTACATTGGAAAGCCACACGAAATAGGCCTCGTACCAAGGCTTATCGAGGCCATATTGTTTGTTCATCCGCTCGATCTCGGCCGGGCTGAGCATCTTGCTCGGGTCCATATTGGCTTGATCGAGCGTCAACGGCGTGCCGGGCATGTGGCGGATCAGCGCGTACACGACAAATGTGATCAACAACAGTGTCAGCAATCCTAAGAGGACTCGGCGAGTAAGATAATTGAACATGACGTCGTTGGCATTCAGGATGGGGGCACGCCGTCGCAGCTGCTCTCAACCGTTACTTTACCTCACTCCGGTTTGTAGATGCTCATCATACCAGGATCGAAGAAATACGGCCCGGTCGGCGCGAAGTTGTATCCGCGCAGCTTCTTGCTGAAGCCGTAAAATGCATTCCGGTAGAATAGCCAGGTGTAAGGCTGGTCTTGCCACAAGAGTTTGTGGATTTCGGCGTAGATCTTTTTGCGTTTTTCGTGATCTAATTCGCGTAAACCTGCTTTGAACAGCTTGTCGACTTCCACGTTGGAATACGAACCGTAGTTGCGCGGCTGATCGGAACCGTACATGTTCTCCGACGAGAAAGGATCGGTACCCGCACCCCAACCCCCCATGGCCGCTTCAAATTGCTTCTTTTGTTGACTGTCGACAAGTACCGTGAACTCCGTTGGCTTGACATTACAGATCACGCCAATTTGCTCGAGCGAAGACTTGAGCAACACCGATGCCTGAATGCCGGTCTCCGTCTGGTAAGTAAGCAGTGTGAACTCGAATGGCACCCGCTGGCCGTCGATCATCTTGTCGCGGACACCGTCGCCGTCGCTGTCGGTCCAGCCGGCTTCTTCCAACAGTGATTCGGCCCGATCGAAATCCTGGTAAAACGGCGGGGCGGCATCGCTGGGAAACATCCACGACTCGGGGTGGAATGGTCCTTGGGCCTGTTGATACAAGCCCTGACAAACAACTTTGAGTAGTTCATCGTAGTCGACGGCCCACGCCATTGCTTCGCGAACGCGAGGATCGGAGAAAAAAGGCGATTTCAAATTCCAGACGAAGTGAAATTCAGTCCATTCCAGATCGGTCACTTTGGTGTTTCGCTTGTAAAATTCATCGCCATTCGTTTGGCTGACCCATTGCTCCGGTCGCAACATCGATTCTTCGATTTGTCCCGCTTTCAACGCCACCAGCGCCGTGTTGAAATCTTCAATCACCTTGACCCGAATCTCTTTGAAATAGGGTCTTGGCCGCACTTGCTTGCCGCCCACCCTGAAGTAATTCTCGCGGCGCCGAACGACAAATTCCTGGTTCCGCACCCGCCGCACAAGTTCATAAGGCCCACCTACAACCGGTTTGTCTTCTAACTGCGAATGGTAATCGCTCCGGTTCATTGTGGGATCCTCGGCGAGCGACTTCTCGTAGATGTGCTTCGGAATGATCGGGAACGCCATGTTGAGCGTGTTGGTGGCAAGCGCTTCTTTGTGAAAGAACACGACGGTGTTATCGTCGTAGGCCTCGACCCATTTAAGCTGCTCGGTGCCGGTGCGAACCGCTGGGATAATGACTTGGTCGGTCATGATCGCCAGAAACGAAAACACCACGTCCTGCGCGGTGATTGGCTTTCCGTCCGACCAAACCATGTCGTCTCGAAGAACCATCTTGTCGACGAGGCCATCCGCGCTTGTTTGCCACGAGACAATGTTTCCGCTCGGCGCGAAGTAATTGATGTCGATGTCGTAAGCCACCAACGCGAATCCACACATCACCTGATATTCGAATTCGGTGACACTGCTGATCAACAATGGGTTGGTGCTTTTGAGGTCGCCAGATACATGGCGCACCCACGAACGTTCGTAGTTCACCCCCAGGCCAGTTTCCGGTGCCACGCGACCTAATGCGGCAAGAAGTTTGGCGTTCTCAGTCGGCGAATCGTTGCGGAGCGCGAGGGCTTCTTCAACGGTAACTGGCGGCTTGCCAGCCAATTCCTGCTTTTTGCGGAGCACCTGCATCCCATCCAGCACGAGTCGATCGACCCAGAGGGCGGTCTTTTCGAGTTCCGCTAGCGGTGGAGGATCGAAGGATTTTTTGAGCAAGCTGCCTAAGCGGAAAGGCTCTACCTCAGACTCCTTGGCCTTGTCGTCTGCTGCAGCGTTCTCCGCTGCAGCTGAAACCCGCTCAGAGCCACAGTTGGTCGCCACGTTGGTCGCCACAATGAATGCAATTTGTAAAGCGACCAGTGCCTGCGCCCCATTCCAGCTGGCGAATGATCCTCGTTGTTTCCTCATGGTTAGCAATCCTCGGGCTGTCGAATTCGTGCAGCAGCATGAACCTCTCATCTCGAGAAACAACTTTGTTCCCACCACGCAGCGGCGCCAGCACTCGACGGAAAGTTAAGCTAACTAATGACTTGTGTCAGGTCAACGACAATCGCAGAGTTGATGAATTCGATCGTGGGTGGCAAGCGCTCAATCCTTGCTAGCTGCAGGACATCGCCACATTGAAGCTCTGTTGCCCATTCCAAGCGATGGCTGCTAACATCCCTGCCTATTTTGCGCGGCATGGTGCGCTTCGGCGCGCCAAACATTCTCTTGTTTGCGAGGCTACCACGATGAGGCTGACTGTTCGCTCGACCATCGCTCTGATGGCGATTCCGGCACTGAGTTTGGTTTGGTCCACTGGCGTGGTAGCTCAATCGGCCAGCAGTAAAAAACCGACCAATCGGCAACCCTCGCGCTCGGCAACTCGTCCCCCCGTTCAACGGCCGGCGGTCCGCACGGCTCGAGCGAACCGCGTCGCAGCCGGACAGCCAGCCCCACCCTCCAATAAGCCAACCGTCGAAACCAAGGCCGAGTTTCAAAAACTGATTGGCGCCAATTGGATCTGGTCGCCGGCCCATGAGAAGGATGCGGTTCCCGTGGGGGATTGTTACCTTCGCAAGACCATTATGGCTGGCGGCGAAATCGAATTCGCACAAATTCATGCCGCTTGCGACAACGAATACGAATTGTTCGTCAATGGCCAGCCAGCGGGCCAAGGGGCCGACTGGCGAAGAATGGATGTCCACGATGTGACGAAATTGATGCGGCCGGGCGTGAATGTGGTGGCGATCAAGGCTACCAATATCGATGCGGGAGCAGCCGGCATCGTAGCCCGGGTGATTGTAAAAGAACGTGGCGGAACCTACGAGAACTTCTCGACCGACGCAACTTGGCGCACCAGCGTGAAAGAAGCGGCCAATTGGAAGGCACCCGAGTTTCGCGACCGCGCATGGCTGGCAGCGAAAGTCTATGGCCCGCTGGGGGGCGTGCTGCCTTGGGGCAACGAAGTTGTGATCTCGAGCGAAGGCGCGCGGTTCATGATCGATCCAGAGTTTGTCATCGAGCGAATGGTGACGGACGAACAAGCTGGTTCGCTGATTGCGATGGCCTTCAACGCGAAGGGCGATATCCTCGCGTCGCAGGAAGGCGGACCGCTGCTGTTGATTCGCGATGCGGACCGCGATGGCACGTTCGAAACCGTGCAACCGTTTTGCAACAAACTCAAGAATGTGCAGGGTATTCTTTCGCTGGGCGCGAATGTGCTGGCGGTAGGAGACGGGCCGGATGGTGGCGCGCTCTACCGGCTGACCGATCAGAACGGCGACGGCACGGCGGAAGAAATCAAGCCGCTGGTGAAATTTCGCGGCATGATTGGCGAACACGGACCTCATGCCGTGCAACTTGGCCCGGAAGGACTGGTTTACGTATTGTGCGGGAACTTCGCACATGCCGATGCGTCGGTCGATGCGAAAAGTCCCTACTCGGTGGCCTACGAAGGCGATCTCGTCCAGCCGCGGTACGACGACCCGAACGGCTATGGGGCGGGCGTGGCCGCGCCGGGCGGCACGATTCTGCGGACCGACACGGAAGGAAGCTTTGTCGAAACGGTAGCAGGCGGGATGCGAAATCCATACGACATTGCCTTCAATGCCGACGGCGAGCTGTTTACTTACGATGCCGACATGGAATGGGATATCGGCACGCCCTGGTATCGGCCAACGCGGGTAAACCACGTTCCTCCGGGTGCCGAACTTGGCTGGCGGAGCGGCTGGGCGAAGTGGCCAGAGTATTACCTTGATAGCTTGCCGGCGACGCTGGACGTGGGCGCTGGCTCGCCAACTGGTGTCGAATCGTACGATCATGTGATGTTTCCGAAACGGTTCCAAAGTGCGTTGTTTGTTGGTGATTGGGCACTGGGGCAGATTCATGCGGTGCAACTGACTCGCCAGGGCGGTTCGTATACGGCCCGGATGACGACGGTGCTCAAAGGCCGGCCGCTGAACGTGACCGACATGGCGGTTGGGCCGGATGGTGCGCTCTATTTTTCGACCGGTGGCCGTGGGACCGATGGCGGAGTGTATCGACTGAAGTGGAAGGGCGAGGTTCCGGCAGAGACGCTCGATCTGGGCCAAGGCATCGAACAAGCGTTGCGGCAGCCACAGTTCCAAAGCGATTGGGCTCGGCGGCGGATCGCGCGGGTCCAGAAGACGCTCGGCGACGAGTGGGGCCCGGAGTTGTCGCGGGTGATCAATGACCCGCGCGCACGACAAAGCGATCGGTTGCGGGCGCTCGATTTGATGGTGTTCTTCGGCCCGGCGCCGACGGTCGATCTGCTCGTCGCGCTCTCACGCGATCGCAATCCGTTGATGCGAGCCAAGGTGGCGCGGCTGATGGGCACCCAGGAAGATGCGGCGTTTTCGCGGCCGCTCTCGGCCATGCTGCGCGATCCCGATGCGTGGGTGCGGCGGTTGACTTGTGAGGCAATCGCTCAACGCGATCTCGATGCACCGGTTGACGACTTGACGAGGCTGCTCGGCGACACAGACCGCTTTGTAGCCTATGCGGCGCGAAAGGCGCTGGAAAAAACGCCCGTCGACCAGTGGCAAGACCAAGTCATCTCGGCCAACTCTGCGCGGATCTTTTTGCAGGGTGGCGCGGGATTGTTGGCGGCTGCTCCGTCGCGCGAGGTGGCACTCGCCGTACTTGAAGGCTGCGAAACGATGCTGCACGACAACATCGACCAGATTGGCAAGCAACCAAGCCCGGCCCAGGAGGCTGAGTTCCGCGATACGCTGCGAGTTGCTCAATTGGCCTTGTTGCGCGGCGAAATTCCGCCGCAGGATGCACCAGGACTGACAGCCGAGGTGCTCAAACTGTATCCTACTTCCGATCCGCTGGCGAATCGCGAACTGGTGCGGTTGTTAGCGTACTTGCAGCCAGCGGAAGCGGCGGCGATTCTTGCCGCCCAACTGGAAGCGAACATCGGCGAGGCTGAAAAGCTGCAGATCGCGGCCCATGCCGCGCGGCTGAAAACCGGCTGGAACACCGACGAAAAGCTCACGCTGCTGCGATACTTCGAAGCCGTGCGAACCGTCGATGCAGGGCATAGCGTGAATGGGTACATCGAACACTTCGCGCGCGATTTCTTCACAAACCTGTCGCTCAAAGAGCGGCGGCAAGTGATCTCGGCGGGCGAGAAGTTTCCGACCTCGGCGCTGTCGATCCTTGCCAAGTTACCGGCAAATCCAGGCCCTGAAGTGCTCAGCGAAATGCGGGCGCTCGACGAGCGGCTGGATGGACTGGAGGGCGAGGCGATGGCCCGCTTGCGTGTAGGTTTGACGGCGGTGCTCGGCGCGAGTGGCGAAGCAGAGTCGCTGGCTTACTTGCGTGCCGTGTATGCAAACAACCCGAATCGTCGGGCGCCAGTGGCGATGAGTCTGACACAACATCCGGGCGGCGAAAACTGGGCCGTGCTGGTCGATTCGCTGCGGACGATTGATGGAATTGCCACAGCGGAAGTTCTGGCGACACTGGCGCGTGTTAATCAACGACCAGAAGCGGCGGAGGCGTATCGCAACGTCATACTGCTGGGCCTCAAACAGACGCCATCGGCTGGCGACCTGGCGGTGAAACTGCTGGAGCATTGGTCGGGCGAACCGACCACAACGACGGCCCAGGCCACGGGCGAGAAGCTGGCGGCCTGGCAGGTTTGGTACGCCGAGCAGTTCCCCGAGGCGCTGGCTGCCGAATTGCCGCAAGATTTGGGCGAGAACAAGTGGAGCTACGAAGAACTGGCGGCCTTTCTCGAAAGTGCCGAGGGGAAAACGGGCAATCCGCAAACTGGCGCGAAGATGTTCAGCACGGCCCAATGCATCAAGTGTCACCGCTTCAACGGCATTGGCGAAAGTGCGGGGCCCGATTTGACGACGCTCGGTCAGCGCTTTCAGCGGAAGGAAGTGCTGGAGTCGATTGTCTATCCGTCGCATGTCGTGTCGGACCAGTATGCCAGCTACCTGGTGATGGCCAACGGCCGGGCCTCTACGGGCCTTCTCACGCGGCACCCCAACGGCAGCGTGACCGTACTGCAATCGGACGGCAGCAAAACAACGATTGCGGCCGATGAGATCGAAGAGATCGAACTGACCAAAGAATCGACGATGCCGGCGGGCCTGTTGAATCCGCTCACGCTGGAGCAGGTGGCCGACTTGTTCACCTTCCTGATGGAGGGAGGCAGCTCGAGCATGGCCGGGCGGATTAAGGCCAGCGAGAAGGCAAGCCGGTGAGTGGGGCGGAGGGGGAGAGAGGTCCGAGGTTTGGCTTGCTCGTTCGTTGGCGATGGGGAATCGCTGTATTTCTCGGGGATCTTTCGAAGGCGTCCGGTGGAATTGCGGTTTTGGTCGGGTTTTTGCGAAGGCGTCACGAAGGCGTCGTCGTAAGTCGTTCAAGTTTCGAAGGCGACACGAAAAACATGGGGGTCGGGGGACGGGATACGGGTGACGGGGAAAATAGACAAGCAGATGCGGAGCCAAGTAGAGACGGGGATGAAATTCCTTGAGTCAGCGCGCAGCTAGGGCTCTCAAGGCGGTGGCTGCGTACCGCGGACGCTGGCTAACAGCTAATAGCTTCATTCAACTTTTCAAAGAGCGGACTTCGGGCCCTGGGCGGAGGAATTAACTCGCGCCGAATTTCCAGAATGACCGAATTTCCAGAATGTTCGTCGCGGAGGAATTGTCTTGCTGGGCCTCCCACGCGCGAGGGCCACGGAGAGTTTACCAGAATGTGTGCAGATGTATAGTCTCTATTTTTGGCCAGAAAGCATTCACCGAGCGACGAATGGGCTTGATGGCAGGCACCGCTGGCCGATGGGGTAGGCTGAATCGTTGTTACCTGCTCGGCAATTCGTAGCCGTTAGACGGACTGACGGAGCGTTTTTCGGGCCGAGACTTTCTCGCCGAGCTTGGCGAAGAACTCGTCGAAATCACCGAAGCCAACTCCGGCATGTTCCGCACGACGGGCCTCTTCCTGTAGTTCCGGCCCATGGATTTGCCGGTGCCGCCGTGCCGCCAAGAGCAACGAACGGTCGAGCGGTGCGAAGTCGCGAGCGGCGAAGCGAGTTGTAGACCGTGGCGATGGGCTGCTGGAGCTCGTTGCCAGATCGACAAAAGCCAACTCGAGTGCCACCGCCGATGTGGCGACAGGCTCTTCCTCGTCAGCCGCAACGAGTGCGGCCGAACTGGCTCCGGCAGCGAGGGTATTGCCCAGGTTGTCGCGCCAGAGGGTGTAGTCGCCGGCGTCGACAGTGCCGTTGCCGTTGCCGTCGGCTTGCAGGCCGATGCCAGCGGTGGCGCCGAAGTGCGTCATCCAGAACGTGTAATCGGCTTGTTCGACGGTGCCGTTCAGGTCGTAGTCGCCAGTGAGGCTGGGGGCGACCGTGAACTCGAACTCGGAGAAACTGTTGATCTGGGTAGCGGTGTTCGAGACATCGACTGCACGACCATTACCAACGATGCCATTACCAACGAAGTTCAGTTGGTAATTCCCGGCCGGTAGCTTGCCACCGCTCACCCCCGAGCCTGTGAAACTGAGCATCAAGGTATTGGTACCAATGCCGCTGATAGTCGGCAGCACATCGACAGTCGTAAGTGGCAAACTGTTGGCATCCGTGATCGAGATGCCGGCCCCCCCGGGGCTAGCAGCGCCGCTATCCCCGGAGAGAATCTGGCTGATGGGACCGCTGAACGAGACGCTGATGGTGCCGTTTGGATTCGCAACAATACCAGTCAGCGCAATGAGGGGGCTTTGAGCCGCATTGCCTGTGTTCGCCTCGCCGGGAGTCATCGCCGCGCCTGTCACAGGCAAGAAGAAGGACTCGCCGGGTTCGTAAAGCAGGTAATCGTCGCCAGCCGGGAAGAGATCGCCGCCGAACCATGCGCTTCCCCGATTGGCTTGCGTGTTCCCCTGGGCGCGAGAGATCGCGTCGACGTCCGGATCGGACAAGTTGAACGAGGCTTCGTTCGTGCTTGGTCCATACAACTGATCTTCTGCCCCAAACACTCGAACGCCAACCGAGTCGACAATTTGAACACCCGGTGGCAACTCGAGCGAGCCATCGTTGTCCCAGTCGTAGTCGAACGGAGTGCTGGTAAGCGATGTAAACGGGCTGTAGAGCAGCAGGTACGTGGTCGAATCATTTTGGCTGGCGACGTTCTCCGCACCAATCGATCCGAGACGATCAATGTGTGTGGTTCCCGCGGGAACGTGGAAGGCGAAATCGGCAGCTGTTGGCGTCAGCAGCGACAATCCGTTGGAACCATTGAAGAAGTCGCCGAGTTCGACGACCTTTTCGGCGGTGCCTTCGCGGTCGCCGACCAGTCCTTCGATGGCTACGTAGTACAACGATCCCATACCCATACCAGCATTGCCGATCAACTCGACAAATTCGTGGGGCGGATCATTGCCAGGTGAGTTGATCAGGATTTCGTTGAGCAGCAACGCGCCAGTGGCCAGCGGAAAATCGTTGTCGCGGATGGTAAGCACTGCCTGACTGCGGCCAAACTCGAGGCCTGCTCCGGAAAGCGACAGAGCGAGTGTTTCGTTCCTTTCTAGCAGATTATCGTTGTTGATGGCGATACTGAAAGTTTTGAACGTCTCGCCATCGGCAAACAGGATCGAACCTGCCGAGGCACCCGTGATATCGGCGAGACTGCCCGTAGCAGGCGAGAGACTCCAGTCAACCGTGGCCGCTCCGCTCGATCCGCCGATGCGGTGAACGGTCATGGTGGCCGCACCGGCGTTTTCGTTCACGATGTAGTCGTCGACGGAAAAACCGAACTTGCCGGTCACCGTTTCTGGCTCGGTGTAGAGGATTGTCAACTCTGGCTTGACCGTGCCGGGCAAGAAGGCCTCGGAACTGTTAAAGCTCCAGAGCGAACCGGCGTTCGATACGATCGACCACCCAAAGTTATTGAGCGAACCGTTGGCCCAGGCTTGGATGGTATCGACGTTGAGCGGAATTTGCACCAGGCCTGCTCGTCCAGGTTCGACGACGATTGCGTCGGCCAGAGACGTTGCTTCGATGTTGTCGGGCGTAACGCCGTTGAGAATACTGAAACCGCTGTTGCCTTGCGGATTGGTCCAAGAAGCATTCACCTGCTCCCAATCCTGCAACATGCGGAAGAAGTTGATATTTGCGCCTGAGGCCACATTGGTGACATTGAGCGTCAAGAAGGCATCGAAGATCGTCGAGCCGAGCGGCACCTGGTTCAGTGCGTTGCCGAACATCTCGTCGAACCTGATCAGCCCTTGCTGGGGCCGCACGGTCGCCGCTGTTTGCTCCCCTTCGCCCTTGACCTGATCGACCCGGACCACCGACTCTTGCCCGAACTTATCGAAGATGAATTCCCCGTCGAGGTAAGCATCGGAAGTACCAAAGTAGCCATTCACACCGTTCTGAAAGGTTTTGGTGAGCACGTCGGCATCGACGATGGTGACCACTGCCTCGCCATTGGCGACCGTCGGCTCGCCTGGCCCGATTCCAATGCTGGGCTTTCCATTGGTGATCAGATAATTTGGATTCGAGACGTTGACAATATCTACCCGGAAACGCTCGAAGCCTTCTGCAGCGGAATCCTGCAGAATGCTAATGTTAATATCTTTGAACGATTCGCCTGGCAGAAATGTGACGGTTTGTTCTACGCTCGTAAAATCACTTTCCGCGGTGGCGCTACCGATATCGACCGTGCGGTACGTGACCTCGATCTGCTCGTTGCTAACATCGCCGGTACGTTCGATTCGCAGCGTGACGCTGCCATCCTGCTCGTCGACTTCTCGGTTCTGGTCGGCGATGCGGAAGGAAACCGTGCGGAGAATATTCGGCGCGCCAGGGGTCAGCACCGCTCCGTCGGGTGCGGTCACGCTGATGAAGAAAGAATTTTCGAGATAGCGTATCGGCCCGCCCGCGGCATTGCCATCGGCGATGTCGCCGTTGAACCAGGCCCCAAGCGAGTTCGCCAGAGTTTGCCCAAAGCGGCGCGAGACAGCGTCGGAAGTCACGCCGCCCGAACCGGCAAGCCCCGTCGGCTGATGGACGTGGACGCCCGGATGACCCAACTCAGCCGTGGTGGCAGCCCGGTCGCGGTCACCGCCGCCCCCCTCCACCACGAAGACACTGTCGATGAGGTCGGCACCGGCGGGCAACTGATCGATGATGCCCACCCCAGTGCCAATGGCTTGATTCGTCGCATTTTCGAAAGCGCCGACTGTGTCGTAGTCGGTATCTGGCAAGATCGGGGTCAGCGGGCTACGAATAAGTGCGTACGTCTGCGAGCTATCTTCCAGAAGACCGCCCGCCGTGTCGAACGCTGGAACGATCATCTGGTTGGTTGCCGCAGCTTTCAGACTCTGGTATTGCCAGTTGCTTCCAGTGATCACAAGCAAGCCATTCGCTCCGAAGGTCTGGCCGGAAAGATCGACGACCAGATCGGCAATGCCGCTGCCCGCGCCGCCGTTTTCTTCTTCTTCCCCCTCGAAGACGACGAAATAGTAGCCATCCAGGCTCGCGCCTGGCGTGCCGATTAACTCGACGTACTCGCGGTTGGTTTCATCGGCAACATTGGTAATGTTGGCGAGCACTTCGTTGATCAGCGCGTCGTCATCGGCGATCCGAACGGTGGCGGTGCTGCGGCCGGCCGTGATGTTACCGCCCGCAAGCGTAACAAGCACGGTTTCATTCCCTTCGAGCTGGCTGTCGCCGTGGATTGTGACCTCGATTGTGGCCAATGCTTGCCCCGCCGCAAAGTTGAGCGGCGTGGCGGTTGTCACAGCGTCAAAGTCGCTGCCAGCCGTGGCCGTACCAGCAACGGCGGTGTAATTGATGCTGGCTGCAGAGGCAAGATTTCCGGTTCGGGCAACTTCGATTTTCGCAGTGGAAGTGCCCGAGTTACCCTCCGGATGAAATAGTGAGGTGTTGAGGACTTTGAATTCAGTCGAGCCAGGAAGCTCCCAATCGACCACCAGGCTCGGCCGCTCGGAAAGGGGCGCCTCCTTGGTGGTAAAATCCCAACCGTTGGTCGAAGCACTCTCGATCATCCAGCCGTAGTTCGACGCCCCGGCTGCCCAAAACTCAAGCGACTTGGTGACATCGAAAATGCCAGCGGTCAGGCTATTCGCGCTGGTATCGGGATCAAACAGAATAGCATCAGGCGGCAAGTCGGACGACTCCCCTTCCGAGGCTTGAATTCCGCCGATCGCGCCAAAACTGTTCCAGGTGGCAGTCGACTCGTCCCAATCTTGTTGCATACGGTAGAGGCTCATTTGCATCGCAGAGTTCGAGTCGTTGATGACATTGAACTTCAAAGTCGCAGAATTGATCTTGGCGCCGAGCGGAATCTGACCAGGCTGCGAGCCGATGATCCCGTCAAACCTTACCAAGCCCTGGCGGACGCCGTTCGCGTCTTGCTGATCGGGGCTGATACTCCCCTCGGTACCCGAGTTCACATCGGGAGTGCGCGAATAAAGCACGGTATCTTCCTGACCAAAGTAGTTGGCAGCGCCTTGCTGGAAGGAGGCCACAGCCATCAAATTGCGCGTCTCGAGCTGCTCGAGCGACAAGTTGCGTCGCCGGTGAGCTTTGCGGCGAACGCCTTTAGCAAGCCTGCGACCGATATTCTTCTGAAACATCCGGAAGCGATTCTCAGAGCGCATGTAATTCTCCGCTGTTAAATTTTAGGAGCAAATTATCGACGTAAGACAGAAGCTGACGATCGGGTTGATAACTCTAACGTTGGATTGCGAATTTTCGTGCGCTAATTAGCCAAAGAATCGATGAATTCTTTGCTGCAAAATTGAACACTGCCTTTGCCGCTGACACACCCCTAGCAGCCAACAGAACATCCCATGCTGCGGCTACTGGCACTGAATCGAGCCAACGACGCACCCTCATCGTTTTTCATGATTCGCGCGGAACTGCCGCGCGGAACGGAAAGTGCTCGCAACGCTGCGTTGCTGGGCTGATCTGGTTCTACTGAGTTGCTACTGGCCGATGGCTTCCTCGCCTGCCCGCGTACACATGCCGTGCCATACGAGAGCGTCGGTATCGTCTGAGACAAATCTGACGGAACCATCACCCAGGGCAGCATTGACGCCTTGATTGTGAGCGCTACGTGCCGAGGCATAGGTGTTGTTGCCCGAATCCTCCTCGCAGGGAATTAACGGATCGTCCCGCGTCAGCCCGGTGCCGCAGGCAGGGATCCGGTCGGCGCGAGAAACACTCGCGCCACCGCGAAAATCTGGTCCCTGGCCTGTAGCATTGGGCGGAAACTTGCCAGAAAAAGCGCTCGCCCCCATGCCCGGAACCATCCACACTCCGCGCCAGTCGTCGTTGCCTTGGCCAACACCTGGATCAACGGGTTGCCCCTGATCGTTGGTGTCGTTCCAAGTCAGAAGCTCGCTGAGCATCACCGTGTTCGACATCCCATCCGATACTTTTGCCACACTATTTCCTTTGCCCAGACGAGCACCGACCGGAAACTTCTTGATCCGCACCATGCCGAACATTCCTGCGAAGAGGGGATCGGGGTTGATCGGCATCCTCGACACAGCCGGCACGGCGTTGATCATCGCATTGCCCCCAAAACAAGCGGCGTAATTGCCTCTGCTCAGGTGCGCAAGAGCCGTGCCGGATGTATCGTCGTCGCCATCGTTATACGGAATAGTTCCATCCAACCCGGAACTAGGACATCGCAAAGTAGCACTGACATTGTCGTGAAACGGTCGCCAGCTGCGCGAGCCTTTATCTTGCATATCCCAAGTGTCGGGTGGATTTGCCCGACCTTGTTCCGTGGGATCTTCGAGTGCCTGTTTCGATAAGGCCGCTAACGATCCCTCCTCCAGGTAGGCGAACAACTGCAAGGCCCAGTTTGGACCGTAACACTCTGCGCCGAACTGGCTGCCGCTAACCCACGTGGCCGGCATGATTGAACCATTGTCTGCCGTGTCGACACACGTTGGCCCACCGGGAGGCAAATAGCGGTTGGCCGATTCGAAGTTCAACACAGCCAGAGCTTGTTGCTTCAAGTTGTTGGTGCACTGGCTCCGCCGCGCGGCTTCCCGCGCCGCCTGAATCGCCGGCAGCAGCAGCGCGACCAGGATGCCGATGATGGCAATCACGACCAGCAGTTCGACCAGGGTGAAGCCCATGCGGATGGAGCGATCCGCCCGAAAGTGGTTTCTCATGTTGACCTCTTGAATGGAGTAAGCAGAAAAAATTAGTGATGCCGGCAAGCGGTCGCGTTGTCGCAGGGTGACGCCCATCGTCGTGCATTGGCGAAGGGCGAAGCTGCCGGCGGGTGTGCGGCGGGGCGAGGTGAGAGGCTGCCCGGTAGCACACCAGAGGCTGCATTCTTCTGAAACTCAACAGATGTTTCAACAAGTTTTGATTACATTTCCGGTAGAAACCACATTAAATTGCGGTTTCTTGCGGGAAATGACAGTTCCTTCAGACTGATTGCCCCCAGCAAGCGGGCTGTGGTTTCAAGAGGGACCAGAACGCCTGTCCAGCGTGTGTCGGGCGGGCGCAAGAGCCTGTATGTCCTGCGGGGGGGGGTGGTGTGGTTTTCCGTAAGGGAAAAAATAGAGAAAAACACCCAAAATGCTGGCAAGAAAAGCTC
>JBGSUJ010000181.1:0-26140 GCA_041753435.1 Pirellulales bacterium | reverse complement strand
CGCGCGGGAGACGGCCGAGTGGCTCGACGCGCTCGACTGGGTGATCCGCAGCGCCGGAGCCGAGCGAGCGGCCTACCTCATCCAACGGCTGAAGCACCGGGCGTTCCGCCAGGGCGCGCGCTACGGCTTTCCGGCCACGACTCCCTACGTCAATACGATCCCGCCGGAGCGGCAGCCCGACTATCCCGGCGACCGCCAGATCGAACATCGCATCAAGAGCATCCTTCGCTGGAACGCGATGGCGATGGTGGTCCGAGCGAACAAGCTCAGTCCGGGCATTGGCGGCCACATCTCGACCTACGCCTCGGCGGCCACGCTCTACGAGGTCGGCTTCAACCACTTCTTCCGCGGCAAGGAAGGCCGGCTACCGCCCGACCAGGTCTTCTTCCAGGGCCACGCCACGCCGGGCATCTACGCCCGCGCGTTCCTGCTCGGCCGGCTCACGGAGGATCATCTCAGGAACTTCCGCCGCGAGTTGCAGGGCTCGCCGGGCCTTTCGTCCTATCCGCATCCCTGGCTGATGCCCGACTTCTGGGAGTTCCCCACGGTCTCGATGGGTCTCGGGCCGATCATGGCGATCTACCAGGCGCGGTTCAACCACTACCTGGTCGACCGGGGGATCAAGCCCGACGCCGAAGCCTCTCGCGTCTGGGCCTTCCTCGGCGACGGCGAATGCGACGAGCCGGAAACGCTCGGTGCGATCACACTCGCCTCGCGCGAGCACCTCGACAACCTCATTTTCGTCATCAATTGCAACCTGCAGCGGCTCGACGGCCCGGTCCGCGGCAACGGCAAAATCATTCAAGAGCTCGAAGGCACCTTCCGCGGCGCCGGCTGGAATGTCATCAAGGTCATCTGGGGCGCGGATTGGGATCCGCTCCTGGAACAAGACGAAACCGGCCTGTTGCAGCAACGGATGATGGAAGTCGTCGACGGCCAATACCAAAAGTACGTCGTCTCCGGGGGCGACTTCATCCGCAACGACTTCTTCGGCAAGTACCCCGAGCTGTTGGAGATGGTCAAGAACTACTCTGACGAGAAGCTCCAAAAAATGCGCCGCGGCGGGCACGATCCGGAAAAAGTCTACGCTGCCTACAAGGCGGCAGTTGAATGCAAAGGCAAGCCGACCGTGATCCTGGCCAAGACGATTAAAGGCTATGGCCTGGGCGAAGGGGGCGAAGGCCGCAACGTCACCCACAACCAAAAAAAGCTCAACGAGCAGGAGCTCCGCGAGTTCCGCACGCGGTTCGGTATCCCCATCTCGGACGAGCGCGTGGCCGCCGCTCCGTTCTATGTGCCGCCGGAAGACAGTCCCGAGATGATCTACCTCCGCGAGCGCCGCGCCGCGCTCGGCGGCCCCGTGCCGTCGCGGATGCTCGAGCCGATAAAGATGGAAGTGCCGAAGCTCGCCGAATACGAAAAGACAATGGCCAAGCTCGTGAGCAAAGGTCCCGGCAAAGAGATGTCCACCACGATGGGCTTCGTCCGCCTGCTTACCGACCTCTTACGCGACAAGAATATCGGTAAGTACATCGTACCAATCTGCCCCGATGAATCGCGGACCTTCGGCATGGAAGGCCTGTTCCGCCAAGTTGGGATCTACGCCCACGCGGGGCAGTTGTACGAACCGGTCGATTCCGATCAGATCGCGTTCTACAACGAAGCCAAGGACGGCCAACTCTTGGAAGAAGGCATTACCGAGGCCGGTTCGATGTCCTCCTTCATCGCCGCGGGAACTTCCTACTCGGCGCATGGTGTGAACATGATTCCGATGTTCATCTACTATTCAATGTTCGGCTTCCAGCGGATCGGCGATCTCGTCTGGGCTGCCGCCGACTCGCGGGCCAAGGGCTTTATGCTCGGCGGCACTGCCGGCCGCACCACGCTCAACGGCGAAGGACTACAGCATCAAGACGGCCACAGCCTCTTGAATGCGATCGCTTTCCCAACCGTCCGCGCGTACGACCCCGCTTATGCGTATGAAACTGCCGTGATCGTTTTCGACGGACTCAAGCGGCTTTACGAAGAGGGCGAGACGGCCATCTACTACATCACGCTCGAGAATGAAAACTACGACATGCCCGAGATGCCGCCCGGCTGCCAGGAAGGCATCATCCGCGGCATGTACAAGTTATCGAGCGTGGATGCAGGTGGACAGCACCGCGTGCAGCTCTTCGGCAGCGGAGCGATCTTGCGCGAATCGCTGCGCGCCCAGAAGCTGCTCGCCGAGAAGTTTCAGGTGTCGAGCGATGTTTGGAGCGTCACCAGCTACACGCAACTTCGCCGCGACGCCCAGGAATGCGAACGCTGGAACATGCTTAATCCCGCCCAACCGGCCCGCGCCTCGTACCTCGAACAGCAACTCATCGGCGTCGCAGGCCCCTGCATCGCGTCGAGCGATTATGTGCGGGCGCTCGCGGAGCAGATCGACCCCTGGATGCCAGGCGGCTTGTTCGCGCTGGGCACCGACGGCATGGGCCGGAGCGAGAACCGCGCCACGCTCCGCCGCCACTTCGAAGTCGATGCCGAGTGCATCACGATCGCCGCCCTCTATCAGCTCAAGAAGCAAGGTACATGCGACGGCGCCTGCGTCGCCCGCGCCGTGACCGAACTGGGCATCGACCCCGACAAGCAATCCGCACTGTATGCATAATTGATCCCTGGCATTAACTGAGAAGTCATTTTCACCACAGAGGCCCAGAGAGCACTGAGAAATCAAGAGACCTGAATTGGCTTGCGTCGGCAAGTGTTAGAGTTTTCTTCTCTGGGTTCTCTGGGCCTCTGTGGGAAATCTTGAATCGACTGGGTAATTGATGGCCAATCAAATCACACTGCCCAACCTGGGCGAGAATATCGAATCCGGCGACGTGCTCTCGATCCTCGTGAGCGAGGGCGACACCGTCAAAAAAAATCAAGATCTGATCGAAGTCGAGACCGACAAGGCGACCATGCCGGTGCCCAGCCCCTCGGCCGGCAAGATCACCAAGATCCTCATCGCCGAGGGCGACACCGTGAAAGTTGGCGCGGCGCTGATGGAAATTGACGCAGCCGGCAGTGAAAATGGCGCCACAAAGACCACCGTGCAGCCAGCCGCCAAGAATGCAGAGCCAAAGCCGGAAGCACGACCGAAAACAGTTCCGAAGAAAGAGCCGCAACCTAAGCCCGAAATCGACGAACTAGAAGACCCTGCGCCCCAGCCCCCACCGAAAGCGCCGCCGAGGCAGGCCGCGTCTCCACCCAAAGCGAAGGTTTCTGAGCCGGTGGAGGATGAACCGGGTGATGGCCAAGCCTCCTCTGCAGCCGGGCCGGCCGTGCGACGTCTCGCCCGTCAACTGGGCGTTGACCTGCGACTCGTTCGACCTTCGGGCGAGGGCGGCCGCATCACCACTGACGATGTGCAGGCGTTCGTCCGCGAAACCAACGAACACGTGGCCGCTGGTGTACCGCGGGGCGTCACGCCACCCGGCCAACCTGCCTCCGACGAGCATGGCACGGTCCGCGTCGAGAAAATGTCGCGGATCCGGCAGACCATTGCTCGCAACATGGTGCTCTCCTACACGACCATCCCGCAACTTACCAACTTCGACGACACCGATGTCACCGAGCTGGAAGATTTGCGGCAGCAGAGCAAAGACGACTATGCCTCGCGCGGCATCAAGCTCACCGCCATGCCATTCCTGATCAAGGCGGTGGCCTCGTCGCTGCGAAAGCATCCCATCGTCAATGCCTCGGTGGACATGGAGAACCACCACATCATTTACAAAGAATACATCCACATTGGCGTCGCCGTCGACACCGATCGCGGGCTTGTGGTGCCCGTCCTCCGCAACGCCGATCGCAAGAGCATTGCCCAGATTGCTGCGGAACTCGATCGTGTCGCGCAGAGGGCCCGCGACGGCGAGCTCGCGCTCGACGAGATGCAGGGCGGCACATTCACGGTGAGCAACCTGGGCGCGATCGGCGGCACGTACTCCACGCCAATCATCAACCCGCCCGAAGTGGCAATTCTGCTGGTCGGCCGCTCGCGGATCGTCCCGCAAGTGGTGGAAGATGCGGTCGAAGGCCGGCTGATGATGCCCCTCTCGATTACTTACGATCACCGCGCTGTCGATGGCGCCGCAGCAGCGCGGTTTCTCAACGAGGTGAAGGGATACTTGTCGGCGCCGGGGCGATTGTTGCTGGCACCGTGACCCAAACCTAGATTCGTGTCTATTGGCATGATCGCTAAGTGTCGATACACTAAAAAGTTAGAGCGCCGCCAAAACAAGAACTTATGCCATTCGGCTGCAGACTGTGCATAATATACTTTTGGTGTGCTGTCATTCGAACCGGGTAAGTTGTTGGCAAAAAAGACTATGACGGGTTCAGATCAAGACCGCGTCAGATTTCGAAGTCCGCCAGCGGTTGAAACTCTGCAAGGCGTCTTCTTCCGACCATTGCCGAAGTTTACGTCTGTCCAGCAAGGCCTCTTGTGGGCTAAGCACTTTCGTTCCGAGTTTCCAATAGTTGAGGAAAAACCTCCACTAGAACACATTGAAGAGCGTTTTGGCGAGGCCTTGGCATGGCCTTCAACAATTCGCTGGAAACTTAGTGATCGCTCCGAATCACCTCGTCTTTGGGCTCGATCAGAGTGTGGTGATCACGTGATCCAGATCCAACGAGATGCGATTTTGACGAATTGGCTGAAGCAAGATGCACCCAATGAGTACTACCACTACGAAAAGCGACGCGTTGACTTTGAATCGAAGTTGCGAGCAGTCGGTCAGTTTCTCAGTAAAGAGCAGCTTGGTGAATTGGAGCCACTGAGTTGCTTGATGACTTACATAAATCATTTGCCTATTGAATCTCCATCGGACGAATCTAGTGCTGCCGAGGAAGCCTTCACGTTTTGGAGAAACGCAACTACGGAGAATTGGCTCCCAAAGCCCGATCAACTTGCAATCAACGTGTCATATCCGATGCCCGAAAATTCAGGGCGCCTTCACATTCAGATTTCACCGGCGATCCGGTCTCAAAATAGCGAACATCAGACACTCCTTCCGTTTGAATTGACCGTACGAGGTCAACCAAGTCTTAAGACCATTGAAGGTGCCCTCGAATGGCTTGATTTGGGTCATGAGTGGATAATTCGAGGCTTTGTCGACATTACCAATCCCCGCATGCACGCTAAGTGGGAGCGATTGAAATGACTAGAGCCCCAGCAACTGTGTCGGAACGACAGTTCGCTTTTCCAAGAAATCGGGTGGCGGATATTTCGATCGTCGCACGAAATGATGCGTCGCGCACAAACGAACCTTTTATTCCTACTGAAGCTCAAGCTTGGCTGCTCAGTTTCATCGAAGAAATCGAACAATTGATTCGGCTCCCCCGGGGCTGGGATTCAAATGGTGCACTTCCTCCAGATTCCAACACCGCTCTTGGCGCGCTTGAGTTAATCTACAGTCTGGCACAACTGCGTTGGAGCCAACCGACAGTGACGACCGCTACTCGGAGTGGGGGTATTCAGTTCGAATGGGGCAATCATGATTCAATATACTTTGAGCTTGAATGTGTATCCCGCGACACCGCCGAATACTTCTTTAGCGACAAGACACGCCATATTGAGAAAGAAGGGATTGTGCATTCTGGCGAATCGCTAGGTGAAATAGCCAGTCTAATCAGGCACGCACAACGCTTCTCACGTCAGCAATAGTTCGCTCGGAGATCGAGGAGTGTCGATTGAGGACTCCACCGGCGACGATCATATTGATGACGACGAAGTCGTATATCTTCGCGTGCCACCTTTTCCTCCATTCCAGAAACCGCAGAACTGGCTGACAAGTGCGAATTTCAAACTTGACTTGCGGAAGAACGAACAGGGGCTTTCCGTATATCGTGCGAAAACTAGAAGTGTCATGCAAGTTTTGCAGGATTCAAACGCCATACCGGGTAGCTTTGTTGTCAGTGCAACGGTAGGTGAAATTCGAAACTTGAAAAACGTAGCAGGCACTTTACTAAATCTAGATGTTTTGCCACGGGACGATGGGGGCAAAAACCCTGGACACGCAGAAATTCAAAGCCCCACTCCCGGTCAGATTTCGAAGTCTGCAAGCAAAAACCTCCGAGACCTATTCGCTCGGTCGGGACGAATAACTGAAAGTTAGAAAATTACTGTTTCAACCCCTCCAGCGGAAAGCACAGTACCGGGATCGCCATCGACGCCACGCCCAGGATCCAGCGGAAGTCGTCCATCTCCACCGTGTCGTCGGCCGTCGGCGGATGGTGGATGCCCATGATAATCACCAGGATCAGCATCGGTGTCCAGATCGCGGCCTGCTCCAAGTTCAGAACCACGTAGGCGATCGCCACGATCGTGAACGCCCGGGCAATCTTGTAAGCGTCGCGACCGAACAATGCGTAGATCACGTGTCCTCCATCGAGCTGGCTCACCGGCAGCATGTTCAGCCCCGTGATCAGCATGCCCACCCAACCCGCCATGAAATACGGGTTGAGCTGCGAAATTGCCACCCAGGCCGAACGGTCGGCCCATTCGGGTCGAAACCACTCAATCATCCATCGCACGATCACCGGGTTGTAAAGCTGAATGTCACCCGGGTTCGCCGGGATCGACAAGTCAAGCTGCATCACGCCGATGTAAAGGATCGGAAACGCCACGGCGAGCCCTGCCAAGGGACCGGCCACACCAATGTCGAAAATCTGCTTGCGGTTGGCCCGCATACCGTCCATGCTGATCACCGCACCCATCGTGCCGATCAGGCTGAAAGGCACCGGAATGCACAGCGGATAGCTGGCAGGGATGTGGTAGCGCACAGTCTGCAAAAAGTGGCCCATCTCGTGCGTCAGTAAAATCCCAATCACGGCACCCATATAGATCAGCCCCTGCTGCCAGTTGCCAGTCATCGCCTGCCACATTTCCTCGGTCGAGTAGAACTGCTGTGGCTTCCAGTCGGCGGCGCCGACCCAGTAGGTCGATAAGCAAGTGGCGATAAACAGCAGAATCGGCACTACACGACGGCGCTGGGGACGAGAGTGAAGGTGCGATGCACTCAACTGCGGATGCGAGACTGGAGGGACCGGCTTAGCGCTCAATTCGACTGCCGCGGTGGTGGTCGATACGGGCAACCGGGGCAGGGTAACAGGCGGAGTGGCTGAGGCGGGATTCGGCGGCGACGGTTCCGGCGGTCGCGGCTCAGGGGGAGGCGTCGTGCTCATGGGGTCAATCGTAACAGAAGGTGAGTGGGTGAGTAAGTGAGGAGGCGGCTCCAAGGCTCAATAACTACGCACCTACTGACCTAAATCTCGATGCTTTTCACCACACTCGTATTACACAAGCGGGCGGCATACAAACAGCGCTCGGCACTTTCTACGAGCCGCCAGGGGTCGAAGTTCTTCGGCACGGCCGCCACTGTGACAACTCCCGCGCCGAGTGTCGCTGCGTGAACCTCCGGAGCTGCATCCTCGGCCTCGGAGAGACTGACAAACTCGGCCAGGACTTTGTTCGCCATCGCCACCGCGTGGCGCCGTTCGCAGTCGGGCAATATCGCAGCTAATTGTATGGCAGTAATTGGAAAAAGTTCCACCGCACCGTCGGAGTAGGTCTGGCAGACGTGTTCCAGCGCGCGGCGCATGAGCGACACCATTTCCTTATTCGCATTGGCTAGCAGATTGGGGCAGTTCGTTTCCACCAGCAGCAAGCTCAGCTCTTGCCGTCGCGCCCGGCAGAGCGAAACCGCTGCTGATAGCTGATTCAAGAGCGCCACTATGCCCACGCCCCCTTCTTCGTTCGGCTCGGCGGCCGTTCGCAGGCCCTGGCTCCGCTCGTGCGCCGCATGCCAGTGGCCCCACTTCGATAATGGCTCCTGGGCCGCTTGGTTCTGCTCCTTGCCTTCCATAAAGGTCTGCATCGCCTGCGTCAGTTGCTGTGCTCCGTTGAGCAACTCGGTGTAGATGTCATCTTCGCTGCGGTGCTGATGCAATTGGCCTGTGAGCTCTTCGCTGAGTGTTGCCATGCGCTCGTGCGCCGTGCTGAGCACTTCGATGTAATCTTGATGCGCTGGAAGTTCGACCGCCAGAACCGCAGCCAGTTGCTCGACTTGCGGCTGCAGCTTCTCTACCAGCACCGCCAGCCGGCCCTTAGTCAGATCGCGATACGCGCCACCGGCTGCCAACAATTCGGGAAGCACCTCGATCCGCCGCTGGCCCACCAACTGGGCCAGCATGTCGGCTAGTTGCAGGATCCGCGCCAGGTCGGCGTCGACAGAAATCATCCGCGCCAGCCGCTCCGTTTGCTTCGGCGCCGCCACCGCATCGATTAACCGTTGCGGCAATTGCCATTCTTTCATCAGCGCCGCGCTCAGCTCGACGTGGTCGAACCCCCAACTGTCGCGCTCCAGCGCCGCTAGATCCGAACGCTGCTCCATCACACCAGATAGCAGCTTCGCGTACGGCGCGCCCAACTCACGCAATAAAGCCATGATGCCGATGTCTTGCATCAAACCCACGAGGAATGCTTCGTCCCCCGGCAGATTCCACAACTCCGTTGCCAACTGCCGCGCAGCCACCGCCCGCGTCAGCGTTGTCCGCCAGTACCACTCCAACTGTTCTGCTGCCAGCTCAGCAAACAACTCGTCCGGCAAACTAAACCCCAATACCAACAGCCTTAGCGGCTTGTCGCCTAATAGCGCCAGCGCCTGATTCAAGTCGGCCACTGCCCGCGGCAAACCAAAGAACGAGCTATTCACCACCCGCAGTATCTTGCACGTCAGGGCAGGGTCTTTTTCCAGCAGCTCTTTGAGCGCCCGCGGATCAACCTGCGGCTCGCTCGTCAGACGAACTATCTCCAGCGCCACTGTCGGGCGACTGTACAGTGCCGCGGCACGAGCGGCGATTTGCTCAACGCGAGAGGCAACGTCGTTCATGGAAGCTCAAATTGGCGAAAGGGGAGACAGGGAAGGCGGCCGTCACTGGCACCCAAAGTCTAGCTCACCCCTCGCCCATCGCGCTCCTGCTAGCACGATCCGCAGAGTCCGCACGCTCGGCCCACCAGGGGTCAGCCCAGCGCGGTAGGTCGATCTGCCAAAACACGTTAGAATTGCCGCCTGAGATGGATCCTCCCCCCAGCTACGGATGGAGTCTCGGCAATGCATACTCGAACCGCTATTTGGCAGGCCTCACTTCTGTTTGGCATCGTCGTCTGCCACTTCCTTGCCGACCACGGCCACGCTCAAGCTCCCGCCGTGTTTGCCAGCGATCTGCCAATCACCCTTGGGCAAACCATGCAAAACGATGCCACGCTCCACGACGTGACTTTCGTCGATCGCGCGCTCGGCTGGGCCGTCGGCGATCGTGGCGTCATCTGGCACACATCCAATGGTGGCCTCTCCTGGCACCTGCAAGCCTCCGGTGTCACCTGTCCGCTGGCCACGGTCTCGTTTGTCGATGCTCAACACGGCTGGGCCGCCGGCGCGGCAACACAACCTTACTCGCACACTTCGCGCGGCGTGCTGCTCACCACGAACGACGGCGGCGCAACCTGGACCGCAGTCGTGCATTCCACACTACCTAATCTCCAACGCATACGCTTCTTCGACATCCTCCACGGAATTGCGGCCGGCGGTGGAAATCCACTCTTTCCCGCCGGCGTGTTTGCCACCGACGACGGTGGCAAGACCTGGCAGCCGCTCGCTTCCGATATCTCCGGCAACTGGCTCACTGCCGACTTCCTTAGCGACGACACCGGCGCAGTCGCCGGCGCCGGTGGCACCTCCGGCACACTCATGCGGCGGCGCGTTGTTCGCTCGCCCGTCGCCATCTCGAGCTCGCGCGCGTTCCGCGCGCTGCGGCTCACACCACCTACCGGGGGCTGGCTCGTGGGCGACGGCGGCATTGTGCTCACCACGAGCGACCTGGGCCACACCTGGCAAACTCCGCCCGGCGAACTGCCTCAATTCGTCCGCACCAACTTCGACTTCCTCGCCCTCGATCTCGCCGGACAAAATGTTTGGGTCGCCGGCTCGCCGGGCTCGCGCATCTTTCATTCGCCCGATGCCGGCCACACCTGGCAATCCTACGCCACCGCTCACCATCTGCCGCTCCGCGCGATTCACTTCGTCGACGCAACTACCGGCTTTGCGGTCGGCGATCTCGGCTCCATTCTCGCCACGAACGACGGCGGCCACACCTGGCAAATCCAACGCCGTGGCGGCCAACGCGCCGCGCTGCTGCTCGCCTTCGCACGCGAACACGACCTCCCGCTGGAACTTATCGGCAAACTCGGCGCGGAAGAAGGCTACCTTACCGCCGTGAGCCTGCTGCATCCCGCGATCGCCGCTACCGATAGCCGCTCGCATGAAGCCCTCCTACTAGCCGGGGCAACTTCGACCAAATTCGCCGGACAATTTTCCCTCGCGTATCGCGACGATTCGCTCACGCCTGCCGAGTTGCTCGCCCAACTCAATCGCGCCACCGACGGCCGCGCCGTCGAGCAACTGAATCGCCACCTGGTCCGCGAACTGCGCATCTGGCGGCCCGAGGTCGTCGTCACCCATCCCAGCGAGCCGGTCTCCACGAGCCCACTCGCCTCGCTGGTCGAGCAACTCGTCGTCCAAGCGATCGAACTGGCCGCCGATCCAAACCAGTTTCCCGACCTAACGACTGACATCGGCCTCGAACCCTGGCAAGTGAAGCGTGTGTTCGGCCTGCTGCCGACCGGCTCGACTGGCGACGTCCGCATCGCCACCGGACAGTTCGCACCGCGGCTTGGCACAACGCTCGCCGATTGGGCCGAGCCGCCGCGGCGACTGCTCTCCACTGAATCCACCGCCGCCCCCGAGATGATAGAACTGCAGCAGATCGAGCTGCCAGCGCTCGCCAATAGCAGCGCCAGCCACGACAACCCGCACGATTTGTTCGCCGGCCTGCGACTCGTGCCCGGTGGCGATGCCCGCCGTCGACTTGCCAACTTGCCGGAAGGCGATATCGAACAACTCCGTCGCCTCGCGGCCCGCCGCCGACAAATGCGGACCCTCGTCGAACGCACCCAGGGCAATGCCGCCTGGGCCGGACAGGTCCAGCACCTCATCGACGGGCTCGATCCCGCTACCGCCGGCCAACTCCTCTTCGAACTCGCCGCTGGCTACCGCGCCGCCGGCCAACTCGATCTCGCCGCGGATACCTACTCCTCCCTCGCCCGTCGCTTGCCCGAACATCCGCTCGTCGAGCCGGCACTCGTCTGGCTCGTCCAGTTTTATGCCAGCGGCGAAGCGGCCCACCGACTCGCCGACCGCGCTGCCAACAACTATCGACAAGCCAGCACCCCGCCACCCACGGCCAGTGCCATCCAACAAGCCAACGCCGCCCTCCGCGTCGACGGTGAGCCCGTCCTCGGCCTCGCACGCGAAACGCGGCTCGAACGCGCCGTCACCCTGGGCCACTATCTCGAGTCCGCTCGCCCGGCCATGTACGCCGAACCCAGCATTCGCTTCCCCCTGGTCGTCGCCCAACGCGAGCGCGGCTTCGCCAACCCGGCACAACGCTACTTCCTCTCGCTCCGCGCGCTGCCCGAAAACGACCCCTGGCGCCGCTGCGCCCGAACCGAAGAATGGTTCGCCAAATCCGACGGCCTGCCGCCGCCCAAAACCCTTGGCACCTGCCGCCGCACCGCCGAGCCCCCGCAGCTCGACGGCCAGCTCGACGACCCCCTCTGGCAATCCGCCGACCGCTTGCAGCTTAAAAGGGGACGGGAGTCTTTTTTGGCTGACAACGCAGCGGATACGCACCACACGACATCAAGAAAAGACTCCTGTCCCCTTTTAGTTTCCGAGGGGTCGTTCTCCTACGACCACGAGTTCCTCTACCTCGTCGTCCGCTGCCCGCAGGCCAGCGGCGTCGATTACACTCCCGACTCTCGCCCCCGCCCACGCGATGCCGACCTTACCAACCACGATCGCCTCTGCCTCCGCCTCGATGTCGATCGCGACTACACCACCGCCTACGAACTGACCATCGACCACCGCGGTTGGACCCACGACGCCTGTTGGAACGACCCCACCTGGAACCCCACCTGGTACGTCGCCACCGCGGTCGACGACACCACCTGGACCATCGAAGCCGCCATCCCGCTCGCCGAACTCACCTCCGAACCGCCCACCACCAGGCACGTTTGGGCCGCCGCCATCGAACGCATCATTCCCCGCACCGGCAACGAAACCTGGTCCGGCGACACGACTTCCGCCGACTCACCCGACCACTTCGGCCTGCTCATCTTCGAGTAAGCGAGCACAGCGACTTTCCACCCCGAAAAAATTTTTCTTCCCCCGCAATTGACATTAGGAATTCTAATTCGTTAGAATAAGAACTGTCGCACCCACCCGGAAAGGAAGTCCCCCATGGCCCGACCCGCCAACCCCCATCCCACCGATGGCGAACTCGAAATCCTCCGCGTCCTCTGGAATCGCGGCTCCGCTACCCTCGGCGAAATCTGCACCGCACTCCGCACCGAACGGAAAGTTGCCACCACCACCGTCGCTACCATGCTCGGCGTGATGCAGGGCAAAGGCCTCGTTCGCCGCAGGAAAGCCGCCCGCGGACACCAATGGTCCGCCGCCGTCACCCATGCCGACGCCGCCCGCGGCATGGTCGGCAAACTCGTCGACGGCGTCTTCGAAGGCTCTGCCAGCCGGCTCGTGTCGCACCTGGTCGAAGGCGACCAGCTCTCACCGCACGAACTAACCGAATTACGCTCACTCATCCAATCTCAACCCAACAAAGCCTCACGCCAAGGCGCGCAAGCGAAAAAAAAGACAGGATAACCACGGTGACACAGTGGGAATGACGAATTCTCGAATGTGGAATGACGAAAGCATCAACCTTTGTCATTGGGCATTCGTCATTCGTCAGTTTCTCCGTGCCCTCGGTGTCTCTGTGGTAAATACTTTGCTTGATATGCGATAGCGCCTTGGCGTCCGCAACCACCTCCGATCCGCGAGAACGAATCATGAACGCTCTTCTCTCGTTGGAAACTAACGTCGGGAACATCGCCGCTTGGCACCTCGCCGGCTGGACGATGCTCCACTATCTCTGGCTCGGCGCGCTCGTGGGCCTAGCGGCGGGCGTGGGTCGCCTGCTGCTGCGACGAGCATCGGCAAACGTGCGGTACGTTGCCGCGCTCAGTTTCCTAGCCGTCCTGGCGGCGCTGCCGATGGGGATCGCCGTCTGGATGGGTGCCCAACTCCAAACAATGCCGATCATGGCGAACTCCGTGTTCGCGCCGTCCATCGAAATTGCTCCATCAGCCCCCGGCCCTGTCGGGGGGCGAACCGGCGCGGCGCCGCTTCGCAGCCTGGCTGATAACCCACCGTCGAATCGCGTTCAATCTCCCACCGTCACCATTCCGAGCACAAACCCCCGGCAGAGCCGGGGGCTGATGGACGTAGCGGCAATCGTGGCGGCCTATCTGCCTTGGCTTTGGCTCTCCGGCGCCCCACTCACGTTCCTGCTACTCGCTACGGGCGTCATCGGCAGCGAACGGCTTCGGCGCTCGAGCCGCATCCTCCACGACGGACCCATCGCCGACACCTGCACGCGCCTCGTCGAAGCGCTCCACATCGGCCGCCGCGTGACCGTGGCCGTGTGCGAGCGGATCGCGGCTCCCGTGCTCGTCGGCATCCTTCGCCCGATCATCCTGCTGCCGCCCGCGGCACTCACCGGCTGGTCGCCCGATGAGATCGAAATGGTGCTGCTGCACGAGCTGGCCCACGTCCGCCGTTGGGACAATCTCGTCAATCTCGCTCAACGCATCGTCGAATCGATCCTGTTCTTCCATCCGGCCGTGTGGCTGGTGTCGAATTGGGTCCGTCGCGAACGGGAAGCGTGCTGCGACGCGGTGGTCGTCACCCGCACCAACCGGCCGCATGCGTATGCGGAGTTGCTGATCGACTTCGCACAACACCTGAGCGAACCGAGCGAGCCGGGGCGTCCTCGACCCCGTTTCTCCGCTGCCGCAACCAGCGCGATGGCCGCCGGCCCCTTGCGCGGCCGCATCCGCCGCATCCTGAAACTGGAGGACGATCCCATGCTGATCTCCGGAAAATCACTCGTCATCGTGATGAGCGGCCTCTTGCTCGCCGCCACGCTCGTGGTGCTCAATCTGCCGACACGCGGGCAGGCGGAGGAATCTACCACGGAGAGCACGGAGCATAAGATCGACAGCGCCAAGATGCGGGCGGCGACACAGAACAATTTGAAGGATTTGGCGATCGCGCTGCTGAACTACGAGTCCGCGAACAAGAGCCTTCCACCGCGGGCCAAGTTCGACGCGAGTGGCAAGCCGCTGCTCAGTTGGCGGGTGCTGGTGTTGCCGTATCTGTCGAAAGCGTATCTGAATCCAGGCTCCGACGAAGCGAAGCTCTACAACGAGTTTCGTCTCGACGAACCGTGGGATAGCGACCACAACCGCAAGCTGATTGCGCGGATGCCGACGGTGTTCAAGAATCCACAGATCGACAAGCCGGGGATGACCAACTATCTGGCGGTCGTCGGCGAGGAGTGCCTTTTCGATGAAGCGGGCGAGCCGGTGCAATTGATGAGCGTTACGGATGGCACTTCTAGAACGATTGCGCTCGTCGAGGCGGATGCTGATCGGGCGGTGGAGTGGACGAAGCCGGAGGATTGGGAGTTTGACCGCGCGCATCCGACGGCGGGTTTGGGTTCGCTGTGGAAGGATCATTGGTATGGCGCTTGGGTCGATGGCAGTGTGCGTCGCGTTAGAAAAAATGAACCCGGTGATGCTGTTGGGAGTTACTTCACACGAGCAGGCGGAGAGAGTCATAGTTTGAAAGAGAGTGACGATGAGCAAAGATCCGGAACTGCCGGAAGGAACGCATCAATCGACGCACCTCGAAAATTCCCATCCCTGGAAGACCAGAAGCTGGCAGATGTGGTTTACCGACAGTTGGGTTTGGAGTTGGAACCGTTGACGGCGGACGAACTACAGCGCGTGAGGGCGCTAGGGTTCGAGGGCGGCATAAAGGTGACGGACAACAATGGAATCATGGTCAAAACCGAAGGAAAGAACGCCATTCTCCCTGGCGACATTCTCGCCGGCCTCCACGTCTGGCCAACGACGAATCTCGCGGCGGTCGCTGAAGTCCTCAACCGCAAGGATTTGGCCGAGCTGAACCCACTCAAGTTCTATGTGATCCGACGACAACAAGTCGCCAGGGGAGGTGCCTACGGCGGTTACCGTCGTGGCTACGGCGGCGAAATGGCTGGGGAAGAAGAAACACGCGACGAAGTCGTCACCGGCCGGTTTACGGTGAATCTACCCGAGCGCCCATCCCAATCCGCACCGACAGAGCCGCGACCGCCGGTCGCGGCCGGTTCGGACCGCACTCCAAAACCACAAGCGGAATCACAAATTGGAACAGCTGCAGATAGTGACAAACCGCCCCTCCGCTACGACGGCAAGACGTTCAGCCAGTGGCGGACGGAGTGGCAGACGGAGTTGAGCACGGAGAAGCGGATCGAGGCGGTGAAGGCGCTCGCGGCGTTTGGGCGCGCCGGTTATGGCAAGGAAGCGGCGGCGGTGATTTTGGACGTGGCCGGGGAGTATGACTTTACGTTCCTGCAGCAGGACAATGACCCCGACGGCAAGTTCAAGCAGGCGGTGATTGAAGTGTTGGCGCCGGAGTCGGGCCGGCCGTCGCTGGCGGAGTTTTGGTTGCCGGATCTTGTGGCGCGGATGAAGGACGATCCGGGAAAGTGGAAGCCGCTGTTGGTTTACGCGGTGAGTCAGCTGCGGACGGACAATCCGCAAGTGATCGGCCTGTTGAGAACGCTGGCCGCGGAGGGCCCGGCGGAGTTGCGCGGCGGGGCCCTGGGAGCGCTCGTTCGTTCGGAACGCACTTCGGACCGTACCGGAAAGCTCTCGGAGGAGTCGCGCAAGCTGTTGGGGGCGGCGCTGGTGAGCAATGACCCCGATCGGATACGCTCCGCATTGTGGCTGTTGGTCTACGATGCGAACAATCCGTGGGCCGTGGGATGGAACCAAATGACCAATCCTCGGTTGCTCTTTTTGCCGGAAATTGTGGAGCCACTGCTCGGTGCCGACGATGATGTGCGTCAGCGGGCACGGCTGCAGCTGCAGTACGTTCAAGCGAAGGATGCACCGGCAATGCTGGAGCAGCTATTGAGGGTGCTTCACGATGATTCGCGCGCTGCGGAGCACGTCGACGCGATTCGTGCGATCGCGGCGATGGGGCCGGCAGCGGTGGCGGCGACGGAGGAATTGAATAAGATTGTGGCCGGGAGCGAAGATGAGGATGCAGTGATCGCCGCTGTATTCGCGGTCGCATGTATCAACGACAAGGCCATGATGACCAAACTCGACCAAGGGATGCTCGACTGGCAGGCGATCTCGCAGTCGTACGTCTCGGCAATTCACCTCAACCGCAACGAAGCCGATGAGCTCGGCAAACGGCTGAACAAGATCGAGCGATTCTCGCCGCGACTGGAAGAGGAGGCGAAAGTGATCTTTCCCGAATCACGGCCTCGCTCGGGCGGCGGGATGTTTTGAGGGGGGCGAATTCCGCGGGTTTGGTGGTGATGCCGGGTGGGAGGTATAATTGGAGCGGCGAAAGTGATGGAGGAGCGACGGCCATGCCGCTAATCGAGATCCCAGGCGACTTGTTTCAGCAGATCCAGGCGAATGTGCCGGCGGGCGGATCGGTGGACGCGTTTGTGCGCGAGGCGGTGCGCGAAAAGATCCATGGTGACGAGCGACGCAAGGAATTCCATCGGCTGACCGAGAAGATCCGACACGCGATGGTCGCAAAGGGTCTCACCGAGGAAGAGATTCTTGCAGATTTTGAGGCACATCGTCGATCGACACCTGTGGTGTCTCCGTGACTCAGCCACTCATCGTCGACGCGATTCCGCTGATCTCCGCACTCTTGGGCGGACGGGCCGACGTACGGATTGCATCCGGTCAGCTCGAACTCTACTCGACGCAATTCACGTTGTTTGAAGTGGCGAAGTATTTGCCTAGGCTCGCCGTGACGTTGAATTGCACCGAGCTGCAATTGTTTGAGGCATTTCGAGAGCTCCCAGTCGAGGCTTGCCAGCCGAGCGTCTATGGCGAGCAGATCGAGTTGGCCCAAAAACTGATTGGCGGAAGAGATGAACGCGATGTTCCGCTGCTCGCGCTCGCGTTGACCCTGGGTCATCCGATGTGGTCCGATGACCGCGACTTTGAAGGAATTGCGGAGATTCGTCTGTTCAAGACGGGAGATTTGAAAGCGCGGCTTTCAAGGTAAAACCGCATCGTCGCCACGCGCTGCGCTCAGGCGTTGTTCCAGCGGTCCCGGGGCCAGTCTGCCGCCGCATTATCTCGACAAACTGCTCGTCCTCGCGTAGTTCGCTCTGAATGCGATCGCGATGATCAAAGTAGTACGCCAACGCTGCGTGTGCTTGGCCCAAAGCTCGACGGGGCAGTTGTTCGACAATCTGGTCTGGCGAGAGACCGTGAATCTTGGCCAGTCTAAAGATGTCTTGCACGCGAGTGCGTGTGCCAGCCACATACGCGCGGTCCTGTCCCGCGCCGTTCTTGCGAATTTCAATAGGTGTGGCAACCTCGGTTTCCATACTTCCATCGTAGCACGATTGAGTGAAGCCCCCGATATCGGCGGGGAATCGACTGTATTCTCGGGATGGCAATTCTCATTGGCATGGATGAAGCCGGCTACGGGCCAAATTACGGACCGTTGCAGCGTGGGGTAGTGACGGAGTTTGTCAGATTTCCCTCTCATGGGGATAGCATGCTCGTTGCCGCCTGCGCCGAAGCTGGCGTCACCACCTTGTTCACCGAGGACATGGATTCGCCGCGAAAGATCGACACAGTCGAGTTGGTCAATCCATTCAGACCGATCGGATCCTCTTTTTTCGGCATCACCGCTAGGAATTGGCCACCACTTCGGCTACACTCGATACTGTCTATTTGTATACTTTCTAACTGCTTCATCGTCCCGGCCCCCCGCGAACGCCGCCGCTCGCGCTGCGCCATGCTCTCACTTGTCACCAACCTCCGCCGCAGCACTTCGCCAAGACCCTCCGGTTCGCCCAATTTCACGCGCACGGCGAGGGAGGCACCCAACTTTTTTCGTGACGCCTTCCAAACTTTAACGACTTACGTCAATTGCTTCGTGACATCTTCGAAACTTAAACGACTTACGACGACTCCTCGTGACACCTTCGAGAAACTAACGACTTACGACAACTCCCGCCCTGTTCGCTATACTGGCACGATGGGAATTCTCATCGGCATGGACGAAGCCGGTTACGGGCCGAACCTCGGCCCCCTTGTGGTCGCCGCCACCGCCTGGCACGTCGACCAACCGCTCAGCGAGCTCGCTTCAGCGAGCGGGCGCACCCCAACCCGCCCCACCAGACCCACCAAGTTGGCGTCGTCGGCCACAACGAATCCTGTTGAACTCGACCTCTACCACCCCCTCCGCGTTGCCGTTTCACGCACCGCCAGTGAAACCCACCTATCCATCGCCGACTCAAAAACCCTCTACAAACCAGGCCACGGCCTCCGCCAACTCGAACGCGGCGTTCACGCCGTTCTCACCGCTCTCGATCGCCAAGCCAATTGCTGGTCCGAAGCCGTCGATCTGCTCGCTGCCGACCCGAACGGCGTCCATCAAAGTCTGTGCTGGCACAACGGCTTCAACTGCCGCCTCCCCGTTGACGCTCCGAGCGACGAACTGCTGCCGCTTAGCCAACGATTCACCTCCGCATGCAACGACACCGGCATCCGACCGCTTATCATCCGCGCGCGATTGGTTTTCCCGGCCGAATTCAACGAACTGACCGATCGTTTCGGCAGCAAAGGCGCCGCCCTCTCGCACATCTCCATCGCCCTCTTGCGCGAAGTGATCGATTCGACGCTCGAAAAGTTTCTGACCTCGAACCTCCAACCTCCGACCTCTTATTACGTCCTCTGCGACAAGCACGGCGCCCGCAACCGCTACACGGCCCTCCTACAGCACCACTTTCCCGACCATTGGATCGAGCCAATTTGCGAAGGCCACACCGAGAGCTGCTACGAATGGGGCCCGCCCAAATTGCGCACCCACGTCGCCTTCCGCATGCAGGGCGAAAAATTCCTGCCCACGGCGCTGGCTTCCATGACCGCCAAGTACCTCCGCGAACTCTCGATGCGCGCGTTCAACGAATTTTGGTGCGCCCGCATACCGGGCCTGCGGCCCACCGCCGGCTACCCCGGCGATGCCCCCCGCTTCAAACAGACCATCGCATCCCTCCAGCGCGAACTCGGCGTCGACGATCACTCCCTGTGGCGAAACCGTTAATGCTGTATCATGTCATTCCGTTTTCTTGGCTCCTGGATCCCGACTCCTGAATCCTCATCACCATGTTCCTCTACATCGCACGACACGCTTGGGCCGGCGATCGCGACGACGATCGCTACCCCGACGACTCCCTCCGCGAACTAACACCGGAGGGTCGGGAACGTTACAACGAAGTGCTCAAAAGCCTGGTAAAGCGGGGCTTTGCGCCGCAGCAGATTGCCACCAGCCCGTACCTCCGCTGCCGGCAAACGGCCGAGATCATCTCTCAACGAGTGCCCGGCAACCCACCCATCACCGAACTTTCCGACTTGGAACCTGGTTCCAGCCTGAGACCCCTAACAGAGTGGACCAAGGACCAGCGCGGCAGCGATGTTTGCTGGGTTGGCCATTCGCCGGATGTCGAGCTGTTCGCCGCTGCGCTCATCGGCGACGGCGCCGCTCGCATCCGCTTTGCCAAAGGGGCGATTGCAGCGATTCAATTTGATAATGAAGAAGTTTACGTGGCTGGCGGAGAACTGTACTGGCTGGCGACGGCAAAGCTCTTAGGATGGTGATCGTAATGAACATCCAACTCGTGATGGAGCACGAATGAAACAGACTGAGAAATATGATGTCGTCGTCATCGGCGGCGGGCACAACGGCCTCGTCTGCGCCGCCTACCTGGCCCGCGCAGGTCAGAAAGTCTGTGTCCTCGAACGTCGCCACGTACTCGGCGGCTGCGCAACGACCGAAGACCTGTGGCCCGGCTACAAGGTCTCGACCGCCGCGTACGTCATCAGCCTGTTTCTGCCGCAGATCATTCGCGAACTAAAGCTCAACGAATACGGGCTTAATATTTTGCCGCGGAGTCCTTCCTCCTTCACACCGCTCCCCGATGGCCGCAGCCTCACCATGGGCGCCGACCTTTCGCTCTGCCACCGCGAGATCGCCAAGTTCAGCATGCGGGACGCGGTCGAGTACCCTCGCTACAACGCGTTCTTGGAGCGCGTCGCCGAAGTGCTCGAGCCGGTGCTCAGCCAGTCGGCCCCCGATCCGCTGCCGCTGCCTGAGGATTGGCGGCACATCGGCATGGGCAAAAAACTCCGCGACGGCAAGAAGCTGTGGAATTTGTATCGCGCGCTTGGCGAACTCGGTGCCGATCTGCCGCAAGCAGTGGAATTGCTCACCGGCGCCGCACGGCCGATTCTCGACCGCTGGTTCGAAAGCGATGTTTTGAAAGCGACGCTCGCCACCGATGCGATCATCGGCGCGTTCCTGTCGATCAGTTCACCGGGAAGTGCTTACGTACTGCTGCACCATGTAATGGGGGAAGCCGGCGGAGCCCGCGGCGTGTGGGGCTATGTGCAAGGCGGCATGGGCGGATTGGCCGCCTCGCTGGATCGCGCTTGCCACGATCTCGGTGTCGACGTCCGCCGCGAAGCGCCTGTGTGCTCGATTCTCACTGATCGCGCCCGCGCCATCGGCGTGCGGCTGGAAGACGGTTCGCAGATCGACGCAAAGTTTGTCGCGTCGAGCGTCGATGCCCATCTGACATTCGAGAAGTTTCTGACGCCCGACGAGCTACCCGTATACTTCCGCGAAGCCGTGGCCCGCATCGACTACACTTCCGCCTCCGCCAAGATCAATCTCGCGCTCGCCGAACCGCCGAAATTCACGTGTCTGCCAACCGACGGCGTCGGTCCGCATCATCATGGCACGATGCACATCGGGCCGTCGATGGAATATCTGGAACGGGCATATGATGACGCGAAATACGGCCGGCCGAGCAAACGGCCGATCCTGGAGATGACGATGGCTTCGGCGGTCGATTCAACCATCGCGCCGCCCGGCAAGCACATCCTGAGCATGTTCGTACAATACGCGCCGTACAAACTGGCCGAGGGGAATTGGGACGACATCAAAGAGAAGTTCGCCGACCGCTGCATCGAGACGCTGGCCGAGTATGCCCCGAATGTGCCGGGCGCGATCGAGTATCGACAAGTGCTCTCGCCGCTGGATTTGGAGCGGACGTTCGGCATCACGGGCGGCAACATCATGCAGGGTGCGATGAGCGCTCATCAACTCTACTGCTTCCGCCCCGTCGCCGGTTGGGCCGACCATCGCACCCCAATCCGCGGGCTCTATCTGTGCGGCGCGGCCAGCCACCCCGGCGGCGGCGTGCTGGGTGCCTGCGGCAAGAACGCGGCAGCAGAGATGCTACGGGATTTGTAGCAGAAAGTTTCACCGCCAACGACAAAGAGTGCATGGAATAGAATGAGTGCAAGCTCCCCGTGATGGCTATAACATCCTCTGTGTTCTCCTTGCACTCCGTGGTGAGACCTTCGACATGACCCAGTTTTCGATGTCCAAGCGAATCGCGGCACCGGTGGAGCGGGTGTTCAACGTGGCGACTGATCTTGAGTGTGCGGCGGAGCGTGTCCGCGGCATTGAGCGGATCGAGCTGCTCACCGAGGGGCCGATGCGAGTCGGCACCCGGTGGCGCGAGACGCGGAAGATGATGGGGCAGGAGTCGACGGAGACATTTGAAGTCTTCGCATTCGATCGTCCGCAGAGTTACACCGTGGGCTGCGAATCGTGCGGAGCGTATTTTGAGACGACGTTTCGCTTCGAGCCAGATGGAGACGGGACGCTGGTGACGCTCGATGCGCGGAACGAATCTCGCTCACTGGTGGCGAAATTGATGTCGCCGATTGGCAACATGATGTTCGGCAAAGTGATGCGGAAGTGCATGGGCGACGATCTTGACGATTTGGCTCGCGCGGCCGAGGGGCAGTCTTAATTGATGCGATTCGCAACACGATGTCTTTTGGTGGCGGGGCTGCTCGTAGCGATGATTCGACCGCTGGCGGCGGAAGAGTTCGACGTGGTCGTCTATGGCGGCACGTCGGCGGGAGTGATCGCGGCGGTGCAGGCCAAGCGGTTGAGGAAGTCGGTGGTGCTCGTATCGCCAGACGTTCATTTGGGCGGCCTGTCGAGCGGCGGATTGGGTTTTACCGACTCCGGCGACAAGTCAGTGATCGGCGGACTCGCGCGGGAGTTCTATCACCGCATTTGGCAACACTATCAAACTGAGCAGGCGTGGAGATGGCAAGAGCGAGCCAAGTTCGGTAACGTCGGCCAGGGTACACCGGCGATGGATAGCAAGGACCGCACCATGTGGACCTTTGAACCGCATGTGGCGGAGCAGGTGTTCGAAGATTTAGTCCGCGAGAATGCGATCGACGTCCGGCGTGACCAGTGGCTGGAGCGCGCGAGAGGCGTGATCACGGATGGCGGCCGAATCGCGTCGATTACGACGCATACCGGGAACGGGACAGAAAGAGGGCAGGAAAGCGTTTTCACCGGAAAGATGTTCATCGATGCCACGTACGAAGGCGACCTGATGGCGTCGGCTGGAGTCTCTTATCACGTGGGCCGCGAGGCGACTAACCAGTACGGCGAAAAGTGGAATGGGAACCAAGTCGGCGCGCTACATCATGACCATCACTTTGGCATTTTGAAGCACGGCATCGATCCGTATGTTGTCCCCGGCGATCCGAAGAGCAGATTGCTGCCGCGGATCAGCGCCGATCCGCCGGGCGAATTCGGCGCCGGCGACCATCGCGTGCAAGCGTACTGCTTTCGAATGTGCCTGACGAACGTGGCGGAGAATCGCGTGCCCTTCCCGCGGCCAAATAACTACGATCCCAACGAGTACGCGTTGCTCGCCCGCATTTATGAGACGCCCTGGCGCGGCCTGTCGTTCCACTCGGCCCCCGTACCCAACAACAAGACCGACAGCAACAACTACGGCCCATTCGGCACGGACAACATCGGCTACAACTACGACTATCCGGACGCATCTTATAAGCGGCGGCGTGAGATCATCGCCGAGCACGTCGATTTTCAACAGGGGCTGATGTACTTCCTAGCGAACGACGAACGGGTGCCGGCCGAAGTGCGAGCGAAGATAAACGAATGGGGGCTGGCTAAGGATGAATTTGTCGACAACGAATATTGGCCGCATCAACTCTACATCCGCGAAACGCGGCGGATGGTCGGCGCGTTTGTGATGACGGAAAACGAACTCCTCAAACGTCGCCAGACACCGCAATCAATCGGCATGGGATCTTATACGATAGACTCGCACAACGTACGGCGGTACGTGACCGAGGATGGCTTCGTACAGAACGAGGGTGACATTGGCGTGAGCACCGAGGGGCCCTACCAGATCGCATACGGCTCGCTGATCCCCAATCGCGATGAGTGCAAGAATCTGCTCGTGCCCGTCTGCCTGTCGAGCTCCCACCTCGCGTATGGCTCGATCCGCATGGAGCCGGTGTTCATGATCCTCGGTCAGTCGGCAGCTACCGCGGCTGTGCAGGCGCTCGAAAGTGGCGTGGCCGTACAGGACGTGGAATACGAGCACATGCGAAAGCAGCTGATCCAAGATGGCCAAGTGCTGACAGCGGCCTCCGAAGTCGACTGATATTGCACCTACGGGATAATGTGGCATGACCTGAGAATTCAGCGTGAGGTCGATTACGAATGTTTGGAGGCACTTTCTCACGAACATTTCGGAGCGGATCGACCGAACATCCGACGCCGCGCGATCTCATCCGCGGACTCCTCAACAAGCTGTTCGCATCGGAATCTAAGGAGTGGGTCCACTTCGAGGCGACGGATCCATCGCACTGGCTGGAGATCGCCAACGGTGGAGACTCGCTAATGGTCAAGCTTTCGTTTCCATTTGCCCAATCCATCGAAGAAGTGTTTCAAGAATCCGGCGTGACTGTGCCGGCGGCATGGCCACGGACCGCCTATCGACAGCGAGGGTGGTGGTCAGCCGGAAACTTGCAATTCATGGCACCGCGAGACGACCTCGAACAGGTTGTTGCGTTTTCGGAAGAGGTGTTCCAGCGGCTGTTTCGTGTGGGAGGTGACGAACCAATCAAGGGCTGGCTTGCAGGCTAATTCTCCGTCGACGGCAGTCGAACTGCGAAGTCCGCTAGTTTCCCTCGCTTTCCGCCCCTTGCCCAGCCGACTATAATACCTCCCTGAAGCACACTTCGGTGTTTCGCAGCTTTCCGGGGGCGAACAGGGTTCGACCGGGTAGTCGAAGCGCAAGTGGCGTGTCGTGGTTGATCAGTTGGCCACGTTAAAAGCTGATCACAATTTTAATTGCCAACGGCAATTTCGCTTTGGCTGCCTAATAAACGGTAGCCCGGACTGAGGACCGTAGTCGGAGTGGTTCAAAAGTCCGTCGCTAAATCCGACTCGCTGCGAGTCAACGCCTAGTACGTTCGCAGCTAAAAAAGTTCCGGGCTGGCCGTCGAGCGATCCGGTCGACAGGAGCGCGCGGGGGCGAGATTAAACAGTCGACTACACACGTAGAAGCGGGCGTGGAGCTATTTCGGGACGCGGGTTCGATTCCCGCCGCCTCCACTTGGTCAATCAGCAAGTCGTTTCAGTAACGTGTTGCGATTTTCAGGGACGCGGGCAATAACCCGCGTCCCCGTCTTTTTGGCGCTTAGCGTAACTCATCGGCCGATAACGCTTTCGAGACATCTGGCACCCCCCGAATTACTTCTCAAAGGCCTATCAGCGCCGCCAGTTCCGCTGCCATATCGCTGCCAGACATAAGGGCATTCGAGCGACAACCAGCCGGCCGGTCCGGTTCGGCAGTATGTGAATTGATGATCGGTCCTTTCCTGCCTGCGATTCCTCGCCGCGGTCATGAGAGTGCTGTCCCTGCCAAATTGATACAATCGTAGAGTCGAGTGTTTTCTTCTCAGAGTGCTTTCATGACCGACGTCACACAAATCCTATCGCGAATTGAGAATGGCGACTCGAGCGCTGCCGAGCAGCTTCTGCCGCTAGTGTACGAAGAATTGCGCAAGTTGGCGGCAGCGAGGCTCGCTCGCGAGCAACCCGGTCAAACTCTCCAGGCGACGGCACTAGTTCACGAGGCCTATCTACGCTTAGTGCAAGGCGACGAGGCTCGGTCCTGGGATGGACGCGGACACTTCTTTGCAGCGGCGGCAGAAGCGATGCGCCGCATCCTGATCGACCGCGCTCGGCGACAGCACCGTGCAAAACATGGCGGCAAGCTTCGGAAAGTTGATTTCAACCATTTATTCCCGGCAACCAACGCGGCGCCGGAGGCACTTTTAGCGATGGACGAAGCAATGGCCAAGTTCGAGCGCGACGCGCCGGAGAAGGCCCGGCTGGTAAAGCTGCGATACTTCACCGGATGCACGCTGGATGAGGCGGCCACCCTGCTGGGCATTTCCCCCGCGACGGCCAAGCGATATTGGGCCTATGCCCGGGCGTGGCTGTACAGCGAGCTGACGGGCGAAAAGTAGGGCCGCAGGGAATTCTTGTCTTTTTTCTCTCCTGTGTGAGCCATTCGGCCCAGAAACGCGCATTGAGATGTAGGGCCATCCGGTCCGACTGGCGGCCGCACGCTGGAGTCTGCGTGATCGAATTCCGTCCTGGTCAACACACTCACAAGGAAAAGGACATCATTAAAATGAACCGCTACAAACCGTATTTTTGGGCTCTGCTGATTGTGGGCATGTTAGGCGGTGTGGCGTCTGCGAAAGCCGCTCACCCACTCGCAGGGAAATACTTGAGCGACGATGTTTACGGGTTCAGACTCGAATGGCACTTGAACTTTCGTAAGTCCCTACGCTGCATATCGTTTGTACTCGGCACGTGGTTTGAGGAGTAGGGCCTGGGGTTTGGGCCGCCGTTTGACACGTCGGGGCTCGAATCGATTGGGGCGATTTCCG
>JBGSUJ010000180.1:0-12288 GCA_041753435.1 Pirellulales bacterium | reverse complement strand
CTCCAACTGCGGGAGCAAGAAGCTGCTCGATCAGTTTCTCGAGAAGATGCGCGCGCTGCACTACGCCTTGGCGACCGAGAAGTCTTACCGTCCCTGGATCGTCGAATTTCTGCGCTTCCACCGCACGGGCGGCGAGTGGCGGCATCCAACCGAGATGGGCAAGGCTGAGATCGAAGCTTTCTTGACGTACCTCGCTATCGACCGGCACGTTGCAGCGAAGACCCAGAACCAGGCGTTTTCGGCCCTCCTGAGTCACTCACGCGGGTTACTGAAATGGCGGAGCGAGCACGGTGCGCGCGTCTGGCGCCCCGACCGGGACATCATTTGCGGAATGTGCATCGGCAGGACACGCCAGAAGCGACTTAACTGAGTGGCCCATTTCCACTAGTTGACAAACGTACCCTAGTACGCTACGATCGGGGGCGGAGAAAAGCTGTCAGTTTTCGCTGCCTGGCCGTATACGCGCTGCGCGAAGCGTAGCGAACGCGTCTGGCTCTAGGCTCTGGACACTCGACTCTTTCGTTGTTTGGCTACTGAATACCTTTTGAGCCGTCAGCCGTCAGTCCGGCTGCAGGGCCACGCTCACGTTGCGCGCAGAGACGTCCAACCGCCAATCCTGAGTCAACGACCTGCTGCAAAATGCGCTCGCTGCTGCAAAATGAAAGTCTATTTTGCAGCAGGCGCTTTTCAGCTCCCCCGGGAGTTCTCGGCGAGCGGTCAATCCCGCTGCTGCAAAATAGCTCCATTTTGCAGCACAAAAGCAGGTGCCTTCCTTCCCCCGCCACCAGCTTCGTCCGTTCGACTCCTTGACACCCGTCGCCCGACACCTTCCGAAACCTGACGCCTTCGTGATAACCCCGAAAAAAACACGCAGGCGACAGACCGCGCGCTGTCGTCTTCCAGGCAAACCGCGAATGGGCGCTAATGTTCGCTAATCCCATGAGCGACCATCAGCGTCCATGGACGGTCTGTCCTCCGCCATTCCCCTCGGTGCCCTGTGGCTCCTGCTGCTTGAAACCCTCAACCCTGAACCCTCAACTTCCTCGCATTTCGAGGGGCTGCCACAGGTCACCCTCATCGCTAGAATAAAGCTAGCAGTTCCAACCGGGCGCGGTTCCGCTCGGCTCCCAGACCACCAGGAAGGTAAACTTTCGATATGGCCAAACACATTTTTGTCACCGGCGGCGTGGTCAGTTCGCTCGGCAAGGGCCTCACCAGTGCGTCGATCGGCATGCTGCTCGAAAAACGCGGCCTTTCGGTGCGGATGCAAAAACTCGACCCGTACATCAACGTCGATCCCGGCACGATGAGCCCCTACCAGCACGGCGAAGTCTACGTGCTCGACGACGGCAGCGAGACCGACCTCGACCTGGGCCACTACGAACGCTTCACCAACGGCCCCCTCACGCGCGATTCGAACTACACCACCGGCCAAATTTACCAGTCAGTGATCAACAAAGAACGGCGCGGCGAGTTTCTGGGCAAAACGGTGCAAGTCATTCCCCACATCACCAACGAAATTAAAAGCGTGATCGCCAAGCTGGCCGACGGCCACGGGGAAAAGGTCGATGTGGTGATCACCGAAATCGGCGGCACGGTGGGCGACATCGAAAGCCTGCCTTTCCTCGAGGCGATCCGCCAATTCGCGTTGGATGTTGGCAAGCAGAATTGCCTCTACATTCATCTCACGCTCGTGCCCTATTTGAAGGCGGCCAAAGAACTCAAAACCAAGCCCACGCAGCATTCGGTTGGCCAGCTCCGCGAGATTGGTATCCAACCCGATATCCTCGTTTGCCGTACCGAACATTCGCTCAGCCGCGAAGACCGCGAGAAAATCGCCCTGTTCTGCAACATGTCGATCGATGCCGTGATCGAAGAGAAGGACAAAGATTTTTCCATCTACGAAGTACCGCTGAGCCTGCTCGACAACAAAATTGACAAGCTGATTGTCGACCGTCTCGGCATCAAAACACCCGAGCCCGATCTCAAAGATTGGCACGACTTACTACAGAGCCTGAGAAATCCTGAATACGAAATCAGCATCGCCATCGTCGGCAAGTACGCAGATCACCGCGACGCCTACAAGTCGATCTACGAAGCGCTCGATCACGCCGGCATTGCCAATCGAGCCCAAGTTCGCATCGGCAGGATTCGCAGCGAAGATGTCGAAGCTGAAGGCCCGGAGCGGCTACTCTCTGGCTACAATGGCGTGCTGGTGCCCGGCGGCTTTGGCGAGCGTGGGATCGAAGGCAAAGTCTCCGCCGTCCGCTATGCGCGGACCAAGGGCATCCCGTTCTTCGGCATCTGCCTCGGTATGCAGTGTGCGGTCATCGAATTTGCTCGCAATGTCTGCCACCTCGCCGGGGCCGACTCCACAGAATTCGACAAGAACGCTGAGCACCCGGTAATTTGCCTGCTCGACGAACAAAAGTCGATCACCGACAAAGGAGGTACGATGCGGCTCGGTGCCCAGCCCACCCGGCTCGAACCCGAGACACTCGCCGCCCACGCGTATGGCAAAACGGATATTTCCGAGCGCCACCGGCATCGCTACGAATTCAACAACGTCTACCGGCAACAGTTCAGCGCCAATGGCTTAAAATTCTCTGGCACGAGCCCCGATGGATCGCTAGTCGAGGTTGTCGAACTGCCGGAGCATCCCTGGTTCCTCGCGGTGCAGTATCATCCAGAGTTCAAATCAAAACCAACGGCTGCTCAACCGCTGTTTGCCAGTTTTGTGGGGGCAGCGGTAGCTCACAGCCATGGCAAAGCGGGCCGCACTACCGCGGCCAGCCGGGACGATGCCTCCAACAGCCCGCGTCGCACATCCGCCGTTAAGTAAATGGTTAAGTCAGAGACGAATGTCATGGCCGACGAAAAGAAGATTATCATCGACGAAGATTGGAAATCGCAGGTCCAAGCCGAAAAGGAGGCTGCCCAGCAGCAGGCTCCCCAGCCAGCGACTCCCAAGGGCACTGCAATGCCAGGCGACCATGCAATGCCGCCTGCCTCGCTCGAGATGCTAATCACGACACTTGTCACCGAAGCCATGATTTCGCTCGGCCAGATCCCGCATCCCCATACTGGCGAAACGGTCTTCCAGCCCCAACAGGCAAAATATCTCATCGACACCGTGGAAATGCTGCGCGAGAAGACGAAGGGAAATGTCACTCCCGCAGAAACCGAGATGATGGATCAGTTGCTCCATGAATTGCGGCTGACGTACGTGCAGCTCACGACCGCGCCTCAGGCTGGCACCATTCAACGGCCTTGAGCCTTCAAAACGCCATGCCCAGTTGGACAACTCCTCGGCATCCCCAGCCGAGTGAGTCTTGCAAACGTGACTTGCATATCCCAGCCGGGTGACAACAGCTGAGTCTTCACGTGTCAATTGTCCGAACTGGGCATGGCTGCGGTCGAAAGGATTTCCTTTTTTGAATTGATCGCGACTCGTTCGCCGCTTGTGGTTATGCTCGATTTCTAACTCGATAACTGATCCAAGAGTTGCCGAAACGCCGGCATTTCCTCTCCGACGTAATTACCCCATTTTTCCGGATGCCAAATTTCGATGCATACCGCGGCTCCCACTAGCATCGCGTCGCCCCCCGGCTCAACGCCAAGAAACTCACGAAAACCCTCCGGCAGGACTAATCTTCCCCGGCCCGCCAATTGCACTTCTCGGTGCCGCGTCGAGAGCAATCTCCCTAAACGCTGTACTTCCTCTACTCGCCCTTCCAAGCGGCCGGCCTCGATTTTGCTTTCCACCAGCCTCACGCCAGCTTCCAGCCGAGACTTCCAGGCTGACACATTCCATAAGCTCAAACAGCCGGGTCGCTCCTTGGCCAAAATGCACTCGCCCCGGTCCAGGGCGAGCGACTCAGTCAATTCATGGGGAACCGACAATCGATATCGCTCATCGAGCGTGCGTGTCGATTCTCCCAGGATCAAGCGAACCATGGTGCCAAGGTTTGACCGTTAAAGGCAGGGTGGCCATCCTCGGCTGCTGCAAACCGTCCTTTTTACTATATTGGGTTGTTATCCCATGAATTATGCCATATCTGACATTATATTGGGCAATTTACCCTTAGTATTCGCTCTAGATTCTAAACATTTTTTTGCGGCTTGCAAGCTACCTATTGGGCGACTTTGCGGCTCGGCTGCCGATACCTACGAGCCACTCTGCTATCAGCAGAGGCGAATCTTTTGTTCTGCCAAGCAATCTCGGCTGAATCCCAGGTGGCATTCTGCCGAGTTTTTTAGTATTCAACGTCTGCTAACCACGGCATTAGGCGGAGCAGGGGGAGATCGGCCCTATTCGGCACGTTTGCGGCCGTGTTAGCGGACTGATTTGGTAGGCGGCATCGACTCAGAACTTATCTTCTCGCTTGGGCTTATCGTGCAATTGATGGAACTGCGCGACGATCGAATCGTGATTACCGGGATCGGCATGGTGACGGCCGTCGGGGACGATCGGGAATCCTCCTGGCGAGCGGTTCAAATGGGCAAAAGTGGCATTCGCCGACTCACAGGCATCGCGGGAATCCCCGATGGCTTGCTGCTCGGCGCGACGGTGGATATCGAAACCCAGTACCCGGGACAACTCAAAAACATCCCCCTCACCCGAGCCACGGCCACCGAAGCTCTTGCCGACAGCTTGCTCGACTTAGAGACAATCGACCGCGATCGCTTCGGTTGTTCAATTGGCGCCCATATGGGCGACGACGATTTTGTCACCGCGAGGTTGGGGCGGCACGAGTTGATCCCGTGGGGCAAACGTCCCTGGTTCAAGCAATGGCTCCCCAACACAGCCTGCGCCGAGGTGGCTCAAAAACTTGATTTACGCGGCCCCCGACTCAGCAATTCGACCGCTTGTGCGACAGGTACGATCGCCTTCCTAAAAGCCATCCGCGCTATCCGCGACGGCCAGTGCGACATCACACTGGCGGGTAGTTCCGAAGCAATTCACCCCCTCTTTGCCGCCGGTTTCTACAGTATGGGCGTGCTGGCGGAGCACCACGACCCCAGCCAAGCCAGTCGGCCTTTCGACGCGGAACGAAACGGCTTTGTGATGGGCGAAGGGGCCGCAATGTTCGTGCTGGAACGACTCAGCCATGCCTGCGCTCGCCGCGCCACAATTTATGCCGAGGTGCTGGGCGGCCGCATGCTCAGCGACGGTCGTCACGTCACCAGTCTCGATGCCGACAACAATTCACTGGTGGAACTAATCGGCGGGTCGCTCCGCGTGAGTGGCGTCGCGCCCCACAACATTGCTTACGTCAACGCGCATGGTACCGGCACTAAACAGAACGATGTCATGGAAACGCGTGGCATCCGCCGCGCATTCGGTCGCGCGGCCGATTCGGTCTGCGTCAGTGCCAACAAATCGACGATCGGCCATTTAGTAAATGCCTCGGGTAGCGTCGAATTGGCTCTCACCACTCTCGCACTCCGCGATGGCTTCGCACCGCCGACGATGAATCTCACTCACCCCGACCCCGAATGCGATCTCGACTGCCTGCCGCTCATGGGCCGCGCCCAGCCCTTCGAGCATGCCATCAAACTCTCGATCGCCTTCGGAGGCCACCTGGCGGCCGTTGTGTTGCGCCGCTGGGACGGCGCCGAAGCTCGCGCTGCGGAGCCTGTCGTCACGGCCACTCCGCATCGTCGTGCTGCATAGTTTTAGTCCGCTCGCGCAATGCTGCCCTGACACCCCATGTTTGGTCTAGAATTGCAGCATGGCGAACAATCAGTTGATCCCCTACCTGAACTTGCGCCCCCGAGCATCAAACACCTGCAGCTCGAAAAGCGCGTCGAGATTTGGGCCCAATTGGTCAACGAATGCGATGCCCTAGTGCGTGCCGGTCTGCGTGCCAAGATCGGCTCCAAGGGCGATTTCGAGGAAGCCTACCGCCAGTGTACACGCGGCACTAGAAAGAACATGAGCGTGTCTTCTATGCTTACGCCGAGAAGTTTACGCGGAGAGAGGTCATCCATGGTGAGTGAAGCTTTCCCAGCCGACCCGTTGCCGACAATCGGCTAACATCGTCGGGCAATTTCGCGCCGTTCCACTCGGTATTCAGTCACTCCCCTATCTGCCGCTTGCGCCGCAATAGATGGTGGTAATGCTGGGCGAAGCGGTGCGCTTCATCCCGCACATACTGCAAGAGCCGCAACGAGTACGACCGGCGGCTTAGGCGTAGCGGTTCGTCGCGGCCGGGCACATAGATTAATTCTTCTTGCTTGGCAATCGAAATCACCATAGGCGGCTTGATGCCCAGCAGGTCGAACGCTTCAAGCCCTTTGCGGAGCTGGCCGATGCCGCCGTCGATCAGCAAAATGTCGGGAAACACGTCGCCATCGTCGCGGAACTTGTGAAATCGCCGGGCCACCACCTCGCGGATGCTCGCGTAGTCGTCGATCCCTTCGACATCGCGGATGCGGAAACGCCGGTAGCCGGGCTTGAAGGGCAGGCCATCGAGAAACTGCACCAAGCTGGCCACCGTCTCGTTGCCGCCCAGGTGCGCAATGTCGACACCTTCGATATGCCGCGGTTTGCTGTCGAGCTTGAGTATTTTCTGTAGCCCGGCGAGCCCTTTGTTCGGGTCAATGTAGAACACTTCAGGCTGTTCGTGTTTCTTGATTTCGCCCCGCTCGCGGAGGCTTTCGAGCATTTCGATTTCGTCGCGGAGCCGCGCAGCTTTCTCGAACTTCAGCTCCTTCGAGGCCGCCAGCATCTCGGCCCGCATTTCGGCGAGAAGCTGCTTGCGATTGCCCTTCAGAAAGAGCTTGAGCCGCTGAATGTCTTTGCGATATTCCTCTTTCGAAATCCGCAGATTGCACGGCGCGGTACACTGGTTGATCGACGCGAGCAAGCAGGGCCGAAACCACCGCCAACGCTCCTCGTCGGCGCCAATATCTAGCGGGCAGGTGCGAAATTTGAAAACCCGCTGCAAGATCTGCATCGCCCCACGCAGGCTGCCGGCACTCAAAAACGGGCCAAATAGTTTTACCCCGCCCGAACGTGGCTCGCGCGTGACCTCCACACGAGGAAAATCCTCGTGCGTCGTGATCTGCAAATAGGGAAAGCTCTTGTCGTCGCGCAGCTCGCGATTGAACTTCGGCTGGATATCCTTAATCAGCCGGGCTTCCATCAACAGCGCGTCGACTTCGCTTTCAGCTTCGATAAAATCAATGTCGTAGGCCTCCCGCACCAAGAGGTAAGTCCGCTGATCGTCCGCCGCAGCCTGCAAAAAGTAGCTCCCAACGCGGGAGCGGAGATTATTGGCCTTGCCTACGTAGATGACGCGCCCCGCCTGATCCTGAAACAGGTAGATACCCGGGGCTGCCGGAAAATCGCTGCGAACTTTCTCGCCAGCGCGGGCGAAGAAATCCGCCTGGCTCTTGGGCGATTTCTGCGGCAGCGGCGATGGTTCATCGGTCATCGCGGGAATTATACGCCGGCGAACTTCCGCAGGTCGACTTCCATCGCGTCGAGACGCTGTTCGATCTCTACTTTTGCCATTTCCAGGTTCGCCAATTGTTCCGGCGGTGTGTAGGCAAACATGTAGAACTTGATCTTCGGCTCCGTACCGCTGGGCCGGCAGGCCACATAGTTGCCTTCGCGTGCCAGATCGAGCATCACTAAGTCACCTGTCGGCCCGACGAGCGGCTGTGGCTTCCCACCAGCGACCGTCACCGTCTTCCGCTCGTAATCCCGAATCTGTGCAACCTTGTCGCCGCCGATTACCGTCGGTGGACGGCTACGGAACAAAGCCATCACCTCCTGCATCCGTGTCATGCCCTCACTGCCTGGCATCTGCACGTTGAGTGTCCGCTCGACATGCACGCCATGTTGCCAGAACAGCGCATCGAGCTTCTCATGAAGCGTCTGCTTGTTTGCCTTGAGCTTGGCCGCCAGCTCGCAAGCCAGCATCGAGGCCAACGCCCCATCTTTGTCGCGGACGTAGGTGCCCGCCATATAGCCGTGCGATTCCTCGGTACCGTAGATAAAATGCTCTGGCCCAAACTCATCGATTGCCCCAGCGATCCACTTGAAGCCCACCAGCAAATCGCCGATCGTCCGCACCCCGTAGCTCTCGCCAATCCGCCGAATGAGCTGCGTCGTCACCAGCGTGATTACAATAAAGTGCTGCGGTGTCAGCCGGCCAGAGAGCTTCCAGTTTTCGAGCACATAGTCGGCAAGCAGCGCACCGATCTGGTTGCCGGTGAGCGTCTGCCACTCGGCACATGAAGAACCAGTGCCAGCCGCGAACGTGAGCGGGGCCGCACAGCCGATCCGGTCGGCATCTGGGTCGGTAGCCAGAGCTAAATCGGCACCTGTTTCTACGGCTCGCTCGATGATCATGTCGAACACCCGTGGGTTCTCTGGGTTCGATACGTGTCCAGGCACATTCGGAAAATCAGGGTGGGGTTCTGAGTGCGGCCCAAAGACTTCGACATCGAAGAAGCCATCCAATTTCAGCACCGGCACAATTGCGGTCGCCCCCACACCATGCAGCGGCGAGTAGATCACCTTCAAATCGCGCGGCCCGGGCCACGATTGGGTGAGCACCGCCTCGTAAAACTTTGGATCGATCTCGTCCTGGCAAATGATAATTTTACCGGCCACAAGCATTTTGTCGAAGTCAGCCCGCTGGATCTCTTGCGTATTCATCACCCGCTCAATGATCCCGGCATCGTGTGGCGGCAGCACCTGTCCGCCGGTCGACCAGTAGACCTTTACCGCATTGTCGCTCGGCGGGTTGTGGCTGGCCGTGACCATAATGCCGCACGAACACTGCTTGTACCGCACCAGAAACGACAACTCCGGCGTACTGCGAATGCCTTGCAAAAAATAGACCGTAACACCCGCGGCCGTCATGATTTCGGCACAGAGCCGCGCGAAATGCTCCGACCGATGACGCGTGTCGTAGGCAATTCCGCAGGAAAGATTCGCCCCCGAACCCAGCGTCGACTTCACATAGTCGGCCAGCCCCTGAGCACTCTCGCCGATCGTGCGGTCGTTGATAGCGTTCGAGCCGACGGGGTACATTCTTCCGCGCCGCCCACCGGTACCGAACGGGATCACGGTCCAAAATGCGTCATCGAGAGCCTGCCACTTGGCATCGACCATGTGTGCTGCAACTTCGTCGGCATACTCTGCATACCGAGGCTCTGTTAGCCAAGCCTGGATGTTCTTGGCGGCAGCAGCTGTGAGCTTCCCTTGCGACACTGCCTGATCGACGAGCTGCAAATTCGCAAGCGTTGGAGAATCGGGCATAGTAGATAATCGCGACGTTTCGAAGTGGCTAATGGCGATATTTCTGTACTTATAATCCCCAACGTATCATAACATGCGCGGGGCCAGCTAGCCCCGCAATCTGCTATAATCGGTGACATGACAGGTCGGAAAGTTTGCAATGGTTTTAATCTTGCTGCGTTAGTTCTCGCCGCTGTAGTGACGGCACGGTTAGGAGCACGGGAAGCCCGACCACCCAAATGGTCGAGCGACGTGCAAGACACCTTCTTCGATGACGCCCGCGAGAAACTAGAGGGCCCTCGCCCCGACTACACGCAGAGTCCCGACTTCAATCAGTCCCCCAAGGCAAGCGAGCTTCAGCACGCGGGTGATATAGTGGACGAATCGTCGCGTTTCTCTTGGTCGCTGCTCATCGCCCCTAACACGCTCGAAACCGAAGTCAAACGCCTCAGCCAATTCCTCGCCAAGAGCGTCACAACGCCGAGCCAATTCAAGGGAGGCGGCTTCAAAGACGCCCGTCGCGAATTTACCGAGCTTGCCGTGATCTTCGCTGTCACCGCTCTTTATGATGGCGACGCCCGCTGGAAAGATATCGCCGCTGGCCTGCGAGATTCATTCTCTCAGGCCGCAGCCAATTCAAAATTCGGCAACGATACGACCTACCGAGAAGCTACGCTCCGCAAACAAGATCTCGCCGAATTGATCCGCGGCAGCCGGCCAAAAGTTCCCCAGGCCGACGCAGCGGTGGCCGACTGGTCCCAGATCGTTACTCGCCCCCCACTAATGCAACGACTTGAAACGGCTCATCAACAGAGATTACTCCAGTGGCTGGCTGACTCAGCAACGTTCCAGCGTAATCGGACCGAAATTGCTCACGAAGCACAAATTGTCGCTCTCCTCGCCAACGTCATCCGCCGCGAAGCCTTTGAGTATTGGGACGACGAAACCTTCGCCGATTATGCGATCGATCTCCAGCAAGCGGCCACCGATATTTCCTCGGCAACTGACGCCGACAACTACGAACAAGCGCGTGCCGCGGTGAGCCGAGCAACGAGTGCTTGTGCGAACTGCCACGATGGATACCGGGGATGAAACTTTGGCTCCAGCGGCATCAACGGCTTGTGAAGTTATTAGCTGTCGGGGGTAACCGTTCACGCCCTGGGCATTAGCGAAAGGGGCGGCGCGAGCGGCAAAGTGAGCTTCGACGGCTTGGGCAAGGTAGGCGTGGACGCTTCGGCTTTGCTGGCGACAAGTTTCGACGGCAGTGAGCAGGGTTTCGACGAAGCGGCTGCCCGCGGCGCTTTGCGTGCCGAAGGAGAGCTTTCGCCAGATCACCGCGTGACGCAAAGCGCGTTCGCTCGCATTGTTGGTGGGTTCGACCCCGTCGTGCCGCAGAAAGACCCACAGCCGCTCACGATGCTTGTGCAGTTCGCGGCACATGCCCTGGAAGAGGCGGTTGCCGCTCTGGGAACCCCGCAGCAACAATCGTTCCAGGCGACGGCGGACCGGCCCCATGCGACGGACCAGCGCGGCGCGCGAGATTGTGCCGTCACGGTAGTTGGCCCAGTGTTCGAACAAGCGACGGGCCCCGCACCGCAAGTCATAGCCCAGCCGCTTGGCCTGTGCGTGGCCGCTGTCCACCAGGGCCTGAAAGTCTCGTTTCAGATGGGCCCAGCACCATTGTAGCCGCTCGACTTGCCAGTACATCTTGGCCCGGTCACAGGTTACGACGCCGGCGAACGACTCGCCGAGCAGGTCCGAGACGGCGGTCCCTTCGCGCGACGGTCGCACGGCGAACACGGTGAACCTGGGAGTCGCACCGGTCCACAGCCAGGCCTTGGCGTCGGCTTCCTTCGTCGGCGTTTCGTCCATACCGACGACCGGTTCCTGCGCCAGCGCCGCGACCAGTTCGTCGTAGGCTGGCCGCACCGCCGCGGTCGCCTGTTTCTGCAACTTCACGACCCAGCCCGAGGAACAAGGCTGGCCGAGAACTGTCGAGAGGAACAGCGCCGTGCGGCGCTTGCTCTGGCGAAACGAGCCCATCAACAGCGCAGTCAAGGCGACCAGCCGGGGTCCGGCCTGGCCGGTCGGCACACCGCAGGGCAGCTGGGCGCAGGTCGTCTCGCTACAACAGGAACATAGCAAGCGATGCCGCTGATATTCGGTGACGTGCGGCTCAATCGGCGGGAGTTCCCAGACCTGATGCCGCAGCGGCTCCGGGTCGTTGCCGCGGAGCTTCGTTCCGCAGCGCCGGCATTCGGTCGGCTTGAACGAGCGGACTTCGTCGCACTTGTCGGTCGGAAGGAGCGGCCGTTCGTGACGCGGGTGCCCCGGCTGGCCGCCCCGCCGCTTCGTCGATTTCAGCTTCTTCTGCGGTGGTTTGGCGTGCGGATGCTGCGCACTCGGCGGCAACGACGAGTTCTGCGGTGTCTTGCTCAGCCGCGATTCGAGTTCGGCGACTCGCCCCGACAACTCGGCGATCTGCGCCAGCAGCAGGCGAATGATCGCCTGCGACTCGGGAGGCTGTCGCGCGATCAGTTCTTCCGTAATCTCCAGCGACATGCCCTAGATCTTGCCGAAATCAGACCGTGCGCGAAGACCAGTTTATCTCACCCGGGCGTGAACGGTTACCTGTCGGGGTTGTCGAGCAGTGAGTGCAACCGTGAGGCTAAATGACCGTGCTTGATGTTGCACGGATTGCTCTTCCGTTGAAATGAGTGGAGTACAAAAAATGGGAACTCCCCGGTTCACGATTTCCACGAACACGAAGTTCGCAGGAGGGAGTTACCATGAAAGGAATTGTGGTTTGTTTGGGACGGAGTTGCAATCGTAGATTCAGGAAGTTGGCGCGACAGACGAAGGACTCGAAGCTAGTGCCGGAAAAGGTGTCAGGAACGAATGGCACTTGAACTTTCGTAAGTCGTTGTCTTGATGATTGATATGGACGAAATCGGCCTCACTTGGCATGAGGGTGTTGTGACACGCACCCACTCACGGCAAGGAGGCCAGGATGTTCGATTCGTTTCGCA
>JBGSUJ010000179.1:0-19675 GCA_041753435.1 Pirellulales bacterium | reverse complement strand
ACGCCAGCTTGAGCTGTTGGATCCCGCAACTCTCCCTCCCTGGCCAAATCTTCCCACTTGCATTTGGCCGCGCGCAAGTATATATACACCCGTACATATTTTCAAACCCGCGCCTCCCTGCCTCCACTGCTTCCCGGTCCCCCGGCCTGCGACGCTGCGCTACCGCTCTGCGCAGCGGCGACCGACCAGCTCCTGATTGAGACGAGAATGGCCCACACCACCCCCAAAAAACCTGGAAACTTGTCCCCTTCCGAGAAATACGCACCGCACCCCGCTCGCTGATTGAGTCTTGGCGCCCGATTCCCATGTGCGATCCGTACTCCGAGCGGTTGAACTCTTGGGGCTGGTCTGCAGAGCTTTCGCCAAACGTCCCTCCCGATAGCACCGCTACTCGGAATCTACAACAAAGAACAACTCACGCTTCGGCGTGAAACTTCGTTGCTGGCAGCCTAGGGCCTCGCTGGGCCCTCCAGAATTAAACTCCATTCCGGCAGACAGCCCGGCCAGCCTGTCTGTGGACAAGTGCGATGCGTACTCTCAACGCGAAAAAGTCGCGACTGGCCAAAAATAATCGTGGAATCTGGCCACCAAGCAGGATAAGAAAGGTGGAGGGTTGAGTGTCGAGAGCCCCAGAGCCCTTGCCGCGGAACCCTGAACCCTGAGCCCTCCAACGTCGTGCGAGGCCACCCAATTCCTTCGCAGATAGGCAAAGTCGCTCTTTGATAACTCACCTGCTGGTCAGATATTTGCTAGCGATTTCGCTATGCCTTGCGGTCGCTGGCGGCGCTCCCCTTGCCCAGTCGCCTGAGACACCTCACCGAACTCGGCGACCATTTTGAGCGTCCTAGCGCACTTAATGAAACAAGAGTCCGTCCCCATATTGTCACTCCCAGTCGCCTGCGCGATCGAATAAACCCCGAGCTCAAATCAATGATTGGCCAATCTCTCGCACCCAGCTCCGTTTTATAAGCTAGGGTTGGTGACGCCATGGTGTGGCCTTCATCCCGCCGATGTCTCACCTGTACAAGTTTTATCGAATGTAACGGCTGTGCTGGGCAGCAATGCCGCCAGTCTATGGGGAATGCTGAAGGGCTAGTCTATGTCCGAACCATTAAAAGCCAATGTTCCCCTGGATCAGGGGACGAGCAATCTCGAACCAGCCGAAGCCAAGCCTGCGCGCCGTCCCTCCGGTATGCTGTCGGTCCTCAAGGCGATCGCTTTTGTTTCCGTGATTGTCATCGTACAAGTCGTAGCGGCTTCGATCTTCATCCCCTCAGCCGCAGATACTGAGCGGTTGGCCAAGCAGTATATTGCCGCGACGACGGGCGAGTCGGCCGGCGCCGCCCAGGAAGACCACGGCCCAAGCTTGATGCTCGAAAACGTTGTCGAGGTCGATCTGGGCAAGTTCAATGTGACCCGATTCAACCCAGCAACGAACTCGACGCTCAGCATCGACTTCGAGCTGTATGGTGCCGTGCTAGCAGCAGAGAGTGCGGAGTTTCAGCACTTGTTCGATAAAAATAAGGTTCGAGTGCGCGAGCAAGTTATCATGACCCTGCATGCAGCCCAGGCCAAAGATCTCGGCGACGCCGGGTTGGGCTTGATCAAACGGCAGATATTAGAGAAAACCAACCGCGCGCTCGGGCACCCCCTGGTCCGCGAAGTGCTGTTTGCCAAGTTTAACTTTGTCGAACGGTAGTTGAAACCACTTTGCTTCGTACTCAAGTTCAGGGGTGAACGATGGCATGCAAGGAGGCAACCACCGCGTGTCGGACGAAGCAAAAGGTATCGGGCAAGACGAAGTCGAGGCGCTGTTGGCAGAAGCCCGCGCTGACGAAAGCCAAGCGGGCGTCGCAGCAGCGCTAGCGTCCTCCAAGAGAGAAGCCGGGTTAGAACAGTCGGCTAGCGTTTCCTCGGAGCCAAAGCCGCTGCCGGCAAACACTGCGGCGAAAAGTGCGGAAGGCTTACTCAACCAGGCTCAGCAAGCCCTCGCCTCCGTCGACCAACTGCCCAGCGATCTTCCGCCTGGTATCAAACCCTTCGAGCTGCGCAACCTTACTGGCCGCCCCGCTGCTGCCGGCACCTCGACACTCGACCTGTTGCGCGACGTACAGCTTGATCTCAAGATCGAGTTGGGCCGTACTCATATGCAACTTGAAGACGTACTGCAACTCAAGTCGGGCGCTGTGGTAGCGCTCGACAAGCTAGCCGGCGACCCCGTCGATATCTTCGTCAACGGTCGACTGATCGCTCGCGGTGAGGTGCTAGTGATGAATGATAACTTCTGCGTCCGCGTCGCCGAGTTGGTAGTTGGCGAAAGTGTACCTGTCTAGTGATGTCGCTGCTGCCGTTGCTGTCGGCGATGGTGCGAGAGTTCGGTTGCTCTGGCTTGAGACGTACAATTTAGCTATAAGCGTCCTCGGCAGGCTAGTGCCTCCCACTCGTCTTGTTAGCACCGCGCTTGCTGCTCTCCTCTACCGCATTCCAGCGAAGGCTACTACACGATGTTGGTCATTGGTTTCCGATTCACGCTCCGCGCCCTGACATGTCTTGCGATTCTGTCGTTAGGGAAGTCGCTCGCTGCCGACGGCACCCTCCCTCTCGCCCTGCCTGCGTGGCCTGATCAATCGCCGTCCGTCTACGCTGCGAATCGCGTCGAGACAGCACATGAGCAATTTCCGTCGACATCATCCGCACTGCCGCTCGAACCCGTCTCACTGGCCACATTAGCGAGTCCGCCGGTTGTGATGCCCGTCGTGCCAGCCACCCATGTTATTGAGGCACCTGCCGACGATCCGCGTCGCCTCACTCCCTCCCGCGAACGCCGCTTGCCACCTGCTGCGAACCGCAATGGTTCTGAGCAGGCAGTCGAATCGCTGCTATCATTCGGAATGCCGCTCGATTCCATCTACACAACCGCTACGGCGCTGGCCGTGGTACTTGGTTTGCTCTTGCTTTGTACGGGCCTCATCCGTCGTGGTTCCAAACGATCCAATGCGGCCTTGCCCAACGAGGTGGTCAGCGTCCTGGGGCGAGTATCACTCGCTCCACGGCAATTCGCCGAGCTAATTCGCGTGGGTAACAAACTGGTGCTTGTGTCCGTGACACAGAATGGTGCCGAGCCGCTCACCGAGATCACCGACCCCGTGGAGATCGATCGCTTGGTCGGACTGTGCCAAGCTCGTTCGCAGGGCAGTTCGACAGTGGAGTTTGATCAAGTCTTCCGCAACCTTGCCGAGGAAAAAGCTCTGGCCGGATTTGTCGGAAATGAATTGCCGCGATTCGAATCTCGGCTCGCTCCCCCGGCCGATCTATTCGCTGCCTATCGGGGAGGTGAGCAGATTGGTTAAGCTTCTCCGAGTATCGATGTCCGTTTTTGTCGCTGTCTGCGTGTTCGTTGGCTGCGTGGGCACTGCCTTTGCTCAGGTCGATTCTATAACGCCACTACCTCCGACAAATCTGCTTCCGGAGAATTTTGGTGGCCCGCAGAACTGGACGAGTCCAGAAGGACTCGCATCCACTTTGCAAGTAATGCTGTTGCTCACCGTGGTGAGTCTCGCACCAGCGATCTTGCTGATGACGACCAGCTTCGTGCGTATCATCGTGGTGTTCGGATTGTTGCGGCAAGCACTCGGTACACAGCAACTACCGCCGAGCCAGGTGATCACATCTATCGCATTGTTCATGACATTCTTGTTGATGGCACCGGTGTGGAAGGAGTCGTATGAGAGCGGAATCAAGCCCTACACTAATAGCGAAGTCGGCCTGGAAGAGGCATTCACGCGCAGCGTAGAACCGATACGACGATTCATGGCACATCAAATTGAAGCAACTGAGAACGACGACGACGTATTTCTGTTTCTTGACTATCTTGAATCCGATGCGACTGCAGGGCATGATACTGAGTACGTGTATTACGAACCGAAAGCAGGGGAAACGCTCGTCCCATTGGTTGCTCTCTTGCCGGCATTCATGCTGAGCGAATTAAAGACAGCATTTTTGATCGGATTTCAGATCTACTTGCCCTTCGTGATCATTGACATTGTGGTGGCGAGCATCACCATCTCGATGGGCATGCTGATGTTGCCGCCAGTGCTTATTTCGCTGCCGTTCAAACTACTTCTGTTCGTGTTGGTCGATGGTTGGCGGCTCGTCGTGCAGATGCTGCTCGAAAGTTTTCACGTGTTGGTGTAACGCGAATCGCAACGTGCGGAGCAAGCTCCGCTGTTCACTTTCTTGGAGTTGTATGGATCCGCAAGCCGCCGTCGATTTGGCTCGTGAAGCACTCGTGATTGCGACGCTCATCGCCGCGCCTGCACTTGTAGCTGGTATGGTGGTCGGCCTGGCGATCGGATTGCTACAAGCGCTTACGCAGATTCAAGAACAAACGGTGGCCTTTGTGCCAAAACTGCTGGCGATGGTGGTTGCCGTCGGACTGACACTGCCGTGGGTGCTGGGGCGGCTGATCGAGTATTCGCGCGAACTAATCCAAAATATCCCCGGCTCGCTGTGAGTTGCTCGGACGATTTGCTGCAAGCGGTTATTCATGGCACCACTCGAAGTCTATCTCGCCAGTCGGTTTATGATCTTCACGTTCGTGCTGGCCAGGATCGGCGGCCTGATCGTGATCGCGCCGATTTTCAGCAGCTTAAATCTGCCGCGGCAAGTTCGCGCATTTCTCACGATTGCCATGGCGATACTCATTACCCCCGTTTACCTGGACGCCACATTTCCCCCGGTGGTCGACACCGTGACCTACGCTCATCTCATGGCGAACGAAGTGGCGATCGGATTGCTGTTGGGGTTGGGCGTGACGATCTTGTTCTCCGGCATTCAAGTCGCGGGCCAAATTGTCAGCCAGATGAGTGGCCTGTCACTTGCCGATGTCTTCGACCCAGGTTTCGACGAAAGCGTCTCCGTTTTTACTCACCTGTTTTATTACCTGACGATGGCCGTCTTCGTGGCCATCGGCGGACACCGGATCATGATCGAAGCCGTGCTCGAAACCTTCGCCTGGGCGCCGCCCGGCCACGCCGCGCTCGGCGACAACTATGTGGATGCGCTCACGCTTCTAATGGCGCAAAGCTTTCGCTTGGGAATTCACGCCGCGGCTCCGCTAATGATCGCACTGTTGCTCTCGACAATCGTTCTGGGATTGGTAAGCCGCACATTACCGCAGATCAACATCATCGCGGTTGGTTTTGGGCTCAACTCATTTCTGACGTTGGCGATGACACTGCTCTCACTTGGCGCCGTTGCTTGGACATTCCAAGAACCGGCAATCGACGCACTCCGCACGATGCAGGACGCACTGTTTAGCCATGGCTGAATCATCCGGCGAAAAGACCTTTGACGCCACCCCGCATCGCCGGCAGCAAGCCCGCGAACAAGGGCAAGTTGCATTCAGTCAAGACCTGGGCTCAGCAATGCTGCTGCTCGTCGGTGGCTTTCTCCTGCTTTTTATGGGCGGCCAGATTGTCGAATTCGCGATTGGGTTGATGCAGCGGGAACTTGAGACGGTCGCTGTGCTAGCGCCCGATCCAAGCAAGATGCTGTTCCATTGGCAGACTATCATGAAAGGCCTAGCCAGTCTGCTATTCCCCATGTTGGGGCTGCTCGTGCTCGGCGCGGTGCTGACGAATCTCTTGCAGGTTGGCTTCATCTGGGTACCGGATCGAATCACTCCCGATTTTAGCCGCGTGAATCCTGGCCAAGGTTTGAAGCGGATCTTCTCGCTCACGGGGACGATGAGGCTTGGCTTTGGCCTATTCAAAGTGGTTGTGATTGGTGTCGTCGCCGGCATAGTCATCTGGTCGCGGCGAGAAGAGATTTTGCGAGCCAGCGCGATGGATGTCCTCCAACTGGGGCACTTTCTGATCGATGTCTCGCTGAAGACAGTCCTCTGGACAGCACTGTCATTAGTGGTGCTCGCTTTAATCGACTACGCAATGCAACGCTGGAAGCACGAGCAAGACCTCAAGATGACACACCAGGAAGTCCGCGAGGAAATGAAGGAACTGCAAGGTGATCCGCAGGTGGCTGCTCGTCGGCGTGCCATCCAGCGACAAATGGTGATGAATCGCATCTCTCTGTCGGTGCCGAAGGCCGACGTGATAGTCACTAATCCAACCGAGCTGGCAGTCGCAATCCAGTACGAGCCAGCAACCATGGCGGCGCCAATCGTGGTTGCCAAGGGGGCTGGGGTACTCGCTCAGCGTATACGCCGGTTGGGGCTCGAGAACAATATTCCGATCGTTGAGCGCAAGCCGCTGGCCCAATTGCTCTACAAGAATATTGAGATCGGCAAGCCTGTACCTGCGGACTCCTACGCTGCGGTAGCTGAGGTGCTGGCGTACGTCTATCAACTAAAGGGGAAGAAGGTCCCAGTCCCGCCTCGTGCAGCCTAATTGCGTCTGGCTATGCGGCTGACTAGGAAGCCGCTGAGTCGCTGGTGCGGCGGGCATAGCCATACCGTTCGAAGTACGGAGCCCAATGCCGTCGCACTCGTTCAGTGGTTGCCGGCGAAAGGGAGTATCGAGCTTGGCGATAGTCGCTGTGTTCTGCCGCATATTGTTCAATCGCAGGCTTTACCTTCTCGTAGCCTTCAAAATTGAGTTGCTCGTACACGCTCCGCATCTGGCCCACCGGATCGGCGATTAGCTCTTCGTAGTGTAGTTCGGCAAGCTGACCTTCCGGGATCAATTGGCGATCTTTTTCGAACCGCTCGTACATCCGGGCAAAAGTATCCAGAACTTGTCGCTCTACCCAAGGCAGCCCGTCCGCAACGGTTTGCAAACCCTGCACCTGGCTCAAGGTGGTCCAGAGACGCATGGTCGAAGGGAACAGTGCGAGCGGATCGCGGACGATGTGGACGAACCGAGCGTCGGGGAATATCTCCAGCAGGGTCTTTACTCGCGCTGTGTGTGTGGGCGACTTCAAGACAATCCTGCGATTACGCATCGTCGCCACTCGATGAACGAATTCCCAGAGGGTGCTTTTCCAATAGTTTAACTCTGATTCGGAAAGAGTGACCAAATCAAGGTACTCATCAAATACCGGCCCATTTCTCGGAAAAGCCCAGGCCAAATAGGGCGATGGTACACCCATGTTGCAAAGCGCGAACTCGTCCTCCTGGGGACGGTCCCAGCCCGCTTCCATCTTGTCCATCGGACGTGTCGATGGCAGCAGGAACCGCAGCAAGGGTGGAACAAACCATTCGGTCCACGAAAAATGCATCGGAGCGAAGCACTCGAACGTGTTGGGGTACGTAAATTGCTTATCCAGAATCAATAACTCGTGGAGCAACGTGGTGCCACTCCGCCAATGACCTAATACGAATACCGGCGGCTGGTTGAGCTTCGCGACCCTGACTCGGTGACCAAACAGCAGCTTGTCGAACACACTAGAGAACGAGTTCAGAATCGTTGTATTCGTGATACTCAGAGCCATTGGAATCCGACTCGGCGAAACCGCGAACCGATTACGCGCCAAGAGCCCAAACCATGCGCCGAATCCCATCCCGTGCCAGAACCGCGGGGCCCAAAAAGGGTAGGGGTGCGGTTTGGACGAAACGGCTGGAGCAAGAGTTGTGACTGGGTCAGGAGCAGTATGCATAGTCGAAATATCCGGGCTGCGACAACATTCTATTCTATTTACTCGTTCTCTCGCGTGCTCGGGCTGTGATCTAAGTTTAGATCGTTCAGCGATTCGCCGTCCGGGAGCGAATAATTCTTCGCTAGCGTTGCTCGGCGGAACTGTCGGTCATTGCGAGCAAGCCAGATCCCGGCCGTCCAAACTGCTACCAGGAGCAATAGGAAAAGTATACATGCCAAGTAACTGCCATTGCTGCTAGCTTGCGAATCAAGCGGCGCGATCCAAATCGGTGCACGGCCAATCAAGAGTGGAGCAAACTGGCGCAAATCAAAACTGCCAGCAGCATCGTCTGTTTCGGACAGATCGGCGCGGTGGCTGCGAAAGCTCCAACTCTTGAAGAAAAACCCTGCGATTTGAACGTGTTCATGCAGGCCGTCTCCAATCGGAAAGTCGGCCGGCAATTCGCGGACACAAAATACGATCGGATTGTTTTGCGAATCATCCGTAAATATATCGATCTCATAATAATGAAGAATTCCAAAACGGTTCACCACATCGCTTGCTGTGCCATTAGGTAACTCATCCACTTCCACGCGTGTGACGCGACGGGCAGTGCCCTCGAAAAGAAACAACTCACCGACTAACTCTTCTGGTAAATTGAATAGTGGGGCAACGCTATAAAGGCCCTTGTAAGCCCGATTTTGAAATTCCTGCGCAAGTTGAACGCGTTGCCGATGAATTGGGTTGGCTTCGCCAGGTGTGTTTTCGATAAGTTGCTTGAGTCGATGCTCTTCAACTTTCCAGTCGCCGGCTAAGGTACTGAGATTGTTGCCAGCGAGGCGATTAAGCTGGTTCGCCCCGATGCGTCCAGAGGCATCGAGTATCTGAAAAAACAATTCACGCTCTGCACTAGAGATTGGCCGACGTTGACGCACTCCGTCGAACAGCCCTACATCTACACCCAAATCTCCGAGCAACGCCTTGCCAAGTGAAACGAAGGGTTTGTTACGTTGCTGCGGATGCCAAGATATCTCACTTGCTAGGAACAACAAGTTCGGTGACCCTTTTGCCTCAGGGGTCGCCTTTACAAGTACACCGACCGCTGCACTGGGCTCGTTGAGCGACGAAATGCTCTTCCAAGCGGCAGGGATGCGAGCAGTCAGAATAGTAGCTTCGCCGGCATCTTCATCAAGTTGCATTTGGCATACATAGTAAACCGACATTTCCAATCGTTCAGCTAACTTGGAAGTCAATTCTTCTGAACGATAAGAAGTTACACGCCCTCGAAGTTGAGCTAACTCTCCTAGATGCTGGCCGGGATCAGCAAATAAATCACGCGTTGATGTTCCTGCGAGTGCCCAAGCGGCGAGTTGAGGAACGTCGAATGTTTGCAGTCTTCGCAGCAGTTCGAGAAGTTCTAGTATCTGCTTTTCGGAGAGTTGACTGTCGACGTTTAGGCGGGCAAACCGAGCCTTATTCCAGCCCGAGAGCTGGAGTAGTTCTTGAAATTGCGCGGGATCGGCACGCTGTTCGCCCCGCAATTCTACAAGTTTTACTGAATTCGGCTCGACCGCTTGGGACTTGATTGGATCTCTCGGTGCAACGGTCGCGGGTTCTTGAAGTTTACGAATCAATAGGCCGACCACTACCGCGCAGAGCAACATCGTAAACAGCCGCCAGACCTCTCGCGGACGAAAGCTGCGTACAAGGAGATCCGTGGGGCGATTTGAGGAACGAAGGCGAACCACGTGCGTCAGTGCCGCTTGAAATAGGGATTTTACAAAGGTTAGAATCTACATGTCGTCGAGGAATCCAGAACCGCGCTTGACAAGGTCGGCCATCGCTCAAGGTCGGATTCCAATGTGCTGGCGACGAATATACCTATACCTCCCATCATTACACCATGAAGTGTCTCGAATTCCTCATGGGTTGAATGTAATTCTATAACTCGCTTGAATTTACGACAATTGGGCGGCATGGATCGGGAGTTTCTTTTCAGCTCACACGCGCTGGCCAGCATGATATCTGACCCAGCCCGAGCAAATGAACCTCTGGCTGAAAAAATTTCCGCTTCGGGAATATTCACCGAACATTTGTCGAATTCTTGGGTGGTAGTGGTCGACCGTGCTATATTGCACAGCGGCTTGGGCCACCAGCTACCGCATGGAACAGCTAACGGAGAGGCTTGGGTGGCACTTACGCGGGGTGAGTTCGCGGACTTAATTCACGAACACGCCGCGGCATTGTACGCTATCGCCTATCGAATGGTCGGCGAGTGTCACGATGCCGAGGACGTGGTCCAGGAGACTCTGCGCAGTGCCTGGACGTGCCGCGAGAGATTTGAGCAGGGACGCGGGCAGCGGGCTTGGTTGGCCACCATTCTCCGTCGTCGCGTGATGGATCGATGGCGTCGTGTGGGCCGGCGCTTCGTGGTAGCCACGGATGGATTGATCGATGTAGCAATCCATGGAATCGATCCGACTGCAGACGGCTATACCGATGAAATGCAACACGCTCTTGCGGCATTGCCGGATGAGCTTCGGGAATCGCTGCTGCTTGTGGTTGTTGGCGAGCTAACGCATCAAGAAACCGCGGACGCGCTGGGAGTTCCGTTGGGAACGGTTCTGTCGCGCGTTAGCCGGGCGCGGCAGCGGTTGCGAAAAGATCTGCGTTCTGCTTCGCTCACAAAAAGATAACGACAGGTTGTCGGCGATATTCGATTCGACACGGACAAAATCTGCGTTGAGCTAACGCACTTGGATTCGTAGCCACTTTGCCGAAAATGGCAATGTTGATCGAGCCTGATAGACTGGATAACCACTTGCCCTCGAACACAGCAAATCGTTGGCTTGATAAAGCTCTGCGGGCTGTGCCTTTGCCAAGTGGATTCATGGCGCGAATGAGTTTGCTCTCGCTGTTGCGCCAGGCGAAAGTTTCGGTTCTAGGGATGATACCGATCAGCGGGCTTCCAGGCGAGTTTGCACTGGTAAACTCCGTCCCAACGAAGCGTCCACCAGCAAGAATTCGACTCGTTAGCCGCATTTCTCGGCCGAGACGTGACGATTTATGCCCAACACAGTTAGAATATAGTTTGGGGTTGGTCGTCAACGATGAGCTTTTGTTTCTGCCGGTCGGATCCGCCTACTTGCGTGATGAGTGAACCAACAATCCAGCGCATGCAAACTTATCTCTGCGCTAGCTGTATGCCCGTCTTGGCTTGCGGGATCGTCTTGTTTTTGCTCGCCCCGACTTCAGATGCCCGCGAGCAAGCGGAAGAATTTCTCAAGGGTTTGCAGGAGCGCGGATTGCACGGCCTGGCACTCGACTATCTCTTACAAATGGAATCCAGCAGTCTCACAAATGCTGAGTTCCGCGAGCGAATACCCTATCACCGAGGCGTGACTTTGATTGCTCAGGCGCGGCAAACGCCCGACATCGATCAACGAGCAACTCTTCTCTCCGAAGCTTGGAGGGAGCTCAATCAATTTGCGACGGCACAGTCTGATAGTCCAGCGACTGCCGACGCACTGGTGGAACTTTCCAATGTACTTGTCGACCAAGCTATGCAGTTGCTGGCTCAAGCGGCTGATTTGCCAGACGAACCAACTTATGTCGAACAGCGCAAGAAGATGCTACGCAAGGCGCGTGAGTTACTTGCGGATGCCCAACCTCGTTTCCGCCAGGCAGAACAATTCTACTCAGCGGCTCTCGATCGCATGCCCAAGACGCTCGACCCCAAAACACAAGGCGAGCTAATTGCCCAGCGGCAGGAATTCCGCGCTAGAGTAGCACAGGTGGGTATGCTTGCCGCTCAAGCTCAGTTTGAAGCCGCGACTACATATCCGACGGACAGCAAAGAATTCATGGAGCAGAATCGCACGACGGCGAAAATTCTGGCGGACTTATACGAGAAGTATTCTCGCTGGCTGATCGGCTTTCATGCACGTTTGTACGAGGGGCGCTGTTACCAAGCCATCGGAGATTATCAGCGAGCTCTAGGTTGCTACGAAGAATTAATCTTGCAGTCGAGCGTCCATCCTGCGTTCCGCAAACTTATCGCCAGTGCGTATGCTTACCAGGCCCAATGCCTGATGGCACAAAATAAGCACGACGCGGCCATTGCAAATTTAACAGGCTGGCTTAAAGCGATACAGGGTGAGGAGGCAACAATGCCGGAGTGGCTCTTGGTAAGGTATGAGTTGGCCCAGGCACTGCGGACTAAGGCCGAGTCCTCTGACACGAAGCCGAGCAAAAAACGCAAGTTGTTGTCGTCAGCTCGCGATGCCTACCGTCTTGTGGCTGAGGAACCCAATCAAAATCAAAACTCAGCCCGCGCTGCATTGGCGATGCTGGGATCAAATGAGCGGCTCGCTAGTGAACTCCCACGCGACTTTTCTAACGCGTACTCCGCGGGGAAGGATGCGATGACGTCCCTCAATGCAGCCAAGATGGCGATCCCATCGGCATCGAAAAACAATCCGGCTGCCATTCCGCAATTGCGACTTCAAGCGGAGCAGGGCTTGGAAGTGGCGCGGAGAAACTTTCGCATCGCCTTGTCACTCGCGAAGGATGAAACGGATCGCGATCAGCTCAATGAAGTTCGCTACTTTCTTTGTTGGCTAGATTGGGAGGCTGGCGATTATTATCAAGCTGCAATCCTCGGCAGCTTTTTGGCCCAGCGATATCCGGAGCATCCAGCCGCTGCCGCGGCTGCGAAGCTAGCGCTGGCGTCGTTTGAACGGTTGCAGCAAGAGGCGGCCCAACGGAGCGACCAGCGGACTGATACGGAATTTGAGGCTCGTAAGATGGCCGAGTTGGCCGAGTTCATGACGCGACGCTGGCCTGGAACGCCCACGGCCGAAACGGCGTATCGCGTACTAGTGAACTACGCGATCCAGGCTAATCGCATCGACGAAGCGAAGGGACTACTTGATGAAATTGCTGCCGCATCACGGCCAGCATTCGAAGCTCAACTCGGTAATGCAATGTGGGGACGCTACCTGGAGCTATCGCAACAAGCAGGTTCGAGTGCGGCGGAGTTGCAGACGCTCCGAGACGACTCGATCAAGTTGATGCAAAATGGGGTGGAGGCCGCTCGCAAATCGAGGCGAATGACCCCAATTTTCGCCACCTCCAGTTTGTATTTGGCGCAGTCGCTCTTAAGCGATGAAAAGTATGCCGAGGCGATTGCGCTCCTGGAAGAAAAACAAATTGGGCCATTAATGCTCGTGCGAGAAAGACACATCGCGGCTACTCGGCCCGAATACATTGCTGAAACGTACAAGGCGGCTCTGCGGGCGTATGTATCGGTCAGCCCACCGAACATCCCCAGCGCTATCAAGGCCTTGAAAGGGCTAGAAACTACAATTGCGGCTATAGATGAGGGCCAAAGCGAGCATTTGATGCGGGTCTATGTTTCGCTGGCCAAGTCGCTCCACGAGCAATTAGAGCAATTGCGCGCGTCTGGGCGCGAAAACGAAGCTGCTAATTTAAGTCTTGCTCTTGGCGAGTTTCTCGATCGCATTGCCGACGGGCAGGCCAAGGGCAACTGGTCTACCCGCTTTTGGATCGCACAGACTTACTACTCCCTCGGGGCGAGTCTGCAACAAGAGAAATCCTCGACTTCGTCAATTCCGAAACGATATTTCGACAAAGCCCACGATCTGTTTGAGAGTTTGGCAGTAGAGGGAGCGAACGATCCAGGTTCACTTCCGCAGCCGGCAGCCATGATGGCCGTCCAGAAGCAGCTCGGCGAATGCTATCGCGAGCTGGGCGGATATCAAAAGGCACTCGACGCATTTTCGATAGTGCTTGCAGAGCAGGAGTCACAATTGGCCGTTCAGCAGGCGGCAGCGCAAACCTATCAGCGGTGGGGCGAAGCAAGTGGAGGAATCAAGAAACTTGAGCGAGCTATTCACGGTGGATTTCAGGTAAGGTCAACAGGTAAAAATCGTTTTTGGGGCTGGCTAAAGCTCGCGCTGGTGGCCGAGCGGGCGGCCCGATCAGATCCAAAGTACAAGGATGTATTCTTCCATGCCCGCTTAGAAGCTGCCCGTTGCCGGTATTTGATTGGTATCAAGAGTCAGGGCGAGGCCCGCAAGAAACATCTGGCCACAGCCAAGCAAAGCGTCCGCTCGATGCTGCAATTGTACCCAGAACTTGGGGGTGAAAATTGGCGCGGCCAGTTTGAATTTTTGCTCCGCCAGATTCAAAAATCGTCTGGTGAATCACCCACCGGCTTAAAAGAGTTTTCCGCCGCAAAAATGTGACGTTTTGAATCGCAATCTAGCGCTGTGCGTGGGTTGACGTTGCCCAGCAGATCGATAAACAAACATGGTGAGAGAGTCGATGGTGATTACATATCGAACATGGTCGCTTGCTGCGGTCGCGGTATTAGCGATACTGCCAACAGCCAGCCTGGCTAAATATACCGATCGCCTACGTACGACTTCCGGCTCGGAGGCTGGCGAAATAATTAGTACGACCCCGCTGGAAATTGCTCTCGACAAGGGGACGGCTGGCACAATAAAGATTCCAGTCAACCAGATTCGCAGCATTATCTTCGATCAAGAGCCGCCAGAGTTGACTCAGGCCCGCTTGAACGCAAATAACGGTGGTTATGTAACGGCGCTCGATCGGTTAAAGCAAATTGAATTAACTGGCGTGAAGCGCGATCTCATCCGAGAAGACATCGAATTCTTGCTTGCCTATTGCGCCGCCAAGCAAGCACTTCAAGGCACAGGAACGGTGACGGATGCCGGCCGGACGCTCAATGAGTTTGTTCGTCGTCATCCGCAGAATTTCCATTATTTGGAAGCCGTAGAGACAATCGGCGATTTGTTGATGGCAAGTGACAAATATGCGGCAGCACAGAACCAATACGCGGAGCTAGCGAAAGCTCCTTGGCCTGATTATAAACTGCGGGCTAGCGTATTACTGGGGCGCACTCTACAGGCGCAAGGAAAACATCCGCAAGCGATCAACGTATTCGACGCAGTGCTTGCCTCGAGTGAGGATGGCCCCGCAGCTAAAGAGCAAAAACTCTCAGCCACGCTCGGAAAGGCCGAGAGCTTATCTGAAACTGACGAATTGAACCAAGCGGTCGGCCTGATCGAACAGTTGATCAATGATGCTGACCCGGAACAAAAAGAATTGCAGGCCCGGGCCTATAATGCACTCGGCGATAGCTATGAAAAGGCAGGCCGTACCAAAGACGCTCTGCTCGCGTATTTGCATGTTGATGTGCTTTATAACACCGTGCCGGAGGCCCATGCAGAAGCCCTTTCTCACTTAGCAACACTCTGGGATTCTGTCGGGCAAACTGCTCGAGCGAGGGAAGCACGGCAAACGCTTAGAGATCGCTACGGCGATACCCGCTGGGTCAAGCAAGAGTGACGGAGCACCTTCAGGACCGCAAATCAAACACATTCTGCCCAGCTTCCCAGATTACTTGATCCACATAGAGTGCATCTTCCACCTTTTGACTAAAAGAAAGGCCGCTCTCGATAAGCCCTTCCACGTTTACGCCGGGAAGCAGCGGTCGTAGAATCGAGCTAATTGCTTGAGAGTCTCGTCGAATTGTCCGACGTGTTCTTGATAATTTACTTCGGAGAATGCAATGGGAATGCTTACTTCCCTCGTTGCCCATACTGTTGGACGACGGTTCGGAATGTTTCTGTTTTTAGGCTGCTTCGGTGCCTTATCGTTGGTAGTTGTCGTCGCGCCGCGCGCGGCGGCACAAGACGATGTAGTTCCCGACGATGAGGTAGTCGTCGAAGACTTGGCCTTTGATCAGGCTCCGGTTGCACCTGCGACGCTAGCCACTCCCCGACGGCGAAGTTATCTGGCCTGGCTCTACGAAGCTTTGGGGCCGGTTTACAGTTTGATATTCTTAGGGCTCTCGTTTTCGCTGGTTGCTGTGTTTGTGATGAACGTACTTGTCGCACGGCGCGATCAGATTCTTCCGCCCGGATTGATCGAAGGTTTTGAACGGCACTTAGAAGCAAAACAATACCAAGAGGCGTATGAACTGGCTCGTAACGATGAGTCGGTGTTGGGCAAGGTGCTTTCGGCTGGGTTGTCGCGCTTGTCTGCCGGCTATCAACCCGCCATCGAAGCAATGCAGGAGGTTGGCGAAGAAGAAGCAATGCGGCTTGATCATTTGCTGAGCTACCTGGCGCTGATCGGCACGATCAGCCCGATGTTTGGCTTACTGGGCACAGTGGATGGAATGGTGCAGGCCTTTGATGTGATTGCTCAGTCGACTGTATCGCCAAAGCCAGCGGAACTCGCTAAGGGAATCGCCACCGCCTTGGTGACAACCCTTGTTGGTCTCTGGCTGGCAATCCCGTCGATCGCGGCTTTCAATATACTTCGCAACCGGGTAGCGCGTCTCGTATTGGAAGTGGGGACGGTAAGCGAAGGGTTGATGCGGCGGTTCCAGAACGTCGGTCCGAAGAAGGGTTAACATGCGGATTACGCGCTCCAAGGTGGCGACATCTGCCGAAATGGATATGACGCCGATGATTGACGTCACATTCCAGTTGATCGCGTTCTTCTTGTTCGTGCTGAATTTTTCGGAAGTCGACGTGGACCAGCGGATTAATCTGCCGGCCAGCGAACTTGCCCGACCTCCCGATGCACCATACGCCCAACCGCTTACCGTGCAAATGACTGCCGATGACACGATTCTCTTTGCGGGTGACGAGCTCGACGAAATCGGATTACAGTCGGCGTTAATGCGCGAGGCCCAGATCATCCGCGCGTATCCCAACAAGAAGCTTTCGGATACGACGGTCGTCGTGCGGGCCGATCGCGGAGCTAAAACCGGCAAGGTGCAGGAAATCATCCAAATGTGCCAGCAGGCCGGCTTCGACATGTTCGCACTCCGTGGCAAGCAGAGCGATGCGTCGACGCTGATCGAACCGTAGGGGGGCTGTATGAAGATTCGCCATCGCGAACGTGACGATAAGATCGAGCTTGCGATGACACCAATGATTGACATCGTATTTTTGCTCAATGTGTTTTTTCTGTTCACTTTCAAGATTGTGTTACCGGAAGGCGACTTCAACGTACAGATGCCGTCGGCGGCTGCCGCGCGGGCCGCGGAGCCGAGTGAAATCTTACCGTTGCGACTGGTGTTGAAAGCTGCCCCGACGGGAGAATTGGCCGATTTGCACCTCGCCGGCCGGTCGTTTGGCAACGGACGCGACGCCTTTGCTCAACTACAGGCTTACATTCGCACCCAGGTCGTCGCCGAGGGTGGTGCTGCGGCCGACGAACAGGAAGTCGAGATCGACGCTGACTACAATCTGAACTACGACTACGTAGTTCGGGCCATCACCGCAGTAACGGGATACATCGAAGACGGCCGACCCCATAAACTGATTGAGCGAATCAAATTCACACCGCCCAAAAGCTCGGAGCCAGGAGCAATGAGCAGGGAATAGAATCGCACTGTTTGCTTTCTCCGCCTCGTGATCTCTTAAGTAAGTGGCTGACTGCTAAGCTCGCGGATGATACTTGGCATGGACTTGTTTGAGACGTGAGTGATCCACGTGCGTGTAGATTTGAGTCGTGGCAATGCTGGCGTGGCCAAGCATTTCTTGAACTTGCCGTAGGTCGGCTCCGCCGGCTAGTAAGTGGGTGGCGAAGCTGTGGCGCATCGAATGGGGACTTAGTTCACTAGGGCAACCAACTTGTTTGGCGTACCGCTTGATCAGTTCCCAGATCCGCTCGCGGCGGAGCCGGCCGCCGCGCGAGGAAAGCAAGAGAAACACGGGCGGCGCGGGCTGGCGGGCCGCAAGCTTTGGTCGCTCATATTGTAAGTAGTCGTTCACAGCGGCGATGGCTTTCTTGCCGAGTGGCACCAAACGCTGCTTGTCGCCTTTGCCATGACAAAGACAATATCGCTCAGCGAAATGCAGATCGCGCAGCTGGAGCATTGATAACTCGGAAACGCGGCAGCCTGTGGCATATAGCATTTCGAGCATCGCTCGATCGCGGCGCGGCCAGGGTTGAGGTGGTTTGGGGGTGGTAAGCAGGGCGTCAATTTCATCTGGTGACAATACGGTCGGTACGCGTTGCCACAGTTTTTGCGAACCAAGTAACTCGGCTTGATTCTCGGTGAGGATGCTCTCGAGCTGCAAGTAGCGGAAAAACACTTTCAAAGAGACCACGTGCCGACTAATGCTGCCCGGCGCCAGCTCTTGTTGGGCAAGCCAAGCAGGGTAACCAGCGAGATCAGAGATCGTCAGCCCTTCGATTCGGCGTGAGCCCAGCCACTCAAGAAACCGCCGCAAGTCGCGGTCGTAAGCTTGCACCGTGTTCTCGGCGAGATGGCATTCGCTACGCAGATAACGCACAAATAGCTCGCGCCAGCGGGCGGCGTTTTCCGCGGCGGCCACGCGGCGAGGCTTGATCGGTTTGCGGTTTACTGCCATCTTGTTCTCACACCAGTTACACCAACACAGCTATTTTCAATATCGACGCAAGCAGCTGGCCGGCACTCATTCGATTCGGCCCCGACCATCCGTTTGCCCTGGCGACAGACCGGGCGAGTTGGGTATGCTGGCACCGTTCGCCGGTCTGCCGGCGGGCTGTGACGACTGGGTAAGATCCATCGGCATCCGATCATGCTTCCTGTAATTTTCGATAAACCCTACGAATTTGTGCCCCCCGACTACTCCAACTGGGGGCCGCATGTTTTGCGTTTCTACGTCCGCCGCCATCTGCGCAAGGCCTATGGGGTCTCTGCGGTCGAGAGCCGCCATGTCGAGCGGTTGCGGGCGTCACTGGCCGCCGGTAAGAGCATCATGCTGGCGCCCAACCATTGCCGTCTTTCCGATCCGATGGTGTTGGGTGTGATGGCGTTAGAGGCGAATTCGTATCTGTTCGCGATGGCAAGTTGGCACCTCTTCAAAGTCAGTTGGTTTCAAACCTTTATTATTCGCAAGCTCGGTGCTTTCAGCGTGCTGCGCGAGGGGAACGATCGCAAAGCGCTCGATACGGCGATCGATATTTTAGTTCAAGGGAAGCGGCCGTTGATTATGTTTCCCGAAGGAGCTATCACCAAGCACAACGACCTCGTGAATGAAATGATGGACGGCCCTTCGTTTATGGCGCGTCAAGCGGCAAAACGGCTGAAAAAAATGGGGAGTTTGCGTGAGGTAGTCGTTCACCCGGTGGCAATTCGCTATGCCTTCCAAGGGGATGTGGCCGAATCGATCGCTCCCACACTCGATGCGCTCGAAACCCGACTGGCCTGGCAGCCGCAGCACCACAAGCCGCTTGTACGGCGAATTGCCAAGCTGGGCGACGCCTTCTTGGCCCTCAAGGAGATCGAATATCTTGGCGATGCCCAAGTGGGAGATCCGTATGATCGGGCGGAACATTTGATCGATGTAGTACTCACGCGTGTCGAGGGCGAATGGAAGCTGAAAGATGCATCGGGCGGTGTGATCGCGCGCGTCAAACGGTTGCGGACGGTGATTCTTGCCGAAATGGTTTCTGGCAAGGTAACCACAGAAGAGCGCGAGCGTCGCTGGCGAGACTTGGCGGCGATCTACTACGCACAGCAAATCTCACATTACCCGCGCGACTACATCCTGCCCGAAAAAAACCTACCGGAGCGGGTAATCGAAACCGTCGAGCGGCTGGAAGAAGACTTTGCGGACACATCCGCAAAGTACAAACCATTCCATGCGATCGTTGAGGTTGGCGAGGCGATCCCAGTCGGCCCGGAGCGCGACCGCGATGTCGAAGGCGACCCGATCATGGCCGAGGTGCGACGACAATTGCAAACGATGATTAACGCCCTGGCTGCCGAACGAACACCTGTCTGAGGCTGCGATCTGGAATCGCAACCAGGAGAACTGCACAGTCTCGAATGGAGTATTTTCAGTCCGAGTGCGGGATTCCAGGCCATGTAGTCGGCGGCGGCTCGGACCGGAAGTTTAGGCTCGGAACGGAGACGGTGGATCGAGAGGGCGGCATTATTGAGGGTCGTCAGGCAGACAGAGAGGCTGGGGTGTCGCGTGTGGCAGATCGTCGTGCCGCAGGGCAGCTCACTCGCGGTCAAAGC
>JBGSUJ010000178.1:0-4361 GCA_041753435.1 Pirellulales bacterium | reverse complement strand
ATTGGCTACGCCAGTCTTTCATTCGGGATCCTCCTGTGCCCCTCGGGGCCTTCCTCAGGAGGATCCTTTTGTATGCTCCGGGAACGGCGGAGCCTATTGGGTACTCACCAGCAGAGCTGGTAGTTTACGAATTTGAATTAGGTGACACCTCTGCATCCTGCATCCTGCCCCCTCACCTCACCAGCAATTCCGCCAGCAACAGCAGCGCGGCCATGAGGCAGCCGAGCTGGTTCAACAGCAGACGCGGTGCCGAGAAGCTCGGCCTTTGCACGCTGCAGTCGGGACACCGCGACGCAGTTCGGCTGACCGATCCTCCACATTCTCGGCATGTTTGAGGGCTGCTATGGAAGACTTCCCTAACTACGATCGGGAGGACCGCTCGTCAGCTTCTAAGTCCGGTCGCTAAACCAACTTCCACAACGAGCGGAGCTCGATCAAGAAGTGGACTCGGAAGCCTTCGGGCCGATCCACTGGATGGAAGTTACGGGAGTTTTTCCAGCGATTGGAGTTTTAGGTAAAGTTTTTTTGTTAGCGACGCGGACGGGACTCGAACCCGCAACCACCGGATCGACAGTCCGGGACTCTAACCAATTGAGCTACCGCGCCGTGAGGCGTTCCCTGGCAGGCCTGGGAGACGCCGGGGTGAATTTGTAACTATAGCAAGGCACTCCAGGAGCGACAAGCTGCTTAACTACAAGAGTTCCAGGGAGAGGCCAGAGGAGGGCAAGATGAGCGCATCCCTGTGCCGCAGGCTGCCTAGAACCGGCATAGTCCGCATGACCTGACCGAAATCGAAGCCAGTGGTCAATTTGCCTTTAGATCTATGGCTGTGGCCTAAATTTAAAAGTGTCGACACGTCATTCCGGAGCACCCCACGATGACCGATTACATTCAACGATTCTTTGATCAAACGGGCCAATTTCGTGGCGACATGTGGGATTGGTTTAATCGACTCACGCGCGAAGAGTGGGTGGTGGTGTTGGCGGTCGTTGCGGTGTTGGGTTTTCTCTGCATGCTGGGCTTTGGCTCGCGCAGCAAGTATTAACCAAAGGCGTAAAAAATGGGCATGGCTATTCTCCCCCCAGTCCTAGCACTTACGTTGAATCACGGTATGGAAATAGGATTGCCAGCAACGGCCGGGCTGGCAGCCGTTTCGCTGATTGGCTATCTGCTCGGGAAGCGGACCCGACAAGCTGATCTGGCAACCCAAAATGCCCAGCGGCAGCAGGAACTCGATCGGGCTTCTGGCATCGCGCAGCAATTGGAGTCAATTGCAGACGAACTGCGTAAGGAATTAACAAGCCATCACGGCCGGCTGACCAAATTTCGGCGGCGGCTCTGCGAGGCCCAGCAGTCGCGCGATGATGCGACCTGGAAGCAGCTCTGTCACGAAGCCGAATCGATGCTCTTACCCACGATGGAACTGGCGGAGCAATTGTCATTGGCCTACGATGCGATTCGTCAACAGTCCGACTCGCTGGAGACATTTACCCACGATCGTATCGATCGGCTCACGGGCGTGGGCAACGCCCGAGCGCTGGAAGCCAGGCTCGAAGTGTTGCTGTCAGCAGCGGAGCGGACGGGTGGCAATTTTTCTGTGGAACTGGTGAGCATCGACCGAGATTCATCCGCGGAGGACTGTGGCGACGAGCCAGTTAGCAAATCGCCACTGCCTGCATTCGCGCGGTTGATTGAATCTTGCATGCGGGAAAGCGACTACGTGGCTCGTTATAGCAGCAACGAGTTTGTGGTGGTCATGCCGCAAACGAGGCTTGCTGGAGCGTGTGTGTTTGGCGAACGATTGCAACGGCAGGCGGTGGAACAACTGGCTGAAACGGTAAGTTCGGGTATCGCCGAATCTCAGGCGGGCGACGACGCGCGATCGTTGTTGGGACGGGCCGACTCGGCGTTCTACAGCGCGAAGGCTGCCGGTGGAAATCGTCAATTTGTGCATACGGGATCTCACATCCGCGAGCACCATGCACTCGAATCGCCCCGGCCGATGGAATCGACCTTGCCGGCGACGGTGCTGTCGGGCATCCCGCCGTTGGACGGGGCCGGGGACTTCATGCTTTCGGCGGCCGCTGCGGCAGCGAGTTGAGTGGGCTGGGGAGGGGCTGACGTTCGTGCGGAATGGCGCGTTCGGCAGGATGTTCTCCCACGGCAGCTTGACGGCGAAATTCGACTTCTCGTTCTGCCGAGTTGACGTGGGGTAAGGGTCTCTCTTACGATAATCTTTGGCGATTGCCAGGCGTCCGAGACAGGCCCAGTTCTCTGCGGCGAGTTCTCGAGTTGCAGCGCGATGAAACTGGATTGAAAGGAGCGTGAGATGCCACTATTCGAAGTTGAAACTGAAAATCATATTTTAATTACGTGGGCCAAAGATGGGGATGCCGCTTCGGCGGTGGTGGTCGAAGCCTATCCGCAAGAGAACGTCTTGCGTTTAACCAAGCGCCCGCGCGACACGTGGGTGATTTCCAAGGGTGCGCTGGGCATCTCCGGCAAAATGGATCCTTGTACCACGGCGCGTGACTGTTTGTCGAAGGCCGAGGGGGACAAAGTCCATGCGATCCGGCTTTACATGCACGAGACGGGCGTCGATCTCGAGCAAGCACGGAAGGTTGTGGAATCGAACATGGTGATGGGCTGGTGAGGCCTTCACCTGTGAAAGGCGATGGCCGTCTTTTGCGGTTTTATCGACAGGCTTTGGCCTGGGCGACTTTTCAATACCGCTGGCTTGAGCTGGTACCTGCCGGGACAGTCGGAAAACTGGTCGGCAATGGCGCGGACGTGGTTGCCGGTGCGCTTGGCCGTGCAGCAACTTCGATGGGCGTGGGCAGCGTACCCGTGTAAGTGGAGGTCCCACCGGGGCGATATTGGCCGGCGGCGCCTTCGATTCGGACGGTGGCTGCCGCGACAATATCGGCCGCAGCGGACTGCGTACTCGATTGCGGGCCAATCGGCACGGTCACCGGCACGGCGACTGGTGCAGCAGTCGGCACGGTCGAATTGGTGACGGGCATTGCTGCCGGGGCAACCGGTGTCACGGAATAGCGATCGCCTCCGCTGCTGGTCGCATAGCCTGGCATCGTGGAGGGCGGATTGTAGGCATAACGGTCGTCGGAACTCGCAGACGCCTCTGCGGCTGTGGTCCCAGGCGCGGCATTCGAGGCCCTTGTGGTCGGTGCGACTGCGGTGACAGGTGCCGCCGCATAACGATCAGATGCGGCAAGACCATAGCGATCTTCATCGCTAGCGGACGGATTGGAGAACGAGTTTTCAGACTGGGCGACTGTCGCGGTCTGAAACGCTTTCGGGTCGTAAGGACCAACCTGAGCGATGGCAGACGGCAGAGTGGCCGGAGGCGGAGGGGTCGCCGAGTTTGGCGATACGATGGGTGTCGGGGTCGAGGTCGGATAGGTGGCAGTCGGGGCAGCGGCAATCGTAGCAGCTGACGTGGCAGGGATGCTAGAAACCGCCGGCGCCGCCCCTACCGAATTGGCGGAGGGGGGCATGCTAGCTGCTGCGAGCGTTTGTGGCGTAGCTACGGTGGATGGCAGCACCGGCGCAGTCGGATCGGGAACCTCGACACCACCCTCGGCAGAGCGGGCAACGAGCGAGGAGTCTGCGGCAGGAGCATCTTTCTTCCACCAAGCCAGTCGCGACGGGGCTTGTGCCCAGCGCGGGCCGGATTGGCATCCAACGGCTCCGATGGCGATCAGGACGATCGACACGATCTTGGTGTTACGAGTTTTCATGATGAGTCGGGGCCCCCTGATCGGCTCAAACGTAGGGCGGGACGCTCGAAGACGATGCCTGTACGAGTTTGACGTATAAGGTCCTTTGATCCATTGTTCGGCAATTGGGGGCTGCAACGTTTACCGAATCGTTACTTGCAGCCCAATAGTTTGGCTGCGTCACGTTTCTCGAACATGCTATCGAAGTATCCGAACTGACAGAAAGCGGCGGGATTATAGGAGCTTGAACGCTCGGGTCAACGGCAATCACGATTTGTCGTAATGGTAGTGATAGCAAGCAGAGGTCGGAGCGGGTGGGGGGTTTTCGAGGCCGGGAATCTCAAGAAGGACGTGGCGCGGTGCGTATTTCTCGGAAGGGGACAAGTTTCCAGGTTTTTTTGGGGTGGCTGGGGCCGCTTTCGTCTCAACCAGGAATTGATTGGTCGCCTGGGCGCAGAGCGGTGGCGTGGCTCGGCGGCGGGAGGGACCGGGAAGCAGTGGAGGCAGGGAGGCGCGGGTTTGAAAATATGTACGGGTGTATATATACTTGCGCGCGGCCAAATGCAAGTGGGAAGATTTGGCCAGGGAGGGAGAGTTGCGGGATCCAACAGCTCAAGCTGGCGT
>JBGSUJ010000177.1:0-34313 GCA_041753435.1 Pirellulales bacterium | reverse complement strand
CGGACCTCGTCGGCCAGCGCGATCAGCCCGCAGACGTGGGTCGTGTTGCCGACGACGACGACGGTGCGCCCTTGGCCCGACATCGCTTCGAGCCGCGCGTGAATGTCGGGCGTCTCCTGGCCGCGCTGTTCGAGGTAGCGGTGCGAGCCGAGCCAAAATTCGCGGCCGTTGAAGGTCGCCCGCGCGCCCTTGCCTGGGAGGACTTGAAAGTCGTCGGCCGGGGCGGGGATGAAGTGGTGCGTCTCGGCGTAGTCGAGCACGGCCCGGGCGATGGGATGTTCGGAATGCTGCTCCATGGCGGCGGCTCGTTCGATCAGTTCGCGTTCGTCGTGGCCGCTCAAGGGAACGACTTCGACGACGCGCGACCGGCCGGCGGTGAGCGTGCCCGTTTTGTCGAAGGCGATGGCGCGAAGGTGGGCCGGTGCTTCGAGGAACGCGCCCCCCTTGATAAGCACGCCTTGCCGCGCGGCCGAGGCGATGCCGGCGACGATGCTCACGGGCGTCGAGATCACGAGCGCACAAGGGCAGGCAATCACCAGCAGCACCAGCGCGCGGTAGAACCAGTCGGCCCACATCCCGCCAAAGACCAGTGGTGGCACGAGAAAGATCGCCAGCGCCAGCAGCATCACGGCGGGCGTGTAGACGCGGGCGAACCGCTCGACCCATTGTTCGGAAGGTCCGCGGCGGGATTGGGCTTCGCCAACCAACCGGATGATGCGGGCCAGCGTGGTGTCGCTGGCGGGCCGGGTGGACTCGATCCGCAGTGCACCGTCGCCGTTGATCGTACCGGCGAAGACCTCGTTGCCGCGTGTTTTGGGAACGGGGGCGCTTTCGCCGGTGATGGGCGCCTGGTTGATGTCGCTCGTGCCATCGAGCACACGGCCATCGAGCGGGATGCATTCGCCCGGCTTGACGAGGAACGCGGCACCGATGGCTACCTCTTGCGGCGCGACTTGTCGGGCAGAGCCATCGGCGTCGAGCAGCCAGGCGGTGGGTGGGGCGAGGTCCATCAGCGCGGCGATGGCCCGGCGGGCACGTCCGACGCTCCACGACTCCAACAGCAGCGAGACGGAAAACAGGAACGCCACCGCAGCCGCTTCGAACCACTCACTGATGACGACGGCACCAACGACGGCGACCGTCATCAGCAGATTCATATCGGGCTGCCGCCGGCGGACGGCGCCCCAGGCTTTGGGAATCACGAGCCAGATGCTGGAGAAAATGGCGACGCCAAACAGCCCGCGGGCAATGTTGGCATGAGCCGCAGCGTACTGCGCGATCATTGCCGCGGCGAGGGCCAATCCGCTGAGGGTCGTGAGTACGAGCCGGCCGCGTTGTTGCCAGAAAGTAGGTGGCGACACCACGATCGGCAGCGCGCCGTCGACCGGTTCTGCGCCGAGCCCAGCCCGACGTACTGCGTCGACAATCGCCCGCTCAGGCACACCGTCGGGCGCGGCGCTGACAATCATCCGGGCGTTGAGGATATCAAACGCGAGCCGCTCTTCGCCGCCGACCACCGGCCCGACTTCGCGCTTGAGCACGGCCACTTCTTCGGCGCAGTCGAGGCCGGTGATGCGAAAGGCTTGGGACGTCGGTTGGGGCATTAGGTTTTCGCTGGCTCGGCGGGAGCCTCGCCCTCCCGCCTGCTCCGTTAGTGATCGTGGCCGTGATCGTGATCGTGGTCGTGCTCATGTTCGATCAAGCCGCGATGTTGCTTGCCGTTGATCGAGACGACGAATACGGCGGCGACGCCGGGATGGTCGAGCTCTTCGCCCAGTTCTGCCTCCGACGAGACGAACCGCGAAGACCAACCTTCTTCCTCACCCTCCAGCGGATCGGCGGCCAAGGGGAACTGCTCGCCGCGACCTTCGCGGGTGATGTTGATCATTGCTTCCTTGGCGTCGACCGGCACGCTCTGTTCCATGGCGCCGTCGAGCACATACACCGTCACCGTGCTGGCCGCGTCGTCGTGTACCAGCTCCGCATGGTACTCGCCGAGTTCGATGATCACGCCGCCGTGTGGTCCGACGCTTTCGTGTGCATGTTCATCGTGCTCGGCATTGGCCGTAGGCGGAGCAGACTGGCTGTTGCAACCCGCGAGAGCCAAGGCGATGGAAAGTAAAATCAGGCGGTACATGGGAAGGTCTCCTATGATTGAATTCTAGACTTTTGCAACGACTGTTGAGTGCAAACCAGTTTAACAAATCGAACCTTGCATAGGCCGTCAGTTCTGCTCCGATTCGTCGATCAGCGGAATATTCTGCTCTTTGGACGCCACGACTCGGCGGGCCGAGCCGAGGCCGAGTGTCCAGAACAGCGCCGGGTGGACGAAGAAATCGAGCAGCGTCGAGCTGATCAACCCGCCGACGATCACGGTGGCCACGGGGTAGAGAATTTCCTTGCCCGGCTCACCAGCCGCGAGCGTTAATGGCACGAGCGCGATGCCGGCGGTGAGCGCGGTCATTAGCACGGGGGCCAGCCGCTCGAGCCCGCCCCGGACGATCATGTCCTTGGTCCAACTTTCGCCCTCGTACTTCACGAGGTGGAGATAGTGGTTCAAGAGCAGAATGCCGTTGCGCGAGGCCACGCCCACCAGCGCGATAAAGCCGACCATCGCCGCGATCGTGAGCGTTTGCCCGGTGAGCACCAAAGCAGCGACCGCGCCGATGAAAGCCATCGGCAGCGCGGCCATCACTTGGAGCGACAGGTTGATCGAGTGGAACATGGTGAACAGCACCAGGAAAATGCCGACGAGCGACGCCAGGAACAACACCCCGATTGTCCGCGAGGCCGATTGCTGGCTTTCAAACTGCCCGCCATATTCGATAAAGTAACCCGTGGGCAGTGCCGCTTCGATGGGTCGGAGCCGTTCTTTTATGTCATGCACCACGTCGACCAAGCCTCGCTCCGAGACATTGCATTGCACGACGATCCGCCGACGAACCTGTTCGCGATTGACTGTGTTCGGTCCCCCGGCTTTGTAGATGCGAGCCACGTCTTCGAGCTTCACGGTGCCGCCCGATGGAACCTCGATCACGAGGCGTTTCAGTGCGTCGAGATCTTCCCGGTAATTCTCGTCGAGCCTCACAACTAAGTCGAAGGTCCGTTGTCCGTCGAGAACCTGGGAAACCACTTCGCCCTGCATCGCCGTTTCGACAAATTCGTTCACAGCCAGCCGTCGCAGGCCAAACTGTTCCAACTTGTTGCCGTCGGCTTCAATTCGGAGCTGAGGAATGTTCACCTGCTGCTCAACTTGCAGGTCTCGCACGCCCGGAATCTCGGAGATGTCGGCTTTCATTTTGTTGGCTTCTCGGCGGAGCGCGTCGAGGTCGTCGCCGTAGAGCTTGATAGCCACCTGGGCTTTTACGCCGGAGAGCATGTGGGAGATGAGATGAGCGAGCGGTTGCTCGACGGCGGTCACAATGCCAGGGATGTCGGCCAGCGCCTCGCTGATCTCATCTATCACCTCTTCGCGCGAGTTCTCAGAATCGGGACGAATCGTGGCGACAATCTCGGAAACGTTGACGCCCTCGGCATGTTCGTCGAGCTCGGCCCGGCCTGTCTTGCGGACAAACGCTTGGATATCGCCAATTTGTTGAAGTCGCTTCTCCACCTGAGAGGAAACTTTATTAGATTCTTTCAGGGAGGACCCCGGTGGCAGCAAGACGTTGACTTGGACCGCTCCTTCGTTAAAGGGGGGCAAGAAGTCCCGGTCGAGCCGCAAGAGCGCAATCACGGCGACGCCGACCATCGCCAACGTGACCATCAGGTTCAAGAGGGGCCAGCGCAGACTAAAACGAATGACTCGTTCGGCGACCCACTTCAGCCCGCGCAGCACGATGCTATCCTGGTCGCGCTCGACAAGTTTCGCGTACCCCAGCAACCAATAGGAAAGCACCGGGGTTACGGTCAGCGACACCACCAGCGAAGCCAGGATGGACACGATGTAGGCCACGCCGAGCGGCCGGAAGAGCTGCCCTTCCATGCCGGAGAGGGCGAACAACGGCACAAACACCAGCACGACGATCATCGTGCTGAACACGATCGAATTGCGGACTTCACAACTGGCCTGGTATACGACTTGTAGCGGCGGCTTGGGATGTGCGCTGTGTCGGTTCTCGCGCAATCGCCGGAAGATATTTTCCACGTCGACGATCGCATCATCGACCAACTCGCCGATCGCCACCGCTAGCCCGCCCAGTGTCATGGTGTTGATCGACAGGCCAAACCCGGTAAAAACCAGCGCGGTCATCACGATCGAGAGCGGGATTGCCGTGAGCGTGATGAAGGTCGTACGCAGATTCAGCAAGAATACAAAGAGGATGACGACGACCAAGATGCCGCCGTCGCGCAGCGCTTCCAGCACGTTGTCAATCGCCAGATCGATAAACGTCTTTTGCTCGTAGAGATGGGGGAGAATGCGGACGTCGGACGGCAGCGAGGTCTTCAGTTCATCCAGGGCCTTGGTGACGGCGTCGGTGACCAGCCTTGTGTCGCCGTTCGGCTGTTTGGTAATGGTCAGCACCACAGCGGGGCCCCCTTCGAAGGCTCCATTTTCGGTGCGTACGAATGCCGTGCTGTCGCCGCGCTTGACCTGCGGCCCTTCCACGACGTTGGCCACCTGGTCAAGTCGGATCGACTGTCCATCGCGGTGAGTAACGACAATCCGGCGGAATTCTTCGACGGTCCGAATTCGGCCCAGCGATCGCACGAGGAATTCGCTGGGGCCCTGGTCAACGAGGTATCCGCCGGCGGTATTCTGGTTGCTCTCGCGGAGCGCGGTTTTGACTTCCTCCAGCGTGACGCCGAAGCGCAACAATTGATTGGGGTCGACGAGCACTTGGAACTGCTTCCGCTCGCCACCCATCACGATCACTTGCGAAACGCCGGGAATTGTCAACAGCCGCTGGCGGACGACCCAATCGGCCAGCGTCCGCAGCTCCATCGGAGGTGTCTTGTCGTTGACGCTGTACATGCCGACGATCTGGATTTGCCCCATGATCGAGGAAATCGGAGCGAGCTGTGGTTTCGCCACCTCAGGTAGTTGATCGGCGACCAAGGCAACCCGTTCGTTGACGATCTGGCGATCGTTGTAAATGTTGGTCCCCCAGCCAAACTCAACATAGATGACCGAGAGCCCCACCCCAGAGGAGCTGCGCACGTCCTCGACGCCGGTGGCTCCGTTCAGGGCTGTCTCCAAGGGAAAAGAAATCAACGTTTCCACCTCTTCGGGCGCCATGCCCGGCGCTTCGGTCATGATCACAACGCGGGGCCGATTGAGATCGGGAAACACGTCGATCGGCAGACGATAGGCCTGCCAGCCACCGTAGACAACCAAAAACACAGAAACAGCCGCCACGAGAAGGCGATTCTGTAGCGAAAATCGGATGACGGCGTTGAGCATGGGAACAGCGGAGAGCAGAGGGCGGAGAGCGGAGGGCCAGAAGTTCTATTGCGGCCCCAACAACGTGTTTCACAATGCACTAAGTTTCTTGGCGAGTTCTTCAGCAGTGTCGCGAATCTGTTTGAAACCTGCCTTTTCGACCATATTTTGGTTTGTCGCGCTGTGAGCCTGTGAGACGACTTCCCTCAGTGACCCGTAGGCGATCTCAACAAAGCGTAAGAAATCTCTATCCGATGAGCGACTTGTTCCCTCGGCGACGTTGGAGGAAATCGAAACCGCTGCACGTCTCACTTGGGAAGTCAATCCGAACTGTTCCTCACGCGGAAAGGAGCGCGAGATGTCGTAAATTAAGTCGGCAAAATTGATGGCTTGTCGCCACACGTCAATTTTCTCAAATCGAAACATGCGAGCCCTTTCCTAAACGATGTGGAGCGCTCCGATAGATGTTTCTCTTGGCATTTTTCTGGCCCTCTGCTCTCCGCCCACTGCCCACGGCTTGTCCGCTAGTGGTTATGTCCGGCGTGGGGGTCGATGCCGCCGCCGGCTTTGTTCTTGAGCGCGAGGTGAATTTGATACGCGCCAGCGGCGGCTAGGATGTCGCCGGGGAACAGTGAGCCGTCATTCGCTACGACGACCGAGTCTCGGTCGCGGTATTCGACGTGGACCGGTACGCGGTCGAAATGGTCGCCGTTCTGACGATAAACGTACATCTCGGCCCCTTCGTCGACGACTGCGCCGACCGGTAGTACGATGCGGGCGGTCCAGTGCTCGACGGGTACTCGCAGCTCGAGCCGTTGCCCAGGTTTGTACTGCCATTCCAGGAAGCGGTGGCCGGTGGGGCTGGTTTGGTCGAACACGATCTGGTTGGGTAGTTTCAGGTAGAAATAAAAGGCCCGCGAGACGGGATCAATTTTGTCGGCGAGGTAGAGCAGTTTGAGGCCATCGATTTTTTCTTTCGTGCCGCTCCCCGCCAGCAGCGTCGCGGTTACGTCCCAGTCTTCCTTGGCGGCTTGACGCAGGAGAGTCGCATCATCTTCAAACGCTCGGCCTTCGACCATCAGCTCGCAGTGATCGGCGAGCACACACAGTTCGAGGCCGGCTTGGACCTGCTCGCCCGGCGATACGGATATTTTTTGCACATGATAGAGGTGATCACCGCCGCAGCTGTTACCCTCGTGCCCGTGTTCTGGTGCGCGAACGGTGAGCGACTGCAAGAGCCGTCGCGTCTTGCGAATCTCGGCGATTTGCTCCTCGTTCAATCCGTGGAGCAATAGTGCCTGTTCGCCCGCCCGGAGGGCCGCTTCAAATTTCTGCTTTTGGTATTGCTGTTCGATCACGCGTTTTCCGGCAATCACGCCCTCGCCGAGCGACTCGAGCCGGGCGATCTCACGGTCGACGACGTCGAGATTTTCGATGGTCAGCAAGTAGTCGCGTTGGGCGGTGACGATCTCTTCGTGTGTGAGCCGAATGCGGAACATCGCCGTGTTCGGCTCAATCGCCTCGCCGGCGACAATGAAAATCTTGGTCACGACGCCGGTCAGGGGCGAGGTGAGGCGTATCTCGTTTCGGCCTGGTTGCTCGATGATCATCGCCGGAAGTGTCATAGTTCGATCAAAGCCACTTAGTTCCACCGTCACCGGGCGGAAACCAATATTTTTGAGAGCGTGGACGCTGAGCTTGATCGACGCATCCTCGGAGTGCCCGGCATGCTCTTCGGCGGGCTCTTCCTCACGATGTTTACTTGCCGCATGATCGAGGCCGGCATGTACGTCGGCGCTCTTGCCGGCACCAGCCGCCGGCCACCAGCGGCCGCTCGTGGCCCACGCGCCAGCAACCAGTACGGCGCCGGCCACCAGCGCAATCAGCCAGCCGCGAATTGAAGAAGTCGAGGGTTGCATAGAATTGAACATGGGCAAAGACTTTGCCTGCCGTGGATATAAAAACGGTCAAACGGAATCAGAGACGACTGAACCTGGCAAGCGGAACGATCGCAACGCGAAGTGCGCCGGCGGCCGGCTCAGATGAGCAGCACGCCTAGCGCGAGGTGCAGGCGCAGCGGCGGCGCAGAAAACTGGACAGGTGGGTGGTCCAGGGAAAGTTCGGCGGTGTTAGCCAACGATGCCGCCGCCGGCCTGAGCATCATCAGCGGCGCTGTGCCAAAGCCCTGCTGGTCGCCAACTCGTGGCGCCGCGACACTGGCAAGCCAATGATAGGCGGCGTGATCACACTCGTGTGGCGGCTGGGCTGGCAACTCGTGCCCCGCCGCATCGCAGTTAGTTGGCGATGCTGCACTCGCGCCGAAGTGCGCATGCTCACAGGGGCAAGCCACTGCTACATCCCATCCCACCAAGCCCTGGCCACAGCATCCAAAGACGCCATGCAAAAGCACAAGCAGGACGGTGACAACGGCTATCAATCGATGCATTGGAGACACCTAACGTAAGCGTCGAACGCAAGAGCCTAAGAATTCTCTACATATCGACATCCATCAGTCTAGCTCAACGTGCATTTCTCAAGCCACTGCAGGTGCAACGCTCGAACGGTGAGCAAGGGCAAGCGGCAATGGCCCGCGAAATGCCTGGGATTGAGGGCGCAACGAGAGCAGTGTGATGAGTCGTGTGACATCAAGTTGATTACATTCATAGTTAAAGTGACTACAATTCGACATTGGATTATTGTCGGATCCTCACGGTTTTAGAGGCTGTAAAAACTGTGATATAAACGAGTTATGGATTATCTAGATCGGATCGGCGCACAGGTAGCAGCTATCACTAACTCGGGTGTTGGAACATGCCTCATTTTATCCAAGCCTGTGCTACGGAGGAAACAATGAAAAAGTCGTCTGGGCGGTTGGTCGCAATCGTGTTCGCTTTCGTCTTGGTTGGTGTCTGCGTGTCGGATGTTCAAGCCCAAGGCTTCCACTTCGGAAGTGGCGGGGTGCATCTCGATGTTGGGTATCCGCACAGCTACTATGGTGATTACGGTGGATACTACAGTCGAAGCCATTGCTACGGCGGATACCCATACACGTCCTACTACGGGGGCGGGGGTGGCCGCTCTTACTGGCACGACACCACGCACCTCGACTACCACCCAGGCTACTACGCCCGTCATCGCAACCATGACCACTACGTGCCAGGACACTACGACGTGCATGAAGACGGCCATTGGGACCACCACGATTAGAGCGCGTTTCACGTCACTGTAGCGGTTTCGTCGTCGTTCGAATCTGGAAATCACGACACGGTAGGCGCTGCGGCGCGGTCGCTTTGGAATGCGGGTTTGGGCGTAGCTTGCATACGGCCAACCTGCATTCGTCGGCAAGTCTCAGATTTCCGTGTTGGTTGGGTGGCCGGGGTCGAGCAAAATCGGGCCCCGCGAACGCGACCAATCCATTGAAAGACTTCCTCAATGTCGCTATCGCGAGACTCAAGTTCAATAGCGCTGCGAGCCGTCAAACCAACGCTTGCCACTCGATATCGATACGCGTCAGCAACCGGCGGGCAGCGTCGGCAATGCCGGGGAAGACGCGCTCCAGGCCGAGTGCGAGCGAGCGGGGCGAGATGCCACTGTCTTCGGTGACGATCACCACGTCGTCTACGTCTGCCGGTCGGATCGCTGCGAGTGGTCGGTCGACAAGCAGTTTTTCCATGGCCGCCTTGTTTGGCTGTGCCTCGGGCACGAAGACCAGCGTACGCCGATCCGCGCCGCACTGCAGAAGATCGGTGTTTGCACGCTCGAGTGTGAGAGCCAGCGCATCGTCGAATGGCATGAGCGAGTTGATGGCCTCGCGGTAGGTCGGATCGGTGATGTATTCCTCGACCAAAGTGAGGCATTCAGCGGGCAGCAATGCGTCACTGCCCTCGACGGGCAGAAAACGATCGGGCTGTTTATAGTCGAATTTGTCGACTGCGCCGGCCAAAATCCGCCGGCTGCTTTCGGCAATCAAGCCACTCCAGATCGGCGCACCGGCAAAGCGCGATTCGCTCCCCACCCTCTGCTGTAGCTGAACGGTGAGCGTGTTAGCCACACTCCGCGCTCGATCCACAAGTTGCTTTGCATCGAGTGGGGTCAACCGTGGGCGGCCGCAGTCGTCGTGAGCCACAAGTTGGCGTTGAATCTGGGCTAGCACTTCGCTGGCGAACTTCAGTGACATATGCTCGCCGAAGTGGCCGCGGAGCGCCAGCGGCGTCGCATCGTTAACAGGCACGACCGCAGGCGGGGCGGCCGTGCCGTCACTGGCTGGCGTTTTCAGCTTGGGCGCGCTCGCCGTCCGCTGTTCTTCTTGAACTCGAGCCGGCCAGTCGGTGCTGGTGTCTTTCGTGATCCAGTGGTGCTCGACAGCTGCGGCCAGATCGGCTGCGAACTCTCTTAACAATTCGCACTTGCGGTCGGCCAGGGAAGCGAGACCAAACTTCTGTAGCGTCAGCGTCCCGCCGTGGACTTCTTCGCGCGCTGTCCTAGTCGCCCGGCAGGAACGGAGCGCCCCGCGCGCTGCTGCCTTCGTGTCCAGTGCCAGGTATTTGGCCACGGTTTCCAGGATATCTTCGGTAGATCCCTCGGCCGTCCGCGTCCGTTCCGACACACAATACACCCGATCGAACGGCCGTTCGCTCGAGACAAAGGCCTTCACTTTGCCAGTTTGCTCGCCCGCTCCGACGTTTCCTCGCTCGGTGACGTGATTCAGTTCCGTCAGTAGCGAATAGGTATTTGCCGCTACCAACGGTGAGGCATGGGCATTGCCGAAGCAAGTACAAACCAGAAAGGCTTGCACCTCGACGAGCATGCCGCGCTGCCTTGCGACCGAACGGATCGCGTTCGCCACGTCGATCAGCATGCCAGCGCCCGTTCCGCCGCCCATTCCGGCCAGCAGCACCACGCGAACGGTCGAATCGCAGTCCTGCTGGGCGCTCTCGGCGAGGCGCTCCAGCTTGTGGTCCAACGCTGCGAGCACCTGTTGTGCATGATCCACCAAGGCCACCCGCCCCAACGGCCGGTAGCCACGCGTTTCGAGCGAGCGGGGAATATTATATAGCCAGCGTCGGCTGACCCAGCCAAGTATCTCGCGCGCATTGCCATAACTCTTAGGCAATCGCAACGGCAGATGCAGCGTGTCCTCCGAAGCGAGCGGCGATTGCCAACGGCCAGAACAGGCCTCGCGCAATTCATCACGGTCGGTATCCAAGGCGAGCGCTGCCGTCGTGTCGTTGCAGCAGATGATTTCGCCATCTGCTGCGGTCATCGCTCGCAACCGGCAAAGCACTTGGGTTCCCACTCCGCCTATCGCCACGTACAGCGTCGGTTGCACACAGGCTAGTTCTGCCTGTTCGTCGGGCACCGTGACTTCGTTGAATTCCTCTGGCACAAATGGCTCAGGCACCGCGGCCGGCGCTGCTGGCAGCGGCTCCTCCGTCGCGCGCTCACCGCGCACCACGGGCTGCGTCCGCGTTACTTCACGCGGTTTGACAGGCAATTCGACCCCGCGACGGATAGTCGCGTTCAGCGATGACGGCTTCGTGTCGTCCGGTGCAGGCTCGGCAGGCGCCGGTGGTGCAGTCGGAGTTGGAAGCGGTACGTGGATTGGCAAATGAGCGGCGACGTCTTTCGCGCGTTGCAGGAGCGCATCAACAAACGCCTTGCATGATGGGTAGCGGTCGAGCGGATTCTTGGCCAACGCGCGGGCAACGATGGGCCGATCTTCCACGGGCAGCGCGAGAAGCTGCGGCTCGGCCTGCGTGTGCTGCTTCGCCAGTTGGGCTGCCGTCCGACCTGGGAATGGCAAGGTGGCCACGAGCATTTCCTGGTACACGATCGCCAGGCTGTACTGATCGCTTTGGGCCGAAGGCTCGTCGTCAAACATCTCGGGCGAGGCGTACGTGGGTGTCATTCCCGAGACGAGCGAGTTTTGAGTCCGCGAGGCCAACTCCTTCACCAGCCCGAAGTCGGCCACCTTGATATGCTCGCCCAGCACGAGCAAGTTCTCCGGCTTGATATCCAAATGCAACAGACTATGCCGCTGCGAAAGGAAGTCGAGCGCCTCGGCTGTGTCGGCGATGTATTGCAGCAGTTCAGGTCGGGGAATGCCGGTCAGGCCCTTCGCGCGGCACTCGCGCAGCCGCTGATCGAGGCTCATATCGGCCAGTTCGGTAAGAATCGCTAGCCGACCGTTGATGATCTCAAACCGTTCGAGCGACAACAGGAACGGGTGCCGCACGCCCTTGATCCGTTCCAAGGCCTTCAGCTCCTGCGACGCGAACTCGTCGTCGTAGTAGCCGTAGACGATCTTCACCGCCTTTTGAATGCCGCCCGGCGCTTCGGCGCGCCAGACCTCGGCATAGCCGCCCGAGCCAATACGCTCGGCCAGCGTGTAGCCAGGCAGCACAATTTCGCTCGTTTGTAGGCCGGTGGACATGAAATAGAAAAATTCTGGGTCAGGGTGCGATTGTTCACTTCACGATATCAAAACTAGAAAGCGGCACTCAAAGCCGCGACCGGCGGGGCGCTGTGCTTCCGCGTCGCCGATTGCAGCACCAAGTCGTAACCAAGTTCTAAACATCGTGTGAGCGTGTGCGAGCAATCCGTGTGGGCCAGCACGGGCTTGATCATCAACTCGGCACACGCCGCCAACAATGATTCGAGCCGCCGCAGCGGTTGCCGCGTCGACATCAGGTCCTTGGTCATGCTGGCAGCGAGCACCAAGTAATCGGGCAGCAGTGATTCGAGGTGCATCACCTGGCCACCGTTCCCCTGAAACTGGTCGAATGCGACCAGCAACCCTTGGTCGCGAGCATCGCGGTAGATTTCCGTAATGCGCAGAATATCGACGTCCGCGAACAGCGAGATCGTCACGCCCAGTTCCCAGCCCAGCGGTAGCAGCGATTGAATTTGTTTGAGACTGCCGAACAGACGATGGGGAGATTCGATCTCCGCGGCGTCGACCCCCAGAAACAAGCGGCTCGCGTCCGCCCGCTCCATCGCCAACTCCATCGCCCGCATCCGCTGCAGTTCGCGATAACGCTCGCCCACAGTGTGCAACAGGTCAAACATTGGTTGCAGCGGCACTTGGCCAGTAGTCGGCGCGAAGTACGCCTCGGCGCCTCCCTCGCGCAGCGAAACGGCCGCGAACAATTGGGCGGGAATTGCCTGCCAAAGCGTGGCCTCGGTCATCATCCGCGTGGCGGCAATCTCTAGCGGGAGCGACGTCGGGGCGGCAACCGCCTGCTTCGCTTGGATCGGCTGCGTGACCATCCGCTGAAACTGCGAAGCGGCCGACGCGATAAAAGTCAACTCCGACTGCGCCACCTTCAAAATATCGCCATCCGAAAGCAGTGTCTCGGTGATCGCTTTGCCGTTCAGGTGCGTGCCGTTGGTGCTCCCCAAATCACGCACCAGGTACATCCCATTTCGCTCGACGATCTCCGCATGCTCGCGCGACACCTCGACCGATTCGATCCGCAAATCGGCCGACTCCGCCCGGCCAATGCGAAATGGAAACTCTTCAATCGTCACACGCCGCGATTCGCCGCTGCCGTCGGAGTAGAACTCCAAGCTCGGTTTGGAAGTCGTCTTTTTGGAGAGGGTAATATGCGTCACAGTGTTCCTAGCCGTGGTTTGTCTGGTTCGATCGTCAAGCGCTAGCTTCGCCCGTGGTGCAATCAAATCGGGATAAGTGGGTTATGCACGGGCCACCGCGCCTGAATCTGCGGGGCGCCCATGGGTAAACCTAGCTTTTTTTGTCGAACTTCGTCGCGCCGCGACGATTGTCTCCACCCAGCTTTCGGCCCTATGCTAGAGTTGTGCGTGGACCAAACGCTCTAATCCCGGCATTCGGAAAGGTAATCTGCGATGTCGTCCCCTCCCCGCCCGTTGCATGTCGTCGTCGTATCAGAAGATACTGCCCTGCTGCACGAGCTTTCGTGGGTTTTAGAGGCCGTGGGCTACGAGGTCTGCACAACCAAGGATTTCGAGAAGGAAGCCCTCTGGCGCCGCTACACGGCGACCGATTATGTCATCGTCGACGGCCGGAGTTTTGCCGAACCAACCGCCGCCATATTTGCCCATGAATCGGACGACCCGATTTATCGGGTCTTCCTCTACGATCCGACGAAGCGGACTGATTTTTCTGCTTGGTACGGGGCCGGAGCACACGATGCACTCCGCGTCCCGCTGAGCCGTGGCGAGTTGCTCGTCCGCGTCCGCACGGGGGCCCGTTATTTGGAATTCGAGCGCCGGCTCATCCACCAGTCGTCGCGCTCGATAGTGCCGGGCATGGTTTCTCGACGCGGTTTGCTGCGGAAGTTACGCAAGCTTTCGGTTGGCGAAGAATTTGGCGTGACCCAGCACACGCTCTTGGTCACGGAAATTGATTGGTATACCGGCATCCGCCGTAAGAGCGGCGCGTTAGCTAGCCGCGGCTTGGTGGCTGCGGCAGCTCGGTCCATTAGACGGGCCGTGGGCGAGAACGCCGTTTCGGCCTACTTGGGCGAGGGCCGTTTTGCGACGTTCTTGGTTGGACAATCCCTCGCCGTGGCGAAATCGGCTGCTGATGTTCTCGCCAAAGATTTCGGTAGCCGCGAAAGCCATCACGAATCGATCCCCCGGCCAACGCTTACCAGTGCGGTTGTTCCCTGGTCGGCCGACGACCCGGTCGACCGCTTATTGAACCAGGCCCTTGAATTGCTCGAATTGGCCACACACTCCGGCGGCGACTGCGTCCTGTTGCAGGGTGATTTCAGCAAGGAGCTCGCTGCCTGGCAACATGAAATGACGGCAGGCAATCCCTTTGATAATGTCGTGGCCCAAGACATCATGGAGCCGTTTCCCGCCGTCCTTCAGCGCGGCGCCAACCAACGCGAGCTTGCCGAAACTCTTCGCCGCTCTGGCATCCCGGTCTGTCCGTATGTCGACAGCGATGGCCGTTTGGTGGGCGTGGCGGTCGCCCCGTATTCCGCGGCAGAAACGCGGATTGGCGAAGCGGCGGGTGCCGCGGCCACCGAGCTGACTACCCCAGAGACGATTGCCCACGACGCCAGCTTCCCAAAAATCTACGAGGCCTTCTCGTCGCTTGGTTGCGCGACCCTGGTCGTTACTGCCGACGAACATCCGCTCGGCTACCTCACGTGTGATGGCTTCTTGTCGATGATCGACCCGATCCATTCCGATAGCTTCACCGGCAAGGCCGAGCCCACCGAGGGACTCGATTATCTGGTCGTGCCCTCGATCAACAGGGATACGAGCAGCGAGGTCGCGGCCGTTTAGGAAACATTCGAGCCGGCTCTTCTGGAACCTCGATCGTAGAAACAGTTACTTGCTTGAGGGTTGATCTCGGGCTGATTGGTCTATCGCGCCAATTCACGCCGCTCTGCCTACTGTTGCCGTTTTCCAATTGACAATGCCGCAGGCCACCTTTTCCCAGCCTTCCCAGTCGTAGCCAGCTTTTTGTAACATATCGCAGGGCCGATCAACTTCCCCCTATCTTTCCCCATCGTAGGCTGGGACAATTTTTCACGAGCAGCACCAATTTCTGAGGCTCGTGGTGTTCCTCGCGAAACTCGACCCACCCCCATAAATTTTGCGGATTGAAATATGGATCGGCCCTGAAATAAAATGCAGCAAGATTGACTCGCATGCCGCCGATTGTTAGGATGTTAACTGTTTCGCAAACGTTTCTCAGTGCGATCTTGTCTTATCTATATCCAATCGATAATCCAGTAAACCAAGACAGATGACCAGGGCTGGCGAACCGCCTAGTCACACCGCCTAAAAGTTATCCAGGTTCGTGGCACAACAGGGGCACCGCGAGCTCTTGCTTTCGTTTCTTCTTTTCTTTGAGCAATGATTTTAACTACTTCGACTGTCTCCGATTGGCCAGTTTCGCCACCATCAATTGCGATAGCAGTTGTCATCACAACCTAAACAGATTGCGAACCGGATTCTGTCGAATAAAGGAGCATGGGCATGAAAAATAAGCCGACCAGACGCACGCTACATGGTTTCACTTTAGTGGAACTGCTAGTCGTCATCGCCATCATCGGCATCCTGGTTGCGCTGCTGCTACCCGCGATTCAGGCGGCCCGCGAGGCGGCGCGGCGATCGCAGTGCATTAACAACTTGCGGCAGCTTGGCTTGGCGTGTCACTTGTTTGAGTCAGAGAAAAAGGTTTTTCCCAGCGCGGGCGGCGCGGTCGAACAATTTTTCAATGCCGCCGATCTTGCGAAAGCGGCTTACGGCTACGAGGGCGCCAATTGGATGTACCAAATCCTGCCGCACATCGAAGAAAAAAGCTTGTACGACCTGCGTAAGGGCGATGGCAATGGAAACGCTGGTTTCATCGAGACCGGGCTCTCCGAATTTCAGATTTCACTGTTTAATTGCCCTTCTCGCTCTGGTCGGTTCGCTACGATTGGTACCGACGTTTATGCCCTAGGCGACTACGCAGGAGTAATGGCCAGTTGGAATGATCCGGGTTGGGGCGGCTTCCAATGGCGTGCCACCGCTGCTCCGATTGCCAACGAACAAACCGCGGTTTGGACCGGCATTCTGGTCAAAGGTGGCCAAGTCAATAAATCGGCGTCTCCACCACAAGTGTGGAAGTTTGGCACTGTCGGTTTCAGATCGATCGAAGATGGCGCTTCGAAAACTATTCTGCTGGCTGAAAAATCGGTGCAGAGTCAGTTTTACACGGTCTCCAGCGCATCGCCGTGGCCATTTTGGGAAATCTATGGTTATTACACCGGTGCCGATTGGCCAGTCATGCGACAGTTCGGTGCGCTGACGCAGGGCACCGCTAGCCCCTCACCGGAAGTTCCCATTCGTGGCGACAACGACAGCCGTCCCTCCCTCCGCCCGACCCTCGTTCTCCCGGCTGAAGAATTTGGCTTCGGTTCGGCCCACTCGGGAATTATCAACGCTGCCTTCGGCGACGGGTCTACTCGCAGCCTCTCCCAAGCCGCCGATCTCATCATCCTCGATCAGCTCGGCAAGCGAGCTGACCAATCCTCTCCTTCCCTCGAAACCTTGTGATTTGCTCCCTGGCGAGTACCCATTGTGTCTAAAATCATGAATGTGCGAGTAGCCGTTCTCAGCGGCTGCCTGCTGACCAGCGCTCTCCACGGCTGTGGCCGCAATACCGACCCCCACGATGCGCTGGCTAGCGTCAACGAAACCAACATCCAACGCCTCGCCAATCTCTATTTCACATACCAGTCGAAACACGATTGGCGCGGGCCGGCCGACGAAGCCAAGTTCAAAGACTTCCTCCGCAGCTATAATGCCGCCAAGCTGACTCGCATCGGCATCGACCCCAACGCGATCGACGAACTATTTATCAGCGAACGCGACGGCCAGCCATTCAAAATCCGCTACGGTGTCGCCGGCAGCGCGATGGGCAGTTCCGAGCCGGTGATCTTCGAATCGTCCGGCGACGGCGAAACTCGCTTGGTCGGCTTCCTCAACATGAAACAGCGCGCAGTCGATGAAGCGGAATACCAAGCGCTCTGGGCCGGGAATTTCTCACCTGCGGAGCCTGCCAGCAACTCGCTGCTGAACCGCTAGCCGCCCCTCCGCTGAAACCGATTCCACCCGCCCTCTCAATCCCCTTTCAGCGCCGTGAAGTAATTCCGCACGGCGCGATCCAAGTGCGGCTCGTTGATTTCCGGTGGCTCTTCGTTGTACGCGCAATAGTAAATCACTTGTTCCAATAAGTCCCGTGCATGGCACCGCCGCAGCGGCCGCTTCCCATTCGCAAAGTGTGTCTGCACCAGGTAATCCACCATCGCTCGCGGGCACTCCACCTGCAACTTCTCCGCAAAAATCTGGAACAATAGGTGAAACTCTTCGACCGACGGATCGGCTATTTCCACCTTGAACGGGATCCGCCGCAGGAATGCATCATCCGCCAGGTCGTGCGGCTCGAGGTTCGTCGAGAAGATGATCAGTTGCTCAAACGGCACCTCAATCTTGCGGCCGTTCGAGAGCGTCAGGTAGTCAATGCGGTTTTCAAGCGGGATGATCCAGCGGTTGAGCAGTTCTGTGGGGTTGATCCGCTGCCGACCGAAGTCGTCGATCAGCAGGCAGCCGCAGTTGCTTTTCATCTGCAGCGAAGCCTCGCTCACGTTCGACACCGGGTCGTGCTTCAGTTCGAGGCTATCCATCGTCAGCTCGCCACCCACGACCACCGTCGGCCGCTCGATGCGGACCCAGCGGCGATCGAACTCGGCCTGGCGAAACAAGCTCTCAGTCACCGAACGGATCGCCTTATGGCAGGAGGCGTCGAACAGCTTGATGAGCCTGCCGCCCTCGACGATCGCGTGGGGGATGAGGATATTCTGGCCAAAGCAGCGAGTGATTCGCTGAGCGATGGTCGTTTTGCCATTACCGGGAGGGCCGTAGATAAACATGCCCTTGCCAGCGTTGATCGCGGGTCCCAGTTGCCGCAGCATTTCGGGTTCGACATGGATATCGGAAAACGCCTTTTCCAGTTGCCGCTTGCGCGGCCGCTCGGAGGAGATCGTCTGCGCATGGACCGAGCTGATGTAGTCGTCGAGCGGCACGGGCGCCGGCCCGACATAGGCACACTCGCGTAGCGCCCGATGCGCGCGGTCGCGGCCGACTTCGGTGAGCCGATAGATGTGGTCGCCCAGCATCGCCGAGCCGGAGGGAGCCAGCTCCTGCCGCTGCCGTAACGCGACGAAGCGATCCTCCAGGATCGCCAACGGCAGGCACAAATTATCGGAAATCGCCCGGCCACTCTCCGACCCGATGCCCGCAAGAAACTTCAAGATCAAGTCTTCAATCAGCGATTCGCTCAGCCCGGTATCTTTGGCCGTCGTCGGCTCTTGGGGTTGAAAGCTCTCGTCGAGGCCCAAAACCGATATGAGCGACTCCGCGTTATCTAAACTTGCCGTGGAAGACGAAGACATCGAACCCCCCGAAAACGTGTCGTTAGTCGCGGCTATTTCACCGCCTGACCACTATCCACTATCCTCTTCCCAACTTCCGGCTCAATTGCCAGCCAAAATTGGTGAGCTCATACGCGTTCTTGCTGGCCGCCTCGTGAATCAGCTCTAACGCTTTCAAGTTTGCCAGCAACGAAATGTAATGCTCCGCGACGGCACGATCCCGAGGGTCGAATAATTTTTTCCGCCCCGCGACAATGGCTCGGCCGCGCGTGTCGGAGCGTATCACCACTTCCAACACACCCTGATTGCCCACTGCCGCACGAATCAACTCCTGCTCCGCAGGCGTCAGATGGCTGGCTTCGACGATCGTATGCATAGCGACCTCCAACGACATCTGCCGAAAAGAATGGCATTGACTCTACGCAAGTCTATCTCACACCCGCCGGCCCAATCCGCCCGGCGCGAGGGCGAAGCACGTCGCAGAAGGGAGAAGCTTCCACGGAACCAGCACCGATTGTGCCGTCTATACCAATTGCACCGACCACTCGGTATTCTGTACTATCCACCTCGTACCGAGTACGCAGTACTCCCCTCCCCTTCCTCACTTCCCCCTCCCTTCATGTCCCCCACCAAAGCCATCGCCCTCGGCATCTTCCTCAACGTGATCACCGTCATCGGCTTGGAGCGGGTGAAACATCTCTGGAGCGACGCCCGGCCCGCGTTCGCCGCCGAACCCTGGCTCTGGTACGCAGTCATCGCCGTGACGATCGTCGCCACCCAGTTCTGTATCATCCAAGCCGGACTCACCGCAGGCTTCCCGATGCACGTCGGCATCGGCATCCTGATTGCGTTCGTCCTCACCGCCGCCACCCTCATCGGCTGCCGCACCTCCGGCCGCTGGCCGACCCTCGCCGAAACCACCTGCCTCCTCACCCTGATTGCCGCCGCCTTCCTCTTTCAATGGGTGAGTTCAAACGCCGACAAAGCCCACCACGACCAACTCAAGGCCACAACCCGAGACAGAGACGCCTAGCGCCAGGCGCCTCCCGCCCCTCGAAAAGCGAACCAACGCCAGCGGCATTCAACTCCAGAGGCCACGGTCCTCAAGCGGACCCCGGGGACACGGAGCAGGCACATCGAGAGCAAGTGCAGCAGGCGACGCAGAGCGGCGAGGCGTTGCCGCGAAAGCCTGGCACTCGCCCCCCGCAGCCGCCCAATTCCCGCCCTCGCAGTGGTTCCAACCCATGAGTGGGATTGGCCGTCGATCCATGCTAAAACAAGCTGCATGATGCAACGTCCCCTGATTGTCGGTGAGTCAGCCGTAGCCATCCGGCAGCCGAAAACCGATCGGTTAATTCTTGGACGCTGGCTCAAGGAAGCCGCCGACCGCAAGGACCTCGACTACGAGGGCGACGCAAACATCCAGGCCGCCCACGCGATCCTCGTCAAATGGGCCGACCTCGAATCCAAAGGGCGACTCGCCAAGCTTCGGGAGACTCAATGGCAAGGCGACTTCCTCAACGAAGTTTTTGGCCAGGCCCTCGGCTATCGCCGCGCCGCCGAGAACGAAGCCGTCTGGAATCTCGAACAGCACCTCACGATCGATGGTCAAACCCCTGACGCGGTACTCGGCAACTTCCGCCAGGAGCAGCCTCGGCAACCGCTCGCCGTGATCGAGCTCAAAGGCCCGACCGTCCACCTCGATCGCGATCGTTCCAAGGGCCGCACCGCCGTCGACCAATGCTGGGATTACCTCGTCAATCTCCCCCGCACCTGCCGCTGGGGCATCGTCTCCAACCTCGTCAGCTTCCGCCTCTACGAGCGCGACTCCACCAAACGCGCCTACGAGCATTGTTCGCTCCAGTCGCTCCGCGACATCCAGGCCTTTCGCAAATTCTACGTCCTCTTCCATCGCAAGGGTTTGATTGAGGACACTGCCGGCCAGCGACCTCACACCGTCACCCTCTTCGAGCGAACCGTCAACCGGCAAAGCGAAGTCAGCGACGAGTTATTCGAGTCCTACTCCTTCAACCGCACGAAGCTGATCGCCTATCTCCACTTCCAGCTCCACCACCCGCTCGACGATGCCATCGAAACCGCCCAGCGGCTCTTCGACCGCGTCATGTTCATCGCCTTTTGCGAAGACCGGCATCTGCTCCCCGAACACTCCATTCCCACGGCGATGAAGGTCGCCGGCTTCCACGACGTCACCAATCCCAAGTGGAAGAACTTCAAAAATCTGTTCCGCTTCATCGATACCGGTTATCAACCGCATGGCATCGCCAAGTACAATGGCGGCCTGTTCGCACCCCACGCCGTCGACGAGCTCGAACTGCCCGATGAGCCGTGGACGACTTTCTTCCACACCATCAGCCGTTACGACTTCGCCGACGAGGTGAATCTCGACGTCCTCGGACATCTCTTCGAACGCTCGATCACCGAGCTCGAACGGCTCAAGACCACCGGGGTCTACGGCGACGCCGAAAAGGCCGAACGCTTCGCCCGCATGCCGCAGTCCGTCAAACGCAAGCAGCTCGGCATCTACTACACCCCGCCCGAGCTCACCAGCCGCATCGTCGACTACACCGTCGACGAGTTGATCGACGAACGATTTCGCATGCTGGCCGTCGACCGCGGCGTCGACCCCGCCGACGCCCAGCGCGGCGTCGTCCCCGACGATGAAGCCTACTGGCGTGGCTGCCTCGCAATCCTCCAGAACTTGAAGGTTGTCGACCCCGCCTGCGGCTCCGGCGCGTTTCTCTTCCAGGCCTACAACGTGCTGGAGCATCGCTACTTCGAAGTCATCGGCCACCTCGAAAAACTCAGTGCAAGTGACGCCGGCGAGCTCGCTGACCGCGTCCCCCACTTCATCCTCCAGCAGAATCTCTACGGCGTCGATCTCTCGCCAGAAGCCGTCGAAATCACCCAGCTCGCCCTCTGGATCCGCTCGGCCACCGAGGGCCAAACCCTCGCCACGCTCTCCCGCAACATCGTCCACGGCAACTCGCTGGTCCACGACCCCGCCATCCACCCTGCGGGCTTCAACTGGCAACAGCGCTTCCCCGAAGTCTTCGCCAGGGACTGTCCCCTTTTCTTGCCGGATGATGCTGCCCCGCCTACCGGTGCAAAACAAGAAAAGGGGGCTGTCCCTCTCCCTGCCGGAACGCGCCAACCCGGCTTCGACTGCGTCATCGGCAACCCGCCCTGGGAACGCATCAAGCTCCAAGAGCGCGAATTCTTCTCCCTCCCCGCTCCCGAAATCGCCACCGCCACCAACGCCGCCACCCGCCGCCAGCTCGTCGCCCAGCTCGAATCCGACGACCCGGCCCTCTACGACCGCTACCAACAAGCGCTCGCCTCGGCCGACGCCCTGCTCACCTACTGCCGCCGCTCGAACGAGTACCCGCTCACCGGCCAAGGCGACATCAACCTCTACGCCGTCTTCGCCGAGCTCGCCTCCCAGCTCGTTGCCCCCCACGGCCGCGTCGGCCTGCTCACGCCATCCGGCATCGCCTCCGATAAAACCACCAAAGACTTCTTCGCGGCCGTCGCCGAAACCAATCGCCTCATCCGCCTCTATGATTTCGAGAATCGCACCAAGAAGTTGTTCCCCGATGTCGATGGCCGCTTCAAATTCTGCATCCTCAATTTTGGAGGCGCTGCCGTCGCGCACAAAGCCGCCGACTTCGCCTTCTTCCTCCACAGCGTCGAGGAACTCGAAGACCCGAAACGCCACATCAAGCTCTCGGGCGCCGACATCAAGCTGCTCAACCCCAACACGCGCACCTGCCCGATCTTCCGCACCCGCCGCGATGCCGAAATCACCAAGGCCATCTACCGCCGCATCCCGATCCTCATTGACTACAATCGCGAAGGCCCCACGGGCAACCCCTGGGGCATCAAGTTCAAAACGATGTTCCACCAAACTAACGACGCCGAGCTCTTCCGCGAGGCCGACACGCTCAAGCAGGACGGCTTCAAGCTCAAAGGCAATCGCTGGGTGAAGGGTAAGGAGATCTATTTGCCGCTGTACGAAGCGAAGATGCTCCAGATGTTTGATCACCGCGCGGCCGATGTCATAACCGACAAAGCCAATTGGGTGCGACAAGGACAAACTGAGAAAACTTCCCTCGTCGCGTCCGCCAATCCCGAGCATTTGTCGAAGCCGCGGTTTTGGATCGACAGCAGCAACGTTACGTCGCGAGTCGACCACAAATGTACGCATTTCATTGCTTACAAAGACGTGACGAGCCCAACGAATCAACGGACCATGATCGCGGCAATGACGCCATTCGTGGGAATTGTCAATTCCGCTCCGCTTGTAATCACCGCGCACTCGCCGCGGTTGGACTGTTGCTTGCTTTCAAACTTGAATTGTTTTGCTTGGGACTTCGCCGTCCGGCAAAAGATTAGCAACCTGCATCTGAACTTCTTCATCGTCGAACAAATCCCCACGCTGCCCCCCGAAACCTACGACAAGCCCTGCCCTTGGTCCCCCAAAACCAAGCTCGAAAAATGGATCAGCGAGCGCGTCCTCAAACTCTCCTGCACTGCCGAAGACATGCTCCCCTTGGCCGACGCTTGTGACTTCAAATCCGGCAGTTTCAAACAAGAGTACGGCGGCCGGCTCCACAAGTGGGACGAGGCCGAACGCGCGGCGCTCATGGCCGAGCTCGACGCCGCCTACTTCCTCCTCTACGGCATCGAACGCGACGATGCCCAGTACATCCTCTCCACCTTCACCGGCATCCACGCCCCCAGCCCCCTCTTCCCCAACTCCCTCACCACCGCCGACCACATCCTCGCCACTTACGACAAGCTAGCCACAACGTAGTAGGCATACTCCGTATGCCGCAACTCGCGGAAGTGGAAGCGCTACGTTGTGGACGCGGTTTGAAATGGCGAGGCGCGTGCTGGCGCGAGTCACGGCACTCGGAGAGTGCCTACTACATCGTCCATCCCCAACTCGTGAACACCGCGCCGTTTTCCCCACTCCCACTCCCACTCCCCACCCTCTGGGGCGAACAATCCGCCCCGGCCAAAAAAACTTCTTGCCATCGGCCACTCGGGAGATTAGAACATGTGTATAGGTAGGAAGCCCTCCGCTCTCAGCCAGACCGATTGGCGGACGGCTCTTCGCCGAGGGCTTCCTACCTTCCTCCGCTCATTGACATCTCGACCCCATCTCTGGCCTTTCGGTAACGGTTTGGCCTGGGCTCACGCTGCGCGCCGAACGTGTCCCTGCTGGACCGAAGGCTGAGGGCGAAGGGCCGGCGTTTCTCCCCGCTTGTTGAGACTCGAGCGACGCCTAACAACCTGTCCTCTTGAGCGAAACTTGTCCCCTCTCGGAAAACAAGCAGTTCAAGGGGACAAGTTTCCTGGCTTATTGAGACTGGAGCAACCGACGCGGTGGAGTTGGTCATTGCGATTTGGCCATCGAGCATTTCCAATCCCCGACCCCCGACCCCACCCCCTTTTTCGCGGTCATCTTCGAAGAGGTCACGCGAAACCACCCCTCCGTAGGGAAGTCTGCTGCTGTCAAAATCTTCTTCCCAGCTCCCGACTCCTATTCTTCCACGACAAACTTTCCCACCCGCGGGGCCAGCGAGCTGCCGCCCACGTAGAGTTCGAATTCGCCCGGCTCCAGTACGCGTTCTTCCTCGTTGTTGTAGAACGCCAGCTCGTCCATCGGCAGCGCGAACTCGACAACTTGCGTCTCGCCCGGTTCGAGAGGCACCCGGCGGAAGGCTTTCAGCTCCCGCACCGGTCGTGCCAGGCTACCCACCAGATCGCGCACGTAAAGCTGGACTACTTCGTCCGCCGCGACCTTGCCCGTATTTTTCACGGGCGCCCGCACCGCGAGCGTTTGCCCGGCCCGGAGTTTGGCCGCGGAAAGTTCCACGGGGCCGTAGGCGAATGTCGTGTAGGAGAGCCCGTAGCCAAACGGAAACAACGGATAAGGCTCGACGTCGATGTAATTCGAACAGTAACCCTGGTTCGGGTCGATTAGATCGTCGTAATGGCGGTCGCGCTCAAAATCGTATTCGCGCGGAGGCCGGCCGGTGTTCACATGGTTGTAGTAAAGCGGGCACTGGCCGACGGTTTTCGGAAACGTCACCGGCAACTTGCCCGACGGCGATTCGACGCCCCACAGCAAATCCGCGATCGCCGGCCCGGCCATCGTGCCCGCATGCCAGGCGTAGAGCACCGCATCGGCGGCTGCGACTTCGGCGCCGATCGTGAGCGGTCGCCCGGCTTGCACAATGAGCACGATTGGTTTGCCGGTCGCGGCCACGGCTGCAACCAACTCGCGCTGCGCCCCCGGCAAATCGAGTATCGCTCGCGAACGAGATTCGCCCGAAAGATCTGCTCGTTCGCCCACCATCAGCAACACTACGTCGGCGTCGTTGGCCGCCGCGACGGCCTCGGCAAACCCATCCGTCGTGCGATCGAGATCGTCGGCCAGGCCGCTAACAAAGGTCACCTGCACTTTGTCGCCTGCCGCCGCGCGAATCGCCGGCAGCGGTGGTCGGCTATCGGCTTCGCGGCCATCGGGAATCCAACACCCAAGTTGTTCGCGCCGCCTGTTTGCCAGCGGACCGATGACCGCAATCTTCCGGAACTTGGCGTTGTCGAGCGGTAGCACGCCGTTTTCGTTTTTCAGCAGCACAATCGACTCTCGGGCAAGTTCGCGGGAGAGGCGAAGATGCTCGTCCGTAAGCAACGGAGGCGTCAGCGACGGATCGACATACGGGTGCTCGAACAGGCCCAAGCGAAATTTCACACGCAACACTTCCGCCACCAATGCGTCGATCGTCGCTGCGGGAACTTCGCCCGCTGCGACCAACTCGGCCAGGTGATGGTGATATGTTTGACTCACCATTTCCATATTCACACCAGCCAGTACTGCAGCCCGGGCAGCAGCTTTCTCGTCGGCGACATAACCGTGGACGATCATTTCGCGGATCGATTCCCAATCGCTGACCACGAAGCCGTCGAACTTCCATTCGTCCCGCAAGATGTCGCGCAGCAGAAACTTGTTGGCAGAACAGGGAACACCGTTTACATCGTTGAAGGCCGTCATTAGCGTTGCCACGCCGGCTTCAACCGCAGCCTGGAACGAGGGCAAATAAACATTCCGCAAGAGCGAGGGCGAGATGACGGTTGTGTTGTAGTCGCGGCCGCCTTCCGCCGCGCCATAGCCGACATAATGCTTCGCACAGGCAGCAATGCGATCGTTCTTGGCGAGATCGTTCCCCTGGAAGCCGCGGACCATCGCGGCCGAAAACGCGCTCGCCAAATACGGATCTTCGCCCAGGCTTTCCGCAATGCGGCCCCAACGCGGATCGCGGGCGATGTCGACCATCGGTGCAAAGGTCCAATGCACACCCATCGATCGCGCTTCGCGGGCCGTCACCACCGCGGCCGCCTCGACAAGTTCCGGATGCCAACTCGCTGCCTGCCCGAGCGGGATCGGAAAGATGGTCCGATAGCCGTGGATCACGTCGCGACCAATCACCAGCGGCACCCCCAGCCGGCTTTCTTCAACCGCCACGCGCTGCATGGCGTTGATGGTCGAAATGTTGACCTCATTGAGAATCGACCCGAGTTGGCCCGCGCGAATAAGCTTGTAAAGTGCGCTGGACGCCACCAGATTGTCGGCATTGCCGGTCGGTTCGCCCCCCAGGCCGTTGACTTGCCAGAGTTGGCCGATCTTCTCCTCGAGCGTCATCTCGCCCAAAAGCTCGCCGACGCGCTCGTCCAGCGGGCGGCTCGCATCCAGCCACTGGCGATTGGCAACAGCGGGCGGCGCGTTGGCTTCTAGCGGCGTTTGACCGGTTGTTTCAGTGATTGTTGTCGCTATCAGCAGGACAGCGAAGAACAATCGGCGACGAATCCGAATACGGCAAACAGCGGCAACGAGGTTCATCAATAGGTGCTCACATAGGTGGGGCGAATACGCCGAAGACTGTGCATCCAACGAGGCCAGCAACCAGAGCGCTCTTGTAGTGGCTGCTCTAGTCTAACGAACCGATTGGAGTTTTGCGAATTATGGAACCGGGGGCACCTCGAGAGCGGTGCGCAACCGCTTCAGTTCGGCCAGCAATTCCCGTTGTAGTGGTTCGTACTCGGCCTGACCCCACACGTTGTTCAATTCATGCGGATCGGCCTGAAGGTCGAACAGTTGCCATTCGCCGACTTCGTAGAAGTGGATCAGTTTGGCGTTCCCGGTGGTAACCCCTTCGTGTTTCGGCACATGGTGCTCGCGCTGGGCCCCTTCGTAGTAGTGGTAATAGAAACTGTTTCGCCAATCCTTGGGAGTTTCGCCTCGCAGCAGCGGCACCAAGCTGCGCCCTTGCATGTCGGCCGGAACCTCGATCCCTGCTGCCTCCAATATCGTCTCCGCAAAATCCAGATTCGAAACGATTCGCGGCTCTTCACTGCCCGGCTTGACTATTTCCGGCCAGCGGACAACCAGCGGCGTGCGGAGCGATTCTTCATACATGAACCGCTTGTCGAACCAACCGTGTTCACCCAAGTAAAACCCTTGGTCGCTGACATAGACGACGATCGTATTGCCAGCCAAGCCGCTCTGGTCGAGATAGTCGAGCAGTTGGCCGACGCTGTCGTCGACCGACTCGATGCAGGCCAGATAGTCCCTCAGATAGAGCTGATAGAACCAGCGGGTTTGTTCCGGGCCGACAAGCTTGGCCGCCTCGAACATCGCGAGTCGTGGGTCGACGTGCTGTTCCCAGGCGGCTCGCTCTGTTGGTGTCAGGTGCTCGTAAAGCCATTTGCGATGCGTGTTGTCTTTGTTCCAAAGCTTCAAATCGGAGTCGGGCCGCATTTGGCCGATCCGCATTTCCGCGTCGCCCGCAGCGGTGCCTCGGGTCGCATAATCGTCGAAAAGCGAGACGGGTTCGGGAAAGGTCTGGCGTTCGTATGCGGCGAGTTGATCGGCGCCAGGAGCCCAATTTCGATGCGGCGCCTTGTGATGCACCATCAACAGAAACGGTTTGTCGATGTCGCGCTTGCTGCGCAGCCAGTCGATCGCCTTGTCCGTTGTGATGCGGGTGACGTAACCAGGGACGCTGGTGGTGCCGGCCGAGGTGATGAACTCGGGGCGATAGTATTTTCCCTGGCCGGGCAGGATCTCCCAATAGTCGAAGCCAGTCGGATCACTTTCGAGGTGCCACTTGCCGATGAGCGCCGTTTGGTAACCGGCCTCCTGCAACAGCTTGGGAAACGTTTGCTGGCTGCCGTCAAACTTCGTAAGGTTGTCGTACTGTCCATTCTTGTGGCTGTATTTGCCGGTAAGAATCGTGGCCCGGCTGGGCCCGCAGATCGAATTGGTAACATAGCAGCGATCGAAGCGCATGCCTTCACGGGCGATGCGATCGATGTTCGGCGTTTCGATCAATTGGGAACCATAGGCGCTCACGGCCTGGTAGGCGTGATCGTCGCTCATGATGAACAGAATGTTCGGCAGGTTCTCCGCAGTCAGCGAGGTTACGTCCACAACAACGCTGAGCAGCAGCAAGAGGACAATTCGAACGCCCAATGTCCTGGTTGCAGGCAGGCACGAATGCAACATGTTGATGCTCCTACCAGTTGTCGATGCGGGGGCAAGCAAAACTGCCGACACAACGCAGAGCGTCACTTCATCTTAAACAAAGCGCGCCCGGCAGGACTCGAACCTGCAACCCCTGGTTCCGAAGACCAGTGCTCTATCCATTGAGCTACGGACGCCTGCAGCTTTGAGGATACGCATTGATTGCTGCATCGACAAGCGCACCGCGATCGGTCTGAGCGGCATTCCGACTTTTCACTGAAACGGGCCAGTCCGGCAAATCGGGTAGATGTCGTCCGAACCGACTTCCCCCGCATCTACAATGCACCGCAACCTCCCAGGCCGAACCCGAGCCAGAGGCCGCTGTTACTGCTTGCTGACGGAGCTTAAGCGTGCGGCGAGTTGCTTTTGATAGTTGGCGACGTCGTCCTTTCTGAGCGCCTGGCAGGGCATGAACATGCTTCCTCGACCCATCACTTCGTCCGCCTGAAAGGCTTTGATGCTCAGGGAGTAGAGCATGCGCACCGCCTCATATCCATATTGGTAGGGATCCTGGATGATTGTCGCATGGATCGATCCGTCGGCGACGCCCTGCAGTGTTTTCTCGAACTCATCGAAGGCAACGATCTTCACTTTCCCGACCTTACCGGCTTCCTTCACTGCGTCGAGAATCGCGGGGCCGTTGTATCCATACAAGCCGATCAATCCGTCAATTTCCGGATAGTCTTTGAGTGCCTGTGCGACATTCTCCTTCGCCTTCTTGGGATTGCTGCCGTCGAGATATGTTTTGACGATTTCAAATCCTTCTCCACTTACCGGCCGATCGGCGGGGTACTCATCCGTCAGCTCGTCTCCGTCGAGGCCGAGCAAAACCTCGATCAAACCATTGCGGCGCAAGCGGGCGTTATCTCGTGACAAGTCGCCGATGAAAACAGCCACTTGGCCCCCTTCGGGCAATGCTTCCTTGACGACCCGGCCGCAAAGCCGCCCCGCGGACGTATTGTTCGTGCCGACGTAACAGTGACGCAGCGATAGAGGGGCGTCGTTGTCGTAGGTCACCAAATTGGTCTGCATGGCCAGTCGGCTCAGCATCCGGGTCTGATCAACCGGCGCCATCGGGCTGACCGCGACGCCGTCGAACGCCGTCGGATCAAGGCCGGATACGATGGACGATTGGCTCTCGTACTCGGAATCGGTCGGCTCCAGAATCGTCAGGTCCGCGTTGTAATCTTTCGCAGCGTCATTTGCGCCCGCGATCACAATTCTCCAAAAATCATCTCCCGAGGTGAGGGCGGTGACGAAGGCGATCTTCGGCGCACGTGCCGTTGGCCCCTCAGCGACACTAAAGTAATTGCGTGCGTAGAACCCTGCGACCAAACACAGCAAAACGACCATCAACCAACGAACCGATTGTATTCCAGACATGGCATCCACCCCCCGAAAGTAGAAAAGTGACGGGATCTCCGTCTCTGGAGAAGAATCCGTAAGTGAAGCCGCAACAATACCCAAAAAGTGCAGCAGCCCCGGCAGAACTTGAACTCGAACCGCGTGCCGCAGCTTGAGAAGCCGCCGTGGTAGACTGCGAGTTCAAGGATACGCTCTTTCCACCCCTTCGGCAAGAATGCGGGGTCAGGATAAGGGGTGAAAAATGCTGGGGGCGGCGCGCCCCAACCAGCTATTGCAGCCAGCTCATTACTTGCAGCGCCGCAAAGACGATTGCCATAAAGACGAGAATCCACACCGCAAAACGCGCCGCATGCACGACGATCTGACCTAGCTCTTCGTGCCGTGTCGCCGCATACACCAGGCTCACGCTTGTGATGATTGGCAGCGCATACCAGATTCGCAGCGGATCCAGCGCGGCAAATATACTCAATAGTTGGCTAAGCATATAAATGATCGATACGCAGTTGGAAGTTGAATGACCAATGTCGAATAACGAATGACAAATCAATCCCTATCATTCGTCATTTTCTTTCTTCTTCTCCTCCAGTGAATGGATCACCAGTGGCCCGCCGTAGGCGTCGCAGATCACCAGCAGATTCAAGAGCCCCGCCACGATCGTGTAAACTGTTCCCATCTCGAACATGTCGGCCGAGTCGTGATTCCACTTCGCCAACTCGTCGGGATGCATCACCACGCGATTTGCCAAATCGCGCGACTCCTTGCCTTCGGCCGAGGGTGGACGCATCACATCGCCCAACAGCGGCAACGGCCCCTTGCCTTCCCGCGCGCGTTGCCGCTGAACCAAGGCTGGTGCCGCGGGCAGCCCCACGCCAAGCTGAAATAAATATTGCCACCTGGTAAGCGGGCTCGGCGACGAAGCATACACCACCTGCCCGTTGCCAATGTACAGCCCATAGAGGAATGTCCCCAGGATGCACACGGCAAACAATATACTCTTGGCAATCCGCCCTTGGTAAAAGTGCCCAAGTCCCGGCACCAGCCAGGCCAGAAATGCCGCCAATCGCGGGTCCTTCAAATCAATCTCCAGTTCGGCCGGGTCGTCGGCGGAACCTGCAGCACCAATTGTGGTAGTGGTAGTCGTGGCCATAGATCAACCATTCTAGGCGACAGCCGACCGGATGCCAGTGCAGTTGTCCATCGCGCTGCTGTCCGCCATCCAGTACTTCGCCTGGGAGCCCATGCAGTTTGGCCGCACTGGCAACGTTTTGGCTTCATTCGTGCTTGCTGCTACGCGTTTCAAGCGGGGTGCGTCCGGTTGTGAGCGAGGCCCCAAAATGGTAGATTTTGAGGGTCTTTTCCGCGGGTCTCGAACCACTCGAAACCCGCGATTTCCCGCGTGTTCCAGCACGCCCGCCTGCCTCACTCAAGGACTCGCCCGTGGCTGATGACGCCAACGAATTCGACGCCGATGAAACAACTCCCCCGACCGATAGCGGCAGTTCCTCCACCCAGCAATCAAGTCCGCAAGAACAAGCGATCGCCCTGCGGTTGATTGACCTGCCGATCGAAGACGAGCTACGGGAGAGTTACCTTACCTACGCGATGAGCGTCATCGTCAGCCGGGCCCTGCCCGATGTGCGCGATGGCCTCAAGCCCTCGCAGCGCCGCATCCTCGTGGCGATGAACGACCTCAACCTCACGCCCGGCGCCTCCCGCGTGAAGTGCGCAAAAATCTCCGGCGACACCAGTGGTAACTACCATCCACATGGCGAAAGCGTCATCTACCCCACACTGGTTCGCATGGCCCAAGAGTGGAACATGCGGCACATCCTGATCGACAAGCAAGGCAACTTCGGCTCGATCGCTGGCCTCCCCGCGGCCGCCATGCGGTATACCGAAGCTCGCATGTCGCCCTTCGCGGCGATGCTCCTCGAAGACCTCAAGCTCGACACGGTCGACTTCATCCCGACCTACGACGAACGGCACATGGAGCCTGTTGTGCTCCCGGCCAAATATCCGAATCTCTTGGTCAATGGCTCGGGCGGCATCGCGGTCGGCATGGCCACCTCCATCCCGCCACACAACCTGGGCGAAGTCTGCCGCGGCGTGGTGGCGCTACTCGACAATCCGCACATCACCATCCAGGAACTGATGGAGCACATTCCCGCTCCCGACTTCCCCACCGGCGGCATCATCTGCGGCAAGAACTCCATCTGGAAGGGCTACGAAACCGGCCGCAGCACGATCGTTGTCCGCTCGAAGACGACGATCGACGAGCGCAAACCAGGCCGCATGCGGATCATCGTCAACGATATTCCCTATCAGCAGACGCGCGACCCGGTGATCAAGAAAATCGCTGAGCTCGCCAACGAAGGCAAGGTCCCCGGCATCTCGGGGGTGCGCGACGAGAGCGATCTCAAAGAGCCGGTCCGCATCGTGATCGACCTCAAAAAGGACGCCGATCCGGAAATCGTCCTCAACCAACTCTACAAATTCTCTCCATTGCAGGATTCGTTCTCGATCATCCTGCTCGCGCTGGTAGACGGCAAGCCGCGCACGCTTTCGCTCAAAGAGATGCTGCAAGAGTTCATCCGCCATCGAGTAATCGTAATTCGGCGGCGGACGCAGTTCCTGCTCTCGCGGGCCCGCAAGCGGAAACATACCGTCCAGGGCCTGCTCTTGGCCCATGCCAACATCGACGAAGTCATCCGCGTGATTCGCGCCTCGAAGACGCAGATCGAAGCCAAAGAACGGCTCATGCAGATTAAGACACCGGCTGCACTGATGAAGCGGGCCCTTGGCGACGAAGGTTTTTCACAGTTCCAAGAGGAACGCGGTGTTGCCGAAGAGTATTCGCTCACGCCGGTCCAGGCCGAAGCGATCCTGAAGATGACACTCGGCCAGTTGGTGAACCTCGAGCAGGAAAAGCTTGCCGACGAGCATGCCAAGTTACTGGTCGAGATTGGTGAGTACCTCACGATCCTCGCTGACGAAAAGAAAATCTACGGCATCATCCGAGATGATTGCGAAGAGGTCGCCCGCAAGCACGCCGACAAGCGCCGTACCCAACTCAGTAGCGAAGAAATCGGTGAGGTCAATCTTGAAGACCTCATCGAAGAAGAGCAGATGGTCGTCTCGATCTCGCACAACGGCTACATCAAACGCACGCCTTCAAGCGTCTACCGCGCCCAACGCCGCGGGGGCAAAGGTATCAAGGGGGCCGAGGCCGACGAAGACGATCCCGTCGAGCACCTGTTCGTCACCAGCACCCACGACTATCTCTTGTTCTTCACCTCGAAAGGCAAGGTTTATTGGGAAAAGGTCTACAACCTCCCCGCCCTCCGCCGCGAGAGCAAAGGCCGCGCAGTGGTCAACTTGCTCAACCTCGCCGAGGGCGAGAAAATTGCCGACTGCCGAGCCGTCCGCGACTTCGATAAGCCCGATCACTACCTCATGATGGCCACTCGCGGCGGACTCGTGAAAAAGACCGAACTCAAGGCCTACAGTCGCCCACTCAAGAGCGGCATCATCGCCATCAAGCTTCGCGAAGACGACGAACTCGTCGACGTCGCCATTACCCAGAAGGGCGACGAACTGATCCTTGCCACCGCCACCGGCATGGCCATCCGCTTCCGCGAGAGTGACGCCCGACCGATGGGCCGCAACACCAGCGGCGTGAAGGGTATTTCGCTGGGCAAAGAAGACTACCTCGTCGGCATGGTCGTCGCCGACCCCGATGCCACCTTGCTTACCGCCTGCCAAAACGGCTACGGCAAACGCACCCCCTTCGGCCCGAATGCGATGCCCGAAGAAGGTGAAGGATCTTCAGCGAACGGGGACGGCGAGCTCGCTTCAGCGAGCGGGAGCGAAACAGAAGACGAAACCTCGTCATCAAGCTTCCGCTACCGCACCCAAAACCGCGGCGGCAAAGGCCTCCGCGACATTAAAACCACCGAGCGCAACGGCCCCGTGATCGGTATCGTCCGCGTCGACGAATCCGATGAGCTGCTGATGATGACCGCCCGCGGCAAAATCCAGCGCGTTGCGGTGAGCGACTTCAACACCATCGGTCGCAACACCCAAGGCGTCCGCATCATGTCGCTAGACGAAGAAGACGCCTTGGCCGCCATCGTCCGCGTCCCCAAAGAAGAAAACGGCGGCGACGAAGAACAAGTCACCGCCGTGGACGAGTTGCCAAGTTAACCGCGTAGCAAAATGTCCCCATATTTAGCTCCGGGTGATTCGGACGCGGTAGCGGCCGAACGCCCGGGGCCATTTTCTTGCGCACACCCACTCTCGTGGTACAATTATTCATTGACGCCCAAATTTCTCCCACGTCCGAAATCTCATGGACTCCAGCACCCGCGAACAAATCGAACGCGCCCGCCGGATGACGCCCGACGAGCGATTCCGCGAGGGCCTGGCGTACCTTCCGGCATCCGTCACCAGTTCCCACAGGCCACACCTGACGAAGTCTTCCGCATCCTCCGCGACCGGCTCGCCAAAATTCGACGATTCGAAGCAATAGAGATGATTGCTGCATGATCAACATCGACGAAATCGTTCTCGTGGTCATCGATCATCTCAACGACTCAGCACCGCCTCCCGACGGTCCGCCAACGATACTTCTTTTCGCTTTCCCATCTCTTCGAATCCTCTTGGTCTTGGGGCATTCGGACCCAATCTACTAAAGAAGTCTCTCACAGCGCGATTCCCAGGAACCTTGAGCTATACACATTCAAGTCCGCACTTTCGATCGTGACGTCTGGATCGCAAGTCTCGAAGACATGATCGTAACCGAACTCCACTGGTCCCAACACGCCGGCCGCGAATAAGACATCTCCGGCGCCCGCAATCTGATTCTCGTGTAAAAACGAAAGGATCGACTGGCCCTAATTAGTCGTCCCTGATAAATCCTCTTTCGGCTGAGTCGGGGTAAATTCCGTCGACATGCTCCTGTCGATTACCGACTCAGCAGACGGCGTTGGAGGGGCGTTGGGAAGTTCAGTAGCGCTACCAGCCGCTCCAATCG
>JBGSUJ010000176.1:0-28293 GCA_041753435.1 Pirellulales bacterium | reverse complement strand
CCTCACGCAAAATCCGGCGTTCCTTCGCCGTCAGCCGCACAATATACTTCTTGTTCATGGGACACCTCCGTGTTGCCGGAAGTCTCCCACATTCTTCAATCTTCACCAACCCGAACTTCTAGCTGTGACCGGGCACTAGCTTGCTATTCAGGGTTGGCGGTCAGGGCGGTCGCGCCGCCTTTGACAATCGTAGTGCGGGACGGATCAGAGCGTCTCAAGGATCCGAGGCGAATCGGTTGGCCGATCGCCAGGGCGTGACCTAAGATTGGGTGCCGGATCGCCCAAAGCCTGCTAGGGCTGGGGGCACTTGGCACGCTTTTCCCCCTCGGCTTTTCGTTTGCGCAGGATCTCGCTGCAGATAGTTTCTGGTTTCTTGCAACTCGCAACACCGCTTCTCCCCAGCCGACGTGCGAGAGAGAGTGTGAACTGATGAGTGCTTCCACTGCGGATTTCTTAACGGCCCAAGAAACGGATGCATTGGGTCTGCCACGTTATTCGGAGGATCCGTCACTACGGACGGACGAGTTGATCGAAGAGTTTCGCAAGTTGCGGCAAGCACTGCAGCGGCCGGTGAAGTTCGAGCGACGCGGGTATGGGCGGATTCCGCTGCCGCTACTATTGCGTGTGACGCCACTCGACCAAACGGGCCAGCGGCTCGACGAACTCAGCTCGATCGTCATTGGCAAAGACATCTCGCCGACCGGCATCAGCTTCTTTCACGAACAGCCGTTTCCCCATCGCCGGACGATCGTCGCATTCGAACACCCCGACGTAGGCACCTTTACGATGGAGATCAACCTGGGTTGGTGCCAATTCACAGGCACAAGCTGGTACGTGAGCGGCGGCCGGCTGGTCCGCAGCCTGGTCCCGGGCTGAGCGGCGAACGGCTCAGCCCTGGCTGAATTGCCGAGCATTTCAAGCCTGCATGAAGCGACACGTCGAGTCTTTTGGCGAAAAAATTGGCTCCAAACTGCCACGCCCTGCGGCAAGCCTCAGGGACGTGCCACCCGGAATCCCAGCCTGCCTCAGATCCCTATCGGATAATGCCGGGAATAATCTGCCCGCGCCCCAGCGAATTGCTAGCATGTCGCCACGCCGCAGCCGCCGGCGGCAAGCCAGTGCCGCAGGAAAGGTGGCTCGGATGGCGACCTCGTTGTCGATTGAGTCCCGCGGGTCATGTCTCAGGAGGCTAGACCATGAAGATTTCTGTTTCGATCGGGTGGTGCGCGGTCGTGGCGCTGTTGCTCAGTCTGCTCGTGGCGAATGTGGGGGCGAAAGAAACGCCCAAGGCGGGAAAAGTCGCCGAAGGTGCGGCGAAATCGCCGGCCAGGTGCCGCTGCCAGGGGGACCTTGGTCCAAGCGGCGAGCGGATCAAGCAGGTGCTCGCCGAGCCGCTTCAGTCGACTGGCCTGGAATTCTCCGAAGAGCCGCTCGAAAACGTCGTCAACTTCCTGCAAGCTGAGTACAACATTCCGATTCAGCTCGACACGCTTGCCCTGGAGGACGCCGGTCTGACGACCGATGAGCCGGTAACCGTGAATCTGCAGAACATCACGCTGCGTTCGGCACTGCGATTGATGCTCCGCCAGAAGAACCTGACGTATATCATCGAAAACGAAGTGCTGATGATTACTACGCGAGACGCAGCGGAAGCAAGGCTCATCGTCTGCGTCTACGATGTTCGCGACATCCTCGGCCAAGAAGGCGGACAGGAAAGAAGCGCACGCCCTGATCGATGCGATTATCGCTTGCATCGCGACTGAATCGTGGGCTAAAAACGGCGGCGGCGAAGCAGCGATTCGAGTCTTGCCCGCGGGGCTGCTCGTTATTTCTCAAACCGACGCGGTGCATGAAGAAATCGCCAAGTTACTGACGTTGATCCGCGAGTCACTATGTCAACCGGTCCAACGGCCGGACGGCCATCAGGCAGGGATGATGCGTGGCGGGGGCGACTACGGCATGGGAGGGGAGAGGGATGGCGAGATGGGCGAGTTACCAACGCAGTCGGCTCCCCAGACGCTCGAATAGCCGGTCGCTGATAAGCTCGCAGGAGAGCCGCCGGCTTGCGGCCTGCCAAACGGCCAGCGATGATGACGGCATGCACCTCCGCGGAACCCAAATTCTTGATACGCATGCCGAGGCATTTTCGGCCCGTTACGCGCGGTTGATCGTGACGGCGATAGATCAGCCGTGGGCTGACGCCGCCGTACAAGCCACGATCGGCTACGCGACGAGCGTCATCGGTTGCGACTGCGAAGCGGGGCTCGGCCAGGTGCTGGCTACGAGCGAAACACCCGATGGCCGGCCCGGTGCCGCGCTGTTGTTCTTTGCGTTCACCCGCAAAAAGCTGGCCGGCAGCGTGGCGAACCGTGTCGGCCAGTGTGTGCTGACTTGCCCGACGACGGCTTGCTATAACGGCCTACCAGACGCCACCGAGACAATTCCGTTGGGCGATTACTGCCGCTTCTTCGGCGATGGGCATGAGAGTCAAGTGTCAAGTGTCAAAAGCCAAGATCTGAGCGACTCTGGCTCTCGACTCTTGGCTCTCGGCTCTCAACTCCTCTGGAAGATTCCGGTGATGGATGGCGAGTTTATGGTCGATCGCGTGGCGGGCGTTGCCCCAGGGATCGGCGGCGGAAACCTGGTATTCCATGCTGAATCGCAAGCAGCCGGTTTAGCGGCGGCAGGGCGGGCCGCTGCAGTTTTGGCAACGCTGCCGAACATCATCCTCCCGTTCCCCGGCGGTGTCTGTCGCTCGGGTAGTAAAGTCGGCTCGCGATACAAGAACCTAATCGCCTCGACCGACACGGCGTATTGCCCCACGTTACGAGACGAAGTTGCGACCCAACTGGTCGATGGTGCAGCCTGCGCCTATGAAATGGTGATCAATGGCATCGATCTGCCCGCCGTGCAAGGTGCAATGCGGACGGCGATGGAAGCGGCTGCCGGCCCCGGGGTGCTGGCGATCGGGGCCCGGAATTTTGGCGGCAAATTGGGTCGGCACCCGATCGGCTTGCACGAATTGCTACACACAGCATGAAGGATCGCCTCGCCCTTCGCGGCTAAACCTAGCCGGCGGCCCTTTACGGCAATTGTCGCCCCCTGCGATGGCCTGATAGACTATCCCGCTGGCCGCCGTCGGTTGCAGCGGCATTCGATTCCCGAGGTTCCTCTCTATGTCTGCTGACTCGCCTGTTGAGAATCAACCTGTCCCACTCGAAGCCACTCCGCCCGAAGCGGCCGTCGAACGGCCCAGCCAGCGGATCCAAATCGGTTCGCAGCGCGCGACGAGTGCCGCCGTCGAACCACCGCAGCCCAAACCGGTGATGCCGGTGAAAACCGCTACACCGAAAAAAGAGCACAAGCACTACCCGCCGCCGAACATCCGCGACCAACTATCGCCGGAGCTGGAGGCCGAGTACCTGGCCGCGGTCGGCGAATTGGCGTTCGACAACTTGATGTCGTCGGAGACCGCCGGGGCACCGGCGACCGAGTTGGCCCCCGAAACCCGCGTCACAGGCCGGGTTGCCAAAATTCACCGGGACGACCTCTTCGTCGACCTGCCGGGTCGCAGTCAGGGTGTGGTGCCCTTGCGTCAATTTGAAGTGCCGCCAGCCGAAGGCGCCGAGTTGGAACTAGTCGTCACGCGGTTCAATGCCGACGAGGGACTTTACGAGCTAACGCTACCGACCGCCGCGATCGACGTCGGCAATTGGGACGAAGTCTCTGAGGGGCAAATCGTCGAAGTCACCATCACCGGCAGCAACAAGGGCGGGCTGGAATGCCAGGTCGCCAGTTTGCGCGGCTTCATTCCACTGGGCCAGCTATCGATCTACCGCGTCGAGCAGCCGGAAGATTATGTCGGCCAGCGCCTGGCGTGCGTGATCACCGAGGCGAACCGTGACCGGCGGAACCTGGTGCTGAGCCACCGAGCCGTGATGGAACGCGAGCGCGAGGAAAAGCGTGGCAAGCTGCTGGAGGAACTGGCCGTGGGGCAGCTGCGCGAAGGCATCGTCCGCAGCATCAAGGACTTTGGCGCGTTTGTCGACCTGGACGGGGCTGATGGCTTGATCCACGTCAGCCAGCTCAGTTGGGATCGCGTCAATCATCCCAGCGAAGTGCTCGAAGTCGGCCAGAAGGTGAAGGTGCGTGTCGAAAAATTCGATCCGGACACGGGCAAGATCAGCCTCTCTTACCGCGAGGTGGGCGAGAATCCGTGGGAACGGGCAGCGTCGAAGTATTACGTCGGTGCGCGGGTGAGCGGCGTCGTTTCACGGCTGATGGATTTTGGCGCGTTTGTGAAACTCGAGCCGGGGGTGGAAGGACTCGTCCATGTCTCGGAACTGGCCCACCAGCGCGTGTGGCGGCCCAGCGACGTGGTGAGCGAAGGGCAAGAGGTCGAGGTGAAAGTGCTTTCGGTCGATGCTGAGAAGCAGCGGATCAGCCTGTCGATCAAGGCGCTCTGGGATCGGCCCGTGAAGCCGGGTCAGGAACAAAAATCGGACGAAGACCTCGCCCCGCCGCCCGGCGCCCCGAAGTCACCGCGGAAAACCAATCAGCCGCTCAAAGGCGGCACGGCCCGCCCCTCCGGCGGCGAGAAATTCGGGCTGAATTGGTAGGTTCGGCAGGAGCTGCTACCGCGATTAGCTCACGACATTGAGTTCCAGGCCGTACTGCGCGAACATCCGGTCGGGATCATTGGCGTCGATCGTCAGGCTGCTGAGCATCGAGGCGTCGATGGTGACGGAATCCGCGATGAAAGAGCTCGCCCAGGCCCACATCGAGCAGGATCGTGGCGTTGTTGAGGCTGGGGGCGAATTGGATCGTGCGGGATCTAAAGAATCATTCGCCTGGAGAATAGTTTTGCGCAGCGTCGTATTGGCACCATCGCCATTGTCTAATAGTGAGTTCACCGTTATCACTGCGAGCATTCTGCGATCTTCGCATTGCTCGAAGCGGAGGTGCCGACGATACGTTGTCTTCCGCGAAGCACGACGCTGCTTGCGACCGAATCCAAGTTTCGTCAAGAAAGAATTCCACGAGGACGGTTGACTATGCACGGCGATCCCTCATAAGAAAATGAAAATCGACGCGTTGCCAAAAACTCATTTGCGTTGGAAGCACGAGAAAACGGCGAGCAGTAACAGAACCCCACTAAGTGTGTTCGGCTCCGACACAAAAATCCCCTTGACTACAAAACGGCGATTGTCAGACGCCGTTTGAAATATATTGAGATCAAACCAGTTAAGATGAGCAGTCCGTTGAAAAAGTCCTTTCTGAGTGGACTTCCTTTCTCGTTGGGATGGCGCTAGCAGTTCGTTAAAAAACTCGCTTGTCGTTGTAGCCGAGGTCTGCGAACTCGATTTCTTCGTGACAGAGCCGGCCTTCAGAGAAGCTTGCTGCAGAACGCCCCACATCGCACGGCGCAAAAAAATTGGCCTCAGGCACTTTGCCCGAGGCCAATCTCATGACTTGATTGTTCGCTGCAAACTTCAGTCGCGTGAGCGACGAACGACGAGACCCGCCAGTGCCAATCCCAGCAGCACGACCGAGGCCGGCTCGGGCACGGCGATTGGCATTTGCCGGAGGGTGAAGGTGTAACCACCGGGGATGTCGCCAAAATCGGGCACGTCGATTCGAAACTGATAACTCTCGGCACCGCTACTGTGCGTACCGCCCGAGAAGACCAAGATATCTTCATCTGAATTGTCGATGAGCGGCATCGCCGAGGAGGACGGGAATAGATCGTAATCCGGGGCATCGAAATCAAGACCGTCTAACGGAGTCGACAACGTGAAGCCTGCACCCGTGCCGAAGCCGAGTTGCATTTTGTAGCGAGCCCAATCGATGCCGGTGTTGTTGTCAACCGACTCGAACACTTGGTACTCGGTCGTGCCGCCGCTGTTGAACACCGTGAACTCGATGTCGATGTAGCCGAGATGATCGAACCGTTTGATCGGCACGAAGATGTTGTTATCGAGCTTTGCTGGATCGGGCACATTGTCGTTATTGGCAAGCACGGTGAAAACCGCTGGCACCGAAACGGTGCCCAAGCCGGGACCGCTCACCACGGGAGCCGGACCAGGCGGAACGGATTGAATGACACCTGCTGCGGCAGGAGCGGTCGCCACGACAACGGCGACACTCGTCAGCAGACAAACAGAACCTGCGCGATAAAGCGCTATCAAAGATGCGAATATTAGCAGAGCCCTTTTCAACAGCTTCGACAACTTCAAGTTCAATAGCAGCCCATGTAAGACATGATGTTAATTGGCCCCCAACGAGAGAAAAGCAAACGTCGCACAAGGCAACGCTAGCCATTAACGACCCCCCTATTGGTTCCTTCGATTATCACGGAAACTCCGATACGACGCAAGTAAATAATGGCAAAAAAATCGACTTTGAACCATTTGGCGCCAACTCGCCAAACAAGTTGTCTCGCGGGCGCTTGGGACGCCATGGCCAGCAATATTGCGCCCCGTCTGCAGGCGGCACGATGGCCGTTGGCCGCTAACTAGTACCGCGTCTATACTTAGCACCTAGCAACCCGGCACTTAGCACCTAGCAGCCGGCGGAAGTGAGGCCGGCAGAGGCCCCTGGGCGCGAACTTGCCTGCCCCGGGTGGTGACAGAGCGATTGGCCATCGTCAGTTAGCTAACTCGTTGTTTGAGAACACTTTGAGGCGGTCGGAGTTCCCTCCGCAGGCCGTAGAACCAGTCAGACAAGCTGGTCAGCAAGAAATACTAACCAATGCTCTCGGTAATCCTCCCCGACGGAAGTCGCAAGCAGTTTGACCGGCCGGTTTCGGCCTACGACGTGGCCGCCGAAATTGGCCCCGGTTTGGCCAAGGCGGCCCTCTTGGCCGAAGCCGATGGCAAGCCCGTGGATCTCCACAGCCCGCTGCCTCTTGCTGGCGAGGTGCAGCTTCAGCTCCTCACCAAGAAAGACACCGCTGCGCTGGCCGTGATGCGGCATAGCGCTGCACACGTAATGGCTCAGGCTGTGATGCGGCTGTACCCTGATGTGCAATTGGCATTTGGGCCCACGACCGCGACTGGCTTTTATTACGACTTTGCGCTGCCGCAGCCGATCTCCGAGGAAGACTTTCCGAAGATCGAAGCCGAGATGCAGAAGATTGTCGCGGCCGACGAGAAGTTCGAGCGTATGGAAGTGCCGCGAGGCGAGGCGCTCGCGCTCTGCAAGGAACTGGGCCAAGAATTCAAAATTGAGCATATCGAGACTGGACTGGCCAACGAATCGCACTTGTCGTTCTATCGACAGGGCGAGTTCATCGACCTCTGTCGCGGGCGGCACCTTCCCAGCACCGGCCAGGTCGGTAAGGCGTTCAAGCTGCTCACGGTTGCTGGAGCGTACTGGAAAGGCGATGCTTCGCGGCAGCAATTGCAGCGTCTCTACGCGACCGCGTTTTTCGACAAGAAAGAGCTCGACGCCCACCTAACCCAACTGGAAGAAGCCAAGCGCCGCGACCACCGCCTACTCGGCAAGCAATTGGAGTTGTTCACCATCAGCCAGACCGTCGGCTCGGGACTGATCCTCTGGTTGCCCAAGGGGGCGATCATTCGACAGACGCTCGAAGACTATCTGAAAGTCGAGCTGCGTCGCCGGGGCTACCAACCGGTCTACACGCCGAACATCGGCAAGATCGAGCTGTATCAGATTTCGGGCCACTTTCCGTATTACAGCGATAGCCAGTTCCCGCCGATCGACATGAGCGAACGCGAAAACCTGCCGGCGGGCGAAGGCGAGCGCTATCTGCTCAAGCCGATGAACTGCCCGCACCACATTATGATCTACAAGGCCAAGCCCCGGAGCTATCGCGATCTGCCGGTACGGCTGGCGGAGTTTGGGACCGTGTATCGCTTCGAACAATCGGGCGAGCTCTCGGGCATGACCCGGGTGCGCGGCTTCACCCAAGACGACGCTCACATTTTCTGCACCGAGGAACAGGTGGCCGAGGAATTCCGCGGCTGTCTGGAAATGACCCAAAGCGTGCTTGCCTCCTTGGGGATGGACCGCTACCGCGTGCGGCTCGGGTTCCGCGACCCAAGTAGCGATAAGTACGTTGGCGGCAAGGAGATTTGGGACCGGGCCGAGGCGTCGCTCCAAGCCGTGTGCGAATCGATGAACTTGCCTGACATGTCGGTCGAGCATGGCGAGGCGGCGTTCTACGGACCGAAGGCGGACTTTGTCGTCACCGACTGCATCGGCCGCGAGTGGCAACTTGGCACCGTGCAACTCGACTACAACCTGCCCAGTACCGAGCGGTTTGCGCTGGAATATATCGGGACCGATAACCAGCCCCACCGGCCGGTGATGATTCATCGGGCGCCACTCGGCTCGATGGAGCGGTTTGTGGGCGTGTTGATCGAGCACTTTGCCGGGGCATTCCCGCTGTGGCTTGCACCGGAGCAGGTGCGGGTGCTGACCGTGAGCGAAAAGTCGGAAGCCTACGGCCGCGAAGTGGAAGAAAAGCTGAAAGAGGCCGGGCTGCGCGTCGCGGGCGACTATCGGGGCGCGAAGCTGGGGGCGAAAGTTCGTGAGGCACAATTGGAGTTAGTGCCCTATATGTTTGTCGTCGGCGAGAAAGATCGCGATGCTGGCAGCGTGACGGTCCGCGACCGTTTGGAAGGCGACTTGGGCCCGACGCCGCTGGCCAGTGCGATCGCCAAGCTCGAAGCCGAAATTGCTGCCAAGACAGTCCGACAGGTTGCCGCCGTTGAGCCGGTGGCCCTGGCCAGCCGGGAAAGCCAGAACGAGTACTAAGGGGCTGCGTCAGGATCACAGCCGCGTTGGCGGCGTCGGCCACGACGCGGCGACCGCCGTCCGGCCAACCGCCGTCCGGCCAATGGATGGGGGCGTTTGCAGGCAGTAGTTGACGAATGCCCTCGCCGCAACCGATACTTGTGGCTAGCATGCGATCCATGCGGCTCGATTCGAGCTAGAATTGTGTTGTGAACCGTCCGGCGCACTCAGCCGGTCTATCCGCTAACCCCATAGGGGACCCAAACGATCGAACGCAAAAATCAACGGATCAACGAGCAGATTCGCATTTCGCCGATCCGCGTGATTGGTCACGACGGAACTCAGCTAGGAGTCATCAGTACCGACGAAGCGATGCAACAAGCGCGGACGTTGGGGCTCGATTTGGTCGAGGTCGCGCCCACGGAAAAACCACCCGTCTGCCGCATCATGGACTTCGGCAAGTTCAAATACCAACAAAAAAAGCGGCAGCACAAGGGCCATACGCACCACAGCAAAAACAAAGAAATTCGGCTGCGCCCAAAAATTGGCGACCACGACCTGATGACCAAGGTCAACCGGGCCAAGACGTTTCTGGAAGAAAAAGATAAAGTGATCTTTTCGGTCATTTTCCGCGGCCGTGAGAACGCGCACGTCGACGAGGGCTACAAGGTGGTCGACCGGATCGTCAAAGAGCTGTCTGAGATCGCCAAGCTCGAACAGAACCCGTCGATGCAGGGCCGGCGGATCGTGTGCATCTTCGCGCCGAGGTAGTGGCACGGCGAAGGCAAATCCGGCCCCACGGCCCCGTCGTGTTGGCGCAAGTCCGCCACGGCGCGACTAGATGCTCAAGATGCTCACTTGTGGGAGGGGGGTAGTTTTGAGCTTCTAGTCGCCCGTTGTGAGCTTCTTTGCCCGAATGGTGGGTGCGAAGACAATCATTGCCGATGTGTGTCATGCCCCAGTCGTTGAGGAAGTTTACTTTTTGAGAATCGCCGGCGCTGACTTCTTGGCGGTTGCTGGGATGCCAACTGTTTCGGGAGTGCAGTGCTCTCGCAGTTGCATTTCGATGGCCTTGCCGGCTACGTCTGGCCAGCGATTGCGGAGCACGTGCGCGAGCGTTTCGCCAGTCGCTTCGCCCGGCTTGTCGGCTCGCCGCTGTTGAATTTCGGTGAGAGTCTCGGCCCAAGGTTTCGGCAAGAGGGCGAGGAACTCTTGCTGATCTTCGGGCGACAGCGATGCGAAATCGTCGACCAGCGATTGCAGCATTTTCGCCCAGTCGCTATCTCCAGACGCCAGCAGTTCGATGTCGTGTGCGAGTTGCGGTGCCGTAGTCTGGCGAAGTCCACATTCGGCAACCCGCCTGCCAAGCGATGATAATTCGCGTTCGTCTGGCCCGAAACCAATGGCATAAAGGCAACAACCGGCGGCGACCGGCCCCATCTGTTTGCTGCGTTCCAATCGGGCCAATTCACGTACCATTCTGTTCCAATACTCCATCGGCTCATCGGCGGTGCCGTCGGCTAGAAAGGCAAATGCGAATTCGCGCGTGAGAGTCCAAGGCCAACTGCCGCGAGGGAACAATCGATCGGCAATTCCGGGTGCGTAGTAGATGAAATGAAGCTCAACAATTTCAGTGAAGGTGTCGCCTGACTTGGGGGAGGTAGGTGAGATAAAGAACTTTGGCGATTCGCGGTCTGTCGCGGTTACCACGGCCTGATGCTCCAAATATTTTTGGTCGAGCAAGGCGAAGAACTGGTTGATCGCAGAAAACTTCTGCAGGATCTCGGTCGCTTCGACCACGCGTCGTAGGGAATCATGGTTTTCGACGTACGGCTGCCGCTGAATTTGCGCCAACGCGAACAAGAACAAACTGTAACCGTTCACGGGTCGGGAACCTACAAAACAAGGGTATTGTGAATTCTGGGCTCGCTTGCCACGTGGCAAAACGCGCCAGCGGAATGATCGCCCTTTCGCTCGTACACCGATAGCATGCAAAATCTCCGAGAATTTCGAGATTGACTGTCCACTTACCGTTTAGGTTATGCGCGACCCGTGAACGGTTACGAACAAACTTGAGATCGGGCGTTGCTCCGTATATCGATTGGGCAAAGCTTGTGCGCGCTGGTGGAGCGGCTTCGCGATTGCGCCGTATCCTCCTATCTCTGTCCGAGCGGTGAGGGTACTGCCATCCTCCGCATGCGTTTCTAGGCGAATCAATGCGCCCGTCTGGACGTCGAATTCAAATCGAGAGTCGGGCGAGGAGATGATCAAAATACCATCGTTAATCTCGGACTTTGTGTCGGGGCGATGGGCGACATGGATCAAAGCGACCGGCTCCGCACGAACGGACCACGCCGCGTTTGCCGAGGTTGTAGTTTCGCGTTTCTGCGACGTAGCCCAGCCAAAGAACAAGCGGTGAGCATAGTCGCCATCGTCGTGATGGGACGTTTCGATCCTCAGCTCGAGTCGCTTAGAGTTCCGTATGGGCACGTCGAATCTTTCGCTGGCTGCCCAGTCGATCAGGCTGAGTCCATCCAATCCAGCGAGCAACGAATGATCGATGGCCCAGCCGCTGCGCGAATTGTAGCGACAACTTAGTGCAAGGCTTCCATTCGCGGCAATCGCGGACGGCAGGATCGAAAGTTGGTCCTGCGCTGATTGCCCCTTCTCGCAGGCTCGTTCGACGATCACGTCTGGCGATCCTTCCTGCGGGTAGTCATTCACCCAAAGGGCTGCTTTGCGGAGTGCTTCATCGACTGCCGGCAGCGGCTCGTGAAGCGGTGGTGCGAGCGAATATTCCTCGAGATCCAGCTTTAGTTTCAGAGTGGTGGATTGGTCAGTGGTCGGGTAAGGCGAATCCGGCGCTGGACCGCAACAAACGAAGAGATTGTGGCTCCAGTAGCGGCAAGAATCGGTGAGTTTTCTGTCGGTTTCGTCGAGCAAGGCGCCGCTGAGTTGCTGCCCCGCGGTGATTCCAAGGTACTCAAGAACCTGTTCGCGCGAGTCACGTTCGAGGCCGCGGATTTCAATGTCGTCAATCGTGGCCTTCGGGCCGAGGCGTTTGATTTCGATGTGCAGGTCTGCGAGGCCTGATTCTGCAGCTGGCACAAATGCGAGTTCGAACGATGCGTAGGGGAATCCGTGTTCAACGAGCGCCAGTCGCACACCGGACTTGAGGTTGTCGCGGACCGCCTGGGTAGAGTTGAGATTCTCGCCTGACTGCCAGAGCGTTGAGCCTTCTGGCGGTGGCATGGCTGGAGCAGACCAGGCGTAGCGGATACTCCAAGGTCGCTGTTTCTGCTCGTGGGTCAGCCAGTCGGCGAGTTGTTTGGCGTCGCCGCGATCGTCGCCGGAGACGATGATCTTGCCTTGTCGAAAGCGCGGGCCTTCGGTCACAGCGACCACGAAGCGTTTGGTCGCGGTATCGAACGAGACCGCGACCTTGGCCTCGGGGAAGCCGCTACTTTGAAAGCCGTCGAGGACGCGCGATTTGAGGACGTTGAGAAAATCGGCCGCATTGTTCGACGGTCTCTTGGCGGCTTGGAATTTGGGATCCCAGCGAAGAGCTTTGCGAATGTCGTCGGCCGAAACTTGCGCGAGTCCGCGGAATTCGATCAGGTCGGGATCGCCACGATGGTCGACCGTGGCAAAGGGACCGAAGGGGCGAGTTGCTGGGACAGAAGTTGATGAATCGTTGTTGGACGCATCGTGTTGCGTCGTCGGGTAATCGATGTCGGCAAATGGCAGGGGGTCGTCTTTGGTTGGAAGTTCTGCGTGTGCGCGGAACGCTGGTAGAACCAACGTGAGGGCGAGTATCAATTGGGAGGAAAGGCGCATGGCAGGACCTCGTGACCTAGGATGAAGGCGTGGTGGCGGCGCGGAGTTCGGGGGCGGGATGATAGTTCCGGGGGATGGCGGGAGCCAAGGGCGGTTCGAGGGATGGGCAGTTCGGAAGTGGCGGGGCCAAGCAGGACGCGCCGAGCGAGCTCGGCCGCTAAATCTGCGAGGTTTTTGGGGTGGGATGGCCGAAGTTAGGGGAATTACGGGAGTTTGTTCCGGCGGCCGGTCCCCCTTTTCTCGATTCGCTGCGGGCTGTATGATATGAGATTCTCCGAATTTCGAGATTTTGAGCCGATTAGATTTTGAAGGTTGCGGCCATGCCCAAGCAAAAGACCCACAAAGGCACCAAGAAGCGGTTTCGCCTGACCGCGACCGGCAAGGTGAAGCACCGCTCGGCCGGCACCAGCCACCTGGCTTCGCGGATGACGGCGAAGCGGACCCGCCAATTGCGCGGCACGACGGTGCTCTCGCCGGCGGCATCGAAGGCGATCACGAAGGCGCTCAACGGGAATAGTTACTAGGCATCGCCCCTAAGACATCGGCCCCGGGCGTTCGATTGCTGAGACAGTCGAATCACCCGGGGCTAAATACAATTTGACAAGCTCGCCGGGCATGAAGTAACTGTCGCACGCGAATTGGTTCGCACGCGGCGGCCTGGGCGCGCATAACATCCGAGGGATACCTCCGATGCGTACTACGCTAGGCGTCGCACGTCGACGCAAAAAGAATCGCCTGTTCCAAAAGGCGAAGGGTTACACGGGCGGCCGCGGCCGGCTCTATCGCAGCGTTAAGGAAACGGTCGTGCGGGCCGAGGCGTTTGCCTTCCGCGACCGTCGCGTCCGCAAACGGGAGTTCCGTAAGCTGTGGATCATCCGCATCAACGCGGCCGTGCGGGAGCGCGGCATGCGCTACAGCGAGTTTATCAACGGCTTGCTGCGGGCGAACATCACGCTGGACCGCAAGAGTCTGTCGGAGATCGCCATCGCGGACCCGGCGGCGTTTGACGCCATTGTCGCCAAGGCCAAGGCGGCGTTGGCGTAACGCAAGTGGCCGAGTCTCACCGAGACTCGAATTCCGGTCGTCACGGTGTTGAATCGCGTCTCGGAGAGACGTGATCACGTGGTTTCAGCCGCACAGCGGCGACATGACTTAGCCGCTCCGGCGCAAGCCCCCGGAAAATGCGTCGCCAGAAAACACGAAGCCCCGCAGGGGCGACATCGTTCGGCATGGCTAGGCGAATCGATGTCGCCCCTGCGGGGCTTCGATGGTAAATTGGGGCCACGTTTCCAGGGGCTCGCGCCCCTGGCTACGCGTCCCGCCGCTCTCGCGCCACCAGAGCGTGACAATCCAGGCACCTTCAGCAACTCGCCCATCATGGCCGACGAAATCCTGCTCAACGAAGCCGCGTATGCCGTCTGGCAGACGGTGAAGGAGCGCGGGCCGATCGAGTTGGGCGAAGTCGTGAAGCTCACGGGGATCGACCAAGCGCAGGTCTCAGCGGCGGCGGCGGAGGCGGCGAAGAACGGGTTCTTCGAGATCAAGGAACGCGAGCGCGACGAGATTGTATTCAATGAGAATGCGCGCGATTTGGTGAACGCCGGGTTGCCAGAACACTTGGCCGTGAAGGCGTTGTCGCAATCCGGCGGCAGGATGCCAATGGCCAAGTTCTCAGAGTGGGCGAAGTCCGCGAATGTAGCAGTCAATGAAGCCCTGAAATGGGGAACCGCCCGCGGCTGGATCGCAAAAGAAAAAGACGCCAGCGGGGTTTACGTTGAACTTAGTGCGCGGGGCGAATGGTCAATTGATGATCTGACCGATCTCGATACCAAAGCGCTGGAACAAGCAGGCGATATTGGTTCTATCTATCTCGACTCGATCGGTGACGGGCGAAACTCCACTACCATTGCTCAACGGGTTCATCGCCTGTTGGGAAATCGTCCTGAACTGGCAAAGATCAAGAAACGCACCGAACGGCTCGTCACAATTACACGAACCGGCAATGACGCCTTCCAATCGTCCGTGCGACGAGTCATCGAGCGTAACACCCTCACGCCCGAAGATCTTGAATCCGGGGCGTGGCGCGAGATCAAGTTGCGGCCTTATGATGTGACTCTGGCCGCGCGCGACGTCTATCCCGCGAAGATTCATCCGCTGCGGAAGATCATCGAACAGACGCGGCGGGCGTTTTTGGAGATGGGGTTTGCCGAGGTGGTGTCGCCGATGGTCGAGTCGGCATTTTGGAATTTCGACGCGCTCTTCCAGCCGCAGGATCACCCGGCCCGCGAGATGCAAGATACGTTTTACATGCGCTATCCGGCTGAGGCGCCACTGCCCGTGCCAGAGCCCGGCCAGGCCAACATCGTCGAACAAGTCAAACGGACCCACGAAGACGGCTGGGAGACCGGCAGCGAGGGCTGGGGTTACACCTGGAGCCCCGAGCGGTCGCGGCAGGTGGTGCTGCGGACGCATACTACGGCGGCGACGATTCGGGCGCTAGCGAAGAATCCCAATCCGCCCGGCAAGTTCTTCTGCGCCGGCTGGACGTATCGCAACGAGACGATCAGCTTCAAGCACTTGCCGGTGTTCCACCAGGTGGACGGCATCATCATCGACGAAGAGGCGAACCTCGCGTCGCTGATGGGGACGCTCCAGGAGTTCTACTCGAAGATGGGCTTCGGCCGCGTGAAGTTCAAGCCGGCGTTCTATCCGTACACCGAGCCGAGCGTCGATGTGGTGGTGTACATGGAATCGCGTGGCAAATGGTTAGAGATGGGCGGTGCGGGCATTTTCCGGCCCGAGGTGACGCTGCCTTTGGGTTGTAAACAGCCGGTACTCGCCTGGGGCCTTGGCATCGAACGGCTGGCGATGCTGCGGTTCGGGCTCTCGGATATTCGTGAGTTGTATCGGCCGAGCCTCGACGTGCTGGAGGGGGTGCCGCTATGCCGATAGTCAGCATCGATTTAGCGTGGCTCAACCGGTTACTGGGCCAGCCGTATCCAACCGAGACCTTGCGCGAATCACTCGAGCAGATCGGCTGCGATGTGGAAGACGTGGTCGAGATTGGGCTGTCCCGCTGTCCGCAGTGTGGCTCACTCGTGGAGAATCCACTGGGGCAGGACGAAGTGAAGGCCTGCGGCTTTTGCGGCTTCGAGTCGGAAACCGCATTCAAGGCAGTGGGAAAACAACAGGCGATGCGGCTTGATCTCTTGGCCGATCGTCCCGATTTGTTTGACGTCGGCGGACTGGCGCGGGCGCTGCGGGGGACGCTGGGCATCGAGAGCGGGCTGCCGAAGTACAGTGTGAAGGACTCAGGCCTCACGGTAACGGTCGATAAGTCGTTGAGTGAGAAGTTGAGCTACCGGCCATTTATCTCCTGCGCGGTGATGACACTGCCCGCCATCGACGAATTGAGCCTGATCGCGATCATGAAGCTGCAGGAGAATCTGCACTGGGGCGTTGGCCGCGACCGCAAGCTCTCGTCGATCGGGGTGTACGACATGGCCACGATCACGGGGCCGATCGCCTATCGCGCGCTCGATCCGGACAAGGAGCCCTTCGTGCCGCTGGGGATGCCGGGCAAAAAAATGTCGGGGCGGCAGATTCTCGAGTCGCATCCGAAGGGCGTCGCGTATGCCGAGCTGCTGATGCCGCTCAAGCGCTACCCGGTGCTGGTGGACGCGAAGGGCCAAGTCCTTTCGATGCCGCCAATCATCAATAGCGACGAAACGAAGGTCAAAAAAGGCACGACGCGGGTGTTCATCGACGTGACGGGGATCAGCCAAGCGGCGGTCGTCAAGTCGCTCGATACGCTCGTCTGCTCGCTGGCAGAAATCGGCGGCAAGGTCGAGACTGTCACGATCGTGGACACGGACGGTACGAAGCGGACGACGCCCGACTTGAAGCCGCGCTCGGCCGAGATCGACCTTGCCGAAGCGAAGCGCTGGCTGGGATTGCCGCTTGATGACAAGACGCTCACTGAGTCGCTGCGGAAGATGCGGTTTGATGTGGAGGAGCAGGGAGCAGGAAGTAGGGGGCCGGGGGAAAAAGGCGGCGGGCAATTCACCGTTTCCTATCCCGCCTACCGGACCGACATTCGGCACATGGTCGACCTATTTGAAGACGTGGCGATCGGGTATGGCTACGGGAATATCGAGCCGCGGCTGGTGCGGTCGATGACCGTCGGTGCGCCGCGGCCGGAAGAAGTGCTGAGCGACCGTGTGAGGCAGATTCTGATCGGGCTAGGCTACAGCGAGATCATGAGCTTGCCGCTCACCACGGAGGAGCATCAGTTCGAGCGGCTTCGCATTTCCACGCCCGAGCGCTACGCGGAAGTCACTAATCCGAAGCTCAAGGCGTACAACGTCGTCCGCGGGCACCTGTTGGGTGGCATTTTCGAAGCCCTCCGCGAGAACCGCCGTCGACCGATGCCGCAGCGGATGTTCGAGATCGACAACGTGGTGGAACTCGACGATTCGGCCGAGACGGGTGCGGCCGAGTATCGCAAGGTCGCGCTCGCGGAGATCGGCCGGGAGAGCGGCTTCGCTACGGCCCGCAGCGTGATCGACGCGCTGCTGCGCGAGCTCGGCTGGCAGGCCGAGTACCGTGCGAACGAACCCCCGACTTTCGTCTCCGGCCGAGCCGCGGAGATTGTCGTCTGCGGAAAAGCGATCGGTGTCCTCGGTGAAGTCCATCCCGAGGTGCTCTCGAACTTCGGGCTGACCTATTCCGTCGCACTCGCAGAATTGACGCTCCAGGGCGTTTGCTGATTGCGTGCTCGCAGAAGTTGGGTGATCATGGCAGGATGGTGTACAACCCGCTTACGATCCCTGCATTCTTGGCAACCGCGCTAAACTTTGGCGAGCGCGAATCGGCGTTTGGCGAGATTCGCGGCGGCGAAGTGCGGTGGCGGACGTGGCGTGAGATTTGGCAGGACGTGCAGGCACTGGCTAGGACGCTGCAGGCTACCGGCGTCCAGCGCGGGGAGCGGGTGGCGCAGGTTTCGGAAAACCGCTACGAGTGGATTCTGGTGGACTTGGCGCTGCATCAGGTCGGCGCGGTGCATGTGCCGATTCATGTGACGCTCTCGGGTGAACAGATCGCGGAACAGATCGCCGCGAGTGGGGCGCACAGGGTGTTCGTATCGCGGGCCGAGTTGCTGGCGAAGTTCTCGGCACTGCTCTTGCACGGCGAGCAGGTTTTCGTTCACGACGAGCAAAACTACTGCGAATCCAAGCCGCCGCTGGGTTCACACACCAGTCCCCAGCCCCCAGCCTCTGGCGTCCAGCCCGACGACCTTGCAACGATCTTGTTCACTTCCGGCACGACCGGTCGGCCGCGGGGCGTAATGCTCAGCCAGCGAAATCTCGCCTGGAACGCCGCGGCAACTTGCGACACGCATGGCGGCGGCAGCGATCAGATGCGGCTCAACATTTTACCCTTCAGCCACATCTACGCGCGGACATGCGATCTTTACACGTGGCTGTATCGCGGGTCGAAGCTGGTGCTGGCGGAGAGCCGCGAGACACTCCTTCGAGATTGCCGGCTGGTGCAGCCGACGGTACTCAACGGCGTGCCCTATATGTATGAACGGCTGGCGGAGCGGGTGCGGGCGAGTGGGGCGTCACTCGCGGCCGTGCTGGGCGGAAAGATGAAGCAGCTCTCGTGCGGCGGGGCGGCGATTGCGCCGGAAGTTGAGGCCTGGTACGAGTCGCAAGAGTTGCCGTTGCTCCCCGGCTATGGACTCTCCGAGGCGTCGCCGGTGGTCTCCGTGTCGACGCCGGCGGCGCGGAAGGCGGGTAGCGTGGGCCGGCCGCTGGCGGAGCTCGACGTGCGTGTGGCGGACGACGGCGAGGTGCTGGTCCGCGGGCCGAATGTGATGGTGGGTTATTGGCAAGACGATGCAGAAACGGCGGAAGCGATTCAAGACGATTGGCTGCACACGGGCGATTTGGGCGCGCTCGACGGCGATGGCTTCCTCTCGATACGCGGCCGCAAGAAGGAGTTGATCGTGCTTTCAACCGGCAAGAACGTATCGCCGACGCGGGTCGAGAGCTTGCTCACCGCGTCGCCGCTGATTGAGCAAGTGGCCGTGTTTGGCGACAGTTTGACCGGGCTGGTGGCGCTGATCGTGCCAACCGCTGGCGGTTTGGCTCCGCGTTCTACTGAACTACGCGAGCAACTCGCCGCGGAAATCGCCGAGCGGCTCGCATCCGCTGCTCACGAGGAACAAATCCATCATTTCATCGCGCTCGAGCGGTCGTTTTCGATCGAACGTGGCGAACTAACACCCAAGCTAAGTCTCTGCCGCACGGCGATTGCGCAAAACTTTGCTCGGGAGTTGGGGACGATCGGGATCACCGCCAAAACTTGGTGAGTCGGCCCGTTCTGGCGTGTTAACTCTGCCGAGTTTCAGTCGCGGAACCCTACTATCCCAACGCTTTCACACGAGTAGATTCTTAGTCGTCATTATTTCTGGTTTACAGAAAAACACAAAGGGAACGCCGTGGAAGCTTAAAATTGGAGCGCGGTGTTGGTTTACTTGCGGGAATTCTTCGTCAAAAAGTGTCTCGGCATGGTCAGTCCACTTCCTTCTCGTCGATCCAACTCATAAGTTTGCGGAGCTTGCGGCCGACGACTTCGACGCCGTGATTTTTGTCGCGTTCGCGCATCGCTTTGAAGTTCTTGCCGCCCGATTTGGCTTCGTCGATCCATTCCTTGGCGAACTTGCCTGCTTGGATCTCGGTGAGGATGCGTTTCATCTCGGCCTTGGTTTCGGCGGTGATGATGCGTGGGCCGCGGGTGTAGTCGCCGTATTCGGCCGTATTACTGACACTGTACCGCATGTAGGAGAGGCCGCCCTGGTAGAACAGGTCGACGATCAGCTTCAGCTCGTGCATGCACTCGAAGAAGGCCATCTCGGGTTGGTAGCCCGCCTCGACGAGCGTTTCGAAGCCGGCTTTCACGAGGGCGCTCGCGCCGCCGCAGAGGACGGCTTGTTCGCCGAAGAGGTCGGTTTCGGTTTCTTCGGCGATGGTAGTGCGGATGACTCCCGCGCGGCCGCCGCCGATGGCTTTGGCGTAGGCGAGGCCGATTTGGAAAGTTTCATCGCTCGCGCCTTCGCTCATGGCAATGAGGCAAGGCACGCCACCACCGGCAACGAACTCGCTGCGGACGAGGTGGCCGGGACCTTTGGGTGCGACCAGCAGGGCGTCGACTCCTTTGGGCGGCTTCACGTAGCCGAAATGGATGTTGAAGCCGTGCGAGCACATCAACACATTGCTGGACTTGAGATTCGGCTCGATTTCGCTCTTGAAGAGGTCACCCTGCAACTCGTCGGGGACGAGAATGTTGACGACGTCGGCGGCCTTGGCGGCGTCGGCGGCACTGGTGGGTTTGAAGCCGTGGCTGATCGCCAGGTCGTAGTTCTTGCCACCGGGACGCTGGCCGACGACGACGTTCACGCCGGAGTCGCGCAGGTTTTGGGCCTGGGCGTGGCCCTGCGAGCCGTAGCCGATGATGGCGACGGTTTTGCCCGACAGAGCGTTCATGTCGGCGTCTTGGTCGTAATAAATTGTTGCTGCCATGTGGTGTCTCCGGTAATTGTTCACCACAGAGACACAGAGAGCACGGTGAAGAATTAGAAAATTGCAAAATGATAAATGCAAATTGCTGAGTCCCATAATTTGCAAATTGAAATTGCGTTTTGCAACCGCTTCGTTTTCTCCGTGTTCTCTGTGCCTCCGTGGTTAATTCTTGATTTACTTGGTGGCGGGTTCGGCGATTTTTCTCAGGCTGGCAGCGGCGTTGTGCGAGCGGTCGATGCCGCGGACCATGGCGATCCGGCCGGTCCGCACGAGCTCGACGATGCCAAAGGGCCGCATCAGGTCGATGAACGCTTCGATCTTCTTTTCCTGGCCGGCGATTTCGACCATGACTTCTTCCGGTGCAACATCGACGATCTTGCCGCGAAAAATCTCGCAGAGCTCACGGATGTCGCTCCGCTGCCCCTTGGTGGCTTTGACCTTGATCAGCATCAGGTCGCGTTCGACGTGATCGTGGCTGCTGACATCATCGACGCGGACAACGGTGACGATTTTTTCTAGCTGCTTGCGAACCTGTTCCAGGACGCTATCGTCGCCAACAACGACGAAGGTCATTCGCGAGAGCTGGGCGTCTTCGGTTTCGCCGACGGCCAAGCTCTCGATGTTGAAGCCGCGCGAGGCGAACATACCGGCCACATGGGCCAGCACGCCGGGGACGTTTTGCACGGTGGCGGAAAGGACGTGCCGCATAGGGGTAATTCTCCGAGAAAATGACGAATCATTGATGATATCCAGGCGGGCGGTGAGCCGCAACGGGGCCACGAGGTTCGTCGCAAAAAGCGTGTTTTCATTTGGTTTGCTCCCCGTTTCGATACACGCGTGACCAGAGCAGTTTGCCTTCCGTATCCCAAGCCTTGTCCGGCCCATGTTGTTTACCGTTTCGATAAGTGCTCTCGTAATGTTTCTGACCATTCTCGTACCAAGACGAGCGCAGTCCGTGTTGTTCACCGAGGTGCAGTTCCTCACGTGATTGCAGTCGGCCGTCTTGATACCAATGGGTCCACGTGCCGTCCCGCTGGCCACTTACATATTGCCCCTCGTACATTTTGCTACCGTCGGCGCACCAGCCGCGATCGCTGCCAGAGCATGTGCCTTCGACGTAGTACTGCTCGAAGGACTTGCGGCCGTTGTCGTGAAACGAAATTAAGGCGCCGTTGCGCTTGCCGTCTTTGTATTCGATCTCGTACGCCTTTTGGCCATTGACGTGCCAAGTGGTCCACGTGCCGGTGAAGCCTTCAGGCAGAGCGGCCGCGACCTGGCGGGCACGGCGACGAAGCGTCGGCCGCATATCATGCACAATGCCGGGGTAATAGTACGAAACCGATACGACCCAATAGTCATCGAGCCACCATTGCTGGAAGCCTGTTCCTCCTGACCATGCTCCGGCAACATTTTCGTCGACCGGTGGCAAGATCCGCAGCACCTCCTCATGCTTCATGCCGGGCTTCACCTGGCGAAGCCGCTCTTCCCAATAGAGGCGGCCATGATTGTCGGTTCGCGCGTTGAAGTCGTCGGCCAACAGTCGCAGCTCGGCCGCCGCATCGGCCCGCACGTTGCCATCTGTGTCGCCGAGCTTGGCGACAAGTGTCGACACAATCTCATCATTTGCCCACGCGGTGGCCGGGATCTCCGACAGGAGCAGCGTCGAGAACAGGAACGAAAAAAGTGGTGATCGCGCCATGTTAATCGTTTCCTTCGAAACGGTTCGAAAATTGAATCAGCCGCAGGCATTATTAGATGCCGAAGGGCCTCTGAAAGTTCCGGCTTGGTTCAAGAAAGCTACTTAAAATAGCCGCAGTTGTCTCGCGGTGGGCACCGGTGGCCGGAAGGCGGTGCGGTTGAGCGGCTCGGACTTCTCGGGGTAGTGCAGCCGCTTGCGCCAGAGGCTGAAGGTGTTGGCGATCAGATCGGCGATGTTGCCCACCCCGCGCTGGCGGCGGCCGAACTGGCTGTCGTGGAGCCGGCCGTCGCGGGTGGCACGAATCAGTGCTTCGACACGACCGGCGCGGTCGGGGTAGGTGCGCTGGAGCCAATCGAGGAACACTTCGCGGACGGAGGTAGGGAGCTTGAGAAGCACGTAGCCGGCCGCATCCGCACCAGCTTCCCGGGCCGCCTTCAAGATCGCAGGGATCTCGCTGTCGTTGAGGCCGGGAATCACCGGGGCAAGCATCAGCTGCGTAGGGATGCCGGCGTCGGTGAGTTCACGGATGGTCCGCAGGCGTGCGGCGGGGGAACTGGTGCGGGGTTCCATCGCGCGAGCCAGCTTGGCATCGAGCGTAGTGATGGAGACGCAGATGCGCACGGCGCCATGGTCGGCGAGCTGCTGCAATAGATCGAGGTCGCGCGTCACGAGTGCATTCTTGGTGATGATGCCGATCGGCTGGCGGCACTCGACGGCGACTTCCAGGCAGCCGCGCGTCAATTTGAACTCGCGCTCGGCGGGTTGGTAGCAGTCGGTAACGCCGGAGAAGGCAATTGTTTCCGGTCGCCAATTCGGCCGAGCGAGCCAGGCACGCAATAGTTCCGGGGCGCGGTGTTTCACCAGCACCTTGGTTTCGAAATCGAGGCCGGCGCTGAAGCCGAGGTATTCGTGGTAGGGCCGGGCATAGCAGTAGCTGCAGCCATGGGAGCAGCCGCGGTAGGGATTCACGCTGTAGCGGAAGCCGATATCAGGGCTGTCGTTTTCGGCCACGATCGATTGCGACTCGTCGGTCAAATATTGAGTTTGCGGGCGGTCGAGTTCTGCCAGGTATTCATCCTCCTCGGCAAGCTGCTCCCAATCGGTCTCGCAGCGGACACGGAGATAGGGATTGGCCGGCTGAACATTCGCACCGCGACCTTTGGGCATGGTGGTTGATCCATTAAAAACAGCGCGTCAGCTGCCGAGATTGCGATCGGCAAAAAGCACATCCGGAGCCTTGTCCTCCCGCCCTGGAAAAGTGTACATACTATCACATTTTGCGTCGAGAGGTGGTTGCTGCCGAGCGGCGGGCGGTAGCAGGATATGATGCGAGGTTTTCCCGTGCCAGCAGCGGGTTTTGCCCAGTTTGCAAGTTCGTTCTATAATTCGTTTGCTCCCAGTGCCAAGGAGGATGCAAACACGATTATGGTTCGAGAATTCTACCTACATTCGGCCGTTGGCTGCGTGCGTCTGAGCGTTTGCCTTGCAGTGGGGTATTTTTTGGCTGGGGAGGCTGCATCGGCTCAGGGGACTTCAGGAGCCGCCAAGCCGCCAGTGGAGGATTCGGCCCCCGAAAAACGGGCTGCCCTTCGGCAAGATGCACCGGCAGCGTCGTTGGGGGATGGTCGGCTGATTCGCGTTCGCTTGCCGCTGGTGGGTAATGCAGACGCCCACATCAAAAGTGCGATCCAGCGGGCGATGACGCAACTCAAGCAGGCGCCACGCAGCGACGGTCGCCGGCCGATTCTCATCCTCGAATTAGTGCCAGCACGACGACAAGGCAGCTTTGGCGAGGGCACCGATTTCGAACGCGCACTTGCGCTAGCCCGATATCTCACGAGTACGGAACTCGCAGCAGTAAAGACCGTGGCCTACATTCCGCAGTCGATCAAGGGGCACGGCGTATTGGTGGCGTTGGCATGTGAAGAAATCGTGATGGACCCCGAAGCCGAAATTGGCGAGGCGGGTGCCGATCTAGATACTCAGCGGGCTGTGGAACCGGGCATCGTCAGCTTATATCAGCAGATTGCGGCCGCGCGACGAACGATACCCGAGGCGATCGCATTGTCCATGCTCGACCGCAACCGAGAGCTGCTCAAGATCGAAACCGATCAAGGCACGGAGTTTATCTTGCGTGAGGACCTCGAGGCTCTCCAGCAAAATCACACGGTTGTGTCGGAAGAAGTATTGGTGCCACGTGGCTCGTTGGGCAGCTTTTCAGGCCGTGAGGGGCGTGAGTTTGGGTTTGTCAAGCTGTTGGCCGCGGAGCGCAATACGCTGGCGCGAGGACTGGCCCTGCCAACAGAAGCTGTCGTCGAGGATCAGTCGCTGGTGGGCGACTGGCGGCCGGTGATGCTGGAACTCGAAGGTCCGATCACGCCGCGTAAAGTGCGCCAATTGCAAACGCTGATCGGCAGCGAGATCAACGATCGCGGCGTGAATTGGATTGGCCTGCGGATCGACAGCAGCGGCGGCGATCTAGAGAATTGCCTGCGGCTAGCGGCGACACTTGCCGAGTTGGACGCGAATGAGGTCCGCACGGTGGCGTATGTGCCCTTGGAAGCCGCGGGTGGGGCGGGACTGGTCGCCCTGGCCTGCGACCAATTGGTGATGCAGCCCGGCGCGCATGTCGGCGGCCCAGGCCATGTTGAGCTCGATCGCTCGACGCTCGATGCAGGGACCATTGCGATTCGCGATTCGTTATCGAACGAAGTGGATCGAAGTTGGTCGTTGCTCACCGCCTTGGTCGATCCGGACGTGGAAGTGTTTTCTTACCATCACGCGAAAACTGGCGACACGAGCTATTTTTCCAAGGAAGAGGCGGCTGCCCAGGAAAATGCACAAGACTGGCGGCAAGGCGCGAAGATTACGACTGACGGCGAGCCGCTGCGGCTCAGTAGCCGACGGGCGAGCGAGTTAGGCGTTGCCTGGCATGTCGTCGAGAGCCTCGACGAACTCAAGCAACTCTATGGCTTTGAGCAAGACCCGCGCGTGGCAGAGCCGAATTGGGCGCTCGAATTGGTCGAAGCACTCTCGTCGCCGGCGCTCACTGTGTTTCTGATCGCCATCGGCTTCATCGGCCTTTACATCGAACTGCATTCACCGGGCGTGGGCGTGGGTGGGTTCATGGCTGCGGTGGCATTTATGCTGTTCTTCTGGAGCAAGTTTTTGCACGGGACGGCGGGCTGGCTGGAAGTGCTGCTGTTTGCCGGCGGTGTGTTTTGTCTGCTGCTGGAACTATTGGTGCTGCCCGGCACGGGCATCTTTGGACTTGGCGGCGGTGCGATGGTCCTGGCTTCGCTGGTGCTGGCGAGCCAGACTTTTATTCTGCCGCAGACCGAGTCGCAACTGGCTGAACTGCGACAATCGCTGCTGGTGGTGGCGGCTGCGACGGCGTGTATTGTGGTGGCGGCGCTGGGATTGCGCCGTTACTTGCCGCAGTCACCGCTGTTCCGCACATTGATGCTCAACCCGCCGGCGGACGAAGAACTGCTCGATCTCGATTACCGTGAAGCGGTGGTTGACTTTTCTTACTTAGTCGGCCAACAAGGGACGACAGCGACCAACCTCATGCCGGCCGGAAAAGCCGAATTCGACGGGCAGCTGGTCGATGTGATCGCCGAAGGCCTGCCCATCGACCGTGGGCAGACGGTGGTCGTGACCAAGGCCCGCGGCAACCGGGTGGTGGTTCGGGTGGTGTAGGCGTGAAGGGCCACCGGCCAATGTGGTCAACAAGATGGAATCGTCGATAGTTGACGGTCCATAAATAGGCTACAATCGGATAGTCGCAGTGTCGACCTATCGTCTTGACAAAGGCTCGTTCGCGCGGCAAGCGTTTCCGATTCTGGAATTCCGATCTGGACGGCCAGCGAAGTGATCGCCCACTTTGGCGACATCCCCATCGCCCGCATTCGCACCACTCCCTCCGGGCGAAGCGACCGAAGCCGACGTGATCGAGCTCAACGAACGCCATGATCGGCTGTGCGAGCTGATCGATGGAACTCTTGTGGAGAAAGCCACGGGGTGGCAAGAAGCGTTCTTGGCTGCTTGGATTACAACCGTTCTGAACAACTTTGTGCAGCCCAGAAGGCTGGGGATGGTTTTCGGCCCCGACGGCATGTTTTGTTTGAAGCCTGAGCAGATTCGCATTCCCGACGTGGCATTCATTTCGATGGAGCGTTTCGCCGGCCGCACGCCTAAAGCAAGTGCTTTTTGGGAGCTGGGCTGCGACCTGGCCGTCGAAGTAATCAGCCCCAGCAACACTCGACGCGAGATGGAACGCAAACTTGCTGACTACTTTGCCGCGGGCGTCGCCGTCGTCTGGCTAGTCTATCTGAATCCTCGAGAAGTCGTCGTTTACACTGCCCCGAACAATTCGGTGACCCTGCGCGGCGACGAACTGCTCGAAGGCGGAGCGGTTCTTCCCGGCTTTTCCGTACCCGTCGCTCAGATCTTCGCGGAGTTGGACGCGACGCAAGCGTAGCATCCGCCGTACGATCGCCCAGTTCGACGTAGACGAAACCCGCCGCCACGTGGACGACACCGTGAACCGCGACCTGGACCACATTCTCAGAGTTTGCGGATACGATGGTGCGTAAGCGGACGCAATTGGGCTGCATTCAAACGCGCGCAGATGGTGCAGCCACAAGAGCCCATGGCAGTCGATTGCTGACGCGCGCCACCGAGGCGAGTTGCTCGCTCGACGTTCAGAGCGTCATGTGGGCATTCCATGCGGCGCGGACCAACTGCGCGTCGGCCAGACTCAGTGCGCCAAGTTGCGTCCGCAAGAGTGCCTTTTCTGCGGTCACCAAGCGGTCGAGCCGAGCGACGGATGGCTTGGCCAATCCGGCCGCTTTCCAATCGGCGAGCGTTACGTCCACTGCGCTCCGGCGTCACGACGAAGTGAGCCGACAGATCACCGCATCCGCGCCCAAATCAAAGAGAACAAGTGCCGGACGTGGCTTGCTAAAATCACCGGAGGTGAAAGGAAAGCGGCAGATGAAGACGTCGCCAAACTTCATTGGTAGGAATCGTAGACGGCGTCTTCGGAGTCGTCGTCCTTCATGAACTGCTCATAGGCGGCGCGCCGCCACTCGCCATCATCCGGATCAACTTCGATGTGTACCACGACCGTTGCCCGGCCCGATTTCGGCAATCGCTCGACGACCTCCGGCGGCAATGACAGACTCGACTCGCCATGCAGCTCCGTTTGAAATTCGATCGAACTCATACTGGTATCATAGGTCGCCGAATCGCGCGAAACAAGTCCAGCATTAGCGCCTGACCGGCGCAGGTTGAAGAGCGGCGTCGCCGAGACGCGCGGGAATCACGTGGTGGTGCGGGCGGTGGAGGCGTGAATTGCTGCCTGCGCAAACGGTCGGCGGTGGAGGCGTAAGACTGTTCTGCCTCAGTCATGCAGACATCGATGACTTCCTGTCCGTGCTCGATAGTGCCCAGACCGAAGTCGACGATGAAGAGCCGCAGTGGCCATTCAGTCACCTGTTGCCGCTCTGCCGAGTGCACCGCTTGACGAGCTACGACGCGATGTACCACGGGTTAGCGGGTCCGACGAAAGCTGCCGCTCGCTTCGCTCGACGAGCCGCTCCGCAAGGCGACAAGGAAGCTGGGTGTGAAGGTGCTGGGAAAGCGAGCCGCCGAGATTCGGCTCGCAGTCGAATGCTACGAATTCACTGCAACGGAGCTTCCACGGATATTGATCTTACCCTTGGTGGAGGTCGATCTCGCTATGGCGCCAAGCTGTGTGTGCCCATGTTGACTTGCGGCCAAATGCTGGGGCCGAGGCGCACGGTCCCATCATGCACTTCGTGTTCGCCAGCATGCAAGTGTCGAATAGTTGTATTTCCAAAATGTCTTTCGATTTGCGGCAACGCCCAATAACCGCCACCGGCGAGCGGGATCCAGTACTTGTTGCGATCGATACGGATTCCGTCAAGTCGAGTAATCATGTCGCCAGCATTTAGATTTAGTGCCCGCAGTGGTGAGTCGGGCTGCAGATAGACGATGCGAGCTCCCCAAAAAGTGTAACCGGGAATAGATACGCGTTCCAAGAGTAATTGAGCTTTAAGACGCGGAGAGTAGTAGCCAATAGGCTGATTGCTGTTTACGACGCATTTTAAGTAGCCACTCGTGGCATAAGCAGCACCATAGCCTTCGGCTGTCGTGTCGGCGGCCGCGCTCGGTGCGCTGCTCAATAACACCGCTATCATACAATCAACAGCTAATCTCATCGGACCGAGCGGTTTCTGACATGAATGGCACTTGAACTTTCGTAAGTCGTTGTCTTGATGATTGATATGGACGAAATCGGCCTCACTTGGCATGAGGGTGTTGTGACACGCACCCACTCACGGCAAGGAGGCCAGGATGTTCGATTCGTTTCGCATCGCC
>JBGSUJ010000175.1:0-9950 GCA_041753435.1 Pirellulales bacterium | reverse complement strand
CGATTGGAGCGGCTGGTAGCGCTACTGAACTTCCCAACGCCCCTCCAACGCCGTCTGCTGAGTCGGTAATCGACAGGAGCATGTCGACGGAATTTACCCCGACTCAGCCGAAAGAGGATTTATCAGGGACGACTAATTAGGTAATCACGGTTCGCACTCGATCTCGATGCCCGCGCCGCACCACTGGGCTTACGGCGCACGCTGGATGAACGCTTCCAAATTGCGGCGGCAGATCACTTGGGAGGCCGCCCGCTTGATGTATAGCCGGCAGGAGTCGGAGTACTATCGCGCCAAAATGAAGGCCGCCCGGCGGATTGGTCTGGGCTGGGTGCGGCCGGCCGATCTCCCCTCGAACGCCGAAATCCGCGACGAAATCCAGTCGCTGGCCCGGCTCTTCGAAGGCGCCAGCCGCGTCGACAACTTGCGCGAAATGCGGCTCGCGGCGCTGGCCATGATGCAGCGGCTGGCGCCGTTTCGGCCGCGGCTGATCGGGAGCACGCTCACCGGCCACGTTCGCCAGGGCTCGGATATCGACCTGCACCTGTTTTCCGCCACGACCGAAGCGGTGACCCACGTGCTCGATCACCATGGCCTGGCTTACCAGGTCGAGAAAAAGCAAGTTCGCAAGCAGGGCGAGGAACGGATCTTCACGCACATCCACCTCACCGATCGCTTCCCGTTTGAGCTCACGATCTACGCTGCCGACAAGGCCCACTACGTGTTCAAGAGCTCGATCACTGGCAAGGCGATCGAGCGAGCGAGCATCGCCGAATTGGAGCGACTCCTTGAGCGCGAGTATCCCGATCTGCATGTTGCCGATGCACTGGCCGATAACGCTGCACAGGTCGATCGCTTTCAGTTGTTCGAGTCGTTATTACTGCCGCTCGAAAACGTCAAGCAGCCGCTACGGTATCATCCGGAAGGCGACGCGCTCTACCACAGCCTGCAGGTCTTCGATCTCGCCCGCAACGAAATGGCGTACGACGAGAAGTTTCTCGCTGCCGCACTGCTGCACGACGTCGGCAAAGCGATCGACCCGACCGATCATGTCGCGGCTGGATTGGAAGCCCTGGATGGTTTCATCACGGAGCGCACGGCCTGGCTCATCGAGCACCACATGTTGGCCCACCAGCTCATCGACGGCTCACTTGGCGCTCGCGCTCGCCGACGGCTACATGAATCGGAGCACTTCGATGATCTGGTGCTCTTGGGCGAGTGCGACCGTGGGGGCCGCGTTCCCGGCGTGGTTGCCCCGGAACTCGACGAAGCGCTTGAATATCTGCGAGAAATCGACACGATGTTCCAGTGATGCCGGCGAGGCTGGCTTACTCAGCCCGCTCCAATTCCAACAGCCGCCGTTTCATGACGAGTCCCTGCGGTGCCGAGAACCCGCCAATGTGGCCGCCCGCCGCCAGCACGCGGTGGCAGGGCACCACGAGCGGATAACGATTGCGAGCCATCACCTGGCCGACCGCTCGCGCGGCGCCGGGCGATCCGCTCGCGGCCGCGAGTTCACCGTAACCGCGAGTCTGCCCCGCGGGAATTCGTCGGCAAATCTTCACGATTCGCTTGCCGAAGGGTGTCAGGTGACTCTCGTCCACAACCACGTCGCTGAAGTCGACAGGCTCCCCCTGGGCAAAACGAGTGAGTCGCTCCACCACGTCAATGATCGCCGCCGGCTGGTCATCCAACTCCAACCAATGGGCAACCGACGACGACGCGCGACCACGCCCCAGGTTACGTTCCAGCACCTTCGTCGCGCGAGAACGCTCCGCATGTCCGAACACGATACCGCGGAGCACCCCGACTTGATGAGCAACCGCCATCCATCCCAACTCGGTTTCAATCGCTACCGCGAGCACATCATCCGACGTCGTTTCCGGTGCGACAGAACCGCGCCGTTTCGCCTTGCGATTCGCCTGCTTGATCATGGCTCAGATCTCCCGTTCGGCTCGACTTGCCGGCAAATACTGCCACAATTTTGGCTGCTAAACCGGACACGGCCAAAACAGCCTCTTTGACATCCCGAAAGTCAACATTCTATACTGTCTATTGACGGCGTCGAGTCGCCCCAATCGCGTTGGTGGACTGGGTAAGTAGTGGATTGGGCAAGTCGACGCCGCGGACGGATGCGCACGGCGGTGGGTGGATCTCCCAGCGGCGGCCGCGGGCTCAATTCGCTCGTAAGCAAGCAACCGGGAATGACAGCATGACTCCATACAGCTCGCTGGCGGACGACTACTACGTCAATATGAACCTCAGCACCGAGATGGAACTCTCGGGCAGCCGCGAGACGATCCTCCACTACTTCGAGCAGATGCAGAAGAAGTTTCCGCAGATGCGAAACTTCTACGCCCGCGAAAAGGGCGACTTCGTGCTGGAAGAAGACAAGGATCGCGGCAGCTACCGTTGGTGCTCGATCGAGAACCGCCGCATTTGCTCCGGCTACGTCAATCCCGGCAACATCGAAGACGCCCTCGACCAGCATCGCCACGCCTTGGAACTCGCGCCCTACGGCCTGTCGATCAGCACACTGGACTGCGAAGCGCTGGACTTGTTGATCGGCTTCGACTTCTCTTACCGCGGCAACCAGAACGAGCTAATTGCCGAAGCGCTCGGCGTCTGCCCCGCGTATGAGAAACTCGCCACCATGCCCGGAGCGACCTTCATCGGCAACGAGCCGGCACTGACGCTCGCGCTCGACCCCGAGTGCCGCGTGCAATGCCGCGTGAATGTGGAAACACGGACCAACGCCTACCAGATTCGCACGCAGGATTTCCAAGAAGAGCAGATAAGCGTCTACGTCACGGCCCGCCAATACGGCAGTCTCAGCCCGGATACCACGTACCTCGCCGCGATCGAACGGCTCGCGCGGATCGCGCAGGAAGTCGTTGAAAGCTATGTCGCGACTAACGTGCTCGAACCGTTGGCCCGCGCTATTTCGCTGGATTGACGAATTGACGGAGCGGCAGGTCACGGCCACGCACCGACTAGTTGGCTGGTGCTGCTTCCGAGTCAGTGACTTCCGCTCCATCTGCTGACTCCGCCGTCGGACTGGTTTTCGTAGACGCCGAGAGCATTTCGTCGGCCAAATCTTTCCCAGCAATGAGCTGCTCCAGCTCCGCCGTCAGCACTTCCTTCAAGTTGCCGCCAAAGCCAATATGCACCACTTGCACCTTGCCATCCTTGCCGATGAGCACCGTCTGCGGGATGCCGGTGACGCCGTACAACCCCGCGATGCTGCTCTTCTCGTCGAGGGCAACCGGCACGTCGAGGTTCGTTTGCTTCAGAAAGACAGTGATCGTTGGCTGGTCTTCCCCGACATTCACCGCGTAAAAAACAACGCCGCGATCTTTGTAAGAACCGGTCACCTCGTTCACGATTGGCAGTGCGGCAACGCAGGGTTCGCACCAGGTTGCCCAAAAGTCGAGGACGATCACTTGCTTGCCAAGAAATTCGGCTAGCTTGATTTGATTTCTCTCGAGATCGACGGATTCAAACGGCGGAGCGGCTTGGCCTACGAGTGGATGCGGTCCGGCGGCATCGTGTCCCGGCCGCGAAAATGATTCGACTTTCTTGGCTCCTGCCGGTGGATCGAACGTGAAATCCGCGTCGGTAAACTTCGCCTCCGTGTCCCAGTTCTTCAGATTCACTTTCCAACTGACTTGCACATCCTGCAACGCGGGTTGTTGTTCCGCCTGCCGGGAGAGTGCACTTGTGAGGTCGGGAACGACGCGTCGCACCAAGTGCTGCTCGGCCTGTTCGAACCAGACGTCGATCGTTGCCATCGCCGTTTCGTAGCGGCAATGGTCGCACTGGACGTCATCAATCGCCTCGGCGCCGATGAACTTCGATTCGGTGATCAGCTTCGAGAGCATCTCGAAGGCCTTTTCGGGGTCGAACGTCTTGAGCCCATCGACGATCGCCAACTCACCCGAGACTCCTCCCAATGCCGCTGCGTCATCGATGCTCGTCACCGCGTACTGCTGCAACGCCGACACGTAGCGCACCATCGATTTGCCGTCGGACATGATGGTCATGCCCATTGGCCCACCTTCCGCGATCCAGGCAAATCGATCGGGCCGCACAACCCGGAGCGTGGCCGTGCTATCGACCACTTGCTCTTTTCCCATCATCTTGATTTGCAATGAGACGTCGGCGTCGACGCTGGCCGACTTCAGTATTCCCAGAAAGTCGAGCGCGCCGCGGAGTAAATCCATCGGCTGCGGTTCAGCTGCGGACGCTGCGACATCAAAGCCGATAGCGACTAGCAAGAAAAACGTCGCCGTGAGCAGGCGTTTTCCGAGGGCTGTTTTCTTCACCGCTGCGTCCCCTTTTACGGAAAAAGTTTGATTCAGCCCAGGCGAGTCGAATATCTGAAGGCCTACCGCCACCGCGGCCTACCCAACCAACCGCTTCACGCTTTCGATCAGCCGGTCCATCGGGAAGGGTTTGCGAATGTAGTCATCGACACCCAACATCTCGGCATACGCCTTGTGCCGGCTGCCTTCGTTGGCGGTGATCATGATGACCCGCAAGGGTGTTTCGCGGGTGCGGCGCATTTTCTCCAGCACCAGGAAGCCGCTCCGCTTGGGCATCATCATGTCGAGAATCACGAGATCGGGATTCTCCCGCTCTGTAAGCGCAAGGCCCTGGTTGCCATCGCGCGCCACCAGCACCGTATAGCCGTGCGACTCCAGAGCCAGCCGCAACGACTCGATAATTTCCGCATCATCATCGACCAGCAGAATTCGCTTCTGCGGCTTGGAACCGCTATCTTTTGCCATGAGTTTTGTTAGGCTTTGCTTATCGAGTTAAGGCCGCCACTGGGCCGCGAAATGTAAACCATTATGTATATCCAATAATCCCTTGAATGCAACCGCAAGCCCCCACATGCCCCACACATGCCCCAATCGAAGTCTGATAAATCGCCGAAAGTTGGGGAAAAAATGCCGCTTGCTGTCGTCGCAGCGCCGCCTTTGGATTACCAACCCGGTAACCCGAAAACCTATCGTCCGGCGATTGCGCTCGTCGGCTGTGGAGGGATTACCTCCTGGCACTTGCGCGCCTATCGCGCGGCAAACTATCGTGTCGTGGTGTTGTGCGACGTGAACCTAGAGAATGCCATACGCCGCCGCGACGAGTTTTATCCCGATGCCGACGTCACCGACGATCTGCACAAACTGTTGCGTCGCGAGGATGTAGAAGTCGTAGACATTGCCACCCACACCGCCGTGCGACCACCGCTTATCGAGGCCGCCCTCAAAGCGCGTAAGCACGTCTTAAGCCAAAAACCTTTTGTTGTGGACCTCGACTTGGGCGAGCGACTGGCCGACCTGGCAGATAAAAACGCCGTCACGCTCGCCGTCAATCAGAACGCGCGGTGGGCACCCCACTTCAGCTACATGCGAGAGGCAGTCCGTGAGGGTCTGTTAGGCTACCTCGAAAGTGCCCATTGCGATGTCCATTGGGATCATAGCTGGGTCGAGGGTACGGCCTTTGAAACAACGCCGCATCTAATCCTCTACGATTTCGCAATTCACTGGTTCGACTTCTTGACCACGCTGATGGGCGGCGTTGCCCCCACGCGCGTGTTCGCCTCCAAAGTTCGGTCGAATGCTCAAATGATCGACGCGCCGCTGTTGGCACAAGTCGCGATCGAGTACCCATCGGCACAAGCTTCGCTGATCTTCGATGGGCACACGCGTTATGGTCGGCTGGATCGTGTCTATATCGCTGGCAGCGAGGGCTCGATCAGCAGTTCTGGCCCCGACCAGGACCATCAACAGGTCGAGTTGACGACTGCCGCCGGAGTAGCTCGACCGGAACTTGTCGGCTCGTGGTTTCCCGACGGCTTCCACGGCACCATGGGCGAACTCTTGCTTGCACTGGAGCAGCAGCGGATACCCATGCACAACGCGCGAAACAATCTGGTCAGCCTCGCGCTCTGCTTCGCCGCTGTAGCAAGCGCTGAACGAGGCGAGCCAATCGTTCCCGGCACCGTCCGAAAGTTGCCGTGATGACTCAGCAACAATCGCTGGTTCGCTGAACAATTCACTTCAAGAGGAGGGAGATTGCGAGATGCAACCAAACAAGCAACAGCCACCACTATGGGTTTACTGCGCGGCGAGTGTCGAACCGGCGATTTCTGCTATCGCCGCCGCTTTCACTCGGGAGACAGGTGCGGCAGTTCACTTAGATACCGGGCCGAGCGGCATGCTTTTCGAGAAGATTAAGCGTTCGAAGAAGGGTGATATGATCATACCGGCAGCTCAGGATCCTTACCTCGATCGCGCCGTCGCAGAAGGCAGCGTGACTGAAATAATGCCCTTAGCTTCACTGAGGCTGGTGCTGGCGGCGAACCCCCATGCGCCGCCCTCGAGCCTCACCCTGCAGGACTTGCTTACCGGGCGACGCCGTTATGCGATTGCCCACGAAGAAGCCGCTGCCGGACTGGCCACGCTTGAAGCACTTGCCCCCTTAGGCGACTGGCAACAGTTCGCCAAAGGCGCCCAAGCGATCTTGCCGACCGTGACCGATGTCGCACGAGCAATACGCGATGGTGTCGAGGTCGACTGTGGCATTGTTTGGGATGCAACAGCGCGACAATATGGATTGCCGACCGTCGATCTGGCGGAATTGGCGTCCTCTCGTGCCGTCCTTGCCGTTGGTATTCTGGCCATGAGCAAACACGCTGCCACCACGCGACAATTTGCCGATTATCTTGCCGCTCCCGACAAAGGCCGCGTCTTTTTCAAGACACTGGGCTACGAGACGGTCGAGTGCTGACCACGAGCAGCGCGACCGCGACGACAATTCCCACCACCGCCGTTGCCAGCCAACTTGCCGGCAGATGGGTGGCTTCTTCGATGCCGAAACCGCGTGCGGCTAGTTCATCGCGCCATCTCACCACGGCGAGCACAAATCCGTTGTGCACCGCGTGCAGGAGGATGCAGGGAATGACGCTCTTGGTTCGCCAGCGCACCCCACCCAGCACCAAGCCCAGAAAAGCACTCGGCAGGAATCGTTCCGGCGTAAGCACTGTTCCCGCCACAACGTGGAACAACCCGAACAACACTGCTGAGACGACAATCGTTCGCCAGACAGTCGTCACGGTCCGCAGCGACGAAAACAGCATGCCGCGAAAGAAAAACTCCTCGCACACGCCCGGCACCACCGCCAGCGCAAACAGAATCAAAACTAGCGGGATGTGCACGAGTCGATCCAGAAGTGACTTGACCTCTGCAAGCTGATCCACTTGCAGCGAACGGATACCAATCGATTCATTCAGCAGAAACAATTCGTGAGCCACCGGCCACAGCACAAATCCGAGAATCACCGCAGAAATCAGCGCACCAACCGTTGGCCTCACCAATCCCAGGCCGCTCCCCAACTTCACCCGGTTGAACAAAGCCACCAGCGCCGGAATTGCCAGGAACACAACCGTGGTGACTAGCGCCGCCACGAGCAAGCGGCTTTCCATCCCGATTTCCTGCGATCGCGCCAGCGTGGCCGACAGGACAAAATAACAAGGAAACATCAGTGACGTCACGAGCGCCGTAGTAGACAGACGAACCGACGCCTGCGGCTCCCGCGGGCGGCGGAAAATGTCTGACCAGGTCGACTGGCTCCCATAGAGAATCGCATCGGTGCCAAAAATCTGGGCCGCCAACCCAATCGCTGCCACCACATAGAATCCCGTCGATAGAACGGCAGCCATTGCGAGCATCGGATCGACATGCCCTTCGAGCAAATCCCGTGCTAGTAGCACAATGTTCACCAGCGGCACCACGGCCAACAGGCCCGTGAACTCAAGACTCGGCATCAAGCACACCACGCCCGGCACTAAACACAACAGCATTAGCGGAATGATGTATGCCTGGGCTTCCTTAAAGCTCCGGGCGCAACTGGTGATCGCCAGCAACACCGCTGAAAAAAATGCAGCGAACAAGGCCAGCAGCAGTAACACTTTAATCACCACGCCTAGCGAGAGCCCCGCCCCACCAAATAACGAAGCATTGAGCCCCGTGCTGTGCGACGTGATCGCCATACCGGTCAGATTCACGATCGCCGTGAGCAAAGCAACCGCCAATACGGCAACATACTTGGCCAGCAGCAACCCGGCACGAGGCACTGGGGCAGCGATCAACATTTCGAGGGTGCCCCGTTCGCGCTCGCCCGCCGTAAGATCGATCGCCGGATAAACTGCCCCGGTCACGGTCATCAAAACTAGTATTAGCGGAATCAGTGCCGCTAACGAAAATACGGGCGCGCCGCTAAAATCGATCGCATGCCGCTCGCTACCAGCCGGCAGTTCGATCGCCACGCCCAGCGTTTTGAGTTGTTGATCGAGTTGCGATTCGCTGTAGGCATTCAGCCGCGATTCCACATAACGCAGGGCTGCTTCACTCGTCGGCGAACCGCGCCGATAAGTTAATTTCCACACGAGCGGTCGATCTAGCCCGTCATCGTCGTTATCGGCATGACTCTCCATGTCTAGGCCGCGCCGCGGAATCGCGGCCAGATGCACCAGGGCATCGACAACGCATTTTTCTGCAACCGCGGCACTCGGCAATTCGCCCCATACGACCGAGCCGCTTGTCACTTCGTACTCGGTTTCATCCTGCTCGTCGTGTCCGCCAGCCGCATGCTCAGCGCGCAAGATGCGATCTCCGGCATCAAGTTGCGCCTGAAGCCGAATCATCGATTGAGTCGAGTCGACGCCAATCACATATTCCTTGGCCCCCTGAGTGGTCAGCGAAGTCAGTAAAAACCGTTGAAACACCAGTGCCAGAATCGGATACAGCACCAACGGCATCACCACCAACGTCACAATGGTGCGGCGGTCACGTAGCGTCTCGCGCAGCTCCTTTAGTGCCAAGCGGACGAGACGGCCAAGCACTTGACGCCGGCCAGTCCAAGCCGGTGCGATCGTCGACCGATTCGGCGGAGCGCGGTAGTTGGTCGAAGATTGCAGTTCAGTTTCCGGCATCACATGGCGGCCATTCTAGGAGGAAGCTGCAAGCGTCGGTTGAAGCAGTTGTCGAAACATGTCGACTAAATTGTCGCACCCGGTGGCCGACCGCAATTCGCTGAGCGTGCCTTCGTGCAACAGCCGTCCTTCGTGCATCAATCCGAAACGGTCACACAGCCGTTCCGCTTCGTCGAGTCGGTGTGTTGTCACGATCACCGCGATGCCCTCGTTTCGCAGCCGTCCGATGTAATCGACTACCACTTGGCTCCCAAGCACGTCCATGCCACGCGTGGGTTCGTCAAGCAGCATCGCCGGTGGAGCATGAATCAAAGCCCGGGCCAACGTCACCCGCTGCCGCTGCCCGGTGCTCAGTGAAGCACACCGCCGGTCCAGCAGTTCCGTCAGATCCAATAGTTGACTTAAATTCTGCAGGTTGTCTTTGGCCTGCCGCGGTGCAACACCATACAAGTCGGCAAAAAACAGCAGCATTTCTCGCACGCTCAACCACGGATACACCCCGTCGCCCGCCGAAACCAGGCCCAGCCGGGCCTTCACTTCGTCAGGTGATCGGCTTGTCCGAAAGCCATCGACTTCCGCGTAGCCCTCGTCTGGCTCCAACAACCCGATGATCATACGGATTGTAGTTGTCTTGCCTGCTCCGTTAGGCCCCAATAATCCATAGACTTCGCCCGCGTTCACTGAAAACGACAAGCGATCGACGGCCACAAGTTCCCGCCCGCCGGTATCAAATTTCTTCGTAAGCTGATGAATATCGATCATGCTGCTTTTGAATTCGGCGCGCACCCGCTAGTCGCGCACGTCGGGCCTACTTTGAGCCTAGTGCTCTGTCACAGCTTGATTTTCGGGTAGAGAGACTTGAGTTTACCGCGGGCGTCGCGGACTTTCATTTGCCAGTCGACGCCGCGTTGGGTGGCGTTGGCGTCGGTTGACCAGGCAGCCAGTTCCGACTGTAAGG
>JBGSUJ010000174.1:0-37679 GCA_041753435.1 Pirellulales bacterium | reverse complement strand
CGTCGGAAATCGCCCCAATCGATTCGAGCCCCGACGTGTCAAACGGCGGCCCAAACCCCAGGCCCTACTCCTCAAACCACGTGCCGAGTACAAACGATATGCAGCGTAGGGACTTACGAAAGTTCAAGTGCCATTCGCCTCAGATAGTTGACGAGCGCTGCTTTTCGGTCGGGGATGTCGTATGATTATGGTGAGGATTCTGCCATGACCTACCACGGCATTGACATCTCGCGTGACGCGATCCGAACGTTCTGCCGACGCCATCACATACGGCAACTGGCGCTCTTTGGCTCAATTTTGCGCCCCGACTTCCGGTCGGATAGCGATATCGATGTGTTGGTCGAATTCGAGCCGGGGCACACACCGGGGTTGCAGTTCTTCGGCATTCAGGACGAACTCAGCGAGTTGCTGGGCAGGAAGGTAGACCTGCATACGGCCGGTTCGTTAAGCAAGTATTTCCGCGACCAGGTGTTGGCTGAGGCCGAGGTGCAGTATGACGCCGCGTGACGAAATCAGCATGCGCCAGATGCTCGATCACGCCAGGGAATCGCAATTGCTGGCGGTCGGCCGATCGCGCTCCGATCTCGACACAGACCGTATCTTCAATCTCGCCTTGACCCGCCTGTTAGAAATTGTCGGCGAGGCGGCGGGGCGCGTTTCTCACGCGGGTCGCGATCGGTGTCCTCAAATCGCCTGGGCTCAAATAGTCGGACTCCGCAACCGTCTGGTCCACGGCTACGATCAAGTCGATTGCGACATTATGTGGTTCATTGTGCAGAATGATGTACCACAGTTGATCGCAGAATTAGAGCAGATCGTGGGTGATCTGAAATGAATCTAAATGATTTGCTGAACAGTAAGGGCATTGACCCTAGTAGTACCGTTGTATTGCGACATCGGCCTCACGAGCCCGAATTGAGAAAGGTGCTTCCGTGGCTCGCGGCAGAAAGGCCAAACCTGTATAATGCATATCAACAGACGCAGCGAGACAAAAGACAAACTCGAACCGGTTATGCAGGGCCTGAACGGAAATGGCCACGTTGCATCATTTATTGGATTAGAGCCGGGCAAAGCCTTGTTCGTAGGTTTGTATTCGATTGCCGGTTCAAAGCCACTCAGTTACAGGCAATTCTGGCGAGTTCCAGCTTACATTGAGATGAAGTCGTTCGGTCACAAGGGATGGACGCACGAAGAAAAGAAGAAAGTCGTCCTCTGGTTTGATCTTGTACCGACTGATTTCTACGCCCAGTGGAAGGGCAAAATGGTAGTCGCATGGTCGCCTCCGGAACGCTCCTGGTGGCGACGCGCACACCGCAATGACTTTCCCGTGCTGTCAGTGTCCGAGGATAGCATGCTTGATGCGGTTATGCCCGAGTGGAACGCAATCGACTTGACTTGGGAGGAACTAAGCGTTCTTCCGACGCGATGGAAGTCGGCGTTATCTCAGTGGCGCGGCATTTACTACATCTTCGATGGTTCTGACTGCAAGGGATACGTCGGTGCCGCGTACGGCCATGACAATATCTTGGGCAGGTGGCTCGGCTATGCGAAACGCGGGCACGGCGGCAATCGCCTGCTTCGGCAGCGAGATCCGCACAGCTTTCGATTTACGATCCTACAGCGGGTATCACCGGATATGGAAACAGGCGACGTGATCCGATTGGAAACGTCGTGGAAAGTGCGATTGCACACACGTGACCCACTTGGTCTCAACGACAACTGATCATGCGGCTGTATTTGCAGCGGCCGCCGCGACCGGCCAGAGCCAGGCAAAAATCGCTCCCGTAATCAGGCCGTAAGCAATACCATCCATGATGTCGCCCACCATCTTTCTCCCGAACCAGATGCTGTTGAGAATATTCGACGCTCCGTAGACCAGAATCCCCGCCGTACCGACGAACCGAAACACAAACCCCCGATCGGTTCCAGGCATGATCACCATCCCAGCCAGATAGGCAAGGACGAAGCTCACTGCGAGGAAGTAGATGACGGTGTAGAACAGGTTCCGACCCATACTGCACGGACCAGCCCAGACAATCAGGCTGCCATTTGGTCCGGCTTTCATTTTGGCTTTGAACGCCTCGCTGCCCATATCCGCTGAGCATTCCGCGTAGGGAAACACGTACTGGCCGGGGGCGACGCCGGCGCTGCGAATGGCGCCCAGCACGGCGTCTTCGTTGGCCAGGCCAGTCCATTCCTTCTTATGGTGCGGCAGCATCATCCACGCCAGCCAACTGGCGAAGAACAGCGCGATGCCGGACGCGACGATCGGGAGCCACAAGGCGAGCATGGGAGTTTGCATGGCGTTGGTTTCCTGTGGGGTGATGAGTGTGTTGAAAAGTTTGCGAACATCGCGCGTCGCAAGCGACGAAGCTAAGTGTGAGTCAGTTACCCCGGTCCGTGACCATAGAGGTGTTGGATTGGTGTTTTGTGGCCCCAGGCGACTTCGTCGACGGCGACGCCGAAGACGGCGGCAATTTTCTGGCGTTCCGCCGGGCTAGGCGTCCAGCGGCCGAGCGCGATCGCCAGCACACGGCTCTCTTCGAGCCCGCTCCGCTCGGCGAGCTGCGGCACGGTCAGGCCTTGTTCGTGGCAAAGATCGGCGACGCTGTGGGTCATGGTCGAATAAGCGGCGATGAAAGGCGGCGTCGAAATTCGGCCAGGATGGCCGGGCTGTTTTGCTCCCGATCGCGCCTATCTTACCAAGTCGTCGTGATTTGCGGCAGATGGCCTTTGGCGGACGATTTTTGCCGAATTGTCGGCCCCAAGGAGTTGTGTCCGCTATTGTCGGCACCTATACTTTACATTGGATTGGTTAAGGATAGGGTATGCGGCGCGGCACTCGTTCATCGCAAGTGCCGCTGCCTGCTCGCAGGTGGTCTTCTCATTCTGCACAGTCCTCACTCTGCACAGATCGGAGGCCCTCAATGGCTACCGAGTCGATTGATCGGGTGACCGACATTCCGTCGGTCGCTTCCGCTGCCTCGGAAAAATTCGAGTACACGGGCATCCCCACCACGTGCGACGGCGCCGAGTCGGTCGTCTGGGTTGAGACCCACATCTCGCAAGGTTGCGGGGCCTTCCCCATCACCAGCTCGACGACGATGGGCGGCGGGTTCAACCAGGCCGTCGTCAACGGCGTGCCGAACATGTGGGGCGAGCAACTCGTGTTTGTCGAGCCGGAGAGCGAGCACTCGAGCGCCTCGTTCTGCGAAGGGTTCGCGGCTGCCGGCGGGCGGGTGACAAATTTCACCTCGGGCCAGGGGCTCGTCTTGATGAAGGAGGTGCTCTACACGATCGCCGGTAAGCGGCTGCCGGCCGTGTTCAACATCGGCGCCCGCGCCCTCACCAGCCAAGGGCTCAACGTCCACGCGGGACACGATGACGTGATGAGCGTTGCCGATTGCGGCTGGGGCATTTTGTTTGCTCGCAATGCTCAGGAGGCGGGCGACCTGTGTCTCATCGCGCGGCGGGCGGCCGAGGCGGCGCACACCCCGTTCTTGAATTGCCAAGACGGCTTCCTCACCACGCACACGGTCGAGAGCGTCCGGCTGATCGAGCCCGACTTCATGAAGGAGTTTGTCGGCAACCCGCGGGACAAGCTGGTGAACTTGATGGACCCGGCCAACCCGATGATGTCGGGCGTCGTGCAGAATCAGGATTCGTACATGAAGGGCAAGATCGCCCAGCGGTGGTACTACGACCAGGTCGAGCCGGCGCTGGCCGAGGCGTTCGACGAGTTTCATCGCCACACCGGCCGGCGCTACGGGTTCGTGATGCCCTATCGCTGCGAGGATGCCGAATTCTTTCTCGTCGGCATGGGCTGCTATATGGAAACCGCCCAAACCACAGTCGATTGGCTGCGGTCGGAAAAGGGCATTCGCGCTGGCTGCCTCAACATCCACTGTTTCCGGCCCTTCCCAGCAACCTACATCGTCGACGCGCTCAAGCACGCCAAAGCGGTGACGATCATCGAGCGGATGGACGACCCGCTCTCGACCACCGGCAACCATCTCACGCGCGAGATCAAAGCCGCCTTTTGCGACGCGATCACCGCCCAAAACGGCCAGGAACAGATCGACCGCGTGCCGAAAATTTATCACGGTGCGGCGGGGCTTGGTAGCCGCGACGTCCGGCCGGGCGACATCTACGCAATCTTCGACAACATGGTCGAGGACGCGCAGGACTTTTTCACCGTCGGCGTCAAGCACGCGACGGCCCTGCCGGTGCGCGAGGATCCCGACTTGCGTCCGCCCGGCGCGTTCTCGATGCGGGGCCATTCGGTCGGCGGCTTCGGCTCGGTGACGACCAACAAAGTGATCGCCACCATCGCCGGCCAGGTCTTCGGCAAAGACGTACAAGCCTATCCCAAATATGGCTCGGAAAAGAAAGGCCTACCCACCACCTATTACTTGACGATCGCCGATTCGCACATCTTCTCGCACAGCGAGCTGGAGTACGTCGACCTAGTGGTGCTCAACGATACGAACGCGCTGTTTAGCGGCAATCCGCTCGATGGCCTGGTCGAAGGTGGGGCAATCTTCATGCAGAGCCATTTCACCAACCCGGCCGACGTCTGGCAGCGGATCCCTGCTCGCGACAAGAACACGATCCGCGACCGACACCTGCGGGTCTACTACATCGACATGGTGCAGATCGCTCGCGAAGTGGCCAGCGAAGCCGACCTGCAAATGCGGATGCAAGGCATCATCCTGCTGGGCGCGTTTCTCAAGCTCACGCCCTACGCCAAGCTGAGCAACATGAGCGACGAAGCGGTTCACGCCGGCGTCGAAAAAGCCCTGCGAAAATATTTCGGCAAACGGGGTGAACAAGTAGTCCAAGACAACCTCAACTGCGTGAAACGCGGCTTCAGCGAGCTGCAAGAAATCCCGCGTGAAATCATTCACAGTGGAAATGGCAAGGCGTAATGAATTCATTGACAGGATAACAAGATCGGCAGGATTTACACAATGGAAGACAGTTAGAGTTTGATGGCCCTACTTTTCTTTCTATCCTGTCGATCCTGCAAATCCCGTTATCCTGTCAAACATGGTTGTGAAAAACTGAGCGTACAGGTGCACTCATGGCGACCGTTGAACAACCGCGTTCAATGAACGAAGCGAATGACCGCGATCCGTACAACAACAACTGCTACGGCACGCTCGTGGACCGGCCGTATGTCGAGGTCAAGCTGCCGATCTTGGACGTGATCGACTTCAATGAGCGGGTGATCCGTGGCTACGAAGAAGGCCGCGGCGAAAAAGAGCTGCCGGCCGACCTGGCGTTGGCGCGGTCGCTGGTGCCGGCGGGCACGGCGGCGCTCCGCGACTTCAGCTACGTCGCGCCGGAGATTCCCGAATACATCCGTGAGAACTGCACCGGCTGCATGGATTGCGTCACCGAGTGCCCGGACACGGCGATCCTCGGCAAAGTGCTCGCGGAAGGTGACCTCGAAGACAAACTCGCGGCGATCGACAATGTCGACGACCGGACCAACTTCGAGGCCCAATGGTCGAAACCTCGGAAGTACTACGACGGACCGAAGAAGAAGGGTCTCGACGGCGGACGGTTCGCCATCATTATCGACCCCTCGAAGTGCAAGGGCTGCGCCGAGTGTGTCACCGTCTGCGACGACAACGCGCTGAAGATGATCGCCAAGAGCGAGCCGGTGATGGACCGCATTCGCAAGTCGCACCGGCTGTTCAAACAGGTCGGCCCCAGCGACAACCGCTACATCAACGACAATCTACTCGTCGACATGATGCTCAAAGAGCAGACGCACGTCTACGTCGGCGGAGCGGGTTCCTGCGCCGGCTGCGGCGAGGGGACGGCGCTGCGAATGATGTGCGCGGCGACTGGGGCGAAATACGGCGACCAATGGGGCATCGTCGCGGCGACCGGCTGCAATACGGTTTATACCTCGACGTACCCGTACAATCCGTACCTGGTGCCGTGGACCAACTCGCTTTTCGAGAACGCGCCTGCCGATGCGATGGGCGTCCGTGCGCGGTGGGATCAGATAGGCTGGCAGGACAAACCGCTCTGGTGCATCGGCGGCGACGGCGCGTTCTTCGACATTGGCTTCCAATCGCTCTCGCGGCTATTGGCCTCCGGGATGCCCGTGAAATGCTTCGTGCTCGATACGCAAGTTTACTCGAACACGGGCGGCCAGGCGTCGACCAGCACCTTCACCGGTCAAAACACCAAGATGAGCATCCACGGCAAGACGATCGCCGGCAAACAGGAGCGCCGCAAGGAGATCGCTCAAATCGCCATGATGCATCCGCGAACATACGTCGCCCAAACTACCTGCGCCCATATGAACCACTTTTACAAAGCCGTGCTCGGCGCACTTGAGTTCGATGGGCCGGCACTCGTCGCCTGCTACACCACTTGCCAACCCGAACACGGCGTAGCCGACAATATGGCGGGCGAGCAGGCGCGGCTGGCCGTCGACACGCGGGCCTTCCCACTGCTAATCTACGATCCCCGCGCCGGCGACACGATCCGCCAACGGCTCTCGCTGCAGGGCAATCCCGCGATGAAGGAGGATTGGTTCGCCAATCCGAAGACCGGCGAGGTGGTCGACTTCATCGACTTCGCGCGGAGCGAAGGCCGCTTCGCCAAGCAGTTCGACCGCGATGGCAATCCCTCGGAAACGCTCCTGCGAGCTCGCGAAGACCGACTCGAGAACTGGCACCTCTTGCAGGAACTGGCCGGACTGCGGTGAACCTCGAGCGGCGGTCAAGCGCGGCGCCAATGATTCCCTTCGTTACGCATGGGTGGATTGTCTCGCCCCTTCTGCGTGCTCGGTACGATGCTACGGCTGCTTTGTTTGATTGCTATTTCGTGGCGAGTGTACGTCGAGATCCAAAACGAAAAATCATCTGCATTTTTTCCTTTTCTCCAGTTCTCCAGGCTGCCCCATAAAACCCCTATATCCAAATTTTCCTACACGATTTTTTGGATTAATTATTGCATTCCGACGAGTCGGAAACAGCAGTTATTAAAAATGGGATTACTGGGTGCCTTGGGTAGTTGACGGAATTTTTCGCCCTGCCTAAGATCGGAGACTGATTCGCAAGGGAGGCCTCGGTACGTAAGAACGACGTAGTTCTGCCGGCTGGTACGCTCAACGCCCCCTTCCCCAATCCCCCCTTTTCCATGGAGACGACACCTACGATGAGCAAGTACATTCTTTCGATGGTCGCCACGTTGGTTTGCGTGGCTGGTTCCGCCCGTGCCGACGAAGCTATTTCCGCCAGCACGCTGAACGAAATGGGCCTCTCGAACATCACCATCATGTCCGACACCGACGCCCTGGCTGTCCGCGGCTTGGGCTTCAGCGGTGGCTACAACAGCAAGATGGGTTCCCGGGCCAAGAAGAGCCCCTGGTCGCGCGCCTTTGGCAACTCGTTTGCCACGTTAGAAGGCAAGGAAGGCGCCGCAAGCACCGAAAACGGCTACTTTGCGGAAGGCCCTTACGCTGCTTCGGGTGACAACTTCTCGGAAGCTGGCGCCGAATGGACGAGCATCGAAATCGTCGACATCGGCGGCGTGGTGAAGAGCCTCACCACAACCAAAATCTCCCGCGTTTACGCCGGTGGCAGCAGCTCGGCCATGAGCTTCTAAACAGGCGGCAGTTTTCTACAGTAATAGGTTAAACGTATTAAGGCGCCCTGCAGCCAATTGGCTGCAGGGCGCCTTGTGTTTTTTGCGAGCTTACACGTCGGACGACTTGGTGCATCCGATTCTTGCTGGTTTACCAAGTCAATCCCGTGCCGATCGAGAGGCCAATCAGCTCCAGCTCCGGTGCATCGGCCGCAGCGAACGCAGTCCCTTCGGCGGCTTGGACGCTCGGATTTATGCCGTCGTCGACGACCACACCAGCGAACGAGTTGGCTGCCGAGTAACCTTGGCCGCCCGTCCACCGCTGGTATTCAATCGCAGTTCGGAAGAAGGCATTTGCGGGCAAACAGCGGAGGGCATAGTCCCATTCCAGACCAAGTTGAACTTCGCCTATAAACAGATTGTCGTCCACATAGGTCGATGCGCCATTGACCGAGCCAGCTGCCGCCACGGCCTCCGGCGTGACCGCACCGACGAGAACACCCGTCTCTGCATACGTTTCCGTGGGGCCCCACAGGGTGGAGAAGCGAAGATTATAGAACCAATGCACACACGAGCAGGGATAAAGCGGCTTGCGGCCATACCAGCCGAAGACCAAACCTGTACCGCGTGTGTTCCGATTCGCTTGGCCGAAGGCGAACATCATGGAGTCGTCGGTCACACCGGAAGCGGTAACTCCTTCGTCCTGCCAGATTTCTGCGTGACGCACGCCGGCCGAGAACTGCATCCAAAGATCATGGACGGCGAGCCGTCGGGTAATTTCGAGATCGACGGTGTAGGCTTCCAGGTGATTGTGCGAGTCGAAACCAAAATTCGGGATACCGCTCCCCGGGCCGTCCCAATCTCCGTGGCTACCGAACGGCGGATCGTAGCTGGATTCACCGGCTTGCAGGTGCCAGTATCGAAGATTTGCACCCCATTTACAGCCCTGCACGCCAATCCAGATCCGCGGCGCTAGATACACCGAATCGACATCATCGTTGAACGAACTCGCGGAGTCGAGGCGGTTATACTCGAACTCTTCGATTGAGACGCCGGTACCGAACGTGTTCAAGTCGGGGCTCAGAAAGGTGGCTTCCACGCCGGCCGTCCAAAATAGCGGCGGTGGTGACGGGCAGCAGCCATCAATGTACTCAGACATCTCGCCGTCGCTCACCCGCATCGAAGTGTCAGTAGAATAGGGAGTAGGCAGCGGCTCTGCACCTTCGGCGGGTCGAACTTTGGAGTCTTGGATTTGAGTCGCCACTAGTTGGATCTTGTTCTCGAGCGGCGATTGCGGCTCGATAATGGCCGTGGCGATGGCCGAAGCTGTCGCCCCCGCCGGAGTTGCTTCCACCGCAGAAGCGGGCGCGGTGGCAGCTTGCTCGATTGGTGCCGCCACTGGGGCAACGACAGCAATCGGTGCTGCTTGAATCGCCGGCGCCGGCTGCGGGGCAATCTCCGCCTTGGGCGTGGCCGCCTGTTGAACTGCCTTTTGAGCCGCAATCCCCGCTTCATTCAGCTTTAGTTCGATACCTACAGCAGCAGCCGCTGGCACCGCGCTCGCCACCGCAGCATTGGACTCTGGCAAGCGGGCAGTATCCGTGAATTTGATTTTATTGTCGCTCGCCTGGCGAGGACTCCGCCAACCGATCGGCGGCACCACACTGGGGAGCGAGGTGGTGGCAGCCGCTGCAGCACCTGGCGCCGCTCCGTGCGGGTCAGCATCGGAGATAAGCACTTCAGCCGCCCCTTGTGTGCTCCAATATTGCGGCATCGCGGGAGCGATATGAATTCGCTTGCTCGTCGCGGAAGCGCCACTCGTGGCCTTGGCAGCATTCATCAGCGGTCCGCCGTGATCCGATGCATCGGCACTCAGGGGGGCAAAAACGCCAACGAGCACCACGAGTGCCAGGTTACGACCGAGTCTAAAGGGCATGTTCATCTTTCCTCCTGATGTCGAATCCGCTTGGCACGCCTTCGAGGACGTGCCCGGCCCGGTGCAGCATTCCCCCCGGCAGGATTCTTGAATCGATTCGAAAAGCGGGATGATCGTTACAGCAGTCGCGTCCTACCCGAACGAAATTTACGTCGCAGGCCGGACGATCGCTTAAACAGTTGTTTTCGTTACAGCAGCGACTTTCGTTACAAACGTCAGTCTTTACCACCGTACAGGCAACGATCGTCCTGTTTTGAGCAAGGCGTAGAGAATTTGCTGCCCAGGGCGGACAACCGTTATAAACCGCAGAGTTTGACAGCCCGCTCGTCAAGTTGGGTAACACCCGTGGTTTGTACGAGATGTACGGCGAACTCCAATTCGGAAAACTCAACGCAATTTGCCGATAGCCCCACCGCTAGCACGCGTCTTTTGTCTCGCTTAGCTCATCGCCGTCAAGAAAATCCTTTGCCCAGGCCGATCTACCGTTACAGCCGTCAAGGTCTGCGCAATGCGTACGGTCGGAACATCCGGTCGAATCACAACCACCAAAGAAGTTTCCTCCTCTGCCAGACCCCAACGACGACTCGACTCCCCTACGAAACGAATCAGCGTCCTCCTCATGCATAGTAGCCAACGCGATGCTGGCAATACGAGCTGCCTCCGGGCGCACCCGTTGCGTTTCGGCGCCCGGAATGTTGCACGCGCCGTTTTGGTCAGCTGGCTGGCTGGCGGATTGCTCGGCGCGACAGCGACGGCTCAATACCACAGCACATTGGCAGCCACACCGACGGCGCGGTTGGCTCAACCGCAGTTGCTCGAACCGATCCGCACTTATCCGCCGCCCTACCCCACGACAAACGCCGCGATCCTCCAGCCGCCGTATCTCACACCGGTCAGCGAGTTGCCGGCCAGCTACCGGTTGGAACCGAAACCTTTAAGATTCGCACCCGTTCCGGCCAGACCAATCCCGGCCCCGGCAGTCGCCTCGCCGATCCCTGCCACGCTTGCTCCAACCCAAGTATCAACACCACCTGCAAGGGCGAACGTCGAGGCGTCGCCCGCGCAGCCACGAGCGAAGTTTTGGCAATTCGTGCTGGGCCCCACTGCCGCGCCCCAATCCCAAGTGCCACCGCCGCGACCAACAACAAGCGCCAAGGCTTCGTCCAATTTGCCTTCGGCGGCACCCAACTCAACCAGCATTACTAGCAGTTCACTTATCCGACAGTTCCTTGGAACCAATTCTCCGCCGCCCCAACCGGCCGCAAGCACCAAGCGGAATTTGCCTCTTCTAACTGACCCCTTCTTGCTCGTCGCCGCCGAAGAACCGACCGCTCCAAGCCAGCGTCGACCCACAGTGCAAGATATCGAAGCGGCGAAAACACCCGCAACAAGCGTCACGATTGGCTCCGCCGGTTTGCCGAGAGCTTTCCCACCGAGCAGTGCGTCGCTCTACCAGTCGCCGCAGCCAGCGCCTAATTCCTTGGGCATCCCCTCGGTGCCAACGGTTCCTGGCCTATCGAGCCAAAACACCAGCGCCGTCGCCGCCGCCTTGTGGCGACCCTTTACCATGACCAACGACGAGCCGGTGGCAGCCATGCCCACCGGGCCGAACGTCCGCGCTACCAACGACAACCAGCGGCAACGGCCTGAGCAGGAGCCAATTGCCGGCCTGCTGCAACCCTTCTATGCGACCAACCAACCGGCGGCAGGCACGTCGCGACAAAACAGTCAAGCCGGTCGGGCAGATGAACAGGTTCCACAAAGCTTAGCCGAAGCCCTCAGCGAAACCTCCTTGGCACGACAGTTGTCGATGCTCAGCTACGAAGATCGGCGTACCGCAGCCGTCGCTGCAATCGAAGCCGAGACACGCCGCGATCAACAACCGTGGGACGGCACCGTCACCGTGCAATGGCCGCTGATGGCGAATCCCTTCACGATGACCGAGACGGTCGAGGCAGTTGCCAGCGTACCGGAACGCGGCATTCAAAATGCTGCATTCTTGCAAGAACCATTGCCCGTGCCAGACACACAATCGTCAACGGAAGGAGATCTCGGGCTGCCCGGCGATCTCGATCGATCTGAAGACACTGGTGCCAACCGCGCTGACGACACCTCCCACGTTGCCGGCGATGAGAGAGAAAAGGACAAGCAAAAAACCCTGGTCGGTGCCGAGACGCTTGGCGATGCCCCCGACGATTCCACGCTCGATTTCCTGCGGACTCAAACCGTGCTCTTGAACCCCGGCAAGCACCAGTTCGACATCGGCTTCTCGTACGTCCTCTCCGAAAACGAATTCCCAGTTCTGGTCAGCGACGGAATGGGCAACATTATTGGCGTCGACGATGTCGAAATCAAAATCCGTGAACTTACCGTGCCGATGGAGTTGCGCTACGGTCTGCTGCCGCGCGTGCAGGGATTTTTGCAAGTGCCCGTCGGCTGGGCCAACGTCCACGCGGCTGTCGACAACTTCGAAGAATTCCAAAACGATGGCGGCATTGGTGATATCGGCTTCGGCCTCACCGCCCAACTCCGCAATGCGGAAAAAGACAAACCCTACCTGATCGGAACTCTGGCCGGTCTCGCCCCATCAGGCGGCGATCCGTTCAGTGCCGTCGGTATCATTTCTCCTAATTCGCCATCCCTAGGCAATGGCTTCTGGGCCGTCTCGGGCAGTTTGCTCTGGGTCCAGACACGCTACGACCCCGTCGTCGTATTCTATGGCTTCGGGGCTCGTTACCAATTCGAGCATCGCTATCGCGGCATCGAATTCGAGCCAGGTACGGAATACAACTACACGCTCGGCACCGGTTTTGCTGTCAACGAACGGGTCACGCTTAGCGCGCAATTCTTCGGTGCCTATATCGAAGAAATCAAAGCCAACGGCGAGCGCGTCCGGGGCACCAGCCAAGAACCGATGAATCTGCGGCTCGCCGCCACGCTTGCCAAACCCAAAAACCGGCTGGTCGAACCCTTCTTGATATTCGGACTGACCGACGACGCCATCGCCGCTAATTTTGGTATCACATGGACTTACTAACCGAACCTGCTCAGGAGCCCTTAGCGGCGTCGGCCACGACGACTGCCTGGACCAACGCGTCGCCTGAAATCTCGAGGCAACGCTCCGCTTGGAAAATCTTGTGTTCGTTTGCCGTCATCGCCTGCTTGGGCGGATTCCTACGCGGCGAAGCAGCACGCGCTCAACAGCCAAATGCCCAAATCCAGAACTCACAACCACAGCCAGCAAACAGCAACAATCAGAACGACAATAGTGGCAGCAATAGCAGCAATCGCGATAGCAGTGGCGAGGCTCTCGACGTCCAAAAACAGATGCAAACGCTCAAGCGCGAGTTGCGCGGCCAAAAATCTGACCCCAGCCAGACCGCACCCATCCGCGACGGCAGCCATCAGTTTCTTCTCAAGGTGCCAAACTATGTTGCCAGCCAGCAGCGGAATATTATTATGCAGGGACGCGACTTTTCCTGCGGAGCCGCCTGTCTGGCCACCATTTTCACTTACTACTGGGGCGTCAATACCACCGAAGACATGGTCCTCGCTCCGCTCGACGAACTACTCACCGCCGAGGAAACCGCCGACCGCATCAAAAATGGACTCGCCATGAGCGATCTCCGCCGAGCCGCAGTCAAGATGGGCTACCAATCCGTCGTCGGCCAAACCACTTTCGCGAAGCTTGGTGAGCTGAAAGTGCCAGTGATTGTTGGCATCCAGCCCGGCGGACACAAACACTTTGTCGTGTACCGTGGCCAATTCGGCGATTACGTTTATGTCGCCGACCCCATCCGCGGCAACGTCCGTATGCCCAACTGGGAATTCATCGATCAGTGGCAAAAGAACGCAATCCTCGTGGTCTACAAGCCCGGCGAAAAAGTCAAAAAGTTCTCGCCTCTGAGCCTCACCGAAGCCGACATCGACCGCACCCGACTCAACGACCAAATCATCCGCTCCCAAGAATCCCGCCAACCCCAAAACCGCATCAAGTTATCGCCGTAGGGTCAGCTGTGAGGTAGGTTGAGACTTTGGTCGAGTTTCCACGAGACCCGAGTTCCATCTTTACCATCAACTACCCCTGCAGCGCATCATTGATCGTGCCCAAGTAGAATCCCGCCAACCGAAAGATCATCAGCACGATTACGCCCATGACCAGCAGCGTCACCGCCACGCCGGCGATCGTGGTCAGCAGCTTGAGCGCCGTCTCGGCTTCCTCCTCATACCTTTGCGAGAGCCGCTCCATCGATTCCACCACCGCGCCGCTCTCTTCTGCCACTTCCAGGGCGTCGATGAAATCCGCGGGAAAGGCGCGCGTCGCCGCGAGCGCCTTGTAGAGCGGGTGACCGGCGGCGACTATCTTCACCACCTGCTCTGTGTGCTGCGCGTAGTGTTCGCTGCCGGTGGCCTGCAACGCCAGCGGCACCACCTGCCGCAGGTCCATCTCCACATTCATCGCCAGATGCAGCGCCCAGCTCAGCCGTGCCAGCGCCAACTTTTCAAGCGATTGCCCCACCCCGTACACATGCATCATGGCCCGTTGGAGCGGCTTGAGCGAGAGCACCCCGCGTTTCGCCGCGACCACCAACCCAGCCACGCCCAAACCCGCCACCGTCAACAGCCCGATGTAAATCAGCAGTCCGCGAGTGCCGATCAGACCGAAGCCCAGAATGTCGATCGGCGTGCCATTATTCCGCTGGGCGACGATGCCCAGCATCCAAATCAATGCACCGATCACTATGATCGCTAGCACCAGCTCAATCATCGGCCAGGCGATCGCCCATAAGAACATTTGCTGCAACTGCACTTGGCGGCGATAGTGTTTCGAAAGATGATGAAACACTCGGCCCAGCGTGCCGGTCTTCTCGCCGACGCCCACAATCTGGCGAAACAGCGGCGGGAACAGTTCGCCAGTGCCAGCCAAGGCAGCCGACAGACTATCGCCGCGATCAATCGCTCGGCTAACCGCTTCGATTTCTCCCCGCGTACGCCGAGGCGCCGAGGCGACTTCACGCTTCCACGTGCGACGAATATCGATCCCCGATTCGGTCTCGACCGCCAGCCGATGGCTCAGCTCGCCTAGTGTCTTAGCGGAAAGTCGTGGAGAAAAAAACATGCGTATTCGCGTTGCTATGCAAGCTAGTTCGTGGCAGCCAAACCTCCGCGTAACGTGCCGCGATCCATCGTTCTGTCAGTGTATCACGGATTACCGTAGCCCGGCGCGGGCTTGCCGCGTGACCAAATCCCACGTTTTGCGAGCCTGGCTTCCTCCTGGGCCAGCCGCAATCGGCGTTTGAGGGCCGAGTTGAAATTGCCACCTAGCCGCGTCTCAGCCAGCCCCGCGCGAACCAGCTCCTCGTTGAGCAGCGCGTCGCCATCCCATACAAACGCCAAATAACGGCCATAATCGTCAATCCGCTCGTTGCCAAAGGTGAGCCGCACCCGGCCGCCCGTGCTACGGATAAACTCCTTGGTGAACTCGCTGGCTTCCGGACCCCACGGCTCGACGGGAAAGCCCTCACGCACCGTTTCCGGCGTATCGATTCCCATAAGTCGAACTCGAGCCCGCGACTCCAGTAACAGTGTGTCGCCATCCACAACCCGACGCACCGAGTGCTCTCCTTCGGCCAGAACCTCAGTCCCCGTCGGTCGCGCAGGCGGCAGATCCACGGCTGGGCTGGCATACCACTGCAAGATCAACAGCGCAAGAATCACAAACCAATACCAGTAGGTCCATAAACTGCGCCAGTATGCACGACGACCGGGCTGCAAAGTTTTCTCTCGCACAGGCTCGCGTTCCAACGGTGTACCACCCATCAAGCGACAGCCCTTAGCGGCGTCGGCCACGACGCTGTGTTAACGACCATGCGTCATCGCTAGTCCACGGCAAAATACCCACAAGGTTTCCCACGCAGGCCAGCCCATCGGTCAAATGCTTGTCAAACAGGGTAGCCACAAGACAACAGCAGCCCGGTCGCCATGCGGCCGGGCTGCTTAATTTGTTGGGTCCTCGAGACGTTTTCAGGATATCAATTCTGACTGAAATCGAGCGATGGCGCGGCGCGGCGGCCAATCGAATCGAGCGAAAACTTCCGCCGGCATTCAGCACACAGGTCGTACTCAACCTCGCCTTCAACTTCCTCGCCCATCAAATCTTCGTCGAAGTCATGCGTCGAGAGCAGGCAATCGTCAATCTCTTCGAGATAATCGCGATCATCGTCTACGTTGCATTCGGCCTCTTCGCCGGCAGCACAAGACGTGATGCGCAGTACGTAACGTTCGTCGGTCTGAGCGTCGAGAACGCGCTGGCAGACATCGCACGTGTAATGGCAGTCACAGTGAAACATGGGTCCAATCCTTTCCATCGATTCACCAACTCGCAAAACGCTCGACAGAAGTGAGCGCTGTAGTACACCTCATCGTAATGAAGATTTGACGCACGGAGCAAGTCAAACCGACTACTTTTTTTGCGCGGCTCCCTCGCGCTTGCTTCGAGTGTTGCAAAATGCGACAACCGAGCAAGCACGGGGCACAACGAATGGTATGCCAATTGCACCAAGGTCTTACTGCCGGGCAATGACAGCGAGCTAGGTTAAAGATTCGCTTTCATCCTCCTGTTATTATGCCAGCGGAACTCGTATTACGCCCAGCAAACTTGCAGTTTTCGCCTCTGCACACCGATCTGGCGGAGGATCTCGAGGGTTCGCGCCACACAAAATACAGTCTGGCCCTATATTTCTGCGCTGACTAGAATGGAGTGAACGTCTCGCGGTGATCCCTGCGGGGTTGCCTCGATCGGTTTTGGTTCGCCATTGCTGCCGGTAACTCCCTAGACACCAGAGATGACCGCCTTCACAAATTCTGCCCTTAATTCGAGCGTCCTACTCCTCAATCGTCAGTACGTTGCCATTCATGTGGTCGACGTGCGGCGTGCATTCATCTTGCTGCTGCGCCGTCTGGCGGAAGTGATTCACATCGAAGATGGCCAATGGGGCAACTACGATTTCGAGTCGTGGCGCGAGGTGAGCGACCTCAAATCGCAGTTCAAAGAGCCGCATCAAGACTGGATTCAAGCCGTTAATTTCGAAGTCCAGGTGCCGCGCGTCCTGCGGCTGCTACATTACGATCGCGTACCGAAGCAACGCGTGCGACTCAACCGTCGCAATATCTTTGCCCGCGACGGAAACCACTGCCAATACTGCGGCAAACGGTTTGCGACCAGCGAGTTGAGCCTCGACCACATCATGCCCACTTGCCGAGGCGGGGACACTTCATGGGAAAATTTAGTCTGTGCCTGCGTTAAGTGCAATGTGCGCAAAGGCGGCCGGACGCCGGCCGAAGCAGGCATCAAGCTGATCAAGCCGCCGCTGCGCCCGAAAACCAGTCCCCTCCTGACCATCAAACTGGGTAGCCCAAAATACGCCAGTTGGAAGACGTTCCTGGATACCGCCTACTGGTCTGTCGATTTGAAGTAGTGCGTGGGAAAAAAGCACACTTCAACATCGAGGGCGCCTCGGCTGCGAACGTTGGCATGGGCTAGCGACCCAGGCCCAACGCAATTGAGAACTGCTGCCACCCGCTAACAGAGCGGATTGGGTGACTTCTCCGTAATCACCGTACACTGCGGTGCCATCTCGGCGTTGAGCTCAACGAAGCCCTTCCATTCTTCCGGCACATTGTCTTCATGGAAGATCGCTTCCACGGGACATTCCGGGACACACGCTTCGCAATCAATGCATTCATCCGGATGAATGTACAAAATCTTCTCGCCTTCATAGAAGCATTCGACCGGGCAAACCACCACGCAGTCGGTGTACTTACATCCAAAGCAAGGCTCGCAAACGACGTGCGTCATTTCTCAGAATCTCCCAAGTTGGCAGGGCCCACGCGGGCACATGGATAAATCGCGTTCGGCAAGGGGTTTCGACCCAGACAAGGTATTTCGACCCAACAGCGGCCTCCTCAAATCATCGGATAATCGAGGGCAAGTTCTTGCCATCAAAGCACTTGGAAACCACTGTGGACCTTGTTTTGGCCAATCCTAGTAGCGTCTTCCAGTAGTGTCAAGCGCTCGAAGTAAGGCATTTTCCAGTCATAACGGCAATCTTGCTCCCGCTGCAAATCCTACCTATGATTGAGTAAGTGCGAGCCATTGCTCGCACCCTTGCGGGCCAGGTGGGCTAAGTGGTCAGATCGCTACCGTCGAACATACATTATGCATCGACGGGCTTCCTGACTGGGTATTGTCGCGTAACCGGCTGCTAGCCTACGCTTGAAATGCGGCTCAACGAGGTACCTTTTCGTGGCGCTTTCGGATATTGACCGCAATCTTCTTGACCGCTGTCTCCATCATAAGACGCGCGCCTGGGAAGATTTCGTAGACCGCTACATGGGGCTGGTCGTCCACGTCATCAATCATACCGCCCAATGTCGCTCGCTGCGGCTCTCGGCCGCTGACCAGGAAGATCTCGCCGCCGATGTGTTCCTCGCCATCATCGACAACAACATGGCGGTGCTCAGGCACTTTCGCGGCCAGAGTTCGCTGGCCACCTATCTCACCGTCATTGCCCGTCGCGTCGTCGTTCGCAAACTGGTCGATGGCCACTCGGCCCTGCCCTTGAGCGATATGGTCCAACAAGCCGCGGTCGACAACCACGACATCGAACAACGCATCAGCGACCACGAAGAACTCGACCGCTTGCTCGGCGAATTACGCGGATCGGAAGCGGCCGTCGTGCGGATGTTTCACCTCGAAGGCAAAACCTACCAGGAAATCAGCCGCGTCGTCGGCATGCCCGAGAATAGCGTTGGACCCATGCTGAGCCGCGCCCGATCAAAACTCCGCCATCGCGCCGGTGCCGATCAGACCACCGCTTGACGCAGTTGCTATCAAGCTAGCACGCGCAGATTCTTCCTCATCAGCAAAGTTGAAGAACTTTGGCCTGCGCAGCCCTTGGCGGCCCGCATCGGCCTCATTCTCAATGTCGCCACTGGCCGAAGTTCTCATTGTCGGTTGCGCGGTTATTCGTCAGGTGAGGATTCCTGACCTACGCTGGTTTGGAGGCTGTTGATCATGTCACGTCTGATTAGAGCTGCTTTGCTCCTAGGTTCGATCTTCGCGTTTACCGCTGCGGTACCTGCCGAAGACCTCGACGATTTCGACGTCGATGCCACCTCGCCTGTGAATCAAACCCGGCAAGTTCGCTCAGCTCCGCGCGACGACAGCTGGTATTACCATCCCTCAACCGAAGCGACCAATAACCAGCCCAGCCCTCGGCAGATCGTTCAGCAAAAGGCGATGGCCCGTAGCCAGCAACGCGCCGACCGGATCGCCTCGACCAACTGGTACGGTATGTCGAACGCCCGCCCCACCGCCGCGCCCACTCCCTTCACCTCGATGTACAGCCCGGCCTGGCAGATGCCAGGTGGCCGTCCCTACGCCTGGTTCGCAGGTCGGCCAACCTATATCTTCCGCTAAACTGGCGGCAAATCGCCCCTCCCTGCCGCAGCGTTTGACTCTCACTAGGCGTCTTGTAGAATTGAGTAATAGCCCGTGCTGCGCCGAGTTTTAGCTTTCGGCGACTCTCACTGCGGGCGCTTTTTCGCGGTGAACGCCTGCCGCACGGGATGGTTCCACCATGTTCGGCATCGGTATTTGGGAACTGCTGATTCTGCTTGCGATCGTGTTGTTGATCTTCGGTACGCGGTTGCCCTCGCTCGCGCGCTCGATGGGCAAAAGCATCACCGAGTTCAAACGCGGCATGCACGACGACGAGCCAGAGCGCGTCGAACACAAGTAGCTCCATGCGAACTCGTTTAAGCGAGCAAAATAGTTGAGGCGGCCGCTTGAGCCGCCGGGAGATTGGTTGCAATGTTTGGCATCGGTCCCATGGAAATGCTGATTGTGGGGATCATCGCGGTGATCCTCTTCGGTAGCCGGCTCCCCTCGGTGGCCCGCTCGCTCGGAAAGAGCATGACCGAATTCAAAAAAGGCATGCGCGAGTTCGAAACCGAAGTCCACAGCGCCGTCTACTCTGAACCCAAAGCCCGCGTTACCTACAGCGAGCAAAGTGAACACCGCGACACGACTAACGAATCAACCAGCACCGCCGCAGCCTCCCCCTCCGAAGCAGCCGAAACTCGCGGTTAGATATCAGATCATCGCGGCCCCGCCGACTCTAGCTTCCAATCAATCGGCGTGTGCTGCTCAATCAGCCGCTGCAACTGGTCAATCGATTCGTAAGCCTGTCGACTCGTCTTGCCGGTTCTCGCCATGTAAGCCGCCGCCACACCCGCCGCCGTGCCGGACGACCATTCAATCGGGTGAAGTCGCGTAGCCGAGTTAGCTAGAAAGCTTTGGGCCATCGTCTTGCCAGCCACCAGCAGGTTCTCGAGACGAGCATTCGTCAGCGCGCGAAAGGGTATGTAAAATGGCAATGTATCGTGGACTTGAGCTACGTAAGACGGGAGTTTGCACGTCGTAATCACATGGACGTCGGCAGGATAGGCACCTAGCGCCACTCGGTCTGCGAAGCGAGTGCCCGTCTGTTGTTCAGCAGGGCCCGCCAGATCAGCAAATTTCAGCACGAAGCCATCCAGCCCTATCGAACGGCGCGTATCACGGATGTAAGGTAGCTTGGCCAGGCCGTGGCCGGTGCCAAGTGTGGCAGAATTAAGATGAATTTGTCGCGGATCGATCGGCGGCGGTGCGTTTTCTTTGAACCAATTGTGCCAGCCGAATGCGCGGTCCTCTGCGGCGGCTAGCACTCTCAGGTCGAGACCGCCCTGCCAATCGTGGCGTTCAGTAAACGCCTCTTCGCGAGACTTGAACAGATAGCCGAATGGATAATCGTTGCCCCCCTCTTCAAGTTGGCCCGAATAGCCCCAGTTCTGTAGGCAGAGATCGCCGGGCGACGGATCCCCTTGGCCGCGAATTCGGCGGTACGTCCAAATTTTTTGCCATGCGTCAGGCTGCTCGCGGTAGGCGCCATATCCCAAGTGATCAACATGAACTTGTCGCAACTCTTCTGCCGCCGGCTCGGAGAGAAACTCTTGCACAAAACAATAAACCGTCGCCTGGCCGCAGGTATCGTGACCGGCGACGGCCCCATCACGATCTTCGACACCTTGCAAGTAGGGTACATCCGCCAGCACGAAAAGTTCCCCCCACTCGGTGGCATCGAGAAAGACTGTCACATGGCCGGGGCGATCGGTTGCCGAGAATTTCAATATTTGTTTATCGAATCGAGCAGACGGCTCCGGCGAATACCAATCAGGCAAATCTTGCGATGGCAAGCGGTCGTAACCGTGGTATGTAACCTCGCGTTTTGGGGCTCGCCGAATGGCCGATAAAGAGCGAATTCTCGTCCCGCGGTTATTGAGTTCAACACGCTTTACAACCGTGTTCAAAAAAACCGTCAGTCGGTTGCCAACTCGTCGCTGGAGCGGCATCAATTGCCTTTCGAGGAAGCTGTCCGGGCAAAAGCAAAATCGGCTGACCCAGCAGTCGCCAGGGTTTTCGAGCGCGGACAGGGCCGCCAGAAAATTGGGGGTGATATTGGCCGGGCTGCGCGCCACTTGGGCCACGTTCAGTAGCGGCTGGCCCGATTTCTTGTCGCGGATGGTGTGCCAAGCCTCGTCGATGGCGGGCACGCCACTCGAAGTTAACTGACCGCCAACCCAGTCGGTTGGTTCCAACAGCGCCGTACGGACGCCACTTTCAGCCGCGGCAATTGCCGCGGCAAAGGCGGCTGTGGAACCGCCGGCGATGACTACGTCAAATTCGAGTGTCTCTTGAGTAGCTCTAATCGGCGCGGCCACTCTGGAAGCATTTTCGTCACGCTGCGGCTCAGCGGCCTGGCTGGCCAAGCCATGTATCACTACAACCCAAGCTGCCAATGCGAAGCCGGCCAGCCGTTTCGCCTTACTGGGGTATCCGCCCATTGGTGCTGCCACGTGTTTCATTCCTCCATTCTACTCAGCATTCAGCCGCAACATGTGCCAGCGGAACGCGCGTTTAAAGATCATCGCCCCCACCAATGCACCAGCCAACAGCGTAGCCGCCAAGCCGAATTGACCCACCACCAACTGCGAAATCCCCAACACTCCCAGTGCCACCCACACGGCACCGAGCGCCGCCACGCCTAGCCCGCCAATCAGCAACCCGTCCACTTGAAAACTGGCAACCTGCTGCGAGTCCTCGGCCAGTACCAAGTCGCGCACATACCGCCAGGCCCCCAAAGGCCGCGCAATAAGGTAAAAAGCTTTCAGCGTTTGGTCGGTTTCTGGGCGTGTGACGATAACCACCAACACCCACAGGCAAGTAGTGATCACGATTGAAACCAGCGCCTGCAGCATGATCATCGTATCCGCAACCGCTTCACTTGCCGACATTTGCTGCTGCCACCAGGGCCACTGAGGCAGCAGCCAACTGAGCGAAATGTAGACCAGCGGGCCGCCAACCATTGCTGCAACCCAGCCTGCAAAATTCACTCGCCACCACCACCATTGGGCCCAGAAAAATGCCGCCGAAGAGGCAAACATCCCTGCAATCACCGACGCAATCCGAAACAACGAATCGGCCGCAAACATCACTCCAATCCCGCAGAGCAAAATCGCCAACGTCACGAAGCGGCCGATCCACAGGCAACTCGCACTCTCGGGATCAAGCCAGTGCGTTCGCGGTAGTAGCGGCCGCAACACGTCGTTGACCATCGTTTGCGCTCCGTAGTTCATGTAACTGCTGATCGTCGACATCACGCTCGCCAGTACGCCAGCCACCGCTATCCCGAGCAACCCCGTCGGCAAATACTCCGAAAGCATCATTCCGTAAACCCGCTCGCGGTCGGCCCGCGAGTCGTGATAGATCTCCGGATGTTTGGCCAACATGCCCAGCACTGGCAAAGTGAGCAGCATCAGAATGGCAAACATCGCGCACTGGCCCCAAATCGTCACTTTGGCCGCCTCGCGCGGTGTGCGACAAGAAAACAGCCGTTGCCCATCGAGATCGACATTGCCGCCTCGCCCAATGGTCGGCACCACAAACCACAAAAACACCACCAGCGGTCCCAAGATCGCGTGCCCTGGCACCGGCATCGTCGAGAGAAGCTCCCCATGCTCTGCCGGATGGGCCGCAGTGATCGCCGCTAACAGCGCCTGCGGGCCGCCGAACTCCACCTGCACCATTACCAGGAGTACGACGCTCGATGCGACCACCACACCCGCCTGAAACACATCGGTGAGCAGCACGCCGGCAAACCCAGACACCCACACATAGCCCACCACGAGCGGCACAATACAGGCCAGCGTAACCGCCTTGGTATCAATGCCTAGGATGGGCCCCATAATCTTGTGCGTGCCCAGCAGCCCCGCCCCGATCCAAGGCACCATATTCACCGCCACGGCAAACAGCGCGGTGTAAACGCGTACCAATTTAGCTCCTCGGCCCCCGAAGCGCAACGCGTAGAACTCGGGCCCCGTGCGAATACCCAATTGTCGCCACCGCACGGCGAAGAGCATCGCCACAAGCATCCACGCGAAGGCAAACCGCGACAGATAAAACCACGCCACCGGCAGCCCAATCACTGCCGCCATGCCGCAGTAGAGCGGCGCTACATCGGCATTGATGGCCGTCGCCGCGTACGAAACCCCATTGACCCAAGCCGGCACACGTCGCCCGGCTAGGTAGAAGCTCTCTTCATCTTCTTGACCAGCCCGCCAAAAGCGCCGTGCCCACAAGCCAATGACAAAGCTCAGCCCCAGATAGGCCACCACCACAATTGCGTCGATCGTATGCGATGAGTCAATCGTCATGGCAACAGGCAGCTTGGCAAATGAAAAGAAAGGCAACGCCAAACACTCTGATATTGCGGCCTTACACCGCCTCATGAATCGCCAGCGGCGAGCTGCTGCGATAAATGGTATCGACAATCGCCTGCACCATTTGGCCCTGGACACCTGTGGGGCCATGTAATTGTTGGGTCTCGATGCTCGTTATAAAATCGGCAAATTGATTGCGAAACGGATCCGTCTCCTGCGCTGGTAGCCGCACGTCGACCACTGCTCCACCTTCTTCGGAAGATTGCAGCACATGATCGCCAAAAAGCTCAAAGGTGATGCCGCCTTGATCACCGAAAAAGCCCATCAGCGACATGGGCATGCTCGCTTCTGGGAAGTTCCCCGCCCAAGCAATTTGTAAATCCAAGCTGGCACCATTAACTAAGCGAATGAACGCGTGCGCAGAATCCTCCACGTCGAACACGCCTTCATGATTCGGCGGGCCTGCCCACATGTTTTCGTACACGTAGCCGTTCATCCGCGAGCCAAACTTAGCGTACACCTGGCCACACACACTCTCGACCGTGGGGAAATCAAGCACATACATCGCCAAATCGACCAAATGCACACCCAGATCGATGAGCGCGCCTCCGCCAGAGAGTTTTTTGGTGGTAAACCATTTGCCCAACCCCGGCACACCGCGGCGGAAATACAAATGTGCCTTGGCATGGTAAATCTCGCCCAACGACTGCGATGCCGCAATCTGCTTGGCTAATTGCCCGACCGCTGTGTAACGATGCACAAAAGCCAGTTGCAGCACGCGACCGGTCGAATCGGCAACGTCGTTAATCTCTTGACACTCTGCTTCGTTGAGCGCCATCGGCTTTTCCAGCAGCACATGCTTGCCTGCGCGCAGCGCATCGATGGCCAGAGCTTTGTGGTAGCAATTCGGCACGCACACCACGACGCCATCGATACTTGCGTCACCAAGTGCGCCGAGCACACTCGTCGCGTGCGCCGCTCCAAACTCCTCTGCCAAGGCGCTCGCCCGAGCTTCGTCTGCGTCGACAACGCAGCCCACGGTAGCCCCCGCCGCCCACGCTGCTTGAGCATGCTTCACGCCGATTGAACCGGCCCCAATGATCGCAACCCGCACCGTCATAGTTGCCCTACCCTTGAAACTGAAAGCTGCTGCATGCGTCGCACCGTGGCCGTGTGGGGACGCGGTAGTTCCGGCGACACAAATTGACAAAACCGATTTTCTGCCGCGCTGCTGCCGGCAAGATCCAAAATATTGCGCACTAAAAGCGACTCGGCCCGGTCCACCTGCGGCACCCCAGTCTCTATAAACTCCAAGCTTGCCGCGAGTGCGTCGCGGAACAAATTAGTCAAGTCGATCTCTAACATCTGAGTTGACTTGTCGGTCGTCAACGCAGCGGCATAGGGCACATCTACCCCCGGCGTAAAGTCGATGATTGCACTTCGCTTTCCCTCGAAAAGCAACAGCAACTGCCAATGAGATTCATCGCCCAATCGCATCATCTCTTTGGCATCCACGCTCAGACAACTTACCACCAATTCAACTGGGTGAATTCCATACTCAGCGAAAGTCGCCCCACCCGCCCACACGTACAGGTTCCGCAGTGGCTCTTGCATCGCTGCAACGTGACGCTGCACCGCGGTGTACCGTAAGGCCGAAGACGTTTGCACAGCCACCCCATACCGATCCGCTAACTGGAATAACCGCTTGGCCGTTTCCAAATCCGGCGCGAAGGTCTTGTCAACGAAAGTCGGCTTGCCGAATGGAAATACCTGCTCGCACATGCCCGCGTGCAGCTGCGGGTCCGAAGGCGCCAGGATCATGTAGCAATCCACATGCGAATCGAGCTGTTCGACCGTCTCGAACCAAGGCACGTCGCGCTCGCGCGTCCACGCCACACCACCCGCTCGATCGATGGCCGTTGCGCCAGTTATTCGAAAACCTCGCCCAGCCAAGGGGCCGGCAAGTAGCTCGTAGAACGTGTTGGCGTGGAAATTATCGAGCTTGTTGTCGACAATTCCAATCCGCTTTGGAGACTTTGTAACAGACACGAATCGATGATCCTCTATTCATTTTGGCCGGCCTCTTTTCGGTCGACTCAGGTGCAACTCTTGGCTGATTATTTGTTTGCTTTGAGTCGCACGATGGGCGTTGGCCGCAACGTAGTTTCCAACGGGGCATACGTATTGAATCCGGAACTGTCCGCCTGCTCACAGCCGGTGGTCTCAGGCGTCGTGATCGGCAACCGCCGCAAGTGCCGCACCGCCAGCCAGGCATAACCTTCTGCTTCCAACGTGTCCGGGTTCAGACTCCGCTCGGCAACATTACACACGCTTTCGAATTTTTGCTCGAGCAACTCTACAATCACAGGCTGCCGGCTGCCGATGCCCGTAATCCACAATCGACTCGGCACTTCCGGCAAGCGATTCACCGCGGCACAAAATGTTTCTACCGTCACCGCACACAACGTCGCCGCTCCATCCTCCACCGTCAGACCCGACACATCGATATGATCGAAGTCGTCACGGTCAGCTGCTTTCGGCAAATCTCGCCGAAAAAACGGCGCCTCCAGCGCCGCGCCGACAATCTCTCGGTCGACCCGCCCCCTTTGCGAGAGTCGACCATCCAGATCATGTGGCAATTCAGCCACTTCCTGCACCCACTCATTGAGTAGTCCAATACCTGGACCTGTATCCCCCGCGATGATCTCATTCTCGCGACTTAACCAAGTCACGCTCGCCACCACTCCCAAGTCCATCATCATCGCCGGTCGCGGTTCCTTGGCCATTAATGCCCAGTGGAACATCGCCACCAGCGGAGCCCCATGACCCGAAATCGCCATGTCGTGCCGACGAAAATCAGCAACCACTGGCAACTTTGCCCGCTCGGCTAGCAACCAGGGGTTGCCAATCTGTTGCGTGAGTTGTTCCCCAGGAATGTGTCGTATCGTGTGACCGCTGTAGCCAATCAATTTGGCTGCCGCTGCTGCCGATGCATACTCATCTCGCAGCCGTTCAATTGCTTGAGCGTGATGTTCGGTCAATTCCTTTTCCAGTCGCAGTACTTCGGTGGTCGGCAAATCGTTTTGCGTTGCTTCGAGTAGTCGCCAACGCAGGCTCTCCTCGTAGGCAAGCGTTATACCCCCCAACGAATGTATTTCGTCGCGGCCATCCGTATCCAATAGGGCAACCACCACGCCATCACTCGAGGCAAGGCTGTTGATCCCAATCGATCGAATCAATGTCGAATTCGGCACGACGATCCCATCTGTAGTGTCGCCAAGGTTTGTGAACTCGGGATTCCCGACTCCAGTGCGTCCTCAAACAGGTTGGCTAAAGCAACCCGCGAACAGTTTTTTCACTGGCTGCTAAAACACCTATTTGGTTAGTGTATCAACGCAATTCGAACCGCACGAAATCAATTGCGATAATTTTTCCACTTTTTGCGTCACGGCTTCCACTGCTTAACTATACTGCGAAATAGATTTCCAATCCGGCTAGTCCGAGACATCCGGGACAGAACGAGCCGGGAACCCCTCTTCTCATTCAACCGCTCCCTCGTCAACGACACCACGATGCATGAAACTTCTCAGCAAGCCGATACCACGCACATTCGCGAGGTTGCCATCCTTGTGGAAACCGACAGTAGCTGGGGCCGTAGCGTGACGCGCGGAATAGCCGACTACGCGGAAAATTATGGTCCCTGGAATTTGCTGATCGAATCGCGCGACCATAGCCAAAGCTGGACCTTGCCCGACCGCTGGGAAGGCGATGGCATCATCGCTCGGATCAGCACGCCCCTGCAGGTCGCCCGTTTCCGCGAACTGCAACTGCCCGTCGTCAACATCGACGATATGTTTGAAAACCTCAGCGGCGTGGGCACGGTGCTCACCAACGAAGCAGAACGCGCCAAACTCGCGCTGGAGCACCTGCGCGGCAAAGGCTTCTGCCATTTCGGTTATTTCGCCCCACCCTGTCAGGGATACTCTAAACGCCGCGGGCAAGAATTTAAGAACCTCGCCTTGCAGGCCGGCTTACAATGCGAAGAGTACAAGCCTGGCTATCGCAGCGGTCGACATATCAATCGCTCAGAAGAACAACGCCGCGTCAAACGTTGGCTCGACCACGCACCGCGACCCCTGGCAGTGCTCGCGGTCGACGCCCAGCGTGGCCGCCAACTCGCGGAAATCTGTCGTATCGAAGGCATCCGGGTGCCCGATGAAGTCGCCATTCTCGCCGGCGATACCGACGAACTTCTCTGCGATGTGTGTACGCCTCCGCTCTCGAGCATCTCAGTCGCTAGCCAGCGGATTGGCTACGAAGCCGCCGCCCTGTTGCATCGCATGATGAACGGCGAAAAGGCCCCCCAAGTGCCAATTCGAATTTCTCCGCTCAGCGTCACCAGCCGCCAATCGACCGACGCCCTGGCGATCAACGACGCAATGATCGTACGGGCCTTACGCTTCATTCAAACGCATGCCTTTCGTGGCATCGTCATCGATGATGTACTGGCCGACGTGCCCGTCTCGCGCCGTTATCTGGAACGTGAGTTCCGCCGCTACTTCGGCCGTCCCCCGGCTGAGGAAATTCGCCGCATTCGCCTCGATCGAGGGAAAGAACTGGTCTCCAATTCCGATCTCTCGATCGAAGAAATCGCCGCCGCCTGTGGCTACTCGGGGGCGACCCAATTTGGGGTCGCCTTTCGCAAACGCTTCGGTCACACGCCGCTGGCGTATCGTAAGCGGCTCACCAGGAGTTGAGTTGCCGAACGTGGCGTTTGCCATGCTTCAGCCTTCGGCAAGCAAAACTTCGACAGCCACCTCGCTGTATACAACTACACTTCCTGGCTCTCCAGGCTTCACGCCGCCTCATCCAGCTGGCAATTCCCCTCCTTTCCCATCCACTAAGCCCTCAAGTGGGCAAGGTCGCTTGTGCGCATCTGATGGAAAAAATATCGCAGTTAGTGTTTGCTGAATTTGCAGGTCTTGATTAATTTGCAATGGTTGCGGTGAAGAATCTTCTTTTCTTTTGACATGGAAGCTCGTCCCAATTTTTTCGAGTCACGAGCTACGACTTTGGATTCACTGTTTGTCCTGTTCTAGTCCTGTTTTTGACATTTAGCGGGAGGTGACTAATGAGGCTTCTTCGAATGACCAGTTATGTCATGGGCGTCGCGCTGTGTGCGTTCGCCCCGATTGCCGCCAACGCGGCAGCGATGTTGACGCCGTTGGCATCGTTTGGTGGTGGTGACGGGTGGCGATCGCCGAATGAAATTTTGCCAGGTGACACAGTCGGCTCCAACAATGGCGTCAACTATAACTACTTACAAACGTCGAGTCTGGAACGCAGCTTTTCCTACAATCCAGTCTCGGGTAATTTAGTACTCGTCAGCCGCAGTACGGCCGGAAACGGCATCCGCTTGCTTGACGGCACAACCGGTGTCGACGTTGGAGCGCTAAACCAAGGTTCTGGTATTATCACTGGAGGAACTTTCACAACGAATGCTGTGGATGTTGGCGCAGATGGAGCCGTTTATGTTGGCAACCTCGCGATTGGTTCCGCTGCTTCATTCAAGATTTACCGCTGGGGAACAGAAAGCGATCTAGCTCCCACAGTCGCTTACAATGCCTTTTCCGGAGTCGACCGAGTGGGCGACGCTTTCGCGGCGTTCGGCAGTGGCAGCAATACCGTACTCGCTGCTGCTGGTAGTTCTACCAATGATCGCAGCAATTTCGTCGCGTTTCAAACCACGGACGGACTCGCGTATACGTCAACCGCATACTTGTCCGTACCTGGCACGTTGACCACCAGCAACGATTATCGTCTCGGCTTAACTTTCGTCGATTCCGACACATTGATCGGTAATCAAGGTGCCAATGGCCGAGTCACCAATTTCGCTGCCACGGCAACCGTAACCGACACGATCCCGTTGGGCGTCGCCCAACGGCCGCTGGATTATGCAGTCATTGGTGGCACTCCGTTCCTCGCGGTGATTGACTCCAACAGTTCGGATGTTCAAGTTTTCAATATCACCAATCTAGCAATGCCCGTATTAGTTGCCTCAGCAAATAATACCTCGGGAGTGTTGGCAGGTAATGGCAATGGCGTGGGCGGTGTCGCTTTCGGCAACATCACGGCCAATGGGGCAACTTTGTATGCCATGAGTAGCAACCAAGGCATTCAAGCGTTTCAGTTCAGTGTGGTTCCCGAGCCGGGTACTGCTGCGTTGCTGGGCCTGGGATCAATCCTAGTTTTGGGCTTGCGCCGCCGCAGGGACGCGTGATCGCAACTCAGCGAGCGAGTATTGTTTGATCGTTTGGTTTTTTTGGGGTCGCCGGCGGAAAACACGCCGCCGGCGGCCAAGTTTCACTTCTTCGATAGACGCTTGTCGCAATAACTTGGAGTAAGACGCATGAGAGCACGAGCATTAGGCGGCAAGTCTGTGAATTGCCTGCTCACCGCCTTGATTGTTGTTTCAGCTACGACCGCGGCCTACGCACAAAGCTCCCTCACCGCGCTCGCGTCCTTCGGCGGCGGCGACGGTTGGCGGGCACCGTTGGAAGTACTCGACGGGGATACGGCGGGTACAACATCGGTCAATGGTGTTGATTACAACTATCTCGGTATCGAGAATCTTGAGCGAGGATTGGCCTATAATCCCGTCACTGGAAACTTAGTGTTGGTCAGCCGCAGCACGGCTGGCAATGGCATCCGCTTACTTGACAGTACGACCGGTGTAGATGTCGGCGCGCTCAATCAGGGCAGCGGATTGATTACGGGCGGCACCTTTACGACCAACATGGTGGGTGTGGCAGACGATGGGGCAACTTACGTCGCCAATTTGCAAACTAGTGCAGATTCGGCTGCATTCAAGATTTATCGTTGGGCAGACGCTCAATCTGCTACTGAACCAAGCGTTTTTTTTAGCTCCACAGTTACAGGCTACACAGGAGTTCCGCGGCTGGGTGATTCATTGGACGTCTTCGGCGCGGGCGCCAACACCAAGCTCGTAGCTGGCGTCGGACCAAACGGTGGTCCCACCGGTTACACGGTTTTCGATTCGAATGGCATCCCGACCACTGTCACCAGCTTTAATCCTGTAAACGAGATCTCGGGCGGCGACTTCCGCCTCGGCATTACTTTTGCTGCGACAGCCAACGAAGTTTGGGGTAAGCAGATCTCTCAGAACGCTGAATTCACCACCTATTCCGGCGCCGCCGGCACGGGCGTGGCTTCAACGCTTCTGACCGCAGCCGGCGAAGCCCCGATGGACTTTGCGATCATCCAAGGCACGCCTTTGTTGGCTGCCGTGGATACCAATTTCGTTGGTGGTAGCAATTCTCCCACAGTGCGGGTGTACGATGTGTCCAATCCTGCCGCACCGGCTCTGTTGGCCAGCGGATTCTCCACGAACGATTTGCTGCCAGGCAATCCAAATGGCACGGGGAGTGTCAAGTGGGGGGCCATCAGTGGAAACACGGCGACGCTCTACGCACTTACCAGCAATCAAGGCATCCAAGCCTTCACCTTCACGCTTGAGTTGCCAGTTGAAAACAGCGGAGACTACAACGGCAATGGCGTCGTCGACGCTGCCGACTATACCATCTGGCGAGATACGCTTGGTGACCCAGTGGCCAACGGCACTGGTGCCGATGGCGACAACAACGGATTGATTGAACAAGCCGACTTCGATTTTTGGAAAGCTCGCTTTGGAAATATTGCCGGCAACGGCGCTGGGGCAGGCGCCGAAGCCGCTACTGCTGCCGTTCCCGAGCCGGCAAACTTCTCATTGCTGGTGCTGACAGCTTTGTCTTGTTTACTGGGCGGGCGAAACACTTGGCGTCGCGGATGCTAATCTCAGCGACCGGATCGTCGGAAACCAGCTTGTTTTCTGGAGTCATTCAGATGGCCTCATATGGCTTGGCTTCGCAGGGAAGGCCCCGCGGTTTCACCTTGGTCGAACTCTTGGTCGTAATCGCTATCATTGGCATCTTGGTAGCCCTACTGCTGCCCGCCGTGCAGGCGGCGCGGGAAGCGGCGCGGCGGACGCAATGCACCAATAATCTTAAGCAGATGGGAATCGCGGCACAGAACGTCGCATCAAACAAAAAGGCGCTCCCGATGGGATATGGCCGCACGCGCGATCATGTGGCCAAGGGTGTCAACTTTGTGAAAGAGGGCTTGTTCACTGAAATGCTTCCTTACCTGGAAGAACAAGCGGCCTACGACACCGTTAACTTCGATTATTACCTCGATAGTCCCAAGCCACCTTATTTCGAAGATAATGTCCGCGATACAATCGTCGAAGCCTATCTCTGTCCCGATTGGCCCGACATTAAAGTTAACGGTACTGCACAGCCAAACTTCGAGTACGAGTTGGGCGCTCTATGCACTTACACCGGGGTTGGCGGTGCGGTCCGCGGTACCGGCGAGAAACTGATTCCTTCGGCTTTCGGCGTAATACCCGATAACGGAGCCTTCACTGGTCGGCAGGAAAAGATCAGCAGCCTGGTTAGCGCTTTGATTGGAGTGCCCCGCAAGCTCTCACAAATCACCGATGGGCAGAGCAATTCCTTTCTGATCGGCGAGTTCGTGCACCGTGATTGTCAGTTTCAATCTTTCACGCAGGAAGCGCCAGGCAGTGTTCGACCTTGGTATGTCTCCGGGTTTGGCGATGCACCCTATACCTTCAAAATTTTAGAGAATCCGCCGAACATCTGCGTAAGCCGCAGCGATATCAACTTCAACTACTTGCCGCTCGGCAGTTTTCATCCGGGGATTACTCAATTTGTGTTCGTCGACGGCAGCGTGCACTCGATCTCTGATGACATCGAACTGCAGGTGTATAAAGATTTGGCGACCGTCAATGGTGGAGAGGTGGTCAATGCGCCATAACTTGCTGATTCTCGTGGGTTGGTTGCAGTTAACAGCCTGTTGCTTGCCTTTGACGTTGGTCGGGTGCAGCGGTCCGGAAAAAGCCACTGTCGTGCCAGTCACCGGTAAGGTGCTGCTTGACGGCGAGCCCTTAAAGTTTGGATCGGTTACGCTCCAGCCCACCCGCGGCCAGCCGGCACGAGGGGAGATCGGCCCCAACGGCGAATTCACCTTGTCCACCTATCGCCCCGGGGATGGTGCACCCTTGGGTCGACACAAAGTCAAAGTCACGTGCTATCTATCGCAAGATCCCACCGCCAAATCAACGGCCGGCAGCGGCACAGTCGAGTCGCTTGGCGAATCGTTGATTCCCGAACATTACACCCGCTTTGATTCCAGTGGCCTGGAAATCGCGATTATTGCTGCTGGCAGCAAACCTTATGTCATTGAACTTGAGAACGAGGCTCCGGTAGACGCCACACCACTGCAATCTGGCAAAGAGAATGCTGCGGGTGCCGCTCCGCCCGGGGCCGACCGAACCAAACCTCCTGCCTCAGAGCGCTCCGAATCGTCGGCTCAGTCAAGTACCACCGACGACACGGAAACCTGAGCTAAGCTTTCATCGTCTTTCTTAACAAGCGGGGAGTGCTTGCGGATGCGTTGTCGAGCATGGGTTGCCAGAAAGGAGAGCTGGTTCTCGCATTGCCCAGCGCTAACCTGCCCGCACAGGATGCTGGCCATCGCAACATTCGGTTGCTTAACGATTGCATCAATGGGCTGCAACCGCGGCCCCGAAATGGCACCCGTCCAGGGGAAAGTCCTCTATAATGGGAATGTTTTGCAGTTTGGCAGCGTTACTTTCCAGCCACAACGGGGCCAACCTGCTCGCGGCGAGATTCAAAGCGACGGCAGTTTTGAACTCGCCACGTTTCGTCCTGGTGACGGCGCTATGGTGGGACTACACAAGGTAAAAATTGCTTGTTACGAGTCGCAGAATCCGGCCGCTGTTAAAGGGCCGGGGGAGCAACGGCTTGGCCGCTCGCTGATTCCGCTGAAGTATACGCTGTTTGATCAAAGCGGACTAACTGCCGATGTACAGGCCGGTGTTAAAGTGCCCTATCTGTTTGAATTGTCGGGCCCGAGCAGCCCTGCTCGCTAACGTAAGCGTATCTGCGGTTCACATCGGTGCGGTGATTTGATGCACGATTTTCAAAGTGTGGCCAACTTGTCGAAGTCGTTGCTGCTTTGTACCCTTGCCCTGCTCGGCTGTCGCTCGCTGACGGCGCGAGCTGATTCGCTCGAACTAGAACCCATCCGCGGCGTGTGGGTGGCGAATGTCGGTTCGGGGGTACTCTCTTCGGCGGAAAAAACTCAAGCGTTTGTCGATCTTTGTACGCAAACCGGCATCAACACGCTGTTTGTCGTCGTCTGGAACCGCGGCGCCACGACCTATCCCAGTGATTTGATGCAGCGTCAGTTCGGCGTGCCGATCGATCCTCGTTATGCAGGCCGCGATCCGCTCGCCGACATCACCTCCGCCGCCCACGCACAAGGCATCCAAGTCTTCGCTTGGTTCGAGTTCGGCTTTTCGTCTTCATATGGTGAACCAGATGGCGGACACATTCTGCGTGCCAAGCCCCATTGGGCCGCCCGCGATGCACAAGGCAACATTGCTGCCAAAAACAATTTTATGTGGATGAATGCTTTCCATCCCGAAGTTCAAGATTTCATGCTCGCGCTGATGCGGGAGGTCGTTGAGAAGTACGACGTCGACGGCGTGCAGGGCGATGATCGCTTGCCCGCCAACCCCAGCACAGCCGGCTACGACGAGTGGACTGTCGCCGCGTACCGCGCGGAACACCACGACCAGCCGCCGCCCACCGATTACCTCCAAGCCAATTGGGTCGATTGGCGCGCCGATCGCCTTAATCAATTCGCCCAGCGGCTGCACCAGGAAATGAAAGCGGCCGACCCAGCGATCATCATCTCGGCGGCGCCAAGCATTTTTCCTTGGAGCAAGCACGAGTACCTGCAAGACTGGCCAACCTGGCTGGCCAACGGCTGGGTCGACACGGTTTCGCCCCAAATCTATCGCGACCGCTTCGAGTCTTACCGCCAGGAACTGGCAAAAATCGCCACCGACCAAGTGGAACCAGAAAAACGCAAGCGCGTGTTCCCTGGCATCCTCCTGCAGACCGCCGACGGCTTTCGCGCCGCAGATGGCATGCTCGAGCAAATGATCCCTGAAAATCGCCGCCAAGGCTTTCAGGGCGAGGTGCTTTTTTACGACGCAGCGGTGGCTGAAAACGCGGAGGTCCTCGAACGGGTCTATCGCCCGCAATCCAGCCAGTAGTTCCGCCAATCATAGTCTTACCAATCTTCCCACGGAGCTAATCCCATGATTACTAGCATCATGATTTATCGCTTGCAGAACTTTCGCTTCAGCAGAATTGTCGATGCTGGGTTGCTCGCGGTCGCGTGGCTGGCAAGCGGCGCACTCTTCGCCGCCACGCCAGAAGTTCGCGGCACCTGGCTCACCACCACCAATCAAGATCACATTCGCACCGGAAATAATACCCAGGCGGTAATGACCGACCTCAAGAACATCGGCATCAACACCGTCTACGTCGAAACCTGGAAAAACGGCTTCACCAACTACCCCTCGCCGACGCTGGCCGCGCTCACCGGCGGCCCCGATCGCTCCACATTTCTTGGTACCACGCGCGACCTGGTCGACGAGACTCTGATTCATGCGCACCGTCATGGGCTGAACTATGTCGGCTGGTTCGAATATGGTTTTAGCGCTCAGTTCGTGGGCAATGGAGGCTCACCTTCCAATCCTCTTGCCAATTACATGCGCGACCAAGGTTGGCTGCTCAAGGATCAGGCCGGCAATTTCGGTAACGCCAGCAACGGCTTCGCCTGGATGAATCCCGCGGTGCCGGAAGTCCGCCAATTCTTGATCGACATCGTCCTCGAAGCCATCAATCGCTACGACCTCGACGGCGTGCAGTTCGACGACCGCCTCGCTTGGCCGAATGAATTTGGTTGGGACGATACCACAGCCGCAATCTACCTGCAGGAAACTGGCCGCCCATTACCCACCAGCACCAACAACACCCAGTTTCGCCAGTGGCGACAGGGCAAAGTCACCGAGTTCGCCCAGCAGCTTTCGGCCGCCGTCCGCGAAGCCCGGCCTGACATATTACTTTCCATATCGCCTTCCATCACCGGCTTTTCCGACTCGCAGTTCAACGCCCAGTGGACGGTCTGGCAGGAACAAGGCCTGTTCGACGAATTCGTCCCTCAGGCTTACCGCAGCAGTTTGAGTGCCTTCAATTCGATTATCGATGCCCAAGTCGCGCCCTTCGAACCGAACGATCTTGACGAGCTCACCATCGGTATGAGCATCAACGGCAGTACCACCATCACGCCGTTTACTGATGTGGCCGGCATGATCACGCGCTCGCGCACGGAAGGCGCCGCGGGCCACAGCCTCTGGTATAGTAACGGCGTTCGCGACATCTATGCGGCTGAGCTCACCGCGTTCTACAACGTCGCCGGCGATGGCCCTGCCGAGAATCCTCACTTTGGCAGTGCTCGTCGACCGCCGCCAACTGTCGCGGCGGTCGCTAATCCCGGTAGCGACATCTGGGGGGTCGATGTCACCACCCCAGGCCACTATCGTGTCGTTGCCAAGCTGGGCAGCTTTTGGAAAGAAGTGTATACAGCCACTTTCGACATCGGCCAGGTCACGATCTCGCTGCCCGGTGCGACTCAAGTCGAACTGCTCGCCGATCGACGCCCGCTGTTCATCCCCGACTTCAATGGCGATGGCGCAGTCGACGCCGCCGACTATTCGCTCTGGCGCGACACGCTAGGTTCGTCGTTCGACCTCCGCGCTGATGCCAACGCCAACGGCGTGGTCGATTGGGCCGACTACGATTGGTGGCGAAGCGGATTCGGCCAAGCCAGCGGCGCGGCCGCCTCTGGCGCGTCTGATGCCCGAGCGGTCCCCGAAGCAAGCTGCCTGGCTTTGCTCATGATCGTGAGCGGATGGACTTGCTGCCTGCGACGGGGCATTGCGGTCTGGCGAGTCCGCTAGAGGTTCCCAGCAAGTAGCCGGACGACACTTCCCAGCTTCTGCCACTGGGTGACAATCAGTGCGGAAAAGCCGTCCTGGCTGCCGCCCAGCGCTATTCAACAACCTCCTGCGGCTATCGCACCCGGTAGTATGTGTGCCCACGATAGTATGGCCGCGGGCCATACCAATACGGCGGCGGTCCAGGCGTCACGATCACCGCCGACTGCGGTGCGGCGATGTAGTTTGGGCCGGAATAGGCGGGCCGAGCCCCCATGTTTTGCGCCGCCAGCAGCACGCGATCGCTCACGCCACTTTGCTTCAGCGCGATCAGCCCTTGCGGACTCAAATCCAGCCGCGTACCGCGCGACTGCATCGTACTGATGATCAACTCGTCACTCACCCCCGCCTTCGCCATGCCGACCAGGTCGTAATTCGAAATCGCCAACGCGGTCGCCTGTTGATTCATGCCCGCCACCACCGCCGCGCCGGTCGCAGTCCGTCGTTCATCCACTTGGTCTTGCGCGCGTCCCAACACGTTGCCGGTTAGTGCACCCACGCCCGCGCCAATCAGCGCGCCTTCGCCGCGGTGACTGTGGCCACCCACGAGCGCTCCAGTGATGGCGCCAAACGCACCGCCGAAGACTGTCCCATTCAATGTATCGTTTTGATAGTAGCTCGGTGCGGGTTGATAGTAGTACTGCCCTACCGCCCGCTGCGGCGCAACGACAGCAAATCCCGCCGCGCCCAGCAAGAACAACACTCCGCGCATCAACCACCAGCGAACGAAACAACGTGACATCAGCGAGGTTCTCCCAACTGGCTCATAGTTCATGGCAGCGCAAAACGCAACTGCCAAGCAATCCCACACTCTCAATTTCGGACCAATTCGCGCGCAGATTCTCCTCGAATTGTCCAATCCCTTCCAGCCCGGATCAATTCGCCGCCAGCAGCGACAGCACCCCGCTTGGCCACGCTCGCTCGCGGCGCGATCCCGACCCAAGTGCCACCATGCCCTTTGCCAGCAGCGACAGCGACACCACTCCAAGACTTTCCGCCAACACTCATACTCGCCACGCCGTAACGCCGAAATAATAAGTGCAATCGTGATCACCGCACCGATTCTGCTCGCGTTCCCGCGCCGAGCAGCATTGGCTCCTACCTCGAATTACGCCCTGACCCAATTCCGCATGTCCCGCACAGACATTCGTCTCAGAGTCGAATGGCACTTGAACTTTCGTAAGTCGTTGTCTTGATGATTGATATGGACGAAATCGGCCTCACTTGGCATGAGGGTGTTGTGACACGCACCCACTCACGGCAAGGAGGCCAGGATGTTCGATTCGTTTCGCATCGCCG
>JBGSUJ010000173.1:0-6755 GCA_041753435.1 Pirellulales bacterium | reverse complement strand
GGCGCCGCTTGCAACGGAATGCAGCCCTGCAAAATTTGCAGGTTGCCAATTTGCCAGACTACGTTCGAGTGCTTCGATAGCAAACCTTAACCGTTGGAGAATCATATGTTACGCAAATGTTAATGCCATTCGGGACATTCTACTTTTTAGAAAACCAGAATGTCCCCTTTTCCCTCTCTTTTCCCTCTCCCTTTTCCTTCCACTCGCGCGACTGGGTCGGCGGGCTCTCTAGCCGAGTTTCGAGCCGTTCGGACTCTTGAAGCTCTCTGGATCAAGCACTAGCTCCAAGTCATCAGCCACAGGCCGTACCGTGTGGCGGCGCGCGGGGCCTCGAACCGTACGCTCCCGAATGGCAACATCCCGAGTGTAGCATCGGGTGGGAGGTACAGGCAGGCCAGCTCACCCAGAGGGTATCCGGCTCCGAAATCACTCGTTCCGTGTGCCGACCCTGGGCTGTCTGCGGGAAGGCTACACACTCGATCGCGTCAATGGCAAGTGACCGAGCGGCACGGCGAGGTCGGAGAACCTGTGCGTGTCTGTGCAGCCACAGGTCGCACCCTACTTCCGCGACTTTACGCCGCGTCGTCCGACAACAGCCGCATTCGCAAATCGTGGGCCGAGTCGTTGGCCAGATACACGGTCCGCGAAGGAAATGCGAACGATACGCCTAACCGCTCGAAGGCCTCGAAAATCCGCAGATTCACTTTTTGGGCGTGTTCCATGAACTCCCAGTGGTCGGCCGGCGCATACCAATAGTTAATCTGGATATTCAAGCTGTCCGCCAGGTAATCGTTGAAGAAGACCCGAGGTGGAAATTTGTCCCAACCAAGAATCGGATGAATCGGCTCGCGGAGGCCGGGCTCTTCGAGCAACTCGCGGATGGCCGCGACGGTCGCCGAAATTTTTTCACGGGGAGTATCGTACGTGATGCCGAGGTTTATCGTGCGGCGGATCATCCGTCGGCGGCCGATGTTTTCGATCGATTCGTTAATCAGGGCCGAGTTGGGGATTGTCACCAGGTGATCGGTGATGGTCCGGACTTTCGTGCAGCGGTAGCCGACATCTTCGATCACGCCGTCGTAGCCGCCGAAGAGTACCCGCTCGCCGATTCTCACCGGTCGCTCGGCAAGCATGATCAATCCGCTCAGAAAATTATTGATCAGCGCCTGACTGCCGAAGCCGACGCCAATGGCCACCGCCCCGCCGAGAATGGTGAAGGCAGTGAGCGGCACGTGGGCAGTGCGGAGCGCCGCCAAGCCGGCCAAAACGACAAGCGAATAGAAGATCAGCGTGCGGATGACGGCCGTGGCATCCTTGCTGAGTCGAAACCGTTTTAGCAATCGATGAGCGAAAAACTGGGAGATCATCCGCGAGAGCAGCCAGCCAATGGCGAACACCAGCACCGCGCGGGCGATCTTTCCAACCGTGATCGACAGATTATCGTGGGCTACAAGCTCGTACTCCCAGATCCACTTGGCACCGGCCCAAACTTCCCAGAGCCATTGTTGCGGAGACAGCAGATCGATGCCGCGGCCCAGTTCGGTACGCAGCTTGCCGTGCAAACGGCGGCTGGCATCGATCGAAACTAAGTTCGCTTCGTGAGTGCGGATCATCGCCTCGAGGTTCTCACGCTGGACGCGAATTGCGCGGCGCAGCTCTTCCGGGCCCTCCTTGGCAGCGTCGGCTTTGCTGAGGATCGTGGCCAGTTCTCCACGGAGTTCGTCGATCCGCAAGAGGTGCGATTGCGTGGAACCGATGAGAATCCTTAGCGTGCTGGCGGTTTCGTCTTTCCAGGTGGCTAATTCTTCGGGCGTCAGCTCGACGCTGCCCGACATCAATTTGTAGAGCCGGTTCCAGGCAGTCCGAAGCTGTTCAAGTTGCAGGAGTTGGTCGAGTGCCGTGTTCTTTTTCTCGCGTGCATTTTCGCGTGCTCGCTGCCAGGCTTCGACTTCCTCGGCAAGCAGCGACCGATCGCCGGTGGAGGCCTCGAGATTGCGTTTGGCTTGCGACCAGCCGGCAGCCGCTTGCGAGGCATTCCGCTCGGCAAAGTCGAGGGTGGCACGTACCGATTCCTCCTGGGTTTTGAGCTTTTTGAGTTGTTCCTGCAGGTCGTCTTCGGTGAAAACCACGAGCGGCTGATAGCGGTCGACCTGGTTTTGCAGTAACTCGACCGTGAGAACTTGAGCCGCTTCAGCGATTTTCTCACGTTCGACTTCCTTCTTCCGCAGGGCCACCGAGTCGGTGGCCAGTTGGCTGGCACGGCGGGCCTCGTCGAGCGACAAGGCAAGTGCAGCGGAATCGGTCCCAGCCTTGCCTGCTTGGAAGGCTTCTTGTGCCTTGCGCCGTTCTTGTTCGCGCGCATTGAGGTCGGTCTGGGCCTGCTCTAACGCAGTTTTGGCGGTCTTCAGTTTGGAGCGCACCAGCTCGGTCCGCGCTTTTTCGGCAGCCAACCGATTCACGAGCCGATCGAATTCGACAAAGGCGAACGACTGAGCCAGTTGAGTCGTCGAAGACGCCCAGGTTTTGAGCTCTTCTCGCAATTCCTGCTCGCGGTTCTGCAGATCAGCAATTTGCTGTTCGACCGCATCCTGTTGGGCAAGGATTGTTTCGGCTGTTTTGTAGTTGGCAAGCTCTGCCGCCGCGGCTTTGTTGGAGGGGTCTTCTTCGACTTTGCGCTCGGCCACACGCAGCAATTCCGCGTTCTCGGCGCGTTTGTCGGCAACGATCGGCTGGTTACCAGGAGTTGGCGTGACTGATTGCGAAGCGGGCTGGAGTAGCGGCCCCAAGCTGGTTTGCGCAACCACAGCACTCGCCGCAGAGCAGCCGGCAACCAATACAAGGAACGTAACAATTGCGCGTCGACGAAGATGCATGCCGGCCCGCTCCTCCTTGATTGGGTCGTGCTCTATCCAAAACCAATGAAAAGATAAGTATGACGATATTGCCGCGCGGGTCAACTCGAATGCGGGTGCTAGCTGTGCAGTGAGGAACTGCAGGATAGCCGCAGAATCGAAGTGAGAGGAGCTATCACCGTGCGAATGAAGAGAGGGCGACGCCTCTGCCCGAGCAACGAGGAGACCCTGATGTCCACGCTCACGAACGGGGGGTGGGCATCCCCGTGGTGCGCCTCGATCGGTCGTGGCTAATCGTTGTCGTCGTCTGGATTGTCGAGCGACACGTCGACGAGAAAATCGTCTCGCAGGAAGTTTCGCCCGATCAGCAGCGGGTAGGCCATATCGGTGCGATCGTTGATCGACACGAGCACTTCTTTCTTAAAGCCTTTCCACTCGAGTGGCAGTAAGACTTTGTAGCGGCCGTGGTAGTCCTCTTCCTTTTGCACCGAGCTACGAACCCGCACTCGGCCGGCGACTACAGTTTCTATCCAAGCGCGGTCACCTTTTTCGTTCTGAATCTGCAAGCGGATTGGTTTGCCGACATTTTCGGAGGGCCGGCGCGAGCGTTTTTCGATCTCCCACTTCTCGACGTGGATCGAACAGGTCGTCGCTCCGGTATCGATACGGGCGGAAAACGGGATTCCGGTGGACCCTTCGGTGATCGTTGCGGTAGCGCCGATTGTATGCTTCTGCGGCCGCTTGACCACGGATTCACCCTTGGACTCGCCTTTTAAGGAAAGTACACACAACAGCCAGAGCGGCACAGCGAGCAGCCCAATTTTGCCGGCCCAGTTCACGGCCGCAATCGAATGCGACCCGTCGAACAATCCCATGGCATCATATCTCCCCAATCAAATCTCAGATTTCACATTCCACCGAGGGTGACATTGTAGCGAATATGGCGCTTTTTCGGATATAGGTAAGGCAGACAGACCTTGACGGTTGGCCGCGGCAACTTAGGATGCTTCTCAATACTATAATAAAACACAGTCGACATGAAGGGATAGGTAGCTTGAGCTGTTCGGCCGGGCTTTCCCGCGACGGGCCTGTAAGAGTGCTGAGGCGCGCGGCAACGAGCCTTGGCCATTAGTCGGGGATAGAAAAGTTGCGCCGCTAGGGAAATGAATTCGGAAATGCTCCCATGAACTCACGTGTTTTGAGCTACATCGCGATTGGCGTCTGCCTGTTCTTGGGTACGGTCCTGCTTGCGATTCGCCATCAAGCCCGCAAAACGGCCCAAATCGCCGAGCAGGAAAGTCTCTGGAGCCTGACTTACGACATCGACTTCGAGCCAGTCGAACCAGGCACTGAAATCATCATCTATATCCCTTACGATACGCCGCATTGCGAGGTTCACGTCAACAAGCCGACTCATCTGGGGTTGCGATCAAAACAATTCGGCAACCGGTTGGTGGCGACCGCACCACAAGCGGGTGGACCTTACAAGATTAACGCCGTATTCGAACTGCGATTGAGCCCGCAGCCCGACAACTCCCGCGCGCCGACCATGGTCTATTTGTCGCCTGCCGCTCGGCAACGCTACACGCGGGCCGAGTCGAAGGAATTTATCCCGGCTGACAGCGATGTGATTCGCCGCATTGCGCAGAAGGCGCAAGATGAAAGCGAAACCGAAGCCGAGCGTGTGCAATGGATTTTCCGCTATTGTCAAGAAATCGCCCCTGGCGACACCGACAACCCAGCGCTCGTGCTCAGCCAGGCTAATTCCAATGCCAGCCCGCTCGGGCGAGCCCGGACTATGGTCGCCCTGTGCCGCAGCATCGACATTCCGGCTCGGCTGGTAACAGGCTTCCAAATCGAGCAACAATTCGACGTGAAGCCACTCGTGTGGGTCGAAGTATTCATGGCACAATCGTGGGTGCCATTTAATCCGACCAAGGGCTTCACCCGCTACTTACCGATGAATTTTGTGCCCGTCCGCAAGGGCGGCGACCAACCGGTGCGGACCAGCAACGGTTCGCCCTTTACGGCCAAGTACTCAGTGGTGCGGATCGAGCCTTCCCAGGCCGTCCTGCGGGCCGGCCAGCGGCATCCGATTCAGATCTTCGATCTCACTCGCTTGCCGATCCCCATGCACACCATTATGTCGATTCTGCTGCTACTGCCCTTCGGAGCGCTGATCACGGCGATCGTCCGTAATGTGGTGGGCATCGGCACCTTCGGCACGTTCTCGCCGGCGCTGCTGGCGATGAGTTTTATCTACGCCAATTGGGAAACGGGCGTGGCGATTTTGCTGATTGTCATCCTGGCCGGCGTAGTCAGCCGAACTTTCCTCGAGCGGCTGAGGCTGCTCGCCGTACCGAGGCTCTCGATCATCCTGACGATCGTGATCCTCTGCGTGGTGTTCGGCGTCTCGATCTTGCACTATGTCCTGCCCAAAATTAGCACCGACGCCGTGCTCCTGCCGATGGTCATTCTGACGATGCTCATTGAGCGCTTCTATGTGACCACGGAAGAAGACGGCCTTGGCTACACGGTGCAGCTCGCGGCCGGCACGCTGATGGTTGCCGCCTTGGTCTATGCGATCTTGGCTTGGGACACGGTGGGCCGATTCGTGCTTGTATATCCTGAGGTGCACTTCTACACGATTGCCGTCTTTATCGTGCTCGGCCGCTATGCTGGCTATCGGATCACCGAACTTTGGCGGTTTCGCGATTTGATTAACATGAGCGAGACTTCAACATGAGTGGCGCAAAAGGCCGGTTGTGGGTCTGGCCGCACGAGTTGGAGCGGGCCGGCGTCCTCGGCATTAACCAGCGAAATCTGGCATTTATCCAGGAAAGCAATCTGCGCGGGCTCTATCCGCGCGTCGACGACAAAACGATCACCAAGGAAATTTGCCACACCCATGGCATTCCCGTGCCCGATACCTACGCCGTCATTCGCCGTTACGGCGACATCCGTCGGTTCCTGCAAGTTCTTGGCGACCGCAGCGAATTTGTCATTAAGCCGGCCACCGGTGCCGCGGGTCGTGGCATCATCGTCATTGCCCGGCGGCAGGGCCACGATTTCGAAACTGCCAGCGGCCGCGTCGTCACCTGGGGCGACTTGCGCTACCATGTGTCGACGATTCTCTCCGGCCTCTATTCGCTCGGCGGGCAGGTCGACAAAGCGATCGTCGAGCAGCGGATTATCATCCATCCGGCCTTGGAGCGGATCGCCGTCGGCGGCACGCCCGACATCCGCGTGATCCTCTATCGCCATGTACCCGTAATGGCGATGGTTCGCCTGCCTACCAACGCCTCCGAGGGCCGAGCTAACTTGCATCAGGGGGCAGCTGCCGCGGCCGTGCATCTGGTCACCGGACGCACGTTTGGTGGCGTTTGCAAGAACCGACCGATCACTCGCCACCCCGATACAGGCGAACTGATTGCCGGCTTCGAAATCCCCGGCTGGAAAAATCTGCTCACCGCCGCCATGAAACTCAGCGACGCGATCGAGATGGGCTACATCGGCGTCGACTTCGTCGTCGATGCCACCGTCGGTCCAGTCGTGCTCGAGGCCAACGCGCGACCCGGACTGGCGATTCAAGTCGCCCACGGCCAAGGCTTGCTGCCGCGGTTGCGGCTGATCGAATCGCTCCCTCGAGACGCCACCCGCGGCGACCGCCGCTGGGACATCATCCCACGGATCGCCGGCGCATAATGTTAAAGGGGCCGCGACGGCTGGGTAGAAAACCCACTTCCAGAAGGACTCTCTGAGGCGAATGGCACTTGAACTTTCGTAAGTCGTTGTCTTGATGATTGATATGGACGAAATCGGCCTCACTTGGCATGAGGGTGTTGTGACACGCACCCACTCACGGCAAGGAGGCCAGGATGTTCGATTCGTTTCGCATCGCCG
>JBGSUJ010000172.1:0-32980 GCA_041753435.1 Pirellulales bacterium | reverse complement strand
CGGCGATGCGAAACGAATCGAACATCCTGGCCTCCTTGCCGTGAGTGGGTGCGTGTCACAACACCCTCATGCCAAGTGAGGCCGATTTCGTCCATATCAATCATCAAGACAACGACTTACGAAAGTTCAAGTGCCATTCGGTACTGACCCCGTTTGGTTGGTAGTTGGTGTGTGTGTTTGACCGGTGGATCGCGCGGACGAGTGTCCATCACGCGATTCCGCTGCCTCTGGTCGCTATGCGACCCAGGTTGGGGAAACTCGGGCCACCCGCTGTCGCGGGCCGGTCCGGCAATCGTAGATCGGCGGCTATTGTCGTCGCGCTAAAGGCGCTGGCTCAGTGGATCCGCCGCAACCGCAGTGCATTGCCGATCACCGAGACACTACTCGCGCTCATCGCCGCCGCCGCAATCATCGGGTTGAGCAGGAGCCCCATCAGCGGATAGAGCAGCCCCGCGGCAATCGGCACGCCGAGCGCGTTGTACACAAACGCGAAAAACAGATTCTGCCGAATGTTCCGCATCACGTCACGGCTGAGTCGAACGGCGCGTACAATGCCGCCCAGGTCGCCCTTCACCAGCGTCACGTCGGCACTTTCAATGGCCACATCGGTGCCGGTGCCCATCGCAATGCCGACGTTCGCGGCGGCGAGCGCGGGGGCGTCGTTGATGCCGTCGCCCGCCATGGCGACGCGGCGGCCCTTGGCCCGCTCGGCCACAACGTAGTCGTGCTTCCGCTTGGGCGTGACGCCGGCTTCAAATTCGTCGATGCCTAGCTGCTCGGCGACTTCCTGGGCCGTGTGTTCGTTGTCACCCGTGAGCATCACGATCCGCAGGCCCAGTGCATGCAGTGCGCGAATGGCTTGCGGCGTCGTTGTTTTGATGGAATCGGCGACGGTAATCACGCCGGCAAGGTGGCCATCGATGGCGACAAAAAGTGTCGAAGCCGCGCCAACTAATCGCTCGTTGGGTTCGAAATCGATGGTGTCGACGCTGTGCTCCTTCAGCAGTTTTTCACTTCCGATGAGCACCGTGTGATCTTCGACCGAAGCGGAGACTCCGCCGCCCGTGACGGATTGGAAACCATTGGCCGCCGCGAGCGTCAACTGTCGTTCTTTGGCCGCGGCGACGACCGCTCGCGCCAGAGGATGCTCGCTCTGCAACTCGACCGACGCGGCGAGGCGAATCAACTCGCTTTCGGTCGTTTTCTGCCTGTCGGCCGGCTCGCTTTCGCGCCCGATACAATCGACGCCGACAACACGCGGCCGTCCCTCCGTCAACGTGCCGGTTTTGTCGACGACGAGCGTGTCGATCTTTTCCAATTCTTCGAGCGCAGCGGCATCTTTCACCAGCACTCCCTCGCGCGCCCCGCGGCCAACGCCGACCATAATCGACATCGGCGTGGCGAGGCCCAGCGCACAGGGGCAGGCAATGATCAACACCGCCACCGCGCACACGAACGCGTACGCGAGCCTCGCTTCCGCCGGTCCCCAAATGGTCCACGCAATGAATGTCAGCACCGCGGAGACAATCACCAGGGGCACAAACCACGCGGCCACGGCGTCGGCGACGCGCTGGATCGGCGCGCGGGAGCGCTGGGCGCTGGCCACCATTTCGACGATGTGGGCGAGCACGGTGTCGCTGCCGACTTCTTTAGCCGTCATCAGGAACGCGCCGGTCTGATTCACGGTGCCGGCAATCACGAGATCGCCTACTCGCTTCTCAACCGGCATCGGTTCGCCGGTGAGCATCGATTCGTCAACTGTGCTCGCTCCCTCGGTAATCGCACCGTCAACGGGAATCTTCTCGCCGGGTCGGACGCGAAGAACATCGCCGACTTGAACTTGATCGACGGGAACTTCGTGATCTTCACCGCCGCGCACGACGCGTGCCGCCGGCGGCGTGAGAGACAACAACTCGCGGATCGCCGTGCCCGTGCGACGGCGGGCGCGCAACTCCAGCACTTGCCCTAAGAGCACGAGCGCCGTGATCACCGCCGCCGCCTCGAAATAGACCTCCGCATTTCCCTCGTGCTTGAATGCTTCAGGAATCAGGCTTGGCCAGAGCACTGCGACCACGCTGTAAACGTACGCCGCCCCCACGCCGAGCGCGATCAGGGCGAACATGTTGAGGTTCAACGTGGCAAACGACCGCACGCCGCGCACCAACAGCGGCCAGCCGGCCCACAGTACCACCGGCGTCGCCAACAAGAGTTGCAGCCAAAGATAAACCTGATGTCCGATGCCTAGATCGACCGGTACGCCGACCATCGGCAACATAGCCATCAGGAGCACTGGCACACCGAGCGCCGTCGCCACCCAGAATCGTCGCGTCATGTCGCGCAGTTCGCCGTCGTCCTCGGGTGCATCGGCCGAGACGATTTTCGGCTCCAACGCCATGCCACATTTCGGACAGGTGCCGGGACCGCGCTGCTCAATTTCCGGGTGCATCGGGCACGTATAAATCGCGTCCTCGACGGCAGATTGCCCCGCGGGTGGCGATCCACTCAGCGTCACAACCATCGGTTCGTCCCGTGGCGGCGCGAAAAATTTTTGGCGGCAATGGCGGCTGCAAAAGTAAAAGGTCTTGCCGTCGCGCTCAGCGGAGAGCCCTGTCTTTTCGTCGACGGTCATGCCACAAATTGGATCAATAGCCATTATGTCACTTGCTCCTGTCGCCCCTTGTTCACAAGAATGATACCCTCGATCCTTCATCAGTTGCAGGAGGAGTGGGCATGAATCACGAGGCGGATACCGTTCAGGCATTGTACCTGTCCGCCAGCCGTACTGCCGCGGCCGGGTTGGCGATCAATCTTGCGCTCGGTGCAGTGAAGCTCGTGGGTGGCATCGTCGGCCAATCGTTCGCGCTGATCTCCGACGCCGTGAATTCGATCGGCGACTCGCTGGGATCGGTCATTGTGCTGTTCGCCATTCGCGTCGCGCAGAAGCCCCCCGATCCAGGTCATCCCTACGGCCACACGCGAGCAGAAGCGGTAGCCGGTCTGAGCGTGGCTTGGATCATTGCATTTTCGGCCGTTTGGGTTGGGTGGGAAGCTGTTACGCATATGTTTGAAAGGCACAAGTTGCCCGCGGCGTGGACGCTCTGGATTGCGGTTGCCAACTTCGTCATCAAAGAAGCGCTCTATCGCGTGAACAAAACTATCGGCGAACGAATCGGCTCGCAATCGCTGGTGGCCAACGCTTGGGATCATCGCAGCGACGCACTCTGTTCGCTGGCAGTCGTCATTGGGATTGCAGCCGTGCGGTGGGGCGGGACTCGATATCTGTGGGCGGATGAAGTCGCGGCGCTCGTCGTCGTCGCGGCAATTCTTTGGTCGGCCCTTCGACTGCTGCTCACCAATGCGGCCGAGTTGATGGACCAACAAGCCGACGACGCAATAGTCGATGCTATCCGGCAGGCGGCGCTCCATGTGCCGGGCGTTCGCAGCGTGGAAAAACTCCGCGTCCGCCGGTCCGGCATGGAGTGCTTTGCCGACATTCATCTCGAAGTCGATCCGCAGATTACGGTCGAGCTCGGTCACAAGATCGGGCACGACGTGAAGTCGCGGCTGGTGAAGGAGTTTACATCACTCCGCGACGTGCTAGTGCACCTGGAACCGGAGTCGAATCGACCCGAATCGCCGCCGCACGATCAATAGCTGGGAGGGTGAGGCTCCTGCCGAGCCTCATTTCATCTCGGCCAGCGCGCAAAGACTCCCGCAGGCAATTGGCGGCCCTCGCTCGTCTTGAGCGAAAGTTCCCCGGACTCCGGCGGCTGGCTGCAATTGCCGAAGATGCCCTCTGCCAAATACGCCGAAAGTTCTGCCGGGCCGATACGCGGTGAATGGCACGAGACCAGCACGAACGCGCGATTTTCGGCCGTCAGCTCGCCGCACATCGTCAGCAGTGGCAACAGATCGGTGTCGATCTTCCAGGGTTCCCCCTTGGGTCCGTGGCCGTAGGTCGGCGGGTCGAGGATTACGCCGTCGTATTGTTTGCCGCGCTTAAGTTCGCGGCGGCAGAATTTTACCGCGTCCTCGGCGATCCAACGCACGGGCCGTTCGGCGAGACCGGAAAATGCGGCGTTCTCCTTTGCACGGTCGACGATATTTTGCGCCGCATCGATGTGTACAACCTCCGCCCCCGCCGCAGCCAGCGTGCTGCCACCCGTATACGCAAACAAATTCAAAACTCGCATGGGCCGTCCCAATGTCGCTTGCGGTTGAGCGACCTGCCGCGAAATCCACGCCCAGTTCTCCCACTGTTCCGGAAACGCCCCCACCTGCCCCGAAGGCAAGGCTTCTAACTTCAACCGAAACGGCGCAGCTCCTCCTGGCTCCAAACACCACTCCACCGGCATCCACGACTTCGGCGGCGGTGTCCAAGAGCCGTCCCCCGTCCGTGGCCCGCGAAACCGCGCGGTGATTGCCTCCCACAACTCCGGCCGCGATTTTTCGATTTCGTCCGCTGCCGGACAGGGCCGGTTGAGCACCACCGTGCCAAACCGCTCCAGTTTCCGGCCATTGCCGAAGTCCAATAGCTCGTAATGGTGGTTCTCAGGGGTCGTCATATCTATTTTATTAGGTCGGTTTTTTGCCGCTGTTCGCGGAATAGTAAGGTGGGCAAAAAACGCTGCCTTTGCGGATCGCCGTTGTCGCCATAAAATGCAAGTTTGCAATTCTCGACCCACCGCACGGCGCACCGATGCCCGCTTCCGATATCGTGATCCAAGGCGCCCGCGAGCACAACCTGCGGGGCGTCGACGTTGTTCTGCCGCGAAACCAGCTAATCTGTTTGACCGGCGTGTCCGGCTCTGGCAAAAGCTCGCTCGCGTTCGACACACTTTACGCCGAGGGCCAGCGGCGTTACGTGGAGAGTCTGTCCACCTTCGCCCGGCAATTTGTGGGGCAAATGCCCAAGCCCGAGGTCGACCACATTAGCGGCCTCAGCCCGTCGATCTCGATCTCACAGAAGTCGTCCGGCAACAACCCGCGGTCGACGGTCGGCACGATCACCGAGATTTACGATTTCCTGCGGGTGCTCTACGCGCGGGTGGGGCGAGGGCATTGTCCCGTATGCGGGCGGCCGATCACGGCCCAGACCCGCGAGCAGATCATCGGCCGGATCCTCACGCTCCCGGCCAAGACCCAATTCGCCGTACTGGCCCCGGTGATCCGCGGCCAGAAGGGCGAGTACCGCGATCTGTTCGACGACTTGCGGAAGCAGGGGTTCGTCCGCGCGCGGGTTGATGGCAACATCGTGATGCTCTCGGACGACCTCTCGCTCGACCGGCAGATGCGACACAACATCGAAGTCGTCGTCGATCGATTAACGGCAGGTCTGAACATCCGTAGCCGGCTCGCCGAGTCGGTCGACACAGCGCTCGCGGTGGGTAAGGGCAGTCTCATCGTCGCGGTGCAGGAAGAAAAAGGGGTCAGAACTATTTTTTCCGACGCCCCCGAAAGTTCGCACCGGAAGCCGAAAAAGAAAACTAGTTCTGACCCCTTTTTCCGCACCGGCGACATCGTTCTCTCGGCCCACTTCGCCTGTACCGATTGCGGCCTGAGTTTCGACGAACCAACGCCGCAACTGTTCAGCTTCAACAGTCCGCAAGGCATGTGCCTCGAGTGCGACGGGCTGGGCGAGTTTTTCAGCTTCGACCCCGAGCGGCTCGTGAGCGCGCCGGAGAAATCGTTTATTCAGGGAGCCATCGAACTCGTCGGCCCTTGGAAAGACCTCGGCCGCTGGAAGCGGCACATCTATCGCGGCGTCGCCGAAACAATGGAACGCAAGCTCGAACTTGCGGAGGGTACGCTGCTCGAAACGCCGTGGGATCAACTGGAGGAGGACTGTCGCCACATCTGGCTTTGGGGCACTGGCGACGAACACATCACCTTCACCTGGCGGGCTGGTAAGTCGTCGCAAAAATACGGCGGCACGTACGACGGAATCGTCCCCGAGCTGCTCGAAAAATATCGCACTAGCAAAAGCCCGGTGCAGATCAAACAGCTCGAAAAATATATGAGCGTCATCCGCTGCCCCGAGTGCATTGGGCAACGGCTCAATCCGCAAGCGCGCTCAGTGAAAATCGCAACACGAAACGAAAACTTCCAGGATCAGCCGGAGCGGACACTACCCGAGATTTGTGCTCTGGCGATCTCCGACGCAGCCGCGTTTTTCGCGGAGCTCGCACTCGAAGGCAACCAAGCGCTGATTGCCACCGAAGTGTTGAAAGAAGTTTGCGGCCGGCTCGGCTTCTTGAAGAACGTCGGCCTCGAATACCTCACGCTCGAACGCACGGCCCCAACCCTTTCGGGAGGTGAGTCGCAGCGGATTCGCCTCGCGGGCCAGATCGGCTGCGGGCTGGTCGGCGTGCTTTACATCCTTGACGAACCCTCCATCGGCCTCCACCCGCGCGACAACGATCAACTGCTCGCCACGCTCAAAGACCTCCGCGACCTCGGCAATACGGTGGTCGTCGTCGAACACGACGAAGACACGATGCGCGCGGCCGACCACATCGTCGACTTCGGACCTGGCCCCGGGGTGCGCGGCGGCGAAGTCGTGGCAGTTGGCGACGCCGACTCAATCTCTGAGGAAGCGCGCAGCGTCACGGGAGCGTTTCTCTCGGGGAAGCGCAAGATCGAAATTCCGACCCAGCGACGGCTGCAATCAGCGTGGAGCGTGGAGCAGGGAGCAGGGCGAAAGACAGAGATTTCCGAAACTCCCCGCTCCCTGCTCCCTGCTCCACGCTCGGCAATCCGCATCGTCGGTGCCCGGCACAATAACCTCAAAAACGTCGACCTCGAGATTCCGCTCGGCGCGTTCGTCTGCGTCACCGGCGTGTCCGGCAGTGGCAAGAGCTCGCTGGTCAACGACATCCTGGCGGAATCGCTGCTCACACAACTAATGGGCGGCAAGGGCCAGCCGGGCGAACACGATCGCATCGAAGGCGTTGATCAGCTCGACAAGTTGATCGTCATCGATCAATCACCGATCGGCCGCACACCGCGGTCAAACCCCGGCACCTACATCAAACTGTTCGACGACATCCGCAATCTCTACACGCAATTGCCCGAGTCGAAGCGCCGCGGCTACAAGCCGGGCCGGTTCAGCTTCAACGTGCAAGGCGGGCGGTGTGAGGCCTGCGAGGGGAACGGCTCGAATCGGCTGGAGATGGATTTTCTGGCCGACGTGTGGGTGACCTGCCCGGTGTGTGAGGGCCATCGTTTCAACCGCGAAACACTGCAGGTGATGTACCGCGAGAAAAGCATTGCCCAAGTGCTCGAGATGGACGTGCAACAAGCGCTCTTACATTTCGAAAACATCCCGCCAATCCAGCATAAACTCAGCACACTGCACGCAGTGGGCCTCGACTACATCAAGATCGGCCAGCCGTCGCCGACGCTCTCCGGCGGCGAGGCACAACGGGTAAAGTTAGCTCGTGAACTGGTGAAGAAGTCGACCGGCCGCACGCTCTACTTGCTCGACGAACCGACCACCGGACTCCACTTCGCCGACATTGAGCTGCTGCTCTCTGCACTGCACGGCTTCGTCGACGCAGGGAACACGGTACTGGTTGTTGAGCACAATCTCGACGTGATCAAGACAGCCGACTGGATCATCGACGTTGGTCCGGAGGGTGGCGCCGGCGGTGGGCAGATCATCGCCTGCGGCACGCCGGAAGAAATCGCCCGAATTCCTGAATCCTACACGGGGCGAGCGCTCGCGCCGTTGCTGGGCCTTCGCACGAAGACGCCCGCCACGAGTAAGAAAAGCCGCCATCGGAAAGTGGTCCAAGAGGCGACGCACATTACGGTCCGCGGGGCGCGGCAACATAATTTGCGCGACCTCAGCCTGAAAATTCCACGCGACCAGACCACCGTCTTCTGCGGACCCAGCGGTTCCGGCAAGACCTCGCTTGCCATGGATACGATCTATGCCGAGGGTCAGCGGCGGTACGTCGAGAGCCTCAGTTCCTACGCCCGACAATTCGTCGGCCAGATGCAGAAGCCGCAAGTCGACCACATCGAAGGCCTCTCGCCCGCGATTGCCATCGAACAGCGCAACATGGGCCAAACGCCTCGGTCGACCGTCGGCACGGTCACAGAGATTTACGACTACTTCCGCATTCTCTTCGCCCGGTTGGGTCAGCCCCATTGCCCCGAGTGCGACATCCCGATCGGCACACAAACTTCCGACCAGATCGTCGATAAACTGCTCGAGGAACAGGAAGGCACCAAGCTCTACGTGATGGCGCCGGTCGAGGTGCAAGTCGGCGAGCAGTACGAAACGTTGTGGGATTCGCTGCGTGGGGCCGGGTACGTTCGGGTGCGAATCGACGGCGAGACGCACCCGCTTGATTCGCTGCCAGTGATCGATCGCCGCCGCAAGCATGCGGTCGAAGTGGTGATCGACCGCATCATCGTCCGCCGTGATCAGCGCTCGCGGATTGCCGGCAGTATCGAGAATGCACTCGCGCTCGGCCAGGGCGTGGTCCATGTGGCCCACCCACACGATGACGTGCCGGAACCGCGCTGGCCGGTGCGGGTGCATAGCCAGCACCTGGCTTGTGAAAAGTGCGGCCGCAGCTTCGACACACTCAACCCGCACAACTTTTCGTTCAACAGCTCGCTCGGCTGGTGCCCGGCCTGCGAAGGACTCGGCTTGCAAATTGGCGCAAATCCGGCTGCCCTGCTCCGCGATCCGAAACTCACGCTGGCCAAGGGAGCGCTGTTCGTTTGGCCCGACGTGAGTCTCGCCACATCACAGTTGATGCTCGCGGCCTTCACCGCCCACACGGGTGTGCCGAACGACGTGCCTTACCAGGACCTTTCGCCACGGCAGAAGCGGATTCTGCTGCATGGCACCGGCGAAGATTGGATTGCGGTTTATGCGACAAAGCGAGCCGGGCGGTCCTCCGCCCCGGTCGGGGGCGAGGACGCCCCGGCTCGCTCCGCACTGTTCAAATTCCAATTCAAGGGTTTATTTCCTGCCCTGGAAGAAGCCTCAAAACTTTCGCCGCGGCTGCGTGGCTTGCTCGAAACTTTCATCGACGAAATTGACTGCAGTCAGTGTGGCGGCAGCCGGCTGCGGGACGACTCGGCGGCTGTCCGGTTCCGCGATCGTACACTCGATTCGATCTGTCGCACACCGCTCGGTGAACTCGTCGAGCAGGTGAAAAAATGGAAGCTCACGACGAGCGAGAAGAAAGTGGCCGGTGAGCTCTTGCGCGAAGTCCAGAACCGGCTCACGTTCCTGGTCGACGTCGGGCTCAATTACCTGTCCCTTGGCCGGGCGGCACCGACGCTCTCCGGCGGCGAAGCCCAGCGCATCCGCCTTGCCAGCCAGGTCGGCAGCGGACTCTGCGGTGTGCTCTATGTGCTCGACGAACCGACCATCGGCCTCCACCCGCGTGACAACAGACGGCTGATCAACGCGCTCGCCAAACTGCGCGACCTGGGCAACACGCTCTTGATTGTCGAGCACGACCGCGAAGTGCTCGAAAGCGCCGACAGCATCATCGACTTCGGACCCGGCGCGGGACGACTTGGCGGACAGATCGTCGCCTCCGGCCCACCTGCACAAGTCGCCAAACAACGCGGCAGTGTCACCGGTCCTTACCTGAGCGGCAAGAAAGCGATCCCGGTCCCAACGAACCGAAGGGGGGAAGTCGGAAGTGGGAAAGCGGAAGGAAAAGCAGCCAAACGAAAGCTTTCCCCCCTCCCCCTTCCCCCTTCCGCCTTCCTGGAGATCGTCGGTGCCCGGCATCACAACCTCAAAAACATCAACGTCCGCATTCCGCTCGGCACGCTCACCGCGGTGACCGGTGTTTCTGGCAGCGGCAAGAGTTCACTTGTCGAGGATATTCTTTACGCTCAACTGGCCAAGACGCTCCATCGCGCGAGCACCAACCCCGGTGCTCACAATGCAATCCGCGGCGTCGAGCAGATCAATAAAGTGATCCGCGTTGATCAGCAACCGCTGGGCAACACCCCAACCTCAAACCCGGCCACCTACACCGGTGTGTTCGACCTCATTCGCCAGCTCTTCGCACAGTTGCCTGAGTCGAAGCTCCGCGGTTACACAGCCCGGCGGTTCAGCTTCAATGTGCCGGGGGGGCGATGCGAAGCGTGCGAAGGCAACGGCCAACAGTGCATTCAAATGCATTTCCTGCCTGATATCTGGGTTGAGTGCGAGACCTGCCGCGGCCAGCGATACAATCCTGACACGCTCGCGGTGAAGTTCCACGGCAAGAGTATTGCCGATTTGCTCGCGATGTCGTGCGGCCAGGCGGTCGAGTTGCTGGCGAACATCCCCAAAATTCGCCGCATCCTGCAAACACTCTGCGACGTCGGCCTCGAGTATCTCACACTCGGCCAGAGTGCGCCGACACTTTCGGGCGGCGAGGCACAGCGCGTGAAACTCGCCGCCGAACTCGCCCGCCCCGACACCGGTCAGACCCTCTACCTGCTCGACGAACCGACCACCGGCCTCCACTTCGACGACCTCGCCAAACTGCTCGACGTGCTCAATCGGCTCGTCGATCACGGAAACACCGTCGTGGTGATCGAGCACAATCTCGATGTGATCAAAACGGCCGACTGGGTCATCGACATCGGCCCCGAAGCGGGTGCCGACGGCGGATTGGTGGTCGCCGCGGGGACCCCGGAACAAGTTGTCGAGAGCTGCGCTCCGAGCAAGCCGGGGCGCGGGCACCGACGCGCAGCGTTGGTCGGCCCCCGATCGGGGCGGAGGACCGCCCGGCTCGCGTCGAACTCGGCTGAATTGACTTCTCATGTTTCCTACACCGCCATCGCACTGGCTCCCGTGCTTGCCGCCGGACCATTTTTCGAGCGAAAGAAGTACAACCCTGCCAAAGTCGATGTGCCACGGGAAGCGGACCGAGAAATCGACGACGTCGGCCGCGACACGAAAATGCCTTGGGAAGTCGATGGACGCGGCTGGCACACACGCGACCGCGTCGATCGCAACGGACAACCGTGCCAATGGGACGGCCGAATTCTCGATGCCATCGAGCGGCGAATTCACGAGCTGGGAGAATTTAGCGCGACCAAGTGGAACAATCGGACAATCGTGGAGATTTCTGCCGCGAAGAAGTCCGACGGTTGGTTCTTCCACGCCATCACCGGCGAGCGCTGGTTGGTGAAACTGAAATTTCGTACGGCGAAGCGAACCTTCGAACGCGACACGCTCGTCGCCAGCCTCGGCCTGAAACCGCTCAACGACCTCGACGAAATCGAAGCCTATGGCCATGGTCCGCGCGTCAAGTGTAAAAACTTGCGCGGCCCGTGGCAGGAAGTGCAGATCGACGCTCATTCCTGGGCCGAGATCGACACGCCCGAGCTTTGGACCTTCGTCGAACGGGCCGTGGCGGGCTTTCAAAAATTTAGCGAGCGCGTACAGCAGAAACCGGCTGACGTGATGCCGTGGACCGTCTTGGGCCAGAAGTGGCACCTCTCGAAGAAGGGTTTCCCGCCCGGCAAGCAGACTACGTGGAAGCCCGAGGTGCTCGAAGAACTACTCGAAATGCTAGCCACGGTGGAACCGAAGGGGCAGTTCTTGTGGAATAATCAGGAGCGCGTGTACTTTATGGCGCCGGGTGTCCGCGAGCCGTGGGCCGTGGTGTGTACCAAGCGACTGGCAGGCGTCGACCTGATCCTCAACGGTCCGAAGGGAGCGTTTCAGCTCGGTGGCGTCGCAGAACTCGGAGCCGATCGAGCACTCTCAACTAAGGGCGAAGACCGCGACCAAGTGAAGTTGCGATTTGTCTCAACCGAGGAACTGCACGACGGAAAAATGGCGGCCTTCTTGAAAGTACATCTGGAGGCGTTTCGTGGCGCCGGAGTCGGCTAGTTAGCGGCGTCAGCCACGACGTCTGTCTTTACCAACAAACGCCATTCCAACGGGATGCAAACCACATCATCAACGTCGTCATTTGAATCATGATCGAATCTCATTCCAACACATTGATTGCTCCGCGATTTTTATTCCGCTTTGCCATTCCCGTAGCGCGGCACGATCCGATCTGGAAAAGTAGCGGGGTCGAGCTTGACGAGTCGTACCGCTTACTCAACCTATCGGAGCTCGACGCCGGCACCGAGAACTGCGAGCGCCGCCAGGCCGATGTACGGATGGCGTGGGCCCCTGAGGGGCTCTTGTTCAACGTCTCCATCGAGGGCAAGCGGCAACCGCTCTGGTGCCGCGATTCGCGACTCGAAGACAGTGATGGCCTGCAGGTCTGGATCGACACCCGGGCGACGCTCAACATCCATCGCGCCAGCCGTTATTGCCATCGCTACGTGTTTCTGCCGATCGGCGCGGGACGCGGGCAAACCGAACCGGTCGCCGACCAATTGTTAATCAATCGCGCCCGCGAAAACGCTCGCCCGATCCGCCCACGCGAGTTGCAAGTGGTGAGCCGCGTGACCGCGACGGGCTACTGGCTTGCCGCCTTCGTGCCGGCGGCAGCGCTGGGCGGTTACGATCCTCAGCAGCACCGCCATCTCGGTTTCACCTACGCCATCTTCGACCGCGAATTCGGCGTCCAAACCTTTGCCACTGGGCAAGCGTTTCCGTTCGACGAAGATCCGACGTGTTGGGCACAAATCGATTTGGTGTGATTACCGACTATCCGACGCAGGCCCGCAGATACTCGTCGCCGTCAAGGTCCGTTTTCACGATGTCCTTGAGCGGTTGCCGCTGCAATCTTGGAGCGGCAAGAGTGTCGCCGCCGGCGTCTTTCGGCGCGGTGAAGACATGCACTTCATCAATTACGTACATGCCGAAGAGCGAGTTGAACAAGCAGCTGCCGCCTTCGACCAGCACATTCGTCATTCGGCGACCCCCAAGTTCCTCGAGCAACGATTCCAACCGTTCGGCGTGTGTCGAGCCATCACAGACAAAAATCTGCGCGCCGGAGGCAGCGAGTTTCTTCACGGTCTCCAGCGGTGCGTCAGCCGCCACCGCGACCAGCACGGGCACTGCGCGGGCGGTTTTCACTAATTGGCTCTCCAGCGACAGCGAGGCCTGTGAATCGACCACCACGCGGAGCGCCTGCCGCTTTACGTCGGTTGGGTTCTTTGGTCGAGCGGTGAGCAGCGGGTCGTCAGCCCGCGCGGTGCCGCTGCCGATAAGGATCGCGTCGACCCGGCCGCGCAGCTGCTGCACCACTTCGCGCGACCGTTCGTTCGAGATCCAACGGCTGCCGTCGGCCAGGGTCATCTTGCCATCGCGCGTCTGAGCCCACTTAGCGATCACCCAGGGTCGCCCGCTGGCGAGCCGCCGCAGATAGGGGGCGATCAGCTTCTTCGCATCCTCCGCAAGCAAGCCAATTTCGCAGTCGATGCCGGCCGCTTTGAGCTCGTCGATGCCGCCGCCATCGACGGCGGGAAACGGATCTTCCATCGCCACCACCACACGGGCCACGCCGGATACGATGAGCGCCTTCGAGCAAGGCGGCGTTTTGCCCTGATGGCAGCAGGGCTCGAGGGTGACATAAGCCGTCGCGCCGCGGAGGCTGGCTTGATCGACTTTTTGCAGGGCCATGATTTCGGCGTGTGGCCCGCCGAATTCTTCGTGCCAGCCTTCGCCAAGGATCGCGCCCTCGCGGGCGATCACGCAGCCGACCATCGGATTCGGTTCGACCACACCCTCGCCACGTGCCGCGAGCTCCAAAGCCCGCCGCATGAAACGTTCGTCAATGTCTTTCTTTCTGTGGGGCACGATCTGCCACAGCCCTGCCGCCGCCAATCAGGACGGCGTCCAAAGAGTCGACTTCTTGCCACCACTGGCCGGGAGTTCGCTATCGGGCGTCCAAATACGGCTGCCAGATTCCTGTGAAACTGCGCCGGTGGCAGAGAGCGCTGGAAGCGGCTGCTCAGGATGATGATGGTGATGACCAGCCAACTCCTCGGGCGAGATGACTCCCTTTTCGTAGAGCAATCGATAGACTGCTGCCGCCACTTGCGGGTCATCGAGGTGCAGCTTCTCGATCCGCGCGAGTGTGGCCTGGGCCTGCTCGGGATGGTCACTTTCGATATGCAACTCGAGTTCTGCGAGATCCCAAGTGGCGGTCGATTCGCCGGCTGTTTCGGAATGCTGGCGGGCTTCCTGGATCAATTCCAGCGCGCGACCATCGTCGTCCTCTGCTGCGATCAATCGTCGATAGGCTTCGGCGGGCGGGATGCGGTCGGCAAGTGACGGCCGCTGAAGCGCTTCTCTTGCCAAGCTTGTCGTGGCGCTGCGAGCGGCCAGCAGCAACGAGCGGCGGTAGAGCTGCACCAGGTCGTTGTCTGATACGGTCTCTAACTTGAGCCACGCCACACGCACTATGGGCAGGTCCGTCACACTCTGATCCGTCGCATCAATGGGCGCTGGCTGAGGCAGGCCCAGCTTGTCGCGTAGCACGGCGATCGAGGTCGCGTCGCCGCGGTTATTACTGCCTTGTTCGAGAATCAGCACCGCGGCCATGAGCGGAATACGGAGCTGCGGATCACCGGCTGCTGCACGGGGCGTTTTGCCAGCTAGGCCGGGTCGCGGCACGTCGGGCCAGCGGTCGGTGATGGCAAGGTGGAGTTCTTCGGCCACCAGCCTGCGCCGATCGGCGATCGGCGTATCTGGCGGAAAATGCCAGCGCCAATTGAGTGCCTGCTCGGTAGGCGTGATGGAGCCGACAACTCGCTCCTCGATCATTTCGCCCAGCGCCTCGCCACCAGCTTCCACGAGCGCCGCGAGCGTACGCTCAAAATTGGGGCCGTGGTCGGTGGTTAGCTCGAGACGCTCCGGACGATTGGTCTGCCGGCCGAAGATCGAAATCACACCGGAAAGGCTGGGCACTTCGCCGCGCTGAATGCCAATGCCCGACTCGGGAAGCGGCTGGTCCAACAGCACATACGCGCTCCGCGGCCGTGGCTGATCGCTGCCTTCAAACCGCGCCGGATCGATCTCGAAATGTTGAATGCGTCGGTCGGCGACCAGCTTCTCGACGATCGCCTCAAGATCTCGAATCGCATACGCTCGGACCACCGATTCGAGCAGTGGTTCTTTGGCTTCGTCGTCGAGCAGTTGGGCAATGGCCTCCGCCTCCACGGCAACATCCAACGGCACATCCAGTTGCGCGTAAGCGTGCAAACCTGCCACTAGCGCGCGATCGTCGGCAAGCTCCCCTGCCAGCACCGCGCGATTGTAGAGCAAGGTCGGCACGGCTCCATGGGTGCCACCCAAGCGATCAATAATCCCTGCCGCTTCCAGCCACCTTCCCAGGCCGGCCAACCGCGATGCTTTCTCGGCCTCAGGCTTCCAACTGGCATCTTCCGGCCACTCGCACATCCTCAGATGATCGCGTAGCAGTAGCGGCAAGCCCGAATAGTGGTTCAATTGAACGATCATTTCCAGCGCCCGTGGGTCGTCCTTGGGAGCGAGGCCAGCATGAAGCCACAAATGCGCCTGGGCCGCCACAATATGCCCTTCGGTGAGCAATGCCCGCCCGACCACACCGATCGCTTCGAAGACACGTTGCGGCATCTCATGCTCGACAAGTGCAAGCGCCTTCTGCAAGGGCGCAACTGCCGCTCGGCCCCCGTCGTTCGACGCCAGCAACATGGCCTGGCAAGCGAGTGCGGACGGGTTCTGCGGATCGGCCTGAAGGAACTCGTTAATTGTCGCGCTGGCAGCTTCGGTTTCGCCCAGCGCCAGCTCTAGAGTGGCCTTGAGATCGAGCACCGAAGCGCGTCGAGGATGCTTGGCCAACGTTTGCTCGGCGTGTCGCAGGGCCGCACGGGGCTGGTCGCCCTCGATCATGCGATGGATCTTCTCAATGTCGCCCACCAGATCGGAGCAACAAAATTTCACCTTCTTGCCGCTACCGCACGGGCACGGAGCATAGGGGTCAACCGCCATCGTGTCACACCAGAGAGTCGAAAGGTCAAGAAGGGGGCAATTCGATCCGCAGTTGCCAGAGCGAACAGCACCCCGGCAACGCCAACTACGCATGGTATCACAGCATCGGCGACGGGGCGACCCGTGCGGGATTGCGGACTAAGGATTAGCGTTTATTTCCGCATGTTTTTCCTTCCACAACCTGATCTCCGCCTTCCGAATTCGACACCTGGCTCAGACCTTGGCCATTCCCTGTTGCTTCTCGGCGAGCAACTTGAGCAGCGCTTTGAACGGATCGGCAAATTTGGCGACCCCTTCGCTCATTAAGACGGCTTCGAGTTGCTCCTGGTCGACTTGGGCGTCGATCTCAGCGAGGACCTCGGCCGGTGGCAACTCCTCGACCCTGCGACGGAATGTCCGGCCACTCTTTTCGACGGCTTCGTTGGTGGCGGGCGGATTGGTTTGAATGTCGCTGCCGGCCAGTGCCTCGGCATATTTCCAGGGCGGGTCGTTGGGCTTCTTCGTGCCCGTGCTTGCGAAAATCATTTCCTGTTGGAGCGGAGTACCCTTCTCGGACCAGAATTTTTGGTTCTCTCGCCAAATACGTTTGGCTCCCACGATGCCGACTTCCCCTTGGGCGGCAGGCGACAGTTGAGGTACGTGCTTTTCCGTATAGACGTCGACACGCGAGACAAAAATGCTGTACACGCTTTTGAAGTGCTCCAGCGACGCGCGTCGTTGGGCACCTCGCCAGACGGCATCCCGTGCCGTCTCGTATTGTCGCATCGAAAAGATGAGTGTGACGTTGAGCGCGACGCCCGCAGCACAAAGCGATTCGAGAGCAGCCAGCCCGCCGGGTGTTGCCGGCACTTTGATCATGCGGTTGCGATGGCCGGCAGCCCATTGCTTGCCCAGCTCAACATAACGGGCTGCTTTTTCTTCGATCGAAAGTGTGCATGCGGGATCCTCTAAAAGTGGATCAAGCTCGAAGCTCACATAGCCATCGTTGCCCCGCGTGCTTTCCCAGACCGGCAGAAACACCTGCTGAGCGTCGCTGACAACCTGATCGGTTAATTTCCAGGCCGCCTCTTCGACACCGAGTTTCTGATTGAAGAGCAATTTTGCTAGCTGATCGTCGAATCGTCCCGTCTTCAGCAAATCTGAAATGATGATCGGGTTCGAGGTGGCTCCCGTGGTGCCGAGTGCCCGGTTGGTCCGCACGAGTTCCGGGTCAACGGAATCGAGCCAAAGTTTGGTCCCCGACGCAATCAGCGACGCCAGCGGTGATGTCATTGCATGTTCCTTTTAATAGCAACTGTAGCTGCCGTGGTAGATTGAGCAGGATAGTGCGAGTTTTCTTATTGAGTTGACTTTTACAATTTCAGTGGATTTGCCGGTTATTAGTACATTGCCGGCGGCGGAAGGTCGATTAACGAATCCCAGGCGGACCACCGTGGTCTGCTTGCCGCGGACATGCGCCTTCAGGCTAGCCTCCGCACCACAAGTATATCAAGTCCCGGGTCATTATTTAGGACCTGAACGACACGCGGCCGGCAAGGCCGAGAACGCCGAGGAGATTGCACTCGTGGAGAACTTCGCGACCCGATGGATCGGGCTCCTCCTACTGACAACGCTGCTTGCAGGCAGCGTGGCGGCGGAAGATCTGCCGCTGCCCGATCCCGATGGATTGGATCTGCCTCACGATTCGTTGCTGTACTCATATCCAGGGGACGAAGAACCGCTGCCGAGCAGCCGGGAAAATTCGGTCCGCATGCATGGTGAAGCGCCCAGCCGACTCGTCGCTCCTCCCGGCATCATAGACGAACCGGGGCCTTCCGGGCCCCAGATCAGCGAGCCCTACCTCGATGGTAGCTATCCCGGCGATCCGGAGCAGTACGAAGGCTACGAACTGGACTCCGCAGGGCATAATTACCCCTGGGATTCGCAGCCTGCCCCGATCGAAAGCTCGGGCACCTGGATCGATCGCGGTGTGTGGTATGCCGAGGCCGACGCCGTCGCGCTCTACCGCATCTGGTGGCGAGCCGATGTCTTCGTCGGGGCCGAAGATCCGAATGTCAACATTCCAAATAGCTTTCCCGCCGCTGGATTGGGGCTCAATACGAATCGCACCCTCTACATCCCCGGGGCGCATCCCGGCGGCGATGCCGGTGTGCGGACGACGCTGGGCCGGTTCCTGTTCCGAGACGATCAAAATCGCGACCACTCGGCCGAGTTCACCGCTTGGTCTGCTGGCGACTGGGTCAGCGATGGTACGATGTCTTCGGCAAACCCGAATGGTTTGTTCGTAACTTTCAATTTGGACGGAGGAAACAGGGATTTCGATGGCTCGTCTTTCCAACGCGTGATTTACACTAGCCGCCTCAACAGCTTCGAGCTTAACTACCGAATGAAACGGCGCTTGGGCCGCGATCGGATGGTGATGGATCCCAACGGCCACTGGCGTCGCGAGGCGTCGAACGGCTTCACTCGGAATTTCCTGGCCGGCTTTCGCTACGTGGAAGTTCGCGAGACGCTGGATTGGACGGCCCAAGATATCATTGTCAACGGATCGAACGGCCGTTACCTGATCCATACGGGCAACGAATTGTTCGGCTTCCAAATGGGTGATGGCATCGAGTACCAAACCGGCCGCTGGAGCGTGGGCCTCTCCGGCAAGCTCGGTCTGTTCTGGAACCACACCACGGCCCATCAGCAACTCGATTTTACCGCCGACGACAATCAAGATTTCGAACGCCGCGCCACGGAAGCGGAACTGTCTTTCATCGGGGATGCACGCGCCCTCGTACGCTACCATCTCACGCCTGCCAGTTCGCTGCGGGTCGGTCTGGAATTCATGACACTCGACTCGCTCGCTTTAGCACCGAGGCAAATCAGTTTCGATAGCGGAACGTCGAAGATTGAAACGGGTGGACAACCCTACTATCTCGGCGGTTCGCTCGGTTTCGATTTCTACTGGTAGGCCCTTACGAGGCCTGAATTTCGGCGGCTTGACGCGGCTCGATTGGCCAAGTTGCCCTCTGGCATAGACTTTCCCCTCAGCTGGCGATAGCTTGATTTGTGGGGCGATTTTACTTTGCCACACCTGGCCTGCCATGCCGCAACGCAACTTGTTGATTGTGCTCGTCGCTTTAGCCGCGTCGTACGCCTGCTTCGTCCGCGGCGAGCAGAATCCCTACGCCCGCTACGTCGCCCGCAGCCTCGACGAGATTGAGACGGGTGCGCTGGAGCGCGTTCCCAGCCAGAAGCTCTTCAATGGCGCGGTGACGGCCATGGTCGACCTGCTCAACAAGCAGGGTGATCAGCACTCGCAATTCATCCCCCGCGAAGAGGCCGATCCTTTTCAGGCCGAGATGCGCCAACAGTTCGGCGGAATCGGTGTGCGAATTCGCTTGTTCGGCGACCCTCCGGAACCCGTCATCGTGGGTGCTCCCGACCCCAATACGCCTGCCGCCCGGGCTGGGATTCGGGCGAATGACCGCATACTCGAAATTGATGGTCGACCGACCAAGGGGATGTCGATGACCCAGGTCTTGCAACTGATGCGTGGCAAGCCAGGCGATCCGCTACAACTGCTCATCCGCCACGACGATGCCGAGCATCCGGAAGCAAAAGAGTTGGTGCGCGAGGTGATCACCGTCGATTCGGTCCTCGGCGATCGCCGGAGAGAAGATGGAGGATGGAACTTCCAAATCGAGGCCGACCCGCGCATTGCTCAAGTCCGAGTAACGACGTTTGGCAACAAGACGACCGAAGAGCTCGGTCAGGTTCTGACGCATTTGACCAACGAAGGCGTGGAAGCCGTGGTTCTCGACTTGCGCGATGATGCCGGCGGATCGCTCGATGCAGCGGTGGCGATCTGCGACATGTTTCTGCCGGCTGGCAAAGTGATTGTCGAGATTCGTAGTCGCGATGATGTGCTCGAGAAGCGCTACGTAACCACGGGCCATGCCAAGTTCGAAAAGCTGCCGCTGGCCGTGCTGGTGAATTCGGGCAGTGCCAGTGCCAGCGAAATTGTTGCTGCTTGCTTGCAGGATCACGGCCGGGCCGCGGTGATTGGTAGCCGGACCTACGGTAAAGGGACGGTGCAAAAACTGATTCCCATCGAGTCGGGTCGCAGCTTGCTCAAACTGACAGCGGCCAATTATCGTCGCCCGAACGGCAAGAACATTCACCGCCACGCGGGCGCCACAGATCAGGACGACTGGGGCGTTTCGCCAGACGCTGGCTATGAAGTACCGCTTGACGAGCAAGAATTCGCTGCCTATCTAGCTTACCGTGGTGCTCGCGATCTGTGGGGCGAACCGCCGCCAGCAGCGCTGCTCCGGGCTGCAGAGAGCGCCGACCAGAAAACTTCCGACGACGCGCTCGAGCACTCCCCGCCTGAAAATTTTGTCGATCGCCCACTCCATGCGGCCGTGAAGTATCTAGAGAGCCTGCTTGACACGGATCAGTCTTCCTAGGTCGCCTATTTTCGCGTGGCGTTTGTAGCAATTTTAAGAGCGCGAGTAATCTTGAAAGCCGGCCGGCACTCGCTCTGCTCCGCTTCCGTGTCCGCTAGCGAGCACAAGTCCTTGATTCCTAAGCAGATTTTGCCGTGCTTCTCGGCAAGTCTGGTTCGGGCGGAGATTTGGCACGCCTTATGCTCTAATGGAAGTCCGTTGCCGCAATGGTCGTCGCGGTGAAAGACTTGTCGCAAGACTTATCCAACTCTGCCGATCGGCAGCCTTGCGGGGCGCTGGTTCTAGCAGAGGATCGTGGCCGGAAATCGACCCGGCCGCTGGTCACTACTTCGATTCTCATCACTCAAGTTCATGGGGGAGACACAATGGTTGCCATCAATCGCAAACGAATTCGCTGTGTTGTTATCGCGGTGCCCGTCGAGGCCGATCTGTTCGTCGATCGCGGCGCTTTGGCTCATGAAATGGTGCCGGGGGCTGATCCCTATGTCGCCCAGTTGATCCGACGCCTGCAAGACGAAGTCCGTCACGAGCGACGGCTGGAACAACGCCAGGGGAGCACCGGCCAACTCACTCAGCCAGCGCGATTCAATCAAGCCGACCTGATCAATGATCTCGAGCTACCATGGTTCGATATGCCGCTCGAAGACGAACCGCTGGGCGAAGAAAATGTGCCCGAATATGGCGATAACAACTGAATCGCCCATTAGCGGTCGAGCTTGCTCGACGCGTTCGAGGCAAACACCAGCGCCCGCATTTCGGTCGCCAGAAAAAACGAACCCGCGATGCAGACGAGTTCTCCAGGCCCTGCCGCCAGGCAGGCAGCCACCCACGCTTCGCCAGGTGTCGCCAAGGCTTCCACCAACCCTGAAGCCCTTCCCCCCATTTCTACGCTGACCAGTTCGGCCAAATCGCCGACTGGTATGGCGCGAGGGTTTTCCTGGTACTGCGTGACCAAGATGCGATCGAAGTGCGGCACGAGTTCGCGGACGATCGCCGGTGCGTCTTTGTCGCGGCTGATGGAGAGGATCAACGTCCGCCGCCCGCTGGGCGCTAGTTCCTTGAGCGTACTGACAAGCGCTTGGGCCGAGGCTGCGTTGTGTGCGGTGTCGAGCACCACGTTCGGTTCTCCGGGTACAAACTCGACTCGTCCCGGCAGCGTTACCAGTTCCAAACCCTGTCGCTCCGCCGCCTGCACGATTCGCCAACCTTGGTGCCGCAATTCGGCGATCGTTGCCAACGCCACCGCCGCATTCGACGCTTGGTGTGGTCCGCGCATCGCCAGCGCCACAGCCGCGAGGGAATGCTCCTGGCCGGCGATGGCGTACTCGAAGTCCAGGCTTCGATTGCAATAGCGATAGTGGAAGTCTCGCCCCGCTTGAATTAACCGGCTACCGTGCTGTTGCGCCACGCGGGCAATGACGGATTGTGCTTCCGATTCGCTCACGCCGCACACGACGGGTACACCCGGCCTGACGATCCCCGCTTTCTCGCCCGCGATCTCTCGCAGCGTGCTACCCAGTTGTTGCGTGTGATCGAAACTGATGCTGGTGATCACCGACACAACAGGTTGGCAGACATTTGTCGAATCGAGCCGTCCACCGAGTCCCACTTCGAGCACCGCCAAATCGACCTGCCGCGCGACGAAATGCACCAGCGCCATCGCCGTAGTGATCTCGAAGAAGGTTGGCCGATCCTGCGAATTGCCTGTCGTTATCGCCTCGGTGTCCATCGCCGCGACGACGGGCCGCAGTTGATTCACCAGCGCCGCGAACTCCGCACTACTGCATGCCTCGCCAGCGACAGCCAACCGCTCCTCGATTCGATCTAAATGCGGCGAACTGAATACACCAGCCCGGTAACCTGCGGCAGTGACGATGGCAGCAATCATCGCCGCCGTCGAACCTTTTCCTTTGGTGCCGGCGACATGTATGATTTTGAGCCCCGCACCGGGCTGCCCCAAGCGGGCTAGCAGATCCCGCATCCGCTGGAGCTTGAGCTGCCGCTCGTGATAGGGAAAGACTGCAGCTCGTTCGTAGTTAACGCGTCCGAGGAGCCACTCGACGGCCCGTTCCCGCTCACTCATGAGATCAGTTTCCGATGCTGCCATCGATACGACTCGCCGCTGGCGGTTTAGCTAGTTTTATTCCAATCGTGCGCCGCACAGGGTCGCAGACGACTCTGGCGCTGGCTGGCTCACTCGTTTACCACTTATCCTGCCCCGTGATAGCTATCACGGTGGTCCACCAGTCGCTTTCGGGCGAGAGCCGCTTCGATTGCCCGATCGAGAGCGGCAGCGGCACATGCACGAACAAGTTATGGATCGAGCTGATGAGTACATCTGTCTTTCCGGCCATCGCCGCGTGGGCTGCATGTCGCGCGAATTGTTCGCATAGCAAGCTGTCGACCGTGTTGGCCGGGCAACTACGAATGTGATAACTCGGGTCGAAGTACTTCACATCGATGTGAAGCTCACGCTGTTTGAAATGCGCGACGATGCGCTCTTTCAAAAAATTGCCGACATCCGCCAGCTTGCGGTTGCCAGAGGCATCGAACGCGACCTGAGTATTGTCGAGCAAATCCTGCCCCGCTCCCTCGGCCACGACGATCACGGCATGCTGCCGGGCTGCGAGTCGCCGCTCCAGTTTCGCCAACAGTCCGTCATCACCTGTCAATGCAAATGGGACCTCAGGGATCAGAGCGAAATTAACTTCCCCGCTGGCGATGGTGGCCGCCGCGGCGATAAAACCTGCTTCGCGGCCCATCAGCTTCACCAGGCCAACGCCGTTGGGCACACTGACCGCTTCGGTGTGAGCCCGGTCGATGACGGTCTCTGCCTCGGCTACTGCGGTAAAAAAACCGAAGGTGCGATCGCAGTACTTGATGTCGTTGTCGATCGTCTTGGGGATGCCCACCACCGCGATCGGCAAATTGCGGCGCCTGACCTCTTCGGCGATTGCATGCGCGCCGCGCTGCGTGCCATCGCCACCCACGCAAAAGAGTAGGTCAATCGCAGCGGCAGCGAGATAATCCACCGATTGCCGTCCGTCGTGCGCGCAACGCGATGTGCCGATGAGAGTTCCGCCGCTGTGCTGAATGCCCTCAACTAACTTGTCGGTCAGCACCAGCGGCGGTTCCGGAGCGTTCCCTTGCAGGCCTTGGTAACCGTAGCGGATGCCCAGCACCTCGCGAATGCCGTAGTTGATCTTCAGTTCGAAATAGAGTGTACGAATGACATTATTGAACCCCGGGCACAGTCCGCCCGAGGTAAGCACGGCAGCGCGCGTTTTGTTGGGATCGAAGAAAATCTGCCCCCGAGGCCCTGCCCGCTCGAACGCAATGTCTGAGGGCCGACTCCCACCCGTCAAACAAATATCCCGGAGGACGCGCTCGTCTTCGCGTACAAAATCGCTGATATTGTCGCCCGATACTTTGGACAACGGCAGCGGCGACGGCACCTGACACGGCCCCAGCGTCGAGACTGAGAATTGTTCTGGCTTAGTCACGAAGTCAACTTTCTGTTGCTCGGCATCGTCTTCGAACGGGTGAAGTTGCACTGCTATCACCACGATTCTGCAGAATAACGCTCTTCAGTCACAATCGCAACATGGCCGTTGTTTCGCTAGCAGTCGGTCGCTCTTGTTGCCTGGGACATTCCGCCAGTATCCTGCCACCCTTATGACCCCAGAACATAACGGTGCTCAACCAACCACCGCTTCTGTACCGCATCCCCCAGCGGCCGAGCAATCGCCGCTCTCGCTCAGCCGCCTGCGCGCTGCATTTGCGCAAATGCTCAGCTCCGGAGAACCGGCAGCACGGAACAAGGAGCACGAGGACATTCCCGCTCCCGGCTCCCCGCTCCCGACTTCCGGCTCTGATCCGTGCGAGATTAGCCCGCGCACGATTGTCGAAGCGATGCTTTTCGTGGGGCGGCCAGGTGCCGAACTGTTCTCGTCGCGGGAAGTGGCGGCGGCGATGCGCGGGGTCGGTCCCGCCGAAATTGACGCGGCCATCGCCGAGCTCAAGGAAACCTACCTACGCGATTGTGCCCCCTACGAAATTGTGGGCTCCAGCGCAGGATATCGGCTGGCTCTGCGGAGTGAACTGCACCGTATGCGCGACAAGCTGCACGGTCGGACCCGCGAGGCCAAGCTGACGCCGGCCGCTGTCGAAGTGCTCTCGATTGTGGCCTACAATCAGCCCACTACCGCGGAATCGATCAACGAGCTGCGCGGGACGGCCAGCGGTTCGATCCTCCAATCGCTGGTGCGGCGAAAGTTGGTACGGGTCGATCGTCCCGCCGATCACGCAGCTCCCCCCCAATATTCGACAACTGAGCGGTTCCTGCGGCTGTTTGGTTTGGAAAGCGTGAGTGCTTTGCCTCGCAGTGAGGAACTTGAAAAGCTGTAGCGCCAATGTTTGCATAAAATATTCGCAACCTTTAACTAGACAACAACTTACAACAATTTCTTTCATCTCACTCACCCCACGCCAAATACTGCTTCCTTGTATTCCAGGCTGCTTCTCGCCATGCTGATTTGGGAGCGACACTCCACTCAGGTCCTTTGAGCGATCTGAAGCGATGGTGGGTGCCCCCATGTTTTTCGAATGTTGACCCACCCCGCCGTTTTCATGGACAGACGTTTCGATCGCGCAGAGTTCGTTGGCCGGTTGCGGGGAGAGTTCCCGGCCATCATGGCCTCCGTACTGAATTGCAACTTTGGCACCTTGCAACGCGAGGTCGAAGCCGTCGAGGCGGCCGGTGCGGAGGCCATCCACCTCGACGTGATGGATGGCCACTTTGTGCCAAACCTCTCCTTCGGCCTGCCTATCGTCGAAGCCGTCAGGCGGGCCACCGATTTGCCGCTCGACGTCCACCTGATGATCGACAATCCAGCCCAGTATGTGGAGGAGTTCCGCAAAGCGGGGGCCGACCATATCACGATCCACGCCGAAGTCGTTGCCGATCCTCGCCCGCTGCTCGATAAAATCCGGTCGCTGGGTGCCAGCGCCGGACTGGCCATCAACCCACCCACGCCGCTCGCTGCAATCGAGCCCTATCTCCAGCACTGCAACTTGATCTTGGTGATGAGCGTGATGCCGGGCTTTGGCGGCCAACAGTTCAATGACGTGGCTATTGATAAGCTCAGTGCCTTGAAGGCGCGCAAGGATGTGGATGCCTTGCTGGAAGTCGACGGCGGCGTAACCACCGAAACGATTGGCCGCTGTTTCCAGGCAGGTGCGGAATTAATCGTTACTGGCTCGGCCATTTTCCGCCACGAAGACTACAACGTAGCCGTCCGCGAACTGCGGGCCGCGGCAATCGCGTGAGAAGCGCGGCTAGACCAAGACTAATTTATAAATCAAGGCGATCGATGTGAGGCTTGCGTGATGATCAAAATATTGCTGATCCGTCCAGGAGTCACAGAGTACGATCAACAGGGCCGTATTCAGGGCACCCTCGACATCCCGCTCTGCGAAGATGGTCGCCGGCAAGTCGAGGCGATGATCGAAGAAGTGCGGAACCAACCGATCTCGGCGATCTACACCAGCCCTTCCCAGGCAGCGATACAAACGGCCGAAGCGATCGGCGAAGCGATCGGCGTGAAAGTCAAATCGCTCGACACCCTGCATAACCTTGACCACGGCCTGTGGCAGGGAATGCTCGTCGCCGACGTCAAGGCTAAGCAACCTAAGGTTTATCGCCAGTGGCAAGACCAGCCAGAAACCATTTGTCCTCCGCACGGCGAGACGGTTGGCGACGCAGAGGAGCGGCTACAAGCGGCGATGGCGAAGCTCAGGAAGAAGTTTAAGGGCGAAGGAATCGTCGCCATTGTGCTCCCCGAACCGGCCGCCAGTGTCCTACGGCACCTACTTCGACAAGATAGTCTCGGAGACCTCTGGAAATGCGGCAACGGAGCCGCACCCTGGGAATTGATCGAATTTGCCCCGGCCGTCGTCGATTGCAAATAATTCGGTGCGATTCCCCCTGCGGTTTCTCGCGCATTGCTATCGCCCAAGGCCGGGTAGATCATGACGTGGCAGCGATCTCGGCAACCTGCTAAAATGTCGTAGTTGCCTGCGGGCCGCTGCCTCCTGTGCGTCTTTTCGTTCCCTGTCATGGCCACCATCGAACCTCAAACCACACCCGCGATAACCACGACGATGCGCGAAAAGCGAGGGGTGCCCGGCGGACTTTGGCTCGGCTGCGAAGACTGTGGCGAGACCATCTACAAACAGGAAGCCGAGCGCCTGATGAATGTCTGCCCGCAATGCGGGTATCACATGTACCTCAGCGCTTCCGACCGCGTGAAATGGGTGCTCGACGAAGGCACCTTCGAAGAGTGTGACGCCGAACTCATGCCGGCCGACCCGCTCGAGTTCCGCGACAAAAAAGCCTATGCCGAGCGAATCGTCGCCGAACAAAAACGCACCGGCCTGCGCGATGCCGCTCTGACCGGCACCGGCATGATCCGCGCCCGCCGCGTCGCCTTCGGCGTCACCGATTCCGCCTTCATTATGGGCAGCATGGGATCGGTCGTCGGCGAAAGACTGGCGCGGCTCATCGAACGTGCCACCCGCGATAACTTGCCGCTGATTATCATCAGCGGTTCCGGCGGGGGGGCGCGCATGCATGAGGGAATCCTCTCGCTGATGCAAATGGCCAAAGTTTCCGCTGCTCTGGCACGTTACGATCAAGCCAGTGGACTGTTCATCTCGGTGCTCACCAACCCGACCATGGGCGGCGTCGCGGCCAGCTTCGCCTCACTCGGCGATCTCGTCTTCGCCGAGCCCAAGGCCCTCATCGGTTTCGCCGGCCCGAGGACCATCAAGGCCACCATTCGCCTGGAACTACCCAAAGGCTTCCAGACCAGCGAATTCCTGCTCGAACACGGCTATATCGATCGCATTGTTCGCCGGGCCGATCTAAAGAGCGAAATCGCCCGTGCCATCGACTACTGCGGCAAGTAACACGCACCCCTGTCGCCTCACCAGCAGCCCCCGGGTGGGTCAAGTCTCGCGAGCCCCACCAATCGCCTTCGCCCTAATTCCTCGCGTTTTCTCCCGTCTGTTGCCCGCACCTCGGCCGCATAAGTATATTAACACTAGCGGCAATTTTGCCGTCCCTCTCGCTCTTTCCCTGGAATGCCGTGTGGGTATCAGCCAATTCTTCAAGTCGATTCTCGATGGCGGGAAGGTCGATGTGGTGGCGCGTTACCAAATCCTTCGGGAGGCGGTCTCCGGCACCATGTCGAATTTCCACATGGCTCGCGATCGCGAGACCGAACAAATCGTCGGCCTCAAAGTGCTTGACAAACAAAAGACCGAAGCCCTCGAAGCCCGCTTCAAAGGCCTCGATAAGCCGACCGAGGGCGAAATCGCTGTCTCGCTCAATCATCCGCGCATCGTCAATACCTTCTCGCATGGCATGACGACGAACGACGAACAGTTTCTCGTCATGGAGTTTCTCGATGGCCCGGGACTCAACTCCTTGATTATCGCTCGTAGCCCACTGCTCGACGGCAACCGGCTTACCCTCACCCGCCATGCAGCTGAGGCGCTCGAAGCGGTCCACGCCGCCGGCTACATCCACCGCGACATCTGCCCCCGCAATTTTGTCTGCTCACCCGAGGCCACCTCGCTCAAACTGATCGACTTCGGCCTCACGGTTCCTGCCGAAAAAGAATTCATGCTGCCAGGCAACCGCACCGGCACACCCAACTATATGGCCCCCGAAGTTATCCGCCGCAAACCTACCGACCAACGGCTCGATATCTACTCCTTTGGCGCGAGTATCTATGAACTGTTTGCCTTCGAACTCCCTTGGCAACGTGGCACCGATGGCCGCGCCGCGATGGGCCACGGCCAGTCGCACATTCCACCCTTGAGCAAATACTACCCCAAAATCGACAAGACCCTGGAAGCTGCCATTATGAAGTGCCTGGAACCCGAAGCCGAAAATCGCTTCCAGTCGATGACCCAATTCCTCAACGCCATCAAACGCGTCAAACACGAAGGCGCCGCCTAAGATGCTTTAGCGTCGTCCGCCACGACGATTCGAAGGCTCGTGCGGCCCGGTACTCTTCCACTCCATCAACATCACCGCTCTTGTCTAGCCCAAGGAGGCCGTCATGGCTGTTTCGGCCCACTCCAAGACCGAGGAACAACAGATCGTCACTATCCAGCACCACATCTTTCAAGAGCAACGCCGCCACTTCCCCCAAGCCACCGGCGCCTTCTCCTGGCTCCTCTCCGCCATCACGCTGGCCACCAAAATGACCCAGGCCAAGGTCCGCCGCGCCGGCCTTCTCGACGTCATCGGCGCCGCCGGACACAGCAACGTCCAAGGCGAACAGCAGCAAAAACTCGATGTCTACGCCAACAACGCCCTGATCCACTGCCTCGGCGTGCGCGAAAACGTCGCCATCGTCGCGTCGGAAGAAAACGAGGAGCCGATCACCTTCGACGGCCGCTCCGGGCCCGGCAAATACATCGTGCTTTTCGACCCGCTCGACGGCTCGTCGAACATCGACGTCAACGTCAGCATCGGCACCATCTTCTCCATCTTCGCGCTGCCCGAGGACGACCGCTTTAGTGATTCCACCGATGCCGTCCTCCAACTCGGCACCCAACAACTCGCTGCCGGCTACGTCATCTATGGCTCTAGCACAATCATGGTCTACACCACCGGCCACGGGGTTCACGGTTTCACGCTCGACCCCACGGTCGGCGAATATGTGCTCAGCCACGAAAACATCCGCATGCCCGCTGCCGGCACCAGCTACTCATCGAACGACGCCTATTGGGAAACTTTCCCCCTGTGGTACAAGGACTATCTCACGCACCTCCGCAGCGGCCGCACCGGCCGGAACTACTCGCTCCGCTACATCGGCTCGCTGGTGGCCGACTTCCACCGCACGCTGCTCCGCGGCGGTGTGTTCCTCTACCCGCCCACCAAGACCCACCCCAACGGCAAACTCCGTCTGATGTACGAAGCGAACCCCATCGCCTACATCGCCGAACAAGCCGGCGGCCTGGCCACCAGCGGTGAGCAGCGGATTCTCGACATCAAGCCCACATCGATCCACCAACGCACGCCGCTAGTCGTCGGCAGCCACGCCGAACTCGAGCTTTTCCAGCAGTACGCCGATCCAGACAGAAGATACCGCGAGCTGTAGCTACCCATTTCTCTTTGCAGTCCTTTCCTCTTCCACATACCCACCCGCCGCTTGCGGTTGGGCTGACCCAATGGCATCTTCCACTCAATCGACTCCCATCGACAATGCATCCCTTTCCACTCTTCGGAGTCCCGCATGCCCACCCAAATCAACACCTTCACCCTCCGCAATACCATCGCCCTCGCCACCGGCGCTAGCCGCGGCCTCGGCAAAGGCATTGCCCTGGCGCTCGGTGAAGCCGGCGCGACCGTGTATGTCACCGGCCGTAGCGACGCCCACCACCGTACAGAGGATTTACCGGGCTCAATTGAAGAAACTGCCGCGGCCGTCACCGAGCGCGGCGGACACGGCATCGCCGTGCGGTGCGATCACACCCTCGACGCGGAAGTCGCCGCGCTCGTTGAGCAAGTGAAGCTGGAGCAGGGCCGGCTTGATCTCTTAGTCAACAACGCCTGGGGCGGCTACGAAGCGTTCGACGGGGCCCGCTTCACCGCGCCCTTCTGGGAGCAGCCGCGCGACCAGTGGCAACGCATGTTCGAAGCTGGCGTGCGAGCCCAACTCGTGGCGTCGCAGTTCGCCGTCCCGCTCTTGCTTGCCGGCGATCCGCAGCCCAGTGGCCGCCGCGGCCTCATCATCCACACCACCGCCTGGGACCGCGACAAGTACCTCGGCAATCTTTTCTATGACCTCGCCAAGCAGGCGACCGCCCGAATGGCCTTTGGCATGGCCCGCGAACTTGCCGCACACCACATCGCCGTCGTGGCGCTGGCCCCCGGTTTCGTTGGCACCGAACGCGTGCTCGCCGCTTTCGCAGCCGCTGGCCGAGTCCCCGAAAATCTCGAAACTCCCGCCTACATCGGCCGTGCCGTTGTCGCGCTCGCCGCGGACCCGAAAGTTGAAACCAAGTCCGGCCAAACCCTCACCGTCGGCAACCTCGCCCAAGAATACAACTTCACTGACATCGATGGCCGTCAACTACCGTCGTTCCGAATCGAACCGTAGCCTCTGGCGAAAGCCGTTGGGAAAGTCCGCCCTGGCCACAACGCGGCTCCACACCGTAGCCCGTCTACCTGTTTGTCTCAGCTCGCCGGCTCGGCGGCGCTGCATGGCAAAACGCGACCGTCTGGTTGGCGAACGCCCGTTCATTTGTTATCATCCCCCCATCGGAACGGATACCAGTCCTCGCCACGCTTGGGCGGCGCCATGGCCTTCACCCACCACTTCAAACCCGCCCACAAGGAAATCAAACGCTACTACGAAGCGCTCGCCAGTTACGCCGGCCACCAGGTCGCCCACGAAGGCGCGACCAGCACCGCCTTCCAAAATCTGCTGGCCGCCACCTGCAAGAAAGCCGATTGGCACCTCGTCCCGCAACTCGCCACCAAAATCCGCGGCAAGCAAGTCCGCCCCGACGGCACCCTCTGCGACGACTTCAATCTCCACCGTGGCTATTGGGAAGCCAAAGACTCCTCCGACAAACTTGACGCCGAAATCCGCAAGAAGATCGCCCTCGGCTACCCGCTCTCCAACACGATCTTCGAAGACACGGCCACCGCCGTCCTCTTCCAAAACGGCGTTGAAACCGAGCCCCGCTACGACCTCGCCAAGGCCCAAGACCTCTCGGACCTCCTCAACCACTTCTACAGCCACACCGAACCCGACATCGAAGGCTTCGAGCAGGCGGTCGACGAGCTTACAAAGACTGTCAGTGAAATGCGCCAGATTACAACGCAAATTGTCAGCCTGATAGCACAAGTTTTTGCGGTCAAGTATGTGGGTTTTGTGTTGCCGGACGTGCCTCTGATGTTGTCGCAGTGGCCGCCATTGCGTACTGTGTAGTCATAAGTGCGCCCCAAGACCGCAAACGAGATCGCGACGATGCTCAGACGACAGAAACTTCTTTTGGCAATTCTTCACGCTTCAAATCGAACCTTGAGCCCGATTGAAATTGTGAAGTTAGCATTCTTATTGCGCCATGAATCGCCCATGGGAATAGACCGCACCTTTTACGATTTTGTCCCCTACAAATTTGGTCCATTTTCCTTTGCGTTATATCGAGAATTGGAATCGCTGCAGCGCAATGGATATCTTGAAATGTCGGATACATCGATCAGTCTCTCTGACTCTATGAGCAGCGACACCACTCGCAAAATCGCGGAGCTCACGACATACGAACAGCGTGCAGTTGTTGGAATCGTGGCTCGATTTGGCAACTCTAAGCCAAGCGCACTAGTTCGCGCGGTTTACTCGCGGTATCCGTGGTTTACGATAAACAGCGAGCTTACGGAATTGATTCCCGACAATCGACCTCAGCGGCCGTGGGCAGATATCGCGATTTATACGTCTGGCTATGAGGGCAAATCCGTCGACGGTTTTTTTGATACTTTGCTTCGTGCTGGTGTTCGCGCGCTTATTGACGTGCGATTTAATCCAGTATCGCGAAAGTACGGATTTGCTGGAAGTTCACTGCGCCGGATCGGTGAAAAACTCGGATTTGAATACAACCATTTGCCTGAGTTGGGAATTGAAGGAAAGCATCGCGCGTCGCTGAACGACTTCGCATCATATCAACGACTCCTTGATCGGTATGCGCGCAACTTCTTGAGTCAACAGCAAGCTGCGCTAAGTCGCCTCGCAGAATTGTTGCGAAAGATTCCATCGGTGCTCGTATGTATGGAAAAGGACGTCGCATGTTGCCATAGAGGGCGATTGGCGAACGCTATGGCCGAACGGACACAGCTGCCAATTGTGCATTTGTGATCCTGGGTACTCATTCGACATGGAACTTCTCAAAGTTCTAATTACCGTCAAGACTTATCCGATTCCTTCGGCAAAGTATGACGAGCTTGTTTGCACTGCCGGTGTCTCTAAAACCGGCGATTTCCTCCGATTGTATCCGGTAAATTTTCGTGACTTGCCCTACAGCAAGCAGTACAAGAAGTATCAGTGGATCGAGGTCCGAGCGAGGCAGCATACTGGCCGAGATTCCAGAAAGGAAAGCTATCGACCCGACTGCGAAACGCTGAAGATTCTGGGTGAACCAATTCCAACGGTGAGAGGCGACTGGTCTGAAAGGGCAAACTTTGTCCTTAAACAGCGTGCCGCATCGATGGAGGAACTGTATGAGCGACAATCTGCTGACCGCACTTCACTTGGTATTTTTCGGCCGAAGCGAATTCTGGACCTTGCAATTTCGGACGATGTCCAAAACTGGAAACCGGGATTTCTCGCCGCGCTCCAGCAAGCCCGAATCTGGGACGATCGAATAGTGACCAAGGAGCCGCCCCGTAACCGTTCACGGGTCGGGAACCTACAAAACAAGGGTATTGTGAATTCTGGGCTCGCTTGCCACGTGGCAAAACGAGCCAGCGGGATGATCGCCCTTTCGCTCGTACACCGATAGCATGCAAAATCTCCGAGAATTTCGA
>JBGSUJ010000171.1:0-16903 GCA_041753435.1 Pirellulales bacterium | reverse complement strand
CCTTCCAGTCCGTGGCCGAGCAGGTTGAGCACTTCCTCGCGGACTTCTTCGAGCTTGAGTCCGAGGTTCATCAGCACCTGGGCCGCCACGCCTTCTTGCTCACGCAATAGACCGAGCAGGATGTGCTCGGTGCCGACGTAGTTGTGGTTGAGGTTCCGCGCCTCTTCCATCGAATATTCGATGACTTTCTTGGCGCGCGGGGTCTGCGGGAGCTTGCCCATGGTGACCATGTCGGGCCCGCTCTGGACGAGCTTCTCGACTTCGAGGCGGATCTTGCGCAGGTCGACATCGAGGTTCTTCAGCACGTTGGCCGCTACGCCACTGCCCTCTTTGATGAGACCTAGCAAGACGTGCTCGGTGCCGATGTATTCGTGGTTGAAGCGTTGGGCCTCCTGGTTCGCTAGTTGCATCACCTTGCGGGCCCGATCGGTGAATCGTTCGTACATTGAAATTTCTCCAGTTCCGCCGCCCTGGCGCCCCTCGCTCAGGCGTCCCCACAGTGTGACGTGCGTTAACTTTTCGGTTGGTTGCTTCCGTGGTTGTTTTGGTGGTCCGCGGGATCAATCCGCGGACCCAATAAGTTCCAATCCAGCTACTATCATTTCCGCATGGTCGAGTTCGTCAAATCTACCGCAATCGCAAGTGGCTTCTCAAGCCAGCAGAGGCCTTCCGCTGGATAAGTGGCGGTTCACTCCCTATCGATTCGTGGTCACCTTCGTCACTTGCCGTTTTGCCAGGCAGGATCGGATCAAGCGGCAAATAGGATTTGTCACAAAAGTGTAGCCCCGGAACCGGTGCGCAGCAAGGCAAAGAGCAGCGGGGCTTGGACTTAGGACGACACAGAAAGTGTCGCCGCCCCAAGGTGCAATTCGGGCCTTCGCGGGAGCGCGTGGAAGAGCCTTCCGAGCGGACACTCCCTCCGCCCTCGCGTAGCAGCCATAACGATCGTAACTATAACACACGTAAAGCATGGCCGTCGCACCTACTTACGCATGCTATCAGACGATGGTTCGGAGCAGTAGGATGGACGAGAAGTCGGCAAAATCGGCCGGCGAATCTTTGTAGTGGAACCCATGAAAAGTGATGTCCTTAGAATTGTCGACGCGGCATTGAATCGAGCCGGTGAGGGGCTGCGCGTGGTCGAAGATTTTGTCCGTTTTGAGCTCGACGACTCCTTGCTGGCCCGCCAAGCGAAGGAGTTGCGGCACGAGTTGGCGGCCGCGGCAGGCGCGATCCCGACTACCGATCGCCACTCGGCTCGCGATACCTTGGCCGACGTGGGGACGCGGATCTCGACCGCTTCGGAAGGCCGGCGGGGCGATGCCTGGGATGTGTGCGCGGCGAGCTTCCAACGGACCGAGCAGGCGTTACGCAGCCTCGAGGAATATGGCAAGCTCATCCACGCGGAGTTTGCGGCCCAGTGTGAGGCGATCCGTTATCGGCTCTACACGCTCGAAAAGGCGGTCGATATTAGCCGAGTGAGTCGCGGGCGGCTGGATGGCGTGCGATTGTGCGTGCTCGTGGATGGCCACGATTCGGCGGCGGATTTTGAGCGGCTGGTGCGTGAGCTGGTCGAGGGCGGAGTCGGCATGATCCAACTCCGCGACAAGCATTTGGACGACCGCAAACTAGTCGCACGGGCGCGACAGTTGCGCGAACGTACGCGGGGCTCGCAATCGCTGGCGATCATCAACGACCGGGCCGACGTGGCGGCGGCGGTTCATGCCGACGGCGTTCATTTGGGTCAGGAAGATTTGTCAGTGAAAGACGCACGAGCGATCGTCGGCGTGCGGATGCTGATCGGCGTTTCGACACACAATATTGAACAAGCCCGGGCCGCGGTGCTCGACGGGGCCAATTATCTGGGTGCCGGGCCGACCTTCCCGTCGCAGACCAAGGCGTTCGAGGAATTGGTGGGCCTCGGATACCTCCGCGAGGTCGCCGCCGAAATTCGGCTGCCGACGTTCGCCATCGGCGGTATCGGGGCGGACAATATGGCCGAGGTGCTCTCAACGGGCATCTCACGGGTCGCGGTGGGGGCGGCGGTGACGGATGCACGCAAGCCGGGTGTCGCGGCACGTGGATTATTGAGTATGCTGGAGTGCCCGACCGCTGAAGCGGTCTCGCCACCCCAGACTCTCGACTCCTGACTCCCGACTCCCTCACCATGCTCCACGCGATCATCATGGCCGGCGGCACCGGCACTCGGTTTTGGCCCGCGAGCCGGAACGATTCGCCCAAACAGCTGCTCGAACTGGTCGGCGGCGAATCGATGATCCGGCAGACGGTCGACCGGCTGGGCGACCTAGTGCCGGCCGCACGGCGGCTGATCGTGACGAATCGGCGGTTAGTGGAGGCGATCGCTGAGCAGCTTCCCGATTTGCCATCCTCAGCAATTGTCGGCGAGCCGTGCAAGCGTGACACTGCGCCGTGCATCGGAATGGCGGCCCTGTTGGTGAGCCGCCAGGATCCGGACGCCATCATGGCGGTGATGCCGGCCGACCACGTGATCCGCCCGGCCGAGAAGTTTCAGGCGGCGGTCCGCGAAGCGGCGGCGCTGGTCGCGGAGTCGCCGGGGCGGATCGTAACGTTTGGGATTAAGCCGACGTACCCGGCGGAGATCTTTGGGTACATTCATCGAGGAAAAGCGCTCGACTCGGGGGCGGGGAAGCCCCGGCTCGCTACGCCTGCGTTCGTCGTCAACAGCTTCAAGGAGAAGCCGTTTGCCGAAGCCGCCCGCGAATATGTCGCTTCGGGCGAGTACTATTGGAACTCAGGGATCTTCGTCTGGCGAGCGAGCACCATAGTCGACGCGCTGCGAAAACAGCAACCCGAGATGCTCGGCCACCTCGAAGCGATTATCGCGGCTTGGGAGACGGCTGAGCGAGAAGCCGTGTTCGACCGCGAGTTCACGGCGATCAAAGGCATCTCGATCGACTACGCGGTGATGGAACAAGCCACCGACGTCGCGGTGATCGAAGCCCCGTTCGAATGGGATGACCTGGGCGGCTGGCAGTCGCTCACGCGGCTCGCTGGCACCGACGCGAATGGCAACACGATCGTCGGCCGGCACCTGGGGCTTAACACCAAGGGCACGATCGTCCGCACAGACGACGAGCATTTGGTGGTCACGCTCGGGCTCGAAGACTGCATCGTCGTCCATACGCCGAATGCCACCCTGGTGGCCAACAAGCACGACGAGGAAAAGATCCGGGAGATCGTGAAAGAGCTCGAATCACGAGGCTGGACCGAATACCTGTGACTGGTCACGAATCAATCCGAATCGCAGGCATCGACTACGGCACGGTGCGGATCGGCATCGCGCTGGCTGATAGCGAGATCGGCATTGCCAGTCCGTTCGAGAACTACAACCGCCGCACACCGGCACTCGATGCCGACTATTTCCTGCGGCTCGCCAAAGAAGAACACATCGGCCGATTTGTGGTGGGCCTGCCTGTCCATTTGAGCGGGAACGAGGGCCAGAAGTCGACCGAGGCTCGAGTTTTTGGGGAGTGGCTCTCCGGCGTGACGGGCGTGGTGGTCGAATATTTCGACGAGCGGTTCACAACCTCGGATGCGGATGAGCTGTTGAGCCAGGTAAAATTCACCAAGAAGCAGCGGCAGGCGCGGCGCGATCAGCTCGCGGCGCAGATCATGCTCACCGCGTATCTCGAAGCGGGTGCGCGGGGGCAGACGGAGCCGGGTGGCATCGAATGACGAAACTGATCTTTGGCTGTGGATATTTGGGCTCACACGTTGCGACGCTGTGGCGCAACGCGGGGCACGAAGTCGTCATCGTCACACGTCGCCGCGAGCGAGCAGAAGCATTTCAAAAAAATGGCTACACTGCGATCGTGGCGGATGTGACGCAGAAAGACACGTTGGTCGAGTTGCCCACAGCCGAATCAGTACTGTTCGCTGTGGGGTTTGATCGCTCGGCAGGAGGTTCGATAGAAGCAGTGTATGCAGGCGGTGTCAGGAATGTGCTCACTGCCCTGCCCTGCGACCTGGGGCAGTTCATCTACATCAGCACGACCGGCGTCTATGGCAACGCGAACGGCGGTTGGGTCGATGAAGACACGCCGCCCGATCCACAGCGCGACGGTGGGCGGGCGTCGCTCGCAGCAGAAGCAGTGCTCGCAGCGAGTCCGTTTGCAGCGCGGGGGATTATCCTGCGACTGGGCGGTATCTATGGGCCAGGGCGGGTTCCGTATCTGGACAAATTGCGGGCGGGGGAAGCGATTCCCGCGGTGAGCACGGGGCACCTGAATTTGATACACGTCGAGGATGCGGTGGCAGTCGTTGTGGCGGCGGCAAAAAAAAATGCGGCAGCTCAGCTAAACCGCAAGCGGGCGGTTTACTGCGTGAGTGATGGACGTCCGGTCGTGCGCGGCAAATATTACCGCGAGGTTGCGCGGCTCGTTGGCGCTTTGCCGCCGACGTTTGTGACACCCGATCTCAATTCGCCGCGGGCTGCGCGCGCCGAGGCCGACCGGCGCGTGAAGAACACACGCATGCTGACGGAACTGGGGGTGCAATTAGCGTTCCCGGATTATCGCGCCGGGCTCGCAGCGATCCTCGGCGGTTGCGAATCGGGCGGGCCGCCCGTATGATTGAACCGCCATGCTCAAGCGTCAACCCATTTTTCCGCACGTCATCGAGCTCAATCATCAAGCCCGGCGGCGGATCAGCTGCGCCGTTTATCTAATTTACGACGATGATGGCAGTTGGGCGCTGATCGACATCGGCTACGAAGACGCGGTCGACGAATGCCTGGAAATCATCCGGCAACTCGATTTCCCGTTCTCGAAGTGCTTGACATTGATCGCCTCGCACGCCGACGTCGACCACATCCAGGGCCTGGCCAAGGCGAAGCAGGTGCTCAAGACGCGGGTCACTTGCCACCCACTGGCCGCCAAACCACTGGAAGTAGGCGACAAGCTCTTCACTTACGCCGAGATCGCGGCTCAAAATCTGCATCTCGACATGCCGCCTGTCAAGGCTGAGGTACTTGTCGACGACGGCGACCGCATCCGTATTGGCAATTTGGAGTTGGAAGTTTGGCACACGCCGGGCCACACCGACGGCCAGCTTGCTTTCCGGATGGGCAATCTGCTCTTCTCGGGCGACAACCTGTTCCGCGACGGTTGCGTCGGCGCAATCGACGCCCACCACGGCAGCAGCATTCCGGATTTCATCAAGTCGCTGCAGCGGATCAAGGCCAGCGACGTGCAATGGCTGCTGCCAAGCCACGGCCCCATCTTCCGCAAGGATGATCGGCTGATCGACCGCACCATTGCCCGACTCGAATCCTATTTGCACATGGCGGACTTTGGCACCTGCGCGATCGACTGGCCGCTAATGGACCAGTGGGAACGCGAACTGGTGGACGGCAAAGTGCCCGAGTAGAGTCGCCACTTCCGTGCGAAGTTTCGCGCGGGTGCCACTGCTAATTCGTTAGCAGTGCCTCTTGGCCTCACCCTAGCCGCCAACGCCTCCGCTCCGCCGCTCGCCAATCTCTCCCTCTCCCGCCCCACACTTCCGACGACAATCCATTCCTCGTCTTCGTGCCCTCCGGCCGTGTCGGCCCCAGTCAGAAGCTGGGTGTCCCCGGATTACCTTCTTGGTTGTTCTACTCGTTTACTTCGGACTTAGCGCGACGACCGCAAGGTCGTCGGGCAACCTCGTCACGGCGTATGCCCTGGCTTTCTCGGCCGGTACGCTTCTCTGCATCGCGTCGAGTGATCTATTGCCGGAACTGCAGTTCCATCACCACGACCGTGGCATGTTGTCTGCCACGCTGCTGGCCGGGCTGGGGGTGGCGATTGCGGCCGCGCAATTGGAAGAGGCGACGCACGCACCGCATTCGCACACCGAACTGCGCGCGCTCGGAGGCGACGCGGAAGCCAGGCGTCGTAACGGGTTTCAAGATTCCCGGTTTCCCAAAGGACGACAAACCTATGCGTTGTCCAAAAGCCTTGACAGCACTTGGTATCGAAGGTAGTATGCCAGCACCGTTCTGTATGGGGAGTTTGTATGGGGAGTTTGTATGGGGAGTTGTTGAAGGGAGAATGCAGAGATGGGGCGCTCCTCAACCTTCGCTTTCTTGACGATGTCGACCGTCACATTGATCGCTTCTCCTGTACCTGCACAGGTCGCGCGTGTGTTCGTCAATCAGGTCGATAACGGCGGTCAGGGCGATCTGGCTGGGACGGTGACCAACGATGTTCTTGTTGTCTTCGTCGGAGAGTTGCGTGGCCAATAGATCATACTCGAACTCTCGGAAGGAAGTATCTATCAGCACCCGGAAGGAACCCATCTGCCGCCCGACCCAAGCTTATTTTCAACATACCCCAGCCTCGCCTTTCACACCTATTTAACAATGGGTGGGACAGATTTAGTGACATCGGCGCCTGTGCTAGAAGTCGGCAAGGCTGTTAATCTCGGCTTGGGGCAGGACGGCCCCACGTTTGGTTCTGACTTCATCATGGCCGCATGGGCGCCCGGAACAGGCATCGCAATCACTGATGAGGCGAACTTTCTTACGGCCAGAATTACACTTACGGAGAATGCTATTGGAACTTGGCGATATTTCGGATCCGTCAGTGCCGGAGACCCTGGACGTGTATTTGGTGGCGGCGTAGTTATCAATGGCGTAATGATCATCCCGGAGCCGTCAACAGCCGATCTCGCTTTCGGTGTTTTTTCTGCTACTACATTCGCCTTCTTTCGGCATGTTTGGCAGCCGCGTCTGCGCCAGCGTACATAATGCCAGCTTGGCCCAATCTACCGCGCGGTCAATTTCCGAACACCAGTTACCTTCCGAGACGCAGCATAAAGTAGTTCGCGGATGTCTCAGCCGGCCAGACTGATTCTGCGACGATGAGGTTGTCTTTTGAGGGTCTCGTTCATTCCCGCCCTAAGCGGCGAGTGCGATCGAACTTGGCTGCCACTTCCGCAACCCATGTGTGGTTTTCCAGATACCAACGCACGGTCCGTTCTAGTCCTGTTGCCAAGACGACACGTGGGTTCCATCCCAAATCACGTATCTTTTCCGTGTCGAGGGCGTATCGAATGTCGTGCCCAGGTCGGTCGGTGACCTGTTGGATTAAGTTCGTACAGGGTACGTGCGGCAGATCAGGCTGTAGGCGGTCCACCAGTGCGCAAATCTGCTGCACCAATTCGAGATTTGTCTGCTCGCAGCCACTGGCGACATGGAACGACTCGCCCAACTCGCCCTGTTCGAGCACCAAGCGAATCGCACGGCAGAGATCTTCGCCGAACAACCAATCGCGGCTCTGTCGGCCGTCGCCGTAAATCGGCAGAGGATTCCCTTCGACTGCATTGAGAATCATCAGCGGGACGAGTTTCTCGGGAAACTGATACGGTCCATAACTGTTCGACGGGTGGACGAGCAACACGGGCAGCCCATAGGTGCGTCGAAAGGCGCGCACAAAATGATCAGCGGCGGCCTTCGACGCGGCATACGGCGAGCTGGGGCAATAGGCGTGCGACTCCGTTGCGCGGTCGGGTGATTCGATTGGCCCGTAGACTTCGTCGGTCGAAATATGCAGGAAGCGAAACGTGTGCTGATGAACTATTGGCAACTTGCGCCAATAGGCAAGCGATTGCTCTAGTAACTGACATGTACCCACAACATTCGTCGACACAAATGGGGCCGGGGCGTCGATCGAGCGGTCGACGTGTGTCTCGGCGGCAAAGTTGAGAATCGCCTGCGGTTGGAATTCGGCCAGTAAAGCTGCAAGCAGCGCGCCATCTCCAATGTCGCCCTGGTGGAAGATAAGTTCGGAATGGTCACTCACAGCCGCAAGCGACTCTCGGCTGCCGGCGTAAGTCAGCTGGTCGAGCACGACAACGCGGCCGAGGCCTTCCGCTAACCAATGGCGGACAAACCAACTACCGAGAAAACCTGCCCCACCGGTGACAAGAATAGTTTCCACTCGACGCGTTCGACCGATCTTGTTAGTGGTTAGGGGTCCGCAGTTCGTTGTTTTAATCTGATAGTCTACTATCCACTGACAGCAGGCCAGTGACAACAGACGATTTTTCCCATGCAAACCTACGATGTGATCGTGCTTGGAGCGGGCGGCGTGGGGAGCGCCGCTTTGTGGACGCTGGCGAGGCGGGGTGTGCGAGCGATGGGCATCGATCGCTTTAATCCGCCGCATGATCGTGGCAGCAGTCACGGGCAAACGCGGGTTATTCGCCAGGCCTACTTTGAACATCCGAACTACGTGCCGCTGCTCAAAGAGAGCTACCGGCTGTGGAACGAACTGGAGCAGCAGAGCGGCCAAACACTGTTCCAGCAAGTGGGGCTGTTGGAAATGGGACCAGCCGACGGCGTGGTTGTGCCGGGTGTCATGCGCGCGGCGGAGCAGCACCAGTTGCCGGTAGAACCGCTCGGAGCGCAGGAGATCCAACAGCGCTGGCCCGGACTGCGTGTACCGCCTGAGTTGGTAGGTGTGTTCGAACCGACTGCCGGCTATTTGTTGGTAGAAGATTGCGTGGCAGCACACCTGGCGGCTGCCGAGGCAGCGGGCGCGGATGTCTTGCGTGATACGGAGGTGGTGGATTGGCGGGCCGACGTAGGTGGTGTTTGTGTGCGAACGGCCAAGGGCGAATACTCGGCAGGCAAGTTGATTGTTACGGCCGGTGCTTGGGCGAGTCGACTGCTGAGCGGGTTGCAGCTCGCCTTGGAAGTGAGGCGCAAATCGCTGTTCTGGTTGGCGGTCGACTCGGCCCAGTACGATGCCGCTGGAGGCTTCCCGGTGTTTTTGTGCGAATTGCCAGAGGGGGTCTTTTATGGCTTTCCGCGGATGGACGGGCGGACGATGAAAATCGCCGAACACTCGGGCGGTGCGACAGTCGACGACCCGGCACGGGTTGAGCGAACGATTGACCCTGACGAGTTTCAGCGGGTGCAGCGATTTGTGGCTGGGTTTTTGCCAGAAGTTGCGGCGAGGGTGGTCGATCATCTGGTTTGCCTCTATACGATGTCGCCAGACGAGCATTTTGTCGTCGATCTTCATCCGGCGTATCAGAACGTGGTGTATGCAGCAGGGCTTTCGGGCCACGGATTCAAATTCGCGCCGGTGTTGGGTCAAGCACTGGCCGACTTGGCACTGGACGGAGCAACGAAGCTGCCGATTGGCTTTCTGTCGCTGTCGCGATTGGCGAATTGACGCAAACCGCTTGTTTTCCCGAAGATGACAGGGCGGCATTTCAAAAGCGCCTTGTTTTTTCGAAGATGACACGAGGGCGTCGTCGTAAGTCGTTAAAGTTTCGAAGATGTCACAGAAAAAACAGGGGAGCAGGAGTCGGGGGTCGGGGGTCAAGAAAACGGAGAATTGGCGCGCATTTGGGCGCTGAAGGAGGCGGCTGGTGTAATTGCTTACCACGCACGCTAGCTAACGAGTTTTCGCTAACAGCTGAATTCAAGTTTTCAAAGAGCATCAGATTTCCACGGCGGAGGGATGGGTGGCCTCGACGCTGTTTTTCTTGGCAGAGGAACCGCTGGCGGAGGAAATTGCCTCACACGCCTTGCGGAGCAGGGTAGCCTCAAACGCCGTGGGGGAAGGGTCGAGGGTTCAAGATTTAGGGTTGAGGGTTCGGCGAGTGTTGGAGGTGGTTTTCGAGGTATCGAGTCTCAATTTTCTTAAGGGGACAAATTATTGGCCGGGAGCAGGGAGACAGTGAGATCGCTAGACGCGGAGCGTTGGCCCAACGCGCAGCAGGAACACAGTTCCGCGCGTGCTGGGATCGGGAAGCAAGGACGTGGGAGAAGCGTGGTTTTGGGAATGTGAACTTATGTATATATCATCGCGTGGCCAATTACAAGTGGTGAAATTGGGCCAGGGAGAGGAAGTCGGCGGGAACCGACTGCTCAACTGCTCCAGCTCGTGCTCCAGTTCGGCTTCAGCGAAGACCGGGATCACACTCGATCGGGCCCGCGAGCGTACGGTGCAGTTGCGAGCGCAGCCTGGTGACCTGTGGATCGATATGAATCAGCCACGCGGTCGCTTGGCGGCGTTAATTCTCGAACCCCGTTCGAGTAGCAGCCTTTTCCGCACGCCAGCCCACATGCCGCTTGTGACAACAGGCCGACCTCTGCCGGTTTACCGCATCCCAAAGTGAACTTTGGCAACGTATGCCGCGTGGCCAGCTCCCATCGAGTTTTGTCCGAGTCGAACTAACGACGGCCGGCACCACGGTTCAGTTGATACGGAGCATTTGAGCTTTGTGCGGCCCAGCTACGAACGCTTCTTGGCAAGGTAGTAATAGTTCATGTCGTCGTGAGGCAGTTTATTTACCGAAATGTCGGTGAAACCGGCATCTCGCAGCATCTTTTCGGCAAGTTCCCGTCCCCAACAGGTACCCAGGCCTGCCCCGTCATGCGCCAGCGAGACCGTCATGCAGTGCATGCACGAGATGGCGTAGAGGAAAGTCGCAAGGGGATTCTCGATGTTTTTTTCGAGGTGGCTTGAGGCGAGAATATCTTGCATCAGGAACGTTCCTCCTGGGCGAAGCGCTGCTTCAATTTGCGCGAGCACCGTGTGCGGATGGGCCTGATCGTGGATGGCGTCGAACGCAGTAATCAAATCGAACTGGTTTGACAGCCCGAGCTGAGTAACGTCGCGGCGCTCGAACCGGAGATTGGTCAAGCCTTGCCTCTCAGCTTCGGCCTGAGCGGCATTGACTGCATCGACACAGAAATCGAATCCGATAAAGCGGCTGCTGGGATATTCAAAAGCCATGCGACAGAGCGCCCTCCCGCTGCCACACCCGATGTCAAGCACATCGATGCCTTCTTCCAACCGCTCAATCAATCTGTCCGCAAGTGGAAGAATGTGATCGGTGAGGGCAGCAACGACCGTTTGGGTGCTTTCTTCGGCCATGACTTCATGAAAGCGATGAAAGTCTTGATAAGGCACTCCGCCACCACTGCGAAAACACTTGACAATCTTGTCTTCTACACCGCCGAGAATCGAAAAAAATTGCGTCGTGCTGGCAAAGTTCAACGGCTGGGCACCGCGAGTAAGCAACGCGGCATGTTCGGCCGGAAGTTTGTAAGTTCCATCGGCAGGGTAATACTCGATGATTCGGCCGGAGGTCATCGCACCAAGCCACTCGCGGACGTAACGCTCATTCAGATGGGTACGATCAGCAATCTGCACAGATGTTGAAGGCGGCAGATTGGCCAGGTCATCGAAGAGTCCCGTACGATGCCCGATACTGATCATCAGGTTCAACGCACCCGCAGTGATAATGCTTAACAAGCGCTCAGCAAAGGCATCGACGCGGGAGTGGTCCAAGGTAGGGTAAGTTTCTGTGGTCACGATGCGACTTTCTAAGTTTGGGGTCGCTGATGGGATACGGACACGATGACAACGCTCGCCGGCCAAGCCAGCTTTTCCGGTTGCAGTGCATGAACATGGGAAGCCAAAAGACAAAACAAGCGCGGAGCAACCACCGTTCGCGAGGAGAGCAACCCGTCGTTCTACACGCCTCTCGCCAACACAAGCGGAGAAAGGCCTAAAAGAACCAGTTGAGATAATGCATCATTACGAGATGCGGCCGAGCAGAGTCAGGCGGCGGACATCAACGTCGATACCTGTAAGTTCGCGAGATGCATCACGCGGGGACTTGCTGGTGTTGGCTTGCTTAAAGACGGCGGCAGTGGGGATGGTTTCAGTTTGCGGGACATAGGCGGCTAGAGGATGGCGTTCCGGCAGAATTTTGGCCACGCCGAAGCCAGCCAGCATCGCGCCAATCAGCAACGTCATCTGAAAATAGGAAGTCTTGGACTGCGAGCAATTCATCGTGACTTCTCCTGGCAGGTAATTCGCCCATTTGAAACGAAGGTGCCTGGAAATATTGGATGGGTGTTAAGCGCCGTGTCTCTCTTCCGGGGCAAGCCAGCATGGGGTCAAATCGTCACTGGCCCAACGCGAGCCAGCATCACGATTTGTCTCTAACGCAACGTGCGTGCCAACCGAATTCACTTGCCACGATTCGAACCGAGGTCGATCGCAGGGGTTGTCAAGCTAAGCGTTTTATACTGGTGACGCCCCCGGGGGAGCTAATCCGCGACCACGCCGAGCGGCCGCAAAAGCGTCTCATATCGAGAATACCGTCGTCAAAGTGAGACGGATCTCGGTTGTTTGGTGGGATCTCAGCGAACCAACGGACAACGCTACTATTCGCTGTCGCTGGCTGCCGGTTATCAATACGTCCATGGCTGGGAAAAGGTTATCGAGCCGTGGAGCCGCATCGATGGAACAGATTTTAGCGAGCATGCCGTCAAATTGCCAGACGGACTTGCCGACAAGATGGCCGGTCTATTCGTTAAAACCAACGCTGGCAATAAGTTACGGAATAAAGGCAGCCCAGGTAAAGCCGCCAGGATCGTTGTCTGTAGCGCTGATATTTGATGCTCGCATTGGGTGGTCGCACGAGTGGAGGGTTCCTTCCATCCACCCGCACGACATGCCGGTAAGAATGCTGCGTGTTTGGTACATCCACCCTCGCGGCTAGGCCGCTGCATCTTCAAATTGTGCTTCTTCCGTCGAACCATCGAGAGCAGTGACCGAGGAGCGCCCGGCAGAGATGGTCGTCATCAGCTTGTCGAAGAAGCCGGTGCCGACGAATTTCTGGTGCTTGACGGCCCGATAGCCGTGGTCTCGCTCCTGTGCGAATTCCTCATCTTGCAGCCGGGCGTAGGCGGTCATCCCCTCGTGCGAATAGCCGCGCGCGAGGTTGAACATGCTCAAGTTCAGGGCGTGGAACCCCGCTAGCGTGACAAACTGATACTTATAGCCCATCGCCCCAAGCTCGCGTTGGAAGCAGGCGATCGTCGCATCGTCGATGTTCAGCCGCCAATTGAACGAGGGCGAACAATTGTAAGCTAGCAACTTGCCGGGGAATTCCCGCTGGATTGCTTCGGCAAACTGGCGGGCCTCGGCCAAATCGGGATGCGAGGTTTCGCACCAAATCATATCGCAGTACGTCGCATAGGCGAGTCCGCGGGCGATCGCACACTCGATACCGCCGTGAATGCGGAAGAATCCTTCCTCGGTCCGTTCGCCGGTGACGAATTGCCGATCGCGTTGGTCGACGTCGCTCGTCAACAAGCCGGCGCTGTCGGCGTCGGTACGAGCAACTAAGACCGTGGGCACATTGCACACGTCGGCAGCTAGTCGAGCGGCCACGAGTCGTGTGACAAACTCCTGGGTCGGCACAAGCACTTTGCCGCCCATGTGACCACATTTCTTGGCCGCTGAAAGTTGGTCCTCGAAATGGACGCCTGCGGCCCCGGCATCGATCATTTCGCGCATGACCTCGAAGGCATTGAGCGGGCCACCGAAGCCGGCCTCGGCGTCGGCAACCATCGGCGCGAACCAATCGATGCCGTCGGGTCGCTCTTCAAGCATGGAGATTTGGTCGGCCCGCTCAAAGGCATGATTGATCCGCCGCACCAGCGCGGGGACACTGTTGGCCGGATAGAGGCTTTGGTCGGGATAAGTTTGGCCGGCGAGGTTGGCATCTGCCGCCACCTGCCAACCACTGACGTAAACCGACTTCAAACCTGCTGCCACCATCTGCACTGCTTGATTGCCGGTTACGGCGCCCAGCGCGTGGACATAGTCTTCACAGTGAAGCAGTTTCCAGAGCCGCTCGGCACCGCGGCGGGCGAGCGTATGCTCGATGCCGATCGAGCCTCGGTAGCGAATGACTTCCTCAGCAGTAAACGGCCGAGTGACGCCGCGCCAACGATCGTCTTCTGCCCAATGACGTCTGAGGGCCTCGACGGATTGCTTACGCAGGCCCTCGCGGGATTCAGGGTTGAGCATGTGGTGGCGATGTGCATCGTTCATCAAACTAGTCCTCGGGTTGAGAAGAGAGAAAAGGGGCGGGAGACAGGAAATCGCAGGGCATTCTGCATCAGTCCAGATGCTGATATGCGCGGATGGTGAGAAACTCTTCGAGCTCATCCTGCTCGATAATTTCTTGAAAGAGTTTGGCGGCCAGCATGAATCGTCCGCTCTGGTATCGCTGCGGGCCGACCTCGTCGGCAATCCGTTCCAATTCCTCGGAAAAAATTCGGCGAAAGAGTGCGAGGGTCAGCGTGCGGCCGTCGTTGAATTTTTGGGCGTTGTGCAGCCATTGCCAGACCTGAGTACGTGAAATCTCGGCCGTGGCGGCGTCTTCCATCAAGTTGTAGAGTGGGACGCAGCCACTGCCCCGCAGCCAAGCCTCTAAGTACTGCACCCCGACGCGAATGTTCAGCCGCAGGCCTGCTTCGGTAACCGTGCCCGCGGGTACTTCCAACAAATCGTGGGCGGTGACGTGGACGTCTGCGCGGGTACGATCGATTTGATTCGGACCGTGCATCACTGCATCAAACTCATGTTTGGCGACTTCAACCAGGCCCGGGTGGGCGACCCAGGTGCCATCGTGCCCATCGGTCGCTTCGCGATGCTTATCGGCGCGGACTTTGCTGAGTGCCTGTTCGTTTGCTACGGGATCGTCTTTGATCGGAATTTGAGCGGCCATCCCACCGATCGCAGGTGCCCCGCGCCGATGACAGGTTTTGATCGCCAAGAGGGAATAGGATCTTAAAAAATGTGTTGTCATCGTCACCTGGGCCCGATCGGGCAGGATCATGTCGGGACGGCGGCGGAAACGTTTGATGAAACTGAAGATGTAGTCCCAGCGACCGCAGTTCAGTCCGGCCGAATGTTCGCGCAGTTCAGACAGAATCTCGTCCATTTCGAACGCCGCCAGGATCGTTTCAATCAGCACCGTGGCTCGAATTGTTCCTGATGGAATGCCGAGGTCGTGCTGCGCCTTAATGAAAACGTCGTTCCACAGCCGCGCTTCGAGATAACTCTCCAGCTTTGGAAGGTAGAAATAGGGCCCGCTGCCTTTGTCGATCAGTCGCTGAGCATTGTGGTAGAAGAACAGGCCAAAATCGAATAACGACGCAGAGACCGGCCGGCGGTCGACGCGTAGGTGGCGTTCATCGAGGTGCCACCCGCGCGGACGAACGATGAGCGTCGCCACTTGGTCGTTGAGAGAATAGTGTTTACCGCTGTCGGGCTGTACATATTCGATGGTGCCAGCCACCGCATCGCAGAGATTGGCCTGGCCGTCGAGCGTGCCGGCCCACGTGGGCGAATGGGAATCCTCGAAGTCGGCCATGAAACAGTTGGCCCCGGAATTGAGCGCGTTGATGACCATCTTGCGATCGACCGGGCCGGTAATTTCGACTCGGCGATCGCGCAAGTCGACCGGCAGCGGCGAAATGCGCCAGTGCTGAGCGCGAATTTCTTCGGTGCTGTGTTGGAAATCGGGGAGGCGACCACCGTCGAATTGGATTTGTCGCTCCCGCCGTTGGGCGAGCAGAATGTGTCGACGTGCGTTGAATTCGCGTTGCAAACCGGCGACAAATTGCAGCGCATCGGCCGAGAGAATGGCGGCATGAGCCGGTGACAGAGGGTCTAAGACTTCGATACCGTCAAAACTTCGACTGACGCCAAGTGCTGGCAGAATCGTGGTAGACACGATAGTTGGTTCCTAGCTGTAGATGTGGGAATTGCGTCGGTTGTTCGCAGTGCCGATGCGGAGAAAAGCTCGCCGCAACATCACGAGCGTTGCAGGCCACGTATTGCAGCCTAGCGTTGTCCGTAGCATTTGCAAAACTAATAAATATCAATCATGAATATTGACCGCAGCAATCTAGTGTGTAGGATGCAAATGGAAGAATCGAAGTTTATTCCATTGCGGAAAGCTGCTCGATGGCCACTGTTAAGTCTCGCTACAAACAGAACCGTCTCCAGCAACTGCGTGGCTTTTGCTACGCGGCGCGCACCAAGAGTATTTCGAGAGCGGCCGAAAAACTGCTACTGAGCCAGCCTTCGGTTTCGCTGCAGATCCAAGCGCTCGAGCGAGAACTGGGCGCCCAATTGTTTCAGCGGCGGGGGCCGCGGATCGCGCTCACTCACGACGGCCAGCGACTATTGGAACTCGCTCGCCCGCTGGTCGAAGCGATCGACTCGCTCGAGGAAACCTTTTCGTCGCTCCGCGAATCGCCCGATCGCGGCGTGGTGAACATCGCAGCGGGCGGATCGACGATTCAATACCTGCTGCCGCCGTTCGTCGAAAGATACGCACGCGAGCACCCGCAGGTCGACGTGCGGCTGCACAACGTCACCGGTAAGGCAGGCCTCGAACTGCTACGTGAGGGAGATGTCGACTTCGCCATTGGCCCGATGCTCGACACACCGCCCGACATCGCGTTTCATCCGGTCGTGACCTACGAACCCATCCTGATCATGCGGCACGATCATCCGCTAGCGAAGAGAAAACGATTGACACTCAAAGACGTCGCCAAGTATCCGCTCATTTTACCGCCCAAGAATCTCAGCACCCACAGCGTCGTCGAATCGGTGTTTGCCGAGCACAAGCTAGACTACGACGTCCGGCTGGAAGTAGGCGGCTACGACGTGATCAAGCGATACGTCGAGTTGGGCCTGGGCATCTCGATTGTGATGAGTCACTGTCTCAGCGGCGCCGACCACCTCCACACCGTGCCGCTCGGACGCTACTTTCCGTCCCGGACCTACGGAGTGGTGCTTCGCAAAGGCAAGGTGCTCTCGCCGGCCGCCGAAGGGTTTGTCGAAACGCTGCGGGCCGATGCGAAATCCAAACGGATCAGTCGCCGGAGAGCAACTCGTTGAATTGTTAGAGTCTATCCGAAAAAGATTTGCAGGTTTTTGTGAGGTTTTAAGCCGCTCGGGCTCGGTAGCGGAATTGTCGCTCGTCGGCCGGCGCGAGCCGCCGGAGCATGAGATGCGTTTGGCTGACTTGAATCATGGCGGTG
>JBGSUJ010000170.1:0-66631 GCA_041753435.1 Pirellulales bacterium | reverse complement strand
CGCCCGGACAGCGTCTCCTCTGCCAGCAGCCGTTCAACCTCCTCCAGAATCACTTGTACATCCAATCTGGCCATAACCCAATTCATAGCAGTTTCGCAAAAAAGTCAACTGCCAGGAGTGCTAGCGGTTGAGAAGATACCTGTTAGTTGACGACAGTTTCCTTCGGACTTGTCGAACAATTCACATTTTTCCACAAGCTGTTGTGACAGCACGACACCGCATTCATCAATAGGTCGTAGTTGTTCGACAAGGCCGTTTCCTTCTATTGCCGTCTCTCGAGGCGGCAATCTTCATCGGCTGAGTGATACGATACGTGATACGAGTAGGACCACCAATGGAACTATGATTTCGCGCGGCGACAAGTTTTTCTCTTGGGCACACTGGCCGTAGTCGCCCTTTCCTACGTGACAACCCCGCAACAGACGATCTCGTCGACCACGGAAGGCGCTGACTCGTTCATCTGTAAGAGGCTGTCCGAGCTAAGCGGTCATTCGTGCTGTGTGGGTTACATAGCCGCCAAGTCGAGCAACTGCTCAAATTCGGGCCCAACGGCGCCATTCGGGTCGCCTGTCAGTCGATAGCACGTTGTCTCGAAGTGGACCGGACCGGCCGCTCAGCAGCGCGATTGGCGGATCTACGCGGACTTCGACCAGATGCTGATTAGAGAGGCACGCGCGATCTGAGCCGAGGAAGACTTGGGGCATCAACTTGGATGCCACCGTCTACGCGTTCGACGCTTCCACGATCGACCTCCGCCTGTCGATACTCTCCCCGGGGACAGATTTCGCCAGACCAAGGGGGCCGCCAAGATGCACACGTTGCTGAATCTGGAAGGCGACATCCTCGAATTCTTCGGAATAGTTCGTAACAGCATTTCTAATTATCGCGTCTTCGCCGGCCTGGAAGTGGACGATAATCTGTATTGTGCCTGCTTGGCTGTAGTGGTCGATTGTTAGAGCCAGTCGCCCTAAGCCAAAACTGGCAAGGAAGTTCTCTCTGGTTCAACGAAGTCGGTCGGTTTCACGTCGGTACAACCTTGTACGACCCGTCTTGCGACTATAATCGACAGCAATTGGACTAATCCAATCATCAGCAGCGCGTAACGCAGGGCAAAGGTATCGGATACTTTGTTGGCGAGCAGGATGAAGAGCATGCAGCCGGCGAAGCGACCGATGTAGAAACCAAATTCCTGGCTGAAGATATAGGCGAATCTGTTGCGCTGCTCGATGGCGGAGACAGTATCAATAACCTGCATCTGGATCGGGAAATAGGCGATGTCGTGGAGCGGCCGGCTGAGCAGCAGGCAGGCCATGAAGAGAAATACCCCCAGCGCGTTGTAGAGCACGGCGTTCGCCAGCCCGCCCAGAGAAAATAGCGTCAACCCGATCGAGAAGATCACAAGCCGCTGCTGGGGTTTTGTTGTGCGGCCGATAAAATAGAGCAAGAATGCCGAGAGGATGCCGCCCACCGCTTGCAACGTGCCGAGCGCGCCCTCTTCTCCGACCAACCGCATCACGAGCATGGCCGGGGCGGTGACGATGTAGCCTTGCGCCAGCCCCTTTAAGATGGCGAGCAGTTGCATTCGGTTCCAGAGCCAATGGAAGCGGAAGAAAATAAACTGCGAATTAGGTGGGTTCTCGAAGTGGCCGCGGTGAACCAAGATTGAGGAACTAATCGTGAGCAGGAAAACAATCGCGGTGACGATTTGATAGGCGGTGTTGCGGTCGCCGCCGAACCAACCCTGCCGACCGGTGCCTTCAATGAACCATCCGATGGCAATCGGCACGATCACGTACGTATTGGTGTAGAAGAAAGTCTCGAGCCCGTAGTAGTAGTTGCGGTTTGAGTCGTTAGTGGTCGAGAGCGCGAGAAAATCGCGATTGGCCCAGAACAAGCCAAACGACATACCCATGATCAAACCGGCCGTGCCAACACCCCACAAGTCTAGCGTGCCAAGCGACATCATCACGGCCATGGAAATCCCGCTGAGCAACATGCCCGCAGAATAGAGCCGCTTGATGTTAATGTGCTTCAGCAGGAAGCCGTTGATCAGAAAGGTGAAAGGTATACCGGTGTAGACGGCCAATTGATAAAGCACAACCATTTTGACGTCCAGCGAATTTCGCATGACGTAGGCGCCGACAAACACGTCGATCACCGGCAGGACGAACGCATAGATCAGATTCGTCAGCAACAGGATTCGCATGTCGTGCGGGTACGAGAGGAAATGCCGATATTCGTGTAGGATTTTCGTCATTACGCAAATCACCGGAGACTGAGGAGAATCTTCTCGACCGAAAAGCGAGCTCCGCAGATCACGCTGTCTGAGGCGCCGTAATACACTGTCAGCGTGTCGCCGTCGACCAGATGCCCATTCGTAAATACGACCTTGCCGAAGAAGCCGTTGCATTCGTAGTCGGAAATGGGTTCCATGATCGGCTCGCGCGAGCGAGCCAAGACCTTCCACGGTGCCTCTAGGTCCAACAGCAGCGCGCCGAGGCAGTAGCGGTTTTCTTCGTTGGCGCCGTGGTAGATTTCCAGCCAGCCTTCGGACGTACGGATTGGGGCGGCCCCGGCGCCAATGCGAGCGCTATCCCACATGCCAGGCCGACTGTGGGCCAAGCAACGATGACGACCCCAATGTTCCAGGTTGGGCGACTCGGCCAGCCATATGTAGTTGCCCCCTAGCCACGGGCTGCTCGGCCGATGCAAGGCGTAGTACTTGCCAGCGACCTGCTCGCTGAAAATGGCGCAGTCTTTATTATGAGGCGGGAGGATCATCCCGTGGCGCGAAAACGATTGCCAATCGCTCGTCGAACGCATGCCGATCCCCACGCCATGTTCGGAGACTTGAGTGAAGGTCAGGTAGTAGGTGTCGCCAATCTGCGTGACCCGGCAATCTTCGATGCCATACGATTCGAGTTCGCCCAAGCCGAATATTGCCGGGTAGCCTGACTGTTCCGAAAAGTGGATCCCGTCTTGGCTGGCGACCAGGCGGAAATGGGACATCGTGGTGAGAAAGTCGCGTCCCTCGTAACGAATCACGCGAGCATCGTCGCGGTTGAGCCGAGGGTCTTCGTTGTCGAATTCGAGAATTTCGAGTTGGCCACGAGAGTCGAGAATCGGAAGTGAAGTCTTCCCCGGCTGTTGTGCTGGTCGCTCGGCCACGCGAAGCAGCATCCAGGTTTTGCTCGCAAATTGAAACACGCCCGGGTTCAACAGGCACTCGACGCGCATGCCCGCAATACTGGGGTGAATGTCGGCGGGGTGGAGCAGTGGGTTCTCGGCAAAACGTTGGGCGATATCGGGCATGGAGCGAGTTCTCGCATGTGTGGGCTGCGGTTCCTATTTGAAGCGCACGACAATCCCGTCGACGAGGGTCCGCTGTGCTGCGTGATCCAACTGGCTGTTGGCGGGAACCAGAACGAGAATCCGCGCTGCGTCGGCGGGCATGGCAATGCTTACTAGTTTCGTCACGTTCGTCATGATGATTTCGTCGCGAACTGCGTCGTAGAGATCGTAAACCTCGTCGCCCAACTCAATTTCGATAGTCTGTTCCGTGGCATGAGGATTGTAGTAAAGATAAGTAGGAAAGGCTGCGTCGTGAAAAAAGTCTGTTTTGAGTAAATCGAGTTGGAGAATTCCCGCGACATTCGTCGTACGGACAATACCACCGAGGATGCCCACATGCGAACTGCCATAGACTCCGAAATCGGTGACGTCCGACGCAGGGCGATAGAGCACGATCGGCGCGGTGGCTTCGTCCAGCAAGTCAACGAACGTAACCAAGCTATCCCCCTGTGCAAAGGGGCCGATGGTGGGCGAACGAAATGTGATCGAAATTGCATCAACCGCCAGCCGATCGGGGCCACTCCAATTATCCGAATGACCGCTGCTTTCGGCTTTAACATAGAACTTGCCCCGTAGTTCGGCTGGCAATTCGACAACCTGAGCAGGACCTTTGCCGACAATCGAAAACGCAGGTGTGAAGGGCCCCTTGGGGCTGGTGGCATACGAAAAGCGGAACTCGTTGCCCAAATTTCCGCCATCGATCCGCTCGGCCGCAATGACGAGCCAGCGCTTGGCGATGTCTGGTAGTTGGAAAACCCAAAGATGCTCTAGAGGCCGATAGTCAGGCGATTCTTTCAGCAATTCGATGCCATTCTCTTGTTCGCGAACCAAATGGGTCGAACTGTAATTGCCGGCAATGACGCGTCCGCCGCGGGTTTCGAATTCGTCGGTGGCCACAGCCGAACCGCGCTTCCACTTACGAATTCCTTCATAGGCAATCGCCGAGTTGGGATCGTGTGCCACCGCCCACGCAGAGCTTGATTGGTGATTCGGAGCATGTGCGTTTGCGTAGAACAGACGCGAAGCATTCGCCAAATTCAGCATCCATTTGCCGATGTCTCTGGCGTAGCGCGTGTCGTAGCGGGCAATCGGCACCAGCGCACCGGCCCACTGATAAGTGTTCATGGCAAAGGCGTAGCCCTCCCCGTCGGTTGTACTGCCGACGAGGCCATGGGCGTCCGTACCGTTCCAGCGATCAGCCAACACGCCCCAACCGGGCCGAGCCTGTGGTCGCTGACGCGCTTCAAAGCAGGCATTCATGAGCCTGGTGACATCGTAGTGGCGATCGAGTTCTGCGTTCATGCGGGCTGCAGTAAGCGCCCCGTACGGCAGCAGAACTTCGTAGAGCGGGCTTTGCTCCGCTGGTCGCGCTTCGAGTGCTTTTAGCGCCCAATCGGTGGCGGTGAGAAACTGTGGATCGCCGAATTGCCGCCAGGCCATATACTCGAGCCAAGCGATGCCACCGGCCGCTTCTGGTTCAATCCAGCCATTCTCGACTGGCTTCATCGAGCGGAGATTAAAGCCAGTGTGATCAAAATTCGGTAGTACGGGTGGATCTTCCTGACCACCTAAAGCGACGCAGGCTGCTTGCCACTTGTGAGCGATGCGGCGTGCCTGGTCACTACGCGAAGCGCTATCTGGGTATAGGGCATTGAGTTGGTAGAACAGCACGTTGGGCAGCAAGTCGTACCAAAACGAATTCCCCGTCTCACTACCCATTCGGTTGACACACACACCCTCGGCTTCATTGAAAAAGTTGGCGCCCATGGCAACCCAGTCCTGGCCGCGATACTGCTGCATATCGACTCCGACCAGTGTGCCGCTGATCACTGCAGCGAGATAGTTGATTGCTTCCGGATCGCGTGGACCACCGATGTAGGAGGGAAGCGACACCATGTTCTGGGTGTCGTCGAGCCAGCCGACGAGCGGCAAATGATCGCCTGATCGCTCGAAGTCTAATGCCAGATCCAGATAGTCGCGAGTGACCTGCGCCCAATCGCGGATGATCAACGGCTGAGGCAGATTTGGCATTTCGGCAACGCAAATAATTTCCGCGGGCGGATTTTCCGCTGCGTAGCTGGTGGCCGTGCATGGGACCCAGGCAGCGAGCCACGCCGCCACCACAACGATTCGTAGCAAGAATTCCCTCGACCAATAATAATTCCTGCTCATTCGCGCACCGCCTGTCGCCACTTATCGGAAACGACTGCCGCGATTGACAGCATCAACAGGCCCATGGATGAAGGTTCTGGGACAGCGTCTGTGGCGTCCGACAAGCCCGCGTTTGCTAGGGTGGCCCCAAAATTTGCCTGCCAGAGGTCGTAGTCGAGTTGGGTGACCATCTGGTCGCCATTGCCATCGGCAGCCAGATTCGGGCCCGTCGCGCCGAGCGAATCTCGCCAGAGCGAGTAGTCGGCGGCATCAACCACGCCGTCGCGGGTGTAATCGCCAGGCAGCGCCGCCAGTGTTACCAGTGCCACAGAGATGTCGTCGATGTAAAGGGTGCCCAGCGCTGCGAGCGCACCGCCGGAGATGAAAGTTATGTCGAACGAACGGATATTATCGGGCAGGGCAATGGTGGTTTCGAACATTTCAAACCCACCTGCCACGCCGGCGACGGTAAAGTTGAATTCTGCGAGCGAATTGGTGAGATCAAGCGAGGTGACGTCGTCGGCAGAGAGCCGTAATCGGGCGCGAAACTCGCTGCCAGGCTCGATAGCGTATTTCCAGAACCAGCGGACTTGCAGCGAGCGATCTTCCCCCTCCGGCACTGCGGTCGCATAGCTCCGCCATTCTTCGGCCGCACCCGTGCTTTGATCGACGAGTTCCAGCGAATGCGTGGGGCTCAAGGCCTCGTCGCTAGACCAGGTTGCGCCAGCGCTGTAGTGCCAGTCGGAAGGGCGCGCCGCACCGCTGCTGACCGCGGAATCGACGTCGGGATTGCGGACCAAATTGCCAGGTAATATCGTAGCGTTGTAGTCGATGACTACATTGTCGACGAGTAACCGCCGGCCCACGCGCGTTTCGCTGCCGCCCGCGGGAACCAGCACAAGCATCACCGCATCGTCGGCGGGCACAGCGAACGTCGTCTTGCCTCCCACGCCGCGGGCGACGAAGCGATTGGCCACCGCGTCGTATAAGTCAAACGTTCCCGTGGCACCCAAATCGATCTCGACCGCTTGCGTTGTGGTCAGTGGATTGTAGTAGAGATAGGTGGGATGTGCCGTGTCGCGATAAAAGTCAGTGGCCAACAGGTCGAGTTGCAGGATTTTTTCGACGTTGGTCGATTTGATGATCGACCCGAAGACGCCCGAGACGGCAGAGCCGTAAATGCTGAAATCCGTCTGCGGACCCCAGCCAAATGTGAGCGGGTCGCCGCCGGCGAAAAGTTCTTCGCTATCGTTTGCTGCGAGCCAGTGATGCCGCAGGCCCTCGTAGGCGATGGAGTGCTCCGGATCGCCCGCCCAAAATTCCGAAGATTGGTTCTCGGCGGCGTGGGCATCGGCGTAGAAAAGCCGGGCAGCGCTGGCGGCGTTGAGCATCCACTTGCCAATGGCGCGGGTGTAGCGGTCTTCGTAGCGTGCGAGCGGCACCATGGGCATGGCAGTGGCAAACGTATTCATCGAAAAAGAGTAGCCACGGACGTCGCTACCCGTGTTAGGCACCGTAAAGCCCATCAGACCTCCCACGTCTTCGCCGCCCCATGGCTCGCCGCTAATCATCAGCTTCGTGGGCCTGGCACTGCTGCGATCGAAGACCCAACCGACCAGCTTTTGCACATCGTAGTTTCGCCCGTGCTCGGCGTTCATCCGTGCGGCCGTGTAGGCGCCGAAGGGCATTAAGATTTCGTAATCGGGGTTGGTGGAGATTTGCTCGTAGTATTCGAGGGCCCAGTCAACTGCGTTGAGGTGGGCTGCGGCGGTCGCCGGGTCGGACTCATGCTTGCGCCAATAGGCGGCATGTTGCAGCCAAGCCATGCCGAGGCCCATGTCTGGCTCGCGCCAAATGCCATTGTTGACAGGCTGGTTCGTGCGGAAGTCGAAGGCGGTATAATTGAAGTTGGCCGCAGTGCCGCCGGCGGTGAGCGTATTGACGGCATTGTAAAAGCGGCCGTCGATCGAATTGGCGATCGTTTGCAGGGCCGTTTCCTGCGGATAGCGATCGGCAATGCTGTAGAACAGAATATTCGGGTAAACTTCGTACCAGGCACTTTGCCCCGAGACCGAGAACGGCGTATTAAGCACGATAAACTGCGAATTGCGATTCACATAATACTCGCGCGTCATGTTGACCCAGTTGTAATGGCCGGCCGATTTGTCGACACCCACCAGCGTACCGCCGAGCACCGCGGCCAACGACGAGATCGCCTCATGGACTGGCTCGCCAGTTTCGCCAAAGTTGCGCGTTTCGCCAACGTAGGCTGGCAAACCGAAGCCCTGCTGCAGGTCGGGCGACACCGGCGTGATGTCGATCCTCACCAGGGGCAAGAATTCTCCCGTCGCGGTCGTGTCGAACGCCAGCGTGTCAAAGTCCGTGGCAGTCTGTTGCCAATCGCGCATCTGATAGGTGGTCGGCGCGTTGGGTAACAAATTGATTGCCGCAAGCGAGAATTGTCGTCCCGCCGCCGCGCAGACGAGCGGCATCTGCACAATCGCAATGGCCAGCAGCGCACAGCAACTCAAGCGAGATGGACAGGAAGAACTCGGCGATTCCAACGACAGGGCTCGATGGCCGTGCGTCCGAATTAGACTCTGGTTTTCAGACACTGAAATCCCCACAGACGCGCCCTCGGCCACTTCGCTCCCGCACCACATGAAATCAAGGAAAAACCCAGCGTCACGATCATCATCGATCCCGAGGGTTCCGGCACGGCCGAACTCGAGCCAATGCCGGGGCCGCTGGTGTTCCCGAAGCCGGCTTTCCAATAGTCGTAGTCCAACTGGTTGACGACCGAGTTGCCATCTCCATCGGCGGCCAACCCTGTACCTGTCTGGCCGAACTGGTCGCGCCACACGGAGTAGTCGGCCGCGTCAATGATGCCGTCAGCATTGTAGTCGCCGGGCAGGACCATCTCGACCAGGTTCAAAACTTGATTCGCTGACACGTTGCTCAACTCTTGCACGGCCCCGCTCGGCCAGACGACGGTGATGAAATCGATGGTCCCGGAATTGGGACCCAAGCCGAAATGCGCTGTCATCTCATTCTGGCTGAGGAAATTGCTTCCCGCGTTGATCTCCCGGACAAGCTCGTCGCCGACGACATTGGTGTCGGGGTCGACCGTGATGAATGCGCCGATGCCGTCGCGGTTGGAAGCAGTCCCCTCGAGTTTGATCTTCAACCAATCGTTGACATTGCCGCCGTCGTTACGGTAGAGGATCGGCTCTTGGCCGTTGTTGGTGATGAAGAGGTCCAGATCGCCGTCGTTGTCGAAGTCGAGACTGAGCAGTCCTCGGCCCATTTGGATGTTGGTGATGCCCGAAGCGTTGGAGACGTCGGTAAACACCCCGTTGTCGTTCTGATAGAGGTGAGTCTGGCCGACTTCGAAGGGCCACCCGTTGGTGACAGCCAGGTCCAGGTCGCCATCGTTGTCGTGATCGAGGAAGGTGGTGCCCCAGGACCACCCGGAGTCACGGACGCCGGCGGCGTCGGTCTGGTCAGTGAACGTGCGGTCGCCGTTGTTCCGGTAGAGGCGGTTGCCGCTGTGGTCTAAGGTCTCGCCGGGAACATTGACCAAGTTCGACTCGAACATATCCAGAAGTCCATCGCCATCATAGTCCCCGATGGTCATTCCCATCGCATCCTGACCGGTGCCGACACCGGCGGCGACGGTGCCGTCGGTGAATGTGCCGTCGCCATTGTTCCAAAATAACTGGCTAGTCTTAAAATCGCCGGCGATCGCCAAGTCGGGGCGGCCGTCGCGGTCCAGGTCGGTGAAGGTCGAGGAGAAACGGTAGGCTTTGTTGTCGGTGCCGGTAGGGACGAACTGCGAGGGTCGGTAGACATCCAGTCCGGCGGCGGCGGTGACGTCCTCGAAGTGGCCGGGGTTGGCAGCACCAAGGTTGTGCAGCAGCCGCGAGGTGCTCACGGAGGTTTCGTTGCCCCAGTCGTTGGTGTGGATATCCAAGTACCCGTCGCCGTCATAATCGCCAAAAGTGACGCTTTGGCCGTATCGTGACACTCCACCAACGTCTACACCACGTTGGACGGCCTGTTCGGTAAAGTGACCGCTTCCGTCGTTGACATACATATAGAACCTAGTGTCACCACCGGCGGTGACGTACAAGTCCAGGTCGCCGTCGTTGTCGATATCTCCCCATGCCGGGCCGTTGGTCTGGAGGTTGGCAGTGAAGCCGGCGACCGTGGACATGTTCTCGAACGTGCCGTCGCCCTTGTTGCGGTAAAGGATGTCGGGCGCGTCAAGGCGGGTGACAAAAATATCCACCCAGCCGTCGTTGTCGTAGTCACCCGCGGCTGCACCCCCGGTCATGATCAACTGCCCCGCCCCGAAGCCCTGGTTCTGGACATGATTGATCTTGGCAGCAGCTGTCACGTTGGTGTACACCACCGCCGATGCCGAGGTGGCGCCAGTCCCAACAGCCAACATCGCGATCACAGAAACGATTGGTGATCGGAGACGTTCTAACAATGCAACCTGAAAAAACATCGCCTTACTTCCACCACCCACCGACGTCAAAGAACGAATAAAAATACGAATTTCGTGGGCCAGTTGTCGGAACAACGAACCTCATCGGCATATTTCACTCTCGGCAGTCCGTGGCACCGCTTTACAGGAGCCGCGTAACCATTTCGCGTCGAGTTGCCAATGCTCGACTTCGCGTTGGCCGCTTATGACTCGTTGGCTATTCGATCTTCAATGGGCGTTTCATAAAAAGGTCCCGGCAGGTACTTGCCTGCCGGGACCGTCGCTCCAATTCAGAGAATAGAACTCCGATCTTAGCTGCGCCGTCGGCACCCGATCGCGATCAGACCACCGATGCTCATCAGCAGCAACGAGCCCGGCTCAGGAACCCAAAGAGTAGCCGAAACATCGTCGACGAACATGGTGCCCGTTACGCCGAGCTTGCCGGGGTCAGCGTCTTCCAGAAGCCGGTTACCCGTGTTGAAGATGATGTCAAAGGTATTGATAGCTGCTGGGATCGGTATCGAGAGCCAAACTTCCTCAAGCGAGCCATCGGGCGTGCCCGAGGTCAGTACGGTGGCGGCGGTTACATTCGCTTGCAGATCGCAGCAGTTGCTATCGCCGGCCGTCACTTCCGAGATCCGGATGGTGGCGCTGAACGAGTCACCGGTGCCGGTGACATTGCTGGTGATGGTGTTCCACCACTTCCAATGCAAGTGTATGACATCTCCTTCCACCGATGTTCGGGGCAACGCCAGCACGAAGCTACGGCCCTCCTCCATGGAGAACGCTGATTGGTCATCCAGCTTCAAGGAGTGGATCCCGCTCATGTGTGGATCGGTGGTCCCGTTACTCCAACCGGTGTTCGCGCTGTGACCCCACCCGTCCGGGACGCCGTTGAGAGTGTCCACGCCAGGGGTTCCATGGGGGACGAACCGGCTTTCTGCTTCCATGTCACCGTTGATGACCAGCCCCAGATCGCCAGCCAAGGCGATTGTTGCCGACAGGCCGATCACGGCCGCGGCACTCATTCCAAATTTCAAACAACTTTGCATCATGAGACTCTCCAGTTGAAAAGTGAAAACGAAGACTCCCTCCGAACAGAACTCCATATCGACCTCAAAGAACTTCTACCCGTCATTTATCTCCTTCGCAATAAATGAATTTGCATCGCATCAGGTTCGATGTTTCTCTTCCGTGTTCGTTTTGTCAAAGCGCGCTCAGGTCAACGATTGGCCCCTCGATTTGTGCCGGCCGGGCCGATTGCCGTTTCGCGCCCGCACTGAATGAGAACACAACAGCAGGCCCAGCGCCACGATCATCGCCAGACCCGAAGGCTCAGGCACTGCGCCAGCCGCCGCCAGCGACCCCGTGCCCGCTGCGGGGCCGATTCGGAAGTTGTCTAGAAACACATTGCCATTCAAGTTGTCGTAGTTTACGTCGGCGATCGTAGTACCCAAGAAGGTCACCGCAAACTCGCCGACAAGATGAAAACTGGCGGGATCCCCGACGATCCCGGCCGGTACATCGATTAACGTCAGCGTCGACGTAGGAGTGAATGGAAACGCGTCGAGATTGAGTTCGAGATTCATCTGAGCAAAAGTCCCAGGTATCCTACCAACGGTCCCAGCAAGACGAGCAGTGCCGCTGAATTCTCCGGGAAACGCGCTGTTGTCGGCGATGACAATCGGCGTCACGCCCCCCGCATCGGCCGTGAACGAGATGGTTGCATCCGCCGGAAAATCAGAAAAAAAATCCCGCCGAATTTCGGGTTCGAAGCCAGGCGGTGGGCTCAAGACGGGGTCGAACTCGCCGACGCTAATGGTTCCGCCTGATCCGATGATCGTCAGCTTCGAGGACATCAGCGGCTCCGGATTGGCGACCAATCCGCAGCCGCTTGGAAAAAATTGCGTATTGCACTGTGACAGTACTAGGGCGCCGTTCAAGTTCACCCGACCACCAGGGAGAACACGCAGTTCACCCTTCGAGCCGGCCGCATTGATAATCAGTGCGTTCGCATTAACTGTGCCCTCGACGATAGCCAGCCCGTCTGCTTCCAGACCAGGCTCATTAGTAATGGCGATGAATGCCGGCCCGAAGCTACCGACTTCCATGTCTTTGCTCCGGACAGCGCCCCCCACAAAGTTTGCGCCTTGAACGTCGACGACTGCTTGCGGGCCCACCGTAAGTAGCCCTTTCGAGCGTCGGCCAACTATCACTCCATTGGCCGTCAAGCTGGAGCTGCCGGTCATGATGACTTCGCCGCCCTTGGTGACGAGGCCGAAACGGTCATTCCAGAAGTCGAAATCGCCTTGGTCGATTACCTCGCTTTGGTCGCCATCGGCGCCGTCGCCGGGGTTGAGCACGGCTTGGTCCAGCGTATCCCGCCAAAGGGTGTAATCAGCCGCGTCGACAATTCCATTGTTGTTATAGTCGCCTTGCTTGGGTTTGGGGAACCTTTCGCGGCCGATCTCGAATGCTTCGATACTGTTTACGGTCGTGAGCGACCCGCCCGTCATCCGTAATCGTCCGAATGAATCGTTGGCGACTATCAGCCCCCCCAGGGTGGTGCTGCCGCTGGAAAACGTTGCCGTGCGGTTGTTCTGAATCAAAAAGGCCTCTGTGGTGTTAGGAAAAACGTTGGTGGGATCCCAATTGGTCGCGAGATTGAAATCGGTACTTGGGTTGTTGGGAGGTAGGCAGCCCGGATCCTGACAGTCACCAACAAAAGTTATAAATGCCCAACAATCTGGGCTGGCGGCCGAAATCGCCATCAGCAGGCTGAAGCTCGTGATGAGTGCGGCAGAAAAACGTGACTTCTTCATCATAGGGGTTCCATTGTGAGGGCGCATCGATTAAATCAACTCCTATTCGGCGGTCACTTCCTCGCCGGCCCGCGTGGCGATGGCGTTGAATAGCACCACGTCGATATCGTAGCTCAGCGTCTGAATCGACCCGTCAGCAAAAATACCGTGGAACCCGCCGGGGTGGGCCGATCCGAAGTAAACAATGTCTTTGTCATGTCCGAAAATGTCAGCGGCTCCCAGTGACTGAAACTGGTAGCCGTCACTATCCTGATACGGTTGGAAGCAGGTCGTGCGAATCGCGTCGGGATCCCAACCCTCGCTCCAACCGTGGTCGTCCGAATAGCCTCCCCCTTCGTACATGTCTGACCGGACGTACTTCTCGCCCAGCATGAATGTTTTGCTGGTTCCGTCGGTGATCTTGGCAAACGACGTCGGTCGTGCTGCGCCCTTGAGAAATTTCCCTTCCGGGTTAACAGGCGCGCAGCCGGTAAGGCCTCGACACCACGGAGAGCGGACGATGACCCCGTCGTAGACTTGGTAATTGCCCTGTTGTTTATTGTTCATGTTCTTGCCTCCCCAAATCGATGGCCAGTTTAGGTCGTACGCTGCCGGGGAAATGGGCACCGCGGCCAGCGGATTGTAACGAGGGGCCGGGTCGGGACAGCCCGGACTGCCGGCTGGACATTCGACAGTGCATGGTTGCACAGCGGCGTAGTCGAGCAAAAATACTTGTTGGCCACCGAGATTTTCGGCGCCGACCTGAGCCTGCGAGACCGACCGTCGCGAGGGACACACGTAGAGTGGTATCGCCGCAGCCTGCAACTGGACCTGCGTAGTGAGCCCTTGGAGTGCGCCTTCCTCGAGGTAGGGCAGGATCTGATAGGCCCAGCCAAGCCCTTGCTTGTCGGGACCGTAGGGCTTGCCGTTTTCCACGTAATCCTCAATTTTCGGGTAGATTACTGCTCCGCCGGTCGGAAACACACGGTACGAGTCAACGTGGTTGTGAATCGCCAAGCCAATCTGCTTGAGTTGATTCTTGCATTGTGTCCGCCGCGCAGCCTCGCGCGCCGCTTGGATCGCCGGCAATAACAGGGCCACCAGAATCCCGATGATTGCAATCACCACCAGTAGCTCAACGAGCGTGAAACCACGCTTTGCAGACGTCCGAGAACATGCACTCGACGCGCCAACGATCCGCCTGATTTCCAAGTTATCCATGACTTGCTCTGCTCCTCAGACTGGTACAACCTACGACGGTTGCTAGTTACGGCTCCGGAACTGTTCTTCGGTCATCTCAGAGACAATCCCAAATGACGCGCTCGATCTAAACGATACTCCGTCACCGAGATGTCCGATGACTCGCCGCCACTCACGACGATGGAGTAAGAAATGCAAAAGCGAGCAGTGACGAGTCAGCACCCGTTTCGTATTTTCTGCAAACGGAATCGCAGAAAACGCCCCCGAATACCGCACTGTCTATGAACGACCGACTGTCGACCGACATCTAGTGTATAGCGGCTGGAGCGAAAATCTTACGAATTCGCAGACAATTCTGCGAATAACTGCTGTGCCCAACGCTGGCAGCTCTTCCGTGGTCGCTGCGGCCTCGATTTCAGCCAATTTTATCGCTGCCCTGCTCGGGGGGCTTCGTCCATCGACATCGTCCGCGTTGGAGTCAGATCGAGTTTTGTCGCATCCCGCGCGGTGCATTCTTGTAAGATACGGTCGTTGAGTGCTCTCTTCTTATATGAGGCAATGGCACCCATGACAGCCTACGATCCAGGCGCAACCCGCGATTTTGTCGAATTGATGACCCAGCACCAGGGGCGTTTGTATGGGTACGTCTTGACGCTTGCCGGCGACCCCGACGTGGCGAACGACGTGCTCCAGGAGGCGAACGTCGTACTTTGGAAGCAGTGGCGTCAGTTTGAGCCAGGCTCGAATTTCAAAGCTTGGGCATTTCGTGTGGCCCATTTCCAGTTCATGGCGTATCGTCAAAAGCGACTGCGCGACAAAGTGCTATTCAGTGATGAGTTGCTCTCGACACTAGCCAGCGAAGCGTTGGAAGTTGACGAACGGCACCAAGAGCGGGCCGCCAAATTGGAGGAATGCCTTGAGTTGTTGCCAGCCCGCTCGCGGACCGCGATCCGGCTACGGTATGCGGAAGAATTGAATATTGCAGAAATGGCGCGACAACTAGGTCGCAATGTGAATGCGGTTTACCAGATCTTGTTTCGGGCACGGCAATCGCTGATTGAATGCGTCCAGAAGGCGTCAACCACGGAATCAGTATGATGGGAAGCTCCAGCAAACAGCACAAGTTTGAGTACTTGCTCGGGCAGTTTACCGAAGACGCGCTTAGCGCGGCCGAACGGGAGCAGTTGTGCGCCATCTTGGAAACCGATCGTGGTCTGCGGTGGCGTTATATGGAGCATTGCCAGATGCACGCATTGCTCCGCTCGGAGCATGGTCTGCTGACTGCTTGGTCGGCGGTCGCCAGCGAAAACGAGGCGGCGGAGGGCACAAAACGGCTTGCGCGCAGCGGTCGGCAAACGACGGCCCTGCTCGCAGCGGCCGCCTTAGTGGTAATTGCGATCTCGAGCCAGTGGCTCGACAGCCCCGTTGCTCGACCTCATCGTGGGGAGGAGTTGGCAGAACTCACCCAGGCCGTCGGGGCGGAGTTTGTTTATGGTGTGGCGGGGGAAGTTCAGGCCCAGCAGGGCACTCAGATGCGGGCAGGCCTCTACACGTTGCAGGCGGGTCTGGTCGAAATTGAGTATCCCTCGGGGGCCGTGCTCGTGATGCAAGCGCCGGCTACCTTTGAATTGGTGAGTGCCGAGTGCCTACGCCTGGAGGATGGGCGATTGTCGGCTCATATTCCAGAAACGGCAACCGGCTTTCGCATCGATTCACCTGGTGCCACGGTAATCGATGTTGGCACTGACTTTGCGGTGCAAGCGATCCGCGATCAGGAGTCGGAAGTACACGTGTTTAACGGCGAAGTGTTGATCGATTTGCATGGCAACAAATGGAAGAGCACCGATTTGGTGCGACTGGTGACCGGCGAAGCGACCCGGGTCGCCTACTCGACCGGCATGCCGTCGGGAATCGATCTCGACTCGCAATATTTTTTGCGCAGCCTGCGCGTAGCCGATAGTGCTTATGTCCAGCAAGTGCTCGCGCTCAAGCCGGCTGTGTATTATCGCATGGAGCCAACCGGCAATGGAGCGCAGCTGATCGACTCTGCCGCGAGCGGCGCTCATGCCACGATCCAAATTGGGCTGGCTACCGCTCCAGTGTGGACGGTGGGCAAGGTGGGTGCCGCACTGCAATTGGGTGGTACTGCTCAGCAATCCTATGCGGTGGCCCAGCACTATCCGCAAACCGACGGCGATCAATTAAGTGTTGCCGGGTGGATTTACGCTCGATCGCGCCCACGCTGGGCCAGCATTGCCAAGAATTGGGCAGGTGGCAATTACGACCGTGGACAGTTCCACTTTGGGCTGCGTGAAGATAGCGGCGAGCTTGAAGCTCACATCGTCGACAACCGCGGTGATGAAATTGCCGTACAAGATACGATGCCGCTACCACTCAACACTTGGCATCATGTGGCATTTGTTGCAGATGGCCAGATATTACGGCTTTATCGCAATGGCCGGGAAATCGACGCGCGGCCATACGATCGGCTCCATCGCGACCCGCGGATTCGCGCTTTGGCAATTGGCACGAAACTTAATCTCAGCGGTGACGCGCCCGAAGAGCGCGACTACAACATGTGGGATGGCCGACTCGACGAGTTGGCGATTTTCAATCACGCGCTCACGGCCGACGATGTACGCGCGCTCTATGAAGCAGCGGAACTCGCAAAGTAAAAATCACCGTCGCAAGGAACTCGTCCTCGAGAGTGCCGTTTCCACTCTGGTCTCTCGGATCGAAGGCTCAGATTGGGCCCCCCTCCCGGCCCTGACGTGCGTTGGTTCAATGTCAGGCAGTATCCTACCGCTGAAGGCGGGCAACGAAGGCTGATCATTCGGCGGCCAGAATGATTTGATGTTCCAGCGAAACGAAAGCTTGTAACATGGCCTTCGCCCATCCGATTTCTGAACAAAAAGATTCCTGAACAAGTGAGTGAACAGCTGAAAAGACATAGGCCATTTTGCGATTGCGCTACGCGATCCTCGACGCCAAGGCCGGCAACATGCCCAAGGACACGATCGACCGCGCCATCAAGAAGGGCGCCGGCGAGCTCGAAGGCAGCACAATTTTGAAGAGGTGCTCTACGAAGGCTACGGCCCGGGAGGCGTCGCCGTGCTCTGCGACATCCTCACGGACAATCGCAACCGCACGGCCCCCGAGATTCGCAAAATTCTTGAACTCGCCGGCGGTAAGCTCGGCGGCGCGGGAAGTGTCGCTTGGATGTTCGACCGCAAGGGCCTCGTCGCCATTCCGGCCAGCCAGACCGACGAAGACACGCTCATGGAGTTGGCCCTCGAAGCGGGCGCCGACGACGTCCGCCACGTCGGCGAAACCTTCGAGATCGCCTGCGACCCCGAAGCCGATAGCACCGACTGCGACGCCATCGAATAGGCCGGCCTCACGCCCGAACTGAGAGAGATCGCCCACATCGCCAAGGACACAGTCGAACTCGACGCCGAAACGGGCCGAGGCGTGCTCAAGCTGATGGACGCGCTCGACGACCACGATGATGTACAAAAAATCGCGTCGAACTTCATCATCCTCGACGAAGCGATGGCCGAGATCGAAGCGGGCTGATCGGCGACGATCAATTCCCGTCCAGGCGATTGGCTTGCCGGCGATGCACTTCCGTGTCGATGTCGTAGTCGACCGCCCGCACGCTGCCGTCACAATACGCCATATTGAGCGAGCCGGGGTGGGCACTGCCAAAGGCGAAGTTGCCGGTGAACCCGGCATCGGGTCCATCTTGCCGCGGCTGATAGGCCTCGACCGGCCAACGGGAGTTCGGGTTCCAGGCCACGCGGTGGTTGTCCCATTCGAAGCCGGCCCACGCCGATTGATTGTCCCCCATCATGGCCGGCGAATTAGATACGTTCACATCATCATAGAAATCGGGGGCCAGAAACTTCTCGCCGCATAGGTACGTCTTGCTCAGTCCGTCCACAAGCTGGGCCGCCCGAACTTCACTGCGGTAAAACGACACGCCGTTCTGAAAATAAGTCGACTGCGGATCGGCCGTGTTGGTCCACTCTTGCGGTTCAGCCTTGAGCGCATCGTAACTCTTGGGCACCCACATTTGCGGCTCGTCGGAGAATTGCTCGGCGGCGCTGTAGATCGAATCGCCGCTGTTGGCCGCGTAATCGCTCTTCGTGACGGCCGGCAGCAATAGCACACCCTGCGCGACGCTCAACGACCAGGGACCATTGCCGCTGCGCTTGAACGGATAGGGCCGCGCCTCGCGGCGGCTGGGGCAATAGAAAATCGGCGGAGCGCTTTGGTATAGAGATTGCAGCCCCTCAGCGAGCGGAAAGTCTTGCAGCCGGCCACTCTTCGCCGCGGTCCGCAGCGTGGACTCCTCCATGTATTCGAGCAGGCTGAAGAGCCAGCCACCCGGTTGCTCGCGACCATAGCCGCGGTGCGGGTCGGCGAGATAAGCCCCCGACCAGCCGCCGGATGGAAAGAAACCGTGCGTATTGAGGTGCATCTGCGTGGCCAGCCCGATTTGCTTGAGGTGGTTCTGGCACTGCGTCTTCCGCGCCCGTTCGCGCGAAGCCTGAATCGCCGGCAGGAGCAACTGGATCAAGAGCCCAATGATCGCAATCACGATCAACAGCTCCACGAGCGTAAACGCGGTGCGGCGTGCCGGGAAATTGGTATTCATCGAAACTTCACTCCCTGCCGGGTACCCGCTGGGTGGCTCCCTGCTCCTTGCTCTCCCGCGCGGGAATACGCAGCACCTGGCCGGCAATCAGCCGCCGCGTGTCTTCTTTCACTCGTTCTGACAAAACATGTCGATTGGCATCGTAAATCAGCATCCACAATTCGCGGTCGCCGTAACAGCCCTGAGCAATAAAATGGAGCGAATCGCCGGGCATCACGATGTAGTCGGCCGGCAGCGTCTTGGGAAACACGGATTTGGGCAGCGACTTGCCGAGCTTCGCCCGCTCGGGAATGACGATCGTCTCGCCGACAACCAAGTCAAACCCCGGCCGTTTGCCAAGTTGCGGGTTGGCATTCAAGAGCGTGTACCAGAGGTCCATGTCGCCATACGCCCGCAGCGCGAGGTGGCTCAGGTCGTCAGATTCGTCCACGACGATATACTCGCCAGGTTGAATCGGCCCGGTATTGTCCGGCTTCGTCCCGCAGCCGCTGGCCGCGAGCCATGCTGCCGCCACCGCGACCAGCTTGAGTTGACGATGGTGAGGACAATTCATCTCCTTCTCCAAGACAAACACCTATTCCCAAGATACCAACCTGGGGAGCACTAATCCGCATTAATCGAGATTAGTGTCGATAAGCGGAAATTAGCGTTCTTTTCTTTCTTCGTGCCTTTTTGTGCCTTCTCGTGGCTACTCCCCCGCCAGCGCGTTCGGATTCGTCCAGGTACCGTCGATCAGGATTTCGGTCACGCCCTGGATCGAATTATCGTGAATCAGCCGGGCGGCATACGGCTCCAACCGAACGCAGCCTGCCGACGCCGGCACTCGTTCCACCGATGGGCAGGAATGGAATCCGATCGACCGTCGTCTATCGATTAACGTAACATATCGATGTCCAGGAGTGTCCTTCAAATGGTCCATGAAGCCTTCCACTTTCCTCAGGCCCTTGGGCGTGCACCTCGAATCGTGGCAATTGCTCTCGACTGAATCGTTGCAATCATTGGTGCCCCATCCAGCGCCTGTTGAGCTACGGAACGGACCGGCCTCCTGACTGGGTGCCTCTGGGCCGACCCAGGCCAACCGCACATAGTGGTCGGGGCTCGTCAAATCAAGGTGGATTCGCCCGATATATGTGTTCGGAAAGTCCTTGTTTTGGAGACTTGGAACCGCACCGGCATCCAGCGGGCTTGCGACGGGGCAGAGAAGCCAACAGAGATTTACAGCACATGCCAGAAGTCCAATCTCCAGACGCCGCCGTCGGACAAACTGCACCAGCGTTCCCATTCTCTTTGCTCCATGCTCCCGGCTCCCGGCTAGATCACCCGCCGCGCGCGGCCGCGCTGCAATCGTTCTAGCATTTCGCGCTGCTCCGCCAATTGGCGCCGTTTTTCTTGCTTCTCGCGCTCTATCGCCAGGCGCGCGCGCCGCTCACGCCATTCCTTGTACAGTTCCGGTCCGAACCGGACGCCGCAGAGAACAAGCACCGCGCCGACATTGAGACCGACCCAGACACTTCGCGACCAATTACGTACGTCTACCACCCAGATAAGCCTAAACCAAAGCGACGGGAAAAACTGCAACAAGAGCGCGAAACAAGCCAACACGAGCAACACTTCAATCCACATGAAGCCGCTACGACTGGTTTGTTTTGCCAGTATCACGAATTCTCCCTCACGTCAGGGTTGCGCTTCGCGCTAATCGTCCAAACCAGGGAATCATCCTTCACGTGGATATGTGCCGACGCCTGTGTCTCTGGTAAAGAACAAGGAGTATAACGCCGACCACGACTAGGTTGACGCCTATTAGGAAAGTTCGCCAATGCCAAGGATTATTTGCATCTGACATCGGGCAATCCGGAAGTCCCAATGCTGGTAAGTAAAATTCGCTCCGCGGTGTGGATTCATACGACGTGTGCGTGAATTCAATGGTTTCGATAGCGCGCGCAGTTGGGAATTCATAATGCCGCACCAATCGGGCGATGTCACCGGGATTATCGCCGTTGGCGCTGTACGTTATTTCCGTACGAATCTCGCCATCATCGCTTTTTGCAGTGCTCCGTACGACACGCCAATTGGCGGACGGATCGAGAAGTATCATCGCTCGCATAGAAGTAGACTTAAGCGCCGCAGCCATACGCTCGGTAGGCCGAAAAGTGAATTCCACTTCCACACACAAGCCGTGCGCCATTTCCTCCCGTTCTTGACATCTAAGAATCTGAAACTCGTGGCTTTTCACAATCTCAATTAGGGTCTGAAATTCAAACCCCACGCCGTAGGGTGATTGAAGTTGCATTCGCACAAGTGAATCGATTCCCAAGTTTACATGGCTGAGATTCGCTCCAGACTGTCCACATTCGGTCAAATAATATGCTCCATTTTGTTGCGCCTCGTCTGCGATAAATGCGTAGTCCGAGTTAACGCCGAAAACTCTTCGCACAAACGGCGAGCCGGAAATCTGGCGGTCCAAAACCATCTTCGCGAGTCCATCCTGCAACCAAAATTGGATATTGTTCTTTTCGACGACGGATTGCCCGCGTGTTGGATCCTTCCGATCTTTATCAAGCGATTCTGCCTCGTACGATCTCGTGAGAGACCCAATCACGGGCGAGATAGATTCTCGTAATCTTTGCCACCCTGCCGCTGCCTCTTTATCGAAACGCTCACGAGCCGAGTCAGAGTCCGCAGCCACGGTCGACGGAGCGGCGCCCAATGCCAACGCGGACGCCAACGCACTTACGCACGCGCACGCGCGACTCGCTCCAAGTAGTGGCCTGCCCGGATTGAATATGCCTCCGGACACGGACAATATTCTCATGGACAAACGAAATGTAGACGGCCCCGTCCTTTTGACTGACCCTGTTTTGAAAGTATTGTGCATAGCTGCCTTACGCTCTGTACTTTCGAAAATTAGCTTTGCATCGCGTCGTTTGGTCAGGAATATACATGTCGTCGCAAATGCATTTATGCCAAACGCAGCCCATCAACATGACATCGGACGAGTCGGTCCGTAAACCAAGAACCACATCTTGTAGCGGCTGCTGGGCGGAGTTCCACAGCAAGACTTCGTGCCCCCATCACCGAGAGTTGTGGCCATACATGTTGGCTGACCCACAAACGGTTGTACGAGCGGCACGGAAGTCTTGCTGTAGAACAGAGTAAAGTTGAACAATCGTACTCGAGTTAGACATTAAATGCAAAAAAACAACACGCAACCGCACCCACTACAGAAGCTTTGCACAGTTCCACTGCATGATATCAAAAAGCATGAGCAGGCCACCGTGCAACCAAAACCACCCGCATATGCAGGCGTAGGTGTCAGTGGACCTCCCAGCACCATCATCGCGATGCCCAATATCACGCAAGTCAGCGCGACGATCCGAAGTATTTTTGGTAACACGACATTCTCCTTTCGTTCGAGGTGAGAAAAAAGTGACAGCGAGACAAACCTTGATGTTTGGAAATCCTTGACGATCCAGAAACGAAGGTCTTGAAATTCGGGCGGTCGAGACTGCGAGTTCAGGGCACGACAATTACTCCGAGATATTCCCCTGCCGAATCTCAATATCTACCCAAAGCCAACTTTGTGTAGCGATGTCTGTCAGGAACTTCAAACTCAAGTTCTTTTCAATTGGGATCGACTGTAAAGGCTGATCTGCTTGACCACCTTGAGCAGGCAACCTGGCCTTGGCTGTTACCTGTCGACGCTTCCCTGGCGCTACTGTCAATGGCAGGCCCTCGATTTTGACACAAGAACAAGGATTGTCATAACCTACGATACGTATGGGCTTGCGTGAAAGATTACAAAATGTGATTGTCGTACTGCCCGCCGTGTTCCTTGCAGTCGAATCAACCCCGATAGGGCCGCCCGCAATTGCGTAAACTGAATCACCTCGCAGAAAAGCTAGCCCAGCGCTGGTTGAGCCAGTCTTACTTATTGCCCAAACAAATACTACACCGCAACCACCTATTGCAAACAGCATCGCAAGCAGGATAGCCTTCAACAAGCCAAAATCCACGTGGACCAACAGCCACCGAGATTGCTTCGCATCGCGCGAATTGTCCTGCGTGCCATGTTCTTCGCCAGATGTCATAACACGTGCTTTTCGCCTTCCGTTTTTCTTTCTGCTCAGCGCCGACCGCCCGTCGATTGCGTTGATAAATCTACAGGCCAGAGTTCGAATCGTGCAGCAGGGTAAATCAGCGCGAAGTAGTCATTTTCCGCAACATGCGCCGATGCGGAGCGCGGTTTCGCCGTCATGACGGCTATGGGAAACGCGACGGCGAGAAATACTCCGCACAGCAGCGGAACCCACCAACAAGCCGGAGGTCGATGCAAAAACAACCATCGAAGCGATTTCATGGATGGCTGCCGAGTTATTTTCGCCGGCAATCCCTTCACAGCGCGATGCCACGATTCAGGACGATAACAAGCCAACGCCAAAATCGCGCCAAAATCAAAGGCCACGCTGATCCATGGGTTAATCCGCACCATTCCAAAGCACCCACAGGAATCCATTCCGGAAAGCGCATGATGGAACGATACGAATTCAAATACGACAAAGCATGTGAGGCTGGCAAACCAAGCTTGCCGAGGAAAGCAGCCGAGTATCAACCATAAACCAAGGCACAATTCAAATTCAGTTGCGGTCGCATGAAACACGCGATACATCGGAGTATTCCACCGGCCGCTTTGACCCGTCAATAGTGCGACGCCCTTCAATGTTCCGGCGGTTATTAGCACCACGCCGAGTATTCTTGTCAGTGATACCGATGGCCTACTCGATTTCTTTAGCACTGGACTATCCGATGTCGGCGGAGAACTCTCCACCGCTAGAGGCAGAAGCCACAAAGTTAGTCGTAACAACGACCGAACAGCCATGGCACCCAACCTCGCGAACAGAACTGGGACCACCACACGCTAATTTATACCAGGGGGGGGGGGGGGCTCCCGTCAAGCATTTTCTTCACGATGCCCCCAGAATGCGTGGAATCGAGATAGTGCTGCGTGAGTTCGTGATTGCCCGCGATAAGGCTGGTAGCTTGGCCAGGTTGCGTGGGACTGTTGTCCCGACCCTCGCGTCGCCGCTCGGCGCGGTTCGTCAACTGGCACGACAAGCGATTCGTCAGTCTCGTGGGCGAGGTGCATTTGAAACGTGCCTACTACCACTGTCATGCGAGCCAAGTACCGTGGAACTTGGAACTGGCGGTGGGACATCGCGACCTGGCGCCAGCGGCGGCCGAGGTAGTGACGCTCACCTGGGACGTTGAAAACGTTTGGCCAAGCCGCCGAACGGACGCCAGTGAAAATGGCGGGCCTGAGGTTGAGCGAATCGATGGTCGAGCGGACGACCAAAAACGCCGGCGCGCGATGGGGTGAATGGCTGCGCAAAAAGCAGAGCTTGGGCGTCAGGCGGTGGTGGGCTTGGTAACGGGACGCCGCGCACCTGCTCGTACGTGAGTCTCGACGTGACGGGGGCGCCTCGCCAAGGCCAGGGCGGCGCGAAAGCTGAGGACCTTATGGCCTACGTGGGAATGGTCTACAACGCGCGGAGCGAACACGACGGTCGACAACTGGTGCCCCGTCAGGTGCGATATTTGGCTGGTTTTTATGGGCTGGACAAGTTGGGCCTCGAACTGCGCCACTTAGCGGCCGAGGTCGGTTGGGACGAGGCCGAACAGTAGATCGCGCTCTCCGACGGCAGCAGCGGACTGGAAGAATTCTTCCGCAAGAACTTTCCGCAGGCGCAGTGCATCGACAAGAAACGCAGTACCTGCAAAACAACCTTCAGCGAACCGATCGAGACGGCCTGCAAGAAGCTCGCCGGCCAGTGTCTGAAAGGCAGCGGCATGCGCTGGGTCAAAAACGGTGCCAACGTCTTCTGCCACCTACGGGCGCTCTAACTCAGCGAACCCAACCAATGGGAAACCTTCTGGCTTACCCACCCCAACTAAACTCAACCACAGCAAAGAAACAAAGACGCTCACCCCATCAAGAAATAGCGATGAACACGCCAAGTCGCTATCCATGCAGGCCACCTGGAGCTATAACAGATGTTCGGGTCCGAATGTCCCGATTTGAGAGTGGCTTCGACGGTGAAACCGCCGCATTCGGTTCACAAACTTCAACAGGAACGCGATATGATCCAAATGTCGACTCCAATCATTATTCAGGGCGGTATGGGGGCTGGTGTCTCGGCGTGGCAACTCGCCAAGGCAGTTTCACAGATTGGGCAACTGGGCGTGGTGTCGGGCACTGCGCTGGATACGATCCTTTCCCGACGGCTGCAGTTGGGTGATCCCGGCGAACACATGCAACGAGCCATGGCTGAGTTTCCTCTGCCGGAAATGGTAGATCGCGTCTTGGAGCGACACTTCATTCCTGGAGGCAAGCCACTTAACAGCCCATTTCGAATGCTACCGTTGCTGACACAAACACCTTCACAAGAGCAATTGGAGCTGATTGTCGTCGCAAATTTTGTCGAGGTCTTCTTGGCAAGAGAGGGACACGATGGACTCGTCGGAATCAACTACCTGGAAAAAATTCAGACTCCAACACTTCCGTCACTATTCGGAGCGATGATTGCGGACGTCGACTATGTGCTGATGGGAGCTGGAATTCCAACCGCTATCCCCGCGGCAATCGACGAGCTCTCTGCGGGAAATCCGGTCGACCTGTCACTCAAGGTCGACGGAGCGGACCGCGGTGAGTCATTCGACTCGCACTTTGACCCCTGCGCTTTTACCGGCGACCAGATCCCGTGGTTGGAGCGGCCGAAATTTCTGCCGATTGTTGCATCCGCGACCCTTGCCAACATGCTCGCCCGCAAGGCCAGCGGCCCCGTCGATGGATTTGTCGTCGAAGGGCCGACGGCTGGTGGACACAACGCGCCTCCACGTGGGCAACTCCAACTCAACCAAAGGGGCGAGCCGATTTACGGTGAACGAGATCTCGTCGATCTGGAGGTGATGCGAGCCTTGAAAATTCCGTTTTGGCTCGCCGGTTCCTATGGTTCGCCGGAACAAGTGATGCATGCCTTGGAGGCCGGAGCAGCCGGTGTCCAAGTAGGAACTGCATTCGCTTTTTGCAAAGAATCTGGGCTGCGCGACGACATCAAGCAAGACGTTCTTCGAATGAGCCGCGCGGGTGTGCTCAATGTGTTTACCGACCCGATCGCATCGCCAACTGGCTTTCCCTTCAAAGTGCTCAACTTCGATGGATCCTTATCGGACACATCACCTTACCAGCATCGGCAGCGGCACTGCGATTTGGGCTACCTGCGTCAAGCGTTCAAACAGACCGACGGCTCGATCGGTTGGCGATGTCCGGCGGAACCGATCGACTCCTATGTACGGAAGGGAGGCAAGGCAGAAGAGACGATGGGACGCAAGTGCATCTGCAATGCGCTGGTGGCAAACATCGGATTGGAGCAATGTCGCCGTGGCAGCGAGCTTGAAAAGCCGCTCATCACGTGTGGCGACGACGTGAAGCAGATCCATCGTTTTCTCCCGGATGAAGAGGCGACAAGTTACTCCGCACGCGACGTCGTGCGCCGCCTCTTGTCGTTGGTCGACGCCAATAACAAAGCCTATTGTTAATGGCGTGAACTGCTCCGTTACTCCCAATAATCAAGCATGTTCGCCCGCGGAACCAGCAACTGAGCGCCGACCGATTATTTTCCGCAGCGTCGTTGACTAGGGTGACCTTTGTCGTCGAACAGGTCAGCCACCTCAAACACAATTCAGCCCCTTCGGACGAAGAACGTTCAGACGTGTCTCCACCACATGGTCAGAGATCCATGCTACAGATGCCTTAGATTTACCGACGGAAAGCGGCAAATCTACAGCGCGCGTCATCGAGTCATGGGAAGGACGTCGTTGGCAGTTCCTGGTAACGCTCGATTGAGATCCGCTAACGTTTAACAGCCGGCAGCCTCAATGCGGAAGAACGTCCAAGTGCTTGTCACGGCCAGCGCGCTCGCGGAAGCAGCGCATTTGCGATGGTAGTCACCAATCATCCGCCGCAATCTGGCGATCGACATTTGGCGGGGTGTAATCGCGCCCGTTCGGTGAAAGAAGCGAAGCAATGCGATTGTTGAATCAAATTGCTGCACGTGGGTTTGCGCTTCACTACGCAATACGACCCAACCAGCAGCGTTAAAAGTCGACTCCCATTGTGAGGGGCTGCGCCAATTGACGGGTGAGTATCCACCCGCCATCAATTGCCATTCAGCGAGTGTCGGCGCGACATAGAAGCCGTGTAACATCCGACCGTCTCGGTTGATAATTCGTCGCCAACGTCGCAGCACCGGCACTGGATTTTTACACCAGTGGAGCAGGCTTGCAGAGAAAAGTCGATCGATACATTGGCCGCGAGGCCACCAGGCGTCGGCGATTCGCCAGTCAACCTGTGGCAACCGTCGCTTGCCATGCGCCACCATTTGCGGTGAAATGTCCGTCGCCGTAAGTTGCGAATAGTGGCTGGCCAGAAAGTGCGTAAACAGGCCGTCGCCGGCTCCAAACTCGTGGCCGGTGAGTGTCCCCACAAGGGCTGCCGGTTCGAGCCATTCGGCGAGCCAGGACGCCAATCGTTTCTGAACAATTGCGCAGCTCGAATAAGAGCCTGCTTTTTGATTGAAGGCCTGTGGCAACGGGACCAGTCGCGTGGCGTTACATCTTGGGTCGCGTGGGGCCGGCAATTTATTCATGTGCATCGATAGCGGGCTGATAACTGCAATCCGGCTCTTCGGCAAAGGGGTTTCCGGTGACCCCATAGGCTCGCGCTCGACTACCTCCACAGACTGTGCGGAACTCACAGCGGCGGCATTTCCCTTGTAAGCGGTTCGGATCGCGGAGCGCTTGAAAAAAGGGGGACCGCTGATAAACGTCGACCACGTGCTGCTGCGGAAACGTCCCGCAAGCAGTCGGCATGAAGCCGCTGGGTTGAATCACGCCTGTGTGGCCGATGAACATCACTCCCTTTCCATCGTTTACTCCCAGCGGGGAAAACGCCTTCTGTCGCGATCGTGACGCGTCGGATTGACCTGAGTTCCGCTCCGCCATCAAGACAAAGCGGCGATAGTGAGGCGCTTCGGTTGTCTTGATTGCAAAGGGACGTCGTTGAGCATTTCGCCACAACTGCTCAAAGACGTGTTCGCATTCTTCTGCTGTCAACCGAGGAACTATGCAACCGCGACCGACAGGCACTAAAAAAAAGACGGACCAAAGCGCGATTCTGAGTGCCGCTAGGAGGTCTGCGATCTCATCGACCTGCTGTAAGTTGGCCGGGCTAATGGTCGTATTGACCTGCAGAGAAAAGCCCAGCGATTGCGCGGCAGTCAGGATGTCGAGCGTGCGGCGGAAACTACCGCGAACCCCACGGAACATATCATGCGTGTCGAGATCGGCGCCGTCGAGACTGAGCGCCAATCGTTCGACACCGGTATCCTTCAGGCGGCGGAGTGAGCTGGGAGTCACGAGCGACGTTGCCGACGGCGTCACGGACACCTTGAGGCCACAGCGCTTCCCATGCTCGATGATCTGATAGATGTCTGACCTTTTGAGCGGATCGCCCCCCGTGAGAACCAACAGCGGTCGACGGGGAAACTCGCTGAGTTGTTCGACCAGGCGACGCGATTCGGCGGTCGTCAATTCGGCGGGGTGAGGTCGGGCTTGCGCGCTGGCGCGGCAATGCAAGCAAGCCAGATCGCAAGCCTGGGTCAACTCGTAAAACACCACCAATGGGCTTTCGGCAAAGTCACGGCGGGTGTAGTCGTCGCGCGGTCGCACACAATTCTGTGTGACATTCATTTCGGCGGCCCCATCAAGTGTACTTGACCAGCCTGCAACATAATCACTAAATTAAGGATGTCAATATCCATATATCCATAATTTCACCAAGAGACATGAGCAGACCTACCACCAAGAGTGGGGAACGGATCGTGGCTGTGATTGGCGCCGGCGTCGCAGGCTTGGCTGCCACTGTGCGATTGAGGTGCGCATCTCACCGCATAAAAGTCATATTACTGGAGGAGGGTAGCCGTATCGGTGGATTGCTTCACACTGTCAACAGTAATGGATTCCTCATCGAGGAGGCTGCCGATGGTATTTCTGTTGACCAGTCCACGGGCGTGTGGAATCTATGCCAGCAGATAGGCTTAATTGACCAAATGGTTTCGGCGCCCGCGCGCGGTCATCAAGCAATGATCCTTCAGGGCAATCGCTTGCGACCGATTCCTGCCGGATTCCTCATGATGTCGCCGACTCGGTTTTGGCCGTTGATCACAACGCGAATACTGACGATTGCTGGGAAATTACGGCTGGCGATGGAGCCGTTTATGTCGAGCAGCCAACGCACGTCCGATGAGTCGGTGGCCGAATTTGCGCGCCGGCGCCTGGGCCGCCAAGCTTACGAACGGCTGGTGCAGCCGATTGCCGAAGCCATATACGGCACCGATCCAGAGCGACTCAGCGTGGCCGCGACGATGCCTCGAATTGTGGAGATGGAACGACTACACGGCAGCTTGTTCCGGGCGAACACGAAGGAACGTGGGGCTCGGTCATCCGTGCATGGGATGTCAGCATCCCACGGGCGTCGTCAGGATTTCCGCGCTCCGGAAGGAGGAATGTCCAGCTTCGTCGCTGCTCTGGCTCGACAACTGCCCGCAGACTCGATCTCCGTGAATTCTCCCGTAAAGCGACTCATTCGTCGCAGCGACGGCCGCTGGGGGATTATTGTCCGTGGATACCCTCCTAATCGATTTATCGCTGACGGAGTGATTCTCGCCGCGCCGGCGAATAAAACGGCTCAAATCGTGAACAGTGTTCAGCGGCAACTAGCTGGGGAACTCGACGCGATCGAATATAGTTCAAGAATTCACGTAACCTTGGGCTATCGCAACAAGCAACTTGCACGGCCCCTGTACGCGACTGGCTATTTCTTTCCACGCTCCGCGCGAAAACATGTGCGTTCGCTAACTGTTGTCAGCGAGAAATTTCCCTACCGTGCGCCGCAAGGCTACATCCAGCTGCGTATTGCCATCGCAGCCTGGAATGGACAATCGATCGATCACTTCAGCGACTGTGAACTCATCGAAATCGCGGGCGGCGAAGTTGCACCCTTGCTCGCAATCGAAGGCAAACCCAGTTTTTGCCACGTCGTGAGGCATCGACAGGCTGTGCCGCATTACACGGTTGGGCACCTAGCTCGGATGACACGCATCGACGCCCATTTGGCTGGATGTCGTGGTCTTGCGCTCGCAGGGGCAGCTTACCGCGGAATCGGTGTGCCGCAATGCATTCGCAGTGGCGAGGAAGCTGCTGAAACAATACTTCGATTCTTCGATACTTCGATACTTCGAAAGCTTAGCTCTTAGCTGACACGTTTGATTCTTGGCACAACAAAAAAGCCAACCACCCTGAAAGGTCGCGCAGCGCTGATGAGCTAGTGCAACCAAAGAGGACGCCTAGTGGGGTTTCCTCAGCGGGCCAATTTCGATGCGCTAGGGAAGCGGCAAAGAGAGGCCTGTTTTCTCGGTGGCGCGATCAGATCGGCAACGGTTGTTTCGCCGAAGGCATTTTCGACCATTTCCGCCGCCTGATCCAGCCGCCGATGGAGCGGGCATAGTCGCCGTCCGTGTTCCGCGATCCCAAGGGGGCACTCCGGGTAGCGACGAATCGGATCGACTGCATTGATGACCGCCAAAACAGTCAATGCTTCTGGAGCGTGGCCCAAGGTGAAACCGCCCTTGAGGCCGCGTTGAGAGCGAACAAGCTTGGAGCGAGCCAGACTCTGCATCACCTTGGCCAAATACCCGGGAGGGACCTGGGTAGCAGCGGCAATCTGCGCTGTGGTCTGCGCAACTCCCTGCTGATTGGCAAGGTAAACGATTGCGCGAAGGGAATATTCGGCCGTTTGGGAAATCATGCTGTCAGTCACTTTTCAACGAGCGTGGAATTCGGAGATTAGCATCCGTAATTGTCGGCGCTAACCTTTTATTTTTCAATGCCGGCCCTAGCTCGTGCAAGCGGGGTGGACGTGGGCGCGGATATTTTCCATCAAAAAGGGCACAATCTGACGATCGGTGGGGTCGTTACGTGCGGCGCACTTGTGGTTATGACGATATTCACCGAGGGGATCGCCTGTGCTGAGACATTTGGGCAGCCTTGCCGCGGGGCTGCACCGCGTGCCTCGCATCGTAATCCGTTGGCGACATCATGGATCGCTGCTCAAGGGCATGTTTCGCACGGCGCAGACAATATTAGTCTCCCGGTTAGGTACACAAACGGCGATGCGTCTGCGCAAGCAATGCGATCGATCGATGCTGTCGATGGACTTGGCAAGCTTCGAGGAAACACGCTGCGGCGACTTGATGAGACGCTTCACGGGCGACATTCACCACGTAAGCAATGGGAATTCGCTTGTTGGTTGGTGATTCACTGCTCGAGCCAATGGACGACGGCGGTGTCTGCAACCTGGGACGACACCACGAGTTGATCGCCCGCTGCGAGCTCTACCGACGATTGTATCAGGTTAGTCTGAGGCCAGCCGCGTGACATGCCAAGCAAGTTGCGCGCGAGCTTCAGGCAACCTTCGCACCGATCGCGTCCATCGGTGTGTCGCTTTGCGGCGGCGTGTCTTCCAAGGCAGCGGTCAATTCAGCCTGCAGGCGCTCTAAGGATTGATTATTCGCGATCGGTGCAGTGCCGAACCCCAGTCGTTGCAGCATCGGCCACAACAGGTGCGCGTTGGCGCGCAGGTAGCGCATGCGGAAGTAAAACCGCTCGAAGCACCGAGTGTGGAGCTCCATCACGCGGGCGGGCGTCAGATGCCGGTATTGGAGCACGGCATGATAGACATCGTACTTGTCATAGTCCCGCTCAGCAATTTGCGTCTTGATCTCGTTAAAGAATTGCGTGCCTGGATAGGGCGTGACGATATTGAAGTTGGCAAATGTGGGATTGACGATGCACGCGTAATGGAAAACATGCTGAATCGATTGCTCAGTGTCGTCGGGGAATCCGATCATGAACCCGGCGACGGTACGAATCCCCATGCGTCGGCACCGGTCGACAAATTCCCGCTGCTTGTCATCGCTAATTGGCACACGGTGATACTGTCGCAAAGTTTCCTCGTGGGGGGTCTCAATGCCCACGGTGACCGCCGTCAGCCCTACGTCGCGGAGGATGCGTAGCGTTTCAGGGCGCAACAAATCGATGCGACTCTCGATCGAAAACTGAATTTTTCGCGGTAGATGTCCGATCAGTTCTGCCAAACGTAGGGTTCGCCGGCGGTCCAATCCGAATAGTGGGTCGCGAAACTTGAACGACCGAAAGCTGTAGCGACGGATGCCGTGCTCCATCTCGGCCACGACCTGTTCCGGCGAGCGGAAGCGGGTCCGGTTCTCGATCATGATGTAAGGACAGTAGTTGCACGTGAACGTGCAGCCGCGACTTAGATGAATCAGACCCGTCGGGAAGCGAGTGAAATCGTATCGCACCGCAAACCGGCGATGGGCAAAAACTGACCAGTCCGGCCAAGGAAGTTCATCCAGGTCGCGGACCGAGCCGATGTCAACGATCGGCGCCTGAGAGTCTAAAACCGCGCGATATTTCTCCAGTAATTGCTCGGGCTCGCCGCGTACCACGGTGACGCCATCGCCGCAAAACAATTCGGGCAGAGCATGGGCCACCGAGCCCACGACCAGGATCCGCGACCGTGGCGACTGCTTCTGGGCTTGTTGGATCGCCGTTTGTTCGATGTCGATCGTCTGTAAAGCGGGATTGAAAACGTAGACATCGGCATCGGAGGGAACGCGATCGACACAGTACTCAACGCTATGTCCTAATCGGCGAAATATCGCAGCCAAGTACGCGAAATTCAGCGCGACCGGTCGGCAGTCACGGTGATAGCCCCAGCGGACCAATCGCTGTCGGAGGTTTTTCGTTCCGGGAAACATCCCCACCCCAAAGCCGCCTGCGAAGTCTTTGGAAATGTGCCGGCGATGAGTGTCCCACAAACAAATGTGCATCTGATTCAGTCCTTTCCCGCGCGATGTCAGCTCCGGATTGGCATTTTGCGCGGACAACGGGGTTTCACGCCGCTCGCAAGGCACATTGTTTTGCCGGAGTCGGCTGTTGCTCGATGATCGGTCCGGCCGCACACCAATTCGGCGATCTGCTCGGCATATCATTGGTGACGCGAACTGCTGAGTTGTCTTGACTCGTTCGGAGTGCCTGCGTCTCGATTATTTCGCAGAATTGCTCTTGGTTCGGCACGCGTCCTAACAAAGTCACTCGACCAGCAGCGCCGATATGGTAGTTAATCCCTCGCCAGGTAATCGACCGACCCACCACCGACGCAAGCATGACACTCGCGGCAAACAGGCAACTCCAAGGAGCTGCCCAGCGATCGAAGCGGGCCGCGGCCTGAAGTGCAATTGGCGAGGCGTTCACTGTTTTGCTCCATGCGGCCTGCCGCCATCGAGCGCGGAATGCTGCCATTCCGTACAGCGCGACACTCACTAAGAACGGTGCGAACCAGAGTGCCGCCCCACGCCAAGCGAGGTATGCGGCGGCGAAGAATCCTCCGAGTAGCACCGCTGGTTGCAGTGTTATTAGCGGAAACGAGGCCCACCACCACAGCGGCACGTAGCATCGACTAATCACAAACTGTCGACGGAGAAAAGAGATCGCTTCTTTCCAGTTCACGTCGATCAATGTCGCGGCCATGCAGCCGGGTTCGAACACTAGCTTGACGCCCGCAGATCGAACCACGCGGCTGGCGACCAAGTCGTCACTGAGTGTACCTCGCCAGGCGTCAACAAGGGCCGTCTTCTCGAACAATTCACGCGTGATGGCCCAACCTCCACCCCAGATCAGGTTCCAGCCTTGATGGTTCATGAGGCTGGCCACTGCTGCATTGACACTTGCTAACGTCAGATTTGCCAAACTCGTTCGTTGAGGAACAAACCACCGGTATCCGGTTGCCACCTGCAATCTCCCACAGCAGACACGATCGACCAAACGTGCCACGGCCTCAGGAGCCAGCTTGGCGTCCGAGTCGAAAAACACCAAGACCTCAACATCGCGCGGCAGATGTGCCGTCGCATACAGCAGATTGTGCACTTTCTGACCGCTGTCGGTGCAAGTTCCAGCGACCATCAGCTCGCAGGGCACCGAGGAATTTGCAACTAATTCGCGAATCACCGCATAAGCGGGGTCGGTTGCGCTTTCAACGACAAATCTGAGCTGGAAGTTCGGGTAATTCTGCGCGAGTATGCTACGCAGATTGTGCATCAGTGCGAGGTCGACTCCCTTACACGGGACGCAGACCAGCACGCGGGGTGGTGTGTGCCACGGATAAGGAGGTCTACGCAGCGAAGCGCGCGCATACCGTTTATGCTCGTGCGTCTGGACCGTCATCAGCGCTCCCCACAAGAGAGCGACGGCCGCTAATAGCATCGCTGTCAGTAAAGGCGTATTCACGTTTGGTGATGCTGCACTTGCTTCCCCCGAACCATATTAAATATATATGTGTACCTAGTTATCCGATATATCGTCTAGGCCGGGTTCAGAAATTCAACAAAATCGCATCGATCGCTGTGCAACTCTCCTGAATCGAGCTTTGCCAGTCGCTGCCGATGAACGAAGTGCAGGTAGCAAGATGTATCAAAACATCCGATTTTTTCCCAATTTAATACCACTTCGATTTGTTGCCGCCTACCTTGTCGTACTCTTCCACATCGAAGAAACGCGTAAGATGTTTCACTTGCCGGACCTGACGCAGTTTTCTTTGTTCACTCACGGTCCACTCGCGGTCACTTTCTTTTTCGTCTTGAGCGGATTTTTGATTACGTATCTCCTGCTGCGCGAGCAGGAGCAAACAGGGCAGATCGATGTGGGTCGGTTCTACCTACGCCGAATACTACGAATCTGGCCGCTTTACTTCCTGATGGTGATCATCGGATTAGTGCTAATCCCGGCCGGCGTGAAGTTGGGGCGCGTTCCGTACGACGCTCCCTTTCAGCCGCAGGACGTGGCAGCCTATTTCATTCTGTTCTTGCCGTTTGTGGTGAATCTGAAATACGGTAATCATTTCTTGACGCCCCTTTGGTCGGTCGGTGTAGAGGAGATGTACTACTTGGGTTGGGCGCCGACTGTCAGCATTATTCGTCGATACATACTACCCATCATGATTGGCACGGTCGCGATCAAAGCGGCACTCTCTGTGTGGGCGCACTGTTTTTCTGATAGCCCATGGGCCGCCGAAGTGCTCCGTATGCTCCAATTTGAATCCATGGCGATCGGCGGACTGGGCGCGTATTTTGTCTTCCAGCGAAAGCAGCCGATCGAAGGCCACTGGCTGTTCTCAAAGCCCTTCCAAGCAGCGATTTTGCTGTTGCTAGGGTTGAGATTGGTGGCTCACAAGTCGCTCGCAGCTGCTTGGTCTCTCTACGCGATCTTCTTCGACTACCCAGCGGTAACGCCGCTCGTAATGATGCTGATTTTCGCCTGGTTGATCGTCAACGTGACCGTGAATGAGGGAAATATACTGCGACTTGAATCGCGGCTGCTCAACTATCTAGGAGACATTTCCTACGGCATCTACATGTACCATGCGCTGCTGATTTCGCTCGTATTCGTACCGTTTCTCGACGAGTATCGGGCAGCACCCCTGTGGGTGACGACGCTCGTGCTCCATGCACTCGTCATGGGGCTCACGCTCGGCTTGGCGGCACTCTCGAAAAAATACTTTGAGGATCGGTTTCTGCGACTCAAGACGCGATTTCAGGCAACTGTGCAGGAACGAGCTACTGCAGCCAGCGTCCGAGAGGGCAAAACGGTCGCCACGTCAGCCCGGGCGGCCTAAACCTAGCAGTGATAGTGAAGGCTTTCGGCGAGCAGCGGATCGCCCGTTGGCACTGGGGCCGCCTTAGCAAAGGCACGGAAAAATAGCCAGCCAAATGCGCCCGCCAACAGGCCAATACCCGCCAATTCCCAGAGGCCAAAGACGGACGTCGCGCCAACCGTCGCGGGAAAGACCATGATGTAGAGGTCGAGCCAGCGCCCCAGCAGCACAACGCCGGCGACCTTCAGCATCACGCTCGCGCTACGTTTGCAGGGTCTGGAGAGCAAAATGAAAAATGGAGCGATCCAGTTCAGCACGACATTGGCGACCATCAGTGGTCCCCAGGGGCCCTGGGTCCTGAGCAGAAAGTAGGAAGTTTCTTCCGGAATATTCGTATACCAAATCAACATGTATTGGCTGAACCAAATGTACATCCAAAAGCAGCTAAAGCCGAGCAACAGCTTCGCCAGGTCGTGCAAATGGTCGTCCGTGAACGCGCCGCGCAACGGGCCGCGTTTTCGTTGTACGATCGCCAGCACAATCATCACGGCCAGCGTGGCTTGCACCATGCCCGCGAAATGGTAGACACCCCAAATCGTGCTGTACCACATTGGGTCCAACAACATCAGCCAATCGCAACTTGCCAGCGCAAAAGTCGGCGCATAGACGAGCAGAAAAAGGGCCGATAAGCGACGATTTAGCAGGGTCAAGCCTATGTCCGCGGACTTGTCCTGACGCTGCGATACCGCGACCATTGCCCGCGACAGCAGCAACCATAACGCGACATAGGCGACCCCCCGGATCATCCAGAAGGTAGGATTCGTCCATTGCTCTTTGAACCAGAAGGTGCCAGCGTCCCCAGTGACGCCATGGGGATGCCAGGCGTAATGCTGACACCGCACAGCAAGCACGGCGAGCAGCCCTAAACCGACAGGCGCCAGCAGCACGGCCATTGCTTCAGGGACTCGTCGAAAACCGACATTCCACGAGGCGCCGCTGATGTACGTTAAGGCGATAAATAGTGCGCCACCGACCGCCAACGTGACCAAATAGAAACCGACAATCAGCAGATTGCTCCAGACGCGTTCCGGTGCCACAGCGGCCCCGGTCGCCAGCACCATGGCCGAGACGATGGCCAGCAGACCTAATGGCCGATCGATGGTCGAAGAAGTTTGCGACAGTGGCATCATGGTTCAGACTCCTCGGTGGTTCCGTCGGCTTTGGAAGGCTTGGCCTGGATCGACGAGCCGGGTTCCGAGACAGAGGCATTTACTTGTTCCGCCGCAGATACGCCGGCCGAACCTTCCTGAGTGGCTGGTGGAGGTGCGTCCTGCTGCAAGCGACGGATATAATTAATCACGTCCCAACGGCGATCGGGCGGCAACTGGGCGGCAAACGTTGGCATGCTGTTTTGACCGTACGTGAGAATATGGAACAATTGCCCGTCCTGCATGTCGCGCGATTTGCCAGTTAGCAGTGATGGAGGTGGTGGAAACCCGCGCATGGCGACTGGACCGTTGCCCGCCCCTTCGCTGCCATGGCAGGACGTACAAAAAGCTTGAAAGACAACCGCCCCCCGGTCAGCTGCAGCAGCGCTCTCCGACTTCTTCGATCGAAATGGATTGGTGAGTTGCTCCCCGGCGACAATCGCGTCTTCCGGCGTGGACTCAAATTCGAACCGCTGCTCGCCGCGAGCAAGCGTACCGGCGACGGGATTTTGCAACGTACGTCCGTCGGCGAAATTCTTGTTCGGGGCGTACGCGCCGTAAGCCGGCGAATAGGTCATGTCGTCGCCGAGAATGATCTGGTAGTTTGGCAGCGAATGATTCACTCGCACCAACATCAGGAGTGCAAGGACCATCACCAGGACCACCGTCAAGAATAAGTTGAGACGGCTCATCATTGCCGAACGCCTCCCGCCACCACCCGTTCCTCCAATTCCAGAAGGTTGAACGGTCGAAGAATGACTTCCACTTGCGCCGGATCAAAACGAGCATCCGCTTCGTCGAGGACAAGCACGAAGCGATCGTCGGTCACACGCTCGAATAGTGGCTGGGGCTGCTTGCCAAAATACAGCTTCGATACGCCCAGCAGGGCGATCACGCTGCCAAATCCGGCGAGCAGCACCGCGGTCTCAAATGCCACGGGGACATTGGAGGGCAGCGAATTCCACGGCTTGCCGCCGACGTCGAGTGGCCAGGAAATCGCCCCAACCCAGTACTCGAAATACAGCATTCCCAACGCCCCGATCATGCCACAGACGAAGCATACCCACGTCAGCCGCGAGGGCTTGAGGCCTAGCGCCCGATCCAATCCGTGGACGGCATAGGGCGTGAACGCATCGACAATTTTGTAGCCCTTGCTCCTCAGTTCGATGGTCGACGCCAGCAGATCGTCTTCGTGCCCGAACTTAGCCAACAGGATGCGATCGCTCATGCCGCGTCTCCTTGTAGCGCGTCTTGCTCCTGCGGATGGTGTGGGGCTCTCAGTACGCCCTTTACCTCGGCCATGGCAATCACCGGAATGAAACGACAGAACAACAGAAAACAGGAAAAAAACAGGCCGAAGCTGCCCAACAGCGTGGCCACCTCGATGATCGTCGGCTGATAACTCGCCCAGCTCGACGGCAGAAAATCGCGGTGGAGGCTGGTAACGATAATCACAAACCGCTCGAACCACATGCCGATATTGACGACGATGCTAATCAAAAACACAAGAATGATGTTACGGCGGACAGCGCGCAGCCACAGCAGTTGTGGTATCAGCACGTTGCACGACACCATCGTCCAATAGGCCCAACGAAATGGTCCCAGGGCGCGGTTTATAAACAAGAACTGTTCGTACGAATTACCACTGTAGGCGGCGATGAAAAACTCCGTGCCATAAGCCAGGCCCACGATACAGCCCATCGAGAGCATCAGCTTGCACATGGCCTCGACGTGGCGGACCGTGATGTAGTCCTCGAGTCGCATCACCTTGCGGGCGATGATCATCAGCGTGAGCACCATCGCCAAACCGCTGAAAATTGCCCCTGCCACGAAATAGGGCGGGAAGATCGTCGTGTGCCAGCCAGGGATCACGGCCGTCGCAAAGTCCATGCTGACGATCGTATGCACCGAGAATACGAGCGGCGTGGCGAGCCCGGCCAGCAGTAAATAGACAGTTTCATAACGATGCCAGGTCTTGGCCGACCCATTCCAACCCAGACTGAAGATGCCCGCCAAGCGGCGCCGCCAGACAGACTGCGACCGATCGCGGATCGTAGCCAGATCAGGGATCAAGCCCACATACCAAAAGACGGCCGATATGAGCAGGTAAGTGGAGATTGCAAACACGTCCCACAATAGCGGCGACTTGAAATTCACCCAGAGCGGGCCGCGGGTGTTGGGATAAGGGGCCATCCAAAACGCCAACCAGGGGCGCCCCATGTGAATCACCGGAAACAGGCCGGCGCAGACGACGGCAAACAGCGTCATGGCTTCGGCCGAACGGTTCACTGATGTGCGCCACTTCTGGCGGAACAGAAACAACACCGCCGAGATCAGCGTGCCGGCGTGGCCAATGCCGACCCAAAACACGAAGTTGGTGATGTCGAATGCCCAGCCCACCGTGCGATTTAAGCCCCAGGTACCAATCCCCACGGCAATTTGATAGGTGACAGCCGTGGCGCCGACGACGAGCGCCGTGAAAGCAACCAAGAAAGCCCACCACCACAAGGCCGTCGGACGGCGATCGAGCGGAGCGCAGATGTCGCGCGTGACGTCCGCCGGCTGCTTGTCGCCGGTGATTAACGTCGGGCGCAGATTCTCCCATGCTTCCCTGACCCGTACAGGCGAAGGCTTGGGCTTTCGCTGTTGCCTGACTTCAACCACGGAGCGCCTCCTCGCCGCGATTTCTCACGACGCGCAAGTAGGACACCGAAGGACGGACGTTGAGCTCCTCGAGCACACGAAAAATTCGAGGGTTTTCTCTGGCAGCATGAATTCCGCTCGTCGGATCGTTCATGTCGCCAAACACAATCGCATTGGCTGGGCAGGATTGCTGACAGGCCGTCTGGATCGCGCCATCGGCGATCGGTTGGCCCTGGGTTCGCGCCACAATCCTGGCGGCTTCAATTCGCTGCACACACATCGAACATTTTTCCATCACGCCCCGCGAACGGACAGTGACTTCGGGATTGAGGACCAGGTTCTTCAGAGAATCGTTCCGGGGATACTCAAACCAATTGAATCGCCGGACTTTGAACGGACAATTATTCGCGCAGTAACGAGTTCCCACACAGCGATTGTAGATCTGTTCGTTGAGGCCCTCGCTGCTGTGAACCGTTGCCAGTACGGGACACACCGTTTCACAGGGGGCGTTGTCGCAGTGTTGGCACATCATGGGCTGATGCAAGACACTTATGTCCTGGAATGCCGTTGTGTAGTAACGGTCAATTCGCAGCCAGTGCATTTCACGCTGCCGACGCACTTCATCGTACCCCACAACCGGCACGTTGTTCTCTGACTGACACGCAATCACGCAGGCCGAGCAGCCCGTACATTTGTTCAAGTCGATTACCATCCCCCACGCATGGCCAGTTTTCGAATGATCCTCTGGCCACAATTGGGGCTCGCTGGCGTGGTGCTGCTCCGGCGCGCCGGCATGGACATCTTTGGCGAAGGCAGCGAGTGTTGTGAACTGCACGATTTCCCGCCGTTCCGCCCCAAAGGGTGCGACATCGGCCGGTAACTCCAGCGAATTGTGCTGCTGCGTTGCGGCGAGTTCACGGTGAGTGCCCGTCTTGGCGAGCGTTACCCCGGATCGCTGATAGCGCAACGTGCCATTGCGGAATTCCAAAAAACTTGCCGCGTTCACGCCCACGAGCCCAAGTTCAGGAACGGTGGGCTCCGCTTGAAACCATTGTGGCCCGATCTTCGCAAAACGGTCGGTTCCTTTGCAGCCGTACGCCAAAGCGATTGCCAGCGATCCTTCGTGCTGGCCAACCTGGATGAACGCGGGCAATTCGAGACGCGGCCCGTCCCGGCCCGCGGAAACTGACACGACGTCGCCGTCCTGGATTCCCAGTCGCTCGGCGTCGCCGGACGAAATACTGACGCAGTTGCCCCACGTTATCTTTGTCACGGGATCAGGAAGCTCTTGGAGCCAGGGATTGTGGGCATGACGCGCGTCTGGCATCCCCACATTGGCGTATAACACAAGCGAAAATGCGTTCGTTGCGGCAGGGTGAATCAAAGGCCGGATCGATGTCGAGGCAAATTCGCGGATGTTGACAGGTTCAGGCTCAACTTCGACGAATCCGTCGCGTAATGCATTGTCCCAAAACTCGGCGAACGAGGCCGTCGCCTGGGCCAAGCGGCGCGGAAACACAACAGACTTCCAATGCAATCGAATCGCCGCCCCAACATCCGTCGGCTGGCCCGACCAAGCCGCCAGGCTTTCCAGTACACTACGCGTGTTGCCAAGCGGGGCAAGCGTCGGCTGGCCCAGGCTGACCAGGCTGGCAATCGGCTCGGCATCGTACCAGGATTCCAAAGCATGGTGGTCGGGACACACGTACTTGGCGTGCGAGGCGAACTCATCCACGCGTGGCGCGCAACTGATTGTCACTGGAATCCGATCGATCGCGTCAGCCATTCCGTCGCAATTCGCCAAGGCGTGCAACAAATCCACGTCAGTTACCAACAGTGCGCCAACCCGATCGCTCGTCAGATCCTCGACCAACTGTTCCACGTCGCGGTCATTCCCTTGTCGCTGCCGGCTGTACCGTGCAAGTTCGAGCGTGTGGTCGTAGTTTCCCAGCAGGTGGTTGATGTAGTTGACGCATCGCTGGACACCAGTGTCCTGGCTGTCGCTGATGACAAGGCTCTGCCCGCGGGTCTGCCAGAGTCGTTCGACAAGATTTGCGAGCACGCGTTCTTGGTCGATGTCGATGGCTGGCGCCAATCGTGCTGAGAGGGGGGCACCTACCCTCGCGGCAACAAGCTCGGTCAGACGACCGACCAGCGGACCTTGCTCTTGAGGATGGATCGCGTAACGTCGATCTGCATTGCTGCCAGTGAGTGACATCCGACTTTCAAACTGCACGTGATACGACATCTCGGGCATGCCCGGTTGGGGATTGCGGCGAGTGCTCCAGGCTGCCGTGAACTCCACGGGCGAAATCCAAGTGCCAAGAAAGTCTGCTTCGAACGACACCACCGTCGCGGCACGTTCGAACCGATAGTGGGGCAGCACCCGCACAGAATGCGTTGCGGCGTGGGCATCGAGAATCGCGGCGCAGCTTACGGCATCAAAGACTACATGCTCGCCGTCGGCAAATTGTTTCAAGAAACTGTCGATGCCGGCCTGGAGCGTCGGGCTGGTGACGGTGGAGCTCACCAAGCGGACCATTTTCTGTTGGCCCTTGAATTGGGCGAGCGACTGAGCGATTTCTTGATCAATGACCACCCATTCCGCCGGCTGACCTGCCCGGAGCGGGCTGACCAAACGCTGGCTGTCGTAGAGGCCGATCGGCAGCGCTTGTCCGACGGCGCACAACCCGCCGCGCGAAAGTGGGTGCTCCGGCAAGCCTTCCATCTTTAACGGGCGACCGTCGCGTGTGCCGACCAATAATCCGCAGGAGGCCGGGCATCCCGCACAGGTTGAAGCATAGTAGCGGAGCTGCCCTGGGATCATACCAACCGGCAGCTTCGGCGGCGGCAACGCGTGTTGCACCGGAGCGCGTCCGCAGCCGCCGATGGCAGCCAAGGAAATCGTAAACCCGGCGGCTTCCAAAAATTGTCGGCGGCTCAATTCAGACGACGCATCTGCCGACACAACTTGGCCTGCCGGCGCGTACAGGTGGCTAGGCACGTCGGCGTCGATCGATTGAGTATCGCTTGGTGTTTGTCTCATGGCCTTACGTTTCTGGTCGCTAGTGGTGACAAACGGAACAGTCAGTCGACGCCTGGACTGCGCGACCGTTCACTCCGTCGCGCGTGGCGTCGCGGTGGCAGTTGACGCACCAGCCCATCGAAAGCGTGGAAAACTGCTGCATGCGATCCATCGTCTCGACAGGCCCGTGACATTGCTGACAGGTCACTCCCGCCGTGACATGCGCTTGGTGGTTAAAGCAGGCGTAGTCGGGTAGATTGTGGACCCGCACCCACGGAATCGATTGGGGGGTGCGGCCGGGAATCGGCTGCAAGTTGTCGTCGAGCGCCATCGAATCATACAGTTTCCTAAGCTCGGGCGAGATGATCGTCTTCGGTGGGCGACCTTCCTTGTCAGCGAGCTGCAACTCTTGCAGCATCTGGTCGTACGGCGCCGTCACAAAGCGGTGACATTTCATGCAAACATCCGAAGCGGGAATGCCGGCATAGCGGCTTGATACGGCCGCCGAATGACAGAACTTACAATCAATCTGAAGGACGCCCGCATGGAGCCGATGGGAGTAAGCGATCGGCTGCTGGGGAGCATAGCCCTGCTGATTGTCAGGCACGCGCCAGACACTCATCGCTGACACCAGCAGTGAGAGGCTGAAGCACACTCCGATCAGTAGCACGATCGATAGGACTCGTTGTTGCATTGCTCGTTGCCTCGTCCTCAGTCGACACTCAACACTGGATTTCTGCACCGTCGCGCGCGTAGTACCACCAATTCACCGCCAGACAACTGGCGTAGTAGACGGCGAATCCGTACAGCGCGTTTTCCGGGGTGCCGGCCTCAATCTGCGTCGCAAAAATCTTGGGAATCAAATAGGCCCCGTAGGCCGCGATCGCAGAAGTCCAGCCCAGCACCGGTCCCGCCTGTTCTTTGGAAAAAATGATCGGGATCATCCGGAACGTGGAGCCGTTGCCGATGCCTGTGGTGGCAAACAACACGACAAACGTCACCAGGAACGGGATGAAGTATTTTTCCGGCGTATCGCTCTGCCCAGCCAAAGCGACGAGGTAACCAGCCAGGATCGTTGAGGCAATCATGATCCACGTGTCCCACTGCGTGACCCGCGCGCCGCCCAACTTGTCCGACAGCCAGCCGCCAAGCGGGCGAATGAGGGCCCCCACGGCCGCGCCGATCCAGATGTAGTGCGAGGTCACGAGCCCGTTGGTGGGCGTGACGAATACGTCATCGATCAGCTTGGGGAAGGCGTTCGAGTAGCCGATGAACGAGCCGAACGTCATCACGTAGAGCCACGTCATGATCCAGTTGTGCTTGTTGCGAAAGATCGCAAACTGGCTGTTGAGCGGCTGCTGGATCGCCCGCGGTGTCAAAAATCGCATGCCCAACAACGTGGCGATTACCGAGGCCAAGAGCACGAGGAAGGTGCGGAGCAACTCCGGAATTGGTAGCGGAACCAAAATCAGGAATACGACGCCCACCGCGGTGCCCAAAAAGCCGATCGTCTGTAGCCAGAGATACTTGCCGATGGCCACGGGCGTCGAGCCACAGCGATGCTGGGGCAGATTGTTCATCAGCAGCCAAGCCAGGATCGCCAGCACCGTCATGATCGGCACCCAGATCAGGGTCGCGTTCTGAATCCAAATTTGCTGCGACTCTCCGCCCGCGAGAAACTCTTGCGGGTCGCCGCCGAATTTGCCAAACATGCCGAAGGTGATCGCCCAAGGGAGTAGGAACTGCATCACGCTCACGCCGGCATTGCCGAGCCCGGCGTTGAGTCCCAGCGCGAGCCCCTGCATCCGCTTCGGGAAGAAGAACGAGATGTTCGACATGCTCGAAGCAAACGCCCCGCCGCCGACGCCGGAAAACGCGGCCAGACTGATGTAGACGGAAAACGGCGTGTGCGGATTCTGCAGGGCGATTCCCGTCAGAAGCGCGGGAATGATCAACAGCACGGTGGTCATGAACTTGACGGTTCGTCCGCCGCAAATCGCGATCATGAACGAGTTGGGGATCCGCAACGTCGCCCCCGCGAGCCCCGCCACCGCTGGAAGCGTGAACAGCAGCGCCCGATACCCGGCTTCGTCGTAGGGCTGCCCGTTGTTGTTCGACGTGAAGCTGAACAGTTCGGGATTGGCAAAATGCAGACGCTGCATCGTCTTGACGATCATGCCCCAGTACATCCACACCGAAAACCCGCAGAGCAAATTAGGAATCGAGATCCACAAATTGCGATTGGCAATCGACCGCCCGGTGGAGTCCCAGAAGGCGTTGTCTTCGACGTCCCAATCACTAGGAGTTCGTGCCATGTGATGGTCACTCGATAAGAGTTGAAAGTACGGGAGCCTGCTTGCGCATCATGCGTTGGATCACAATGTGCATCCAAATGAAGCAGACGGCGATGAGGACAACGAAAAACATCCAACAGGAAGTCCACAAACCGGTTGCCTTTAGCAGATAGCCGAAGATCACCGGACAGACAAACCCGCCCAACCCGCCGAGCACGCCTACGATACCGCCGACGACTCCGACATCCTCCGGAAAGTAGTCAGGAATGTGCTTGTAGACCGCCGCCTTGCCAATGCCCATCACCGCGCCCAGGATGAGGCTTAACACCGTGAAGACCCAAATGTTGGCCTGAAAGAAAATCTCAGTGACGCCTCGGGCGAGCAACTCTTTTTTGACAACCTGCTGGCCGACTTTCACGACTGACTCCTGCCAGGTCGTCGAACGGGGCAGCACCAAGACATTGTTCACGCGGTCTTCCTGCGAGACGATCTCACCAGCCTTGGGCTTCAAGGCATAAGACATGACATTTCCGGTCTTTGCCGCTTGGACGACGATTTCGCTTTCGCTCACCTGGGTGACTGTCCCCGCAGCACTAGCCATCACGCCACTGCCTGGGGAGCGGATGTCCATCTGTGGGACAATCAACAGCGCACAACAGACAAAGGAGGCCCCGAGCACCCAGTACATCACAGTGCGGGCTCCCCATCGATCGGACATCCAGCCGCCCATGGCGCGAATGACACCCGAAGGCAGGCTGTTGCAGGCCGCTAACGCCCCAGCCAGCGCGACACTAGTGGAATACGCATTGACATAGTATGGCACCAGCCATTGCGCCAGTGCCACGAACCCACCAAAGACGAAAAAGTAGTACAGCCCGAACCGCCAAACGCGCATGTGCCTGAGCGGTTCCAGTCGCTGCCGGAGCGTTTTCGCGGCGCTGCCGGGGGACAGTCGCCGCTTGGTGGTCAGTAGAAAAACGAAGCCTGTGACAAGCAGTATGCCGGCATAAATTTTCGGCAGCGTCCGCCAGCCTTCGAGTTGCTCTCCGCTGGACGTGAGCCAATTGAGTACATGAGGGGCGCCAAGGCTGGTCAGGGCAGCCCCGGCGTTGCCCGCTCCAAATATGCCCAGTGCGGTCCCCTGTCGATGCTTGGGAAACCAGACCGAGGTATACGCGATGCCAACAGCAAAGCTCGTTCCGCAAAAGCCAAACCCCAGGCCAGCCAGCAGGAATTGCCAATAGGTATTGCAGTAACTCACCAAGTACATCGGGACCGCGGAACACAATAGCAGCAAGCCAAACACGATCCGTCCACCCCATTTGTCGGTCGCCACTCCTAACGGGAGTCGAAAAACAGAACCCGAAAGAACGGGAATGCCAATCAACCAGCCCATCTCCGAGGGATTCCAGGCATGCACGCCGTTATCGACTAAAAAAGTAATCAACACTCCATTCATCATCCAAGCTGCAAAGCAGACGGTGAACGCCAACGTGTTGATCGCCAAAATCCACCACCCGGTACGCTGTTCGGCTGGTGTTAAGTCGTGATTCATGGTGAAACACTAGTGGATGAAGATGTTGCGAACTCAGCTCTTTTTGCCACCGCGGCTGTACCAACGCACCACCTGCGGTTTGCGCCACAGATAGGGATTCGGAATCACCAGCACATGCACTAACCGGGTGAACGGAAAGAAACCAATCGTCACAAATGCCAGCACGATATGCAGCTTGACTAACCAAGGCATGGCAACCACGTAGCTGACGTCAGGTGCCAGTTTCACAATGGACCACAAATAGGGAGACAGACTCGTGGCAAACCACGACGAACCCCAAGGGTAGAACAGGGCCATGCTAACGCCGCTCACCGTTTGCACCAGCAACATGCCGAACAAAATCCAGTCGGTGGGCGAAGTCACCGTGCGAACCTTGCTGCTGGTCATCCGCCGCACGATCACGCCTACCAAGCCAATCAACGTCAAGATGCCGAACGCGAGCGCTGAGATCTCGAGGACATAGAGCCGCCATGGCACGCTATTCCAAGCCAGCAGCGACCGCGGAATCAGAAACGCAATAAAATGGCCCGCCGTGATCGCCAAGATTCCGTAGTGAAACGGCACAACCGCCCAGAAGTGGTTCTTGTTCTCGAGAAACTGGCTCGACAGGCTCGAGTAGGAAAACGACTGAACCCGATAGCGATACACCGTCATCAGGAAGAACGTGAACAGGCACACGTAGGGCAGCGCCACGAACAGAAACTGATCGAAAAAGTGTTGGCTCATTTCCAGCTCCCGTTGGGCAGGCCGTCAATTTCGGACAGCCTATTTCCTAGCGATTCGTATTGCATCTTGAGCGGCACGAACTCGACGTTGCCGCCGCCAGACGGTGCGGGCAGCGGATACGAACGCAATGGATCGGCCATGCCCGGTGGCCGCGGACCGTTTTGACCCGGGAACTCGTCACCGTTGCGGAGCAGTCGCTCGTCGTTGTCGCCCCACGGCTCACTTGCGCCGTAGTAGTGCTCGAGCACCAGCAGCAGGCAGCGAATCAGATGACGATAGGGCGACTCGTTCTTGTCGAGCGACGCCTGCATTTTGTGAAGCGCCGGAAACACACACGCGTGCGAGAGTCGGCGCGCCTCGTCGTCGGCCATCGCCGCGAGGACTGCCAGCACGTGCGTCAAATGATCGGGCAGCTCGCTCGACTCCGGAATCTCGTGCTTGGCGAGTTCGCCGCGCATCCGCACCAGGAATTGGCCGCGCATATAGTCTTCGCCGAACAGATGCCAACCAATTTCCAAGGCACAGGCCGGATTGACGTCGAAGGTCCGCGTGTAGGCTTCCTCCAACTCAAATTCTCCACACTGTTCGACAAACTGACCAAACACGGAAACCCCTTTCGCCGCCTCGGGGAGCTCCGTCTGCACAATCAGATAAAGCAACTCGACCAACTGGACATAGTGGTTGTCGGGATAGCTTAGCAGCCGGCTGATCGTCCCGAGGCTGCGCACCTTCTCCGGCACGGGTTGCTCCTCAGTCGTCGCTTGTAAGATCGGCAAGTCGGTCATCAAAGTCCTCGCTGGGGACCGCCCACAAAACCAAAGCCGGTTTCGGCCCGTTGTTCGTGAGGCTCCTTGACCATTTCAATGGCCTGCTCACGATACATGGGAGGAATTACAAATCGATCTTCAAACGTGCAGAGCGAAGTGAGCTTGTAGATCGCTTCGGCTTCCTCCACCGTGCAATCAGCCTCGCGCAAAAAACGGTCGGCGGTGGCCCGATCGACATCGCCGACTGTCTCGGCGCGGCGGTGCCAGCGGACCGCCAGTTGCTTGCCCAACGCGTAACGCACGACGCCTTCGTGCCCTCCGCCAAACAAATTCGCAAAGTACTGCATCGGCACCCGCGACTCGTCGATGCCGTGAAACAAATGGTTCATTTGGTGGCTCGCCAATCCGTCCTCAAAATTAGCCATCACCGGCGACATCGGCGGCACGTAGAACAGCATCGGCAGCGTGCGAAACTCGATGTGCGGCGGCAGCGCGATTTTCCAATCCATCACGAACTTGTAGACCGGGGATCTCTGAGCCGACTCGATCACTCCGTCGGGAATCCCCGCCGACTGGGCCTTGCGAATTACCTCAGGATCGTGTGGGTTGAGAATCAACGACCGCTGCCCCTCGACCAACCGATCGTCGGGCAGATTGGCAACCTCTTCCAAGCGGTCGGCGTCGTAGAGCAACACGCCGAGGTAACGAATCCGCCCGACGCAGGAGTGGAAGCAGGCCGGCGCTTCGCCCACCTCGAGTCGCGGAAAGCACAAGATGCATTTCTCGCTCTTGCCCGTGAACCAATTGAAATACGTCTTCTTATACGGGCAAGCCGCGACGCAACTCCGCCAGGCCCGGCACCTCTTTTGATCGATCAGCACGATCCCGTCCTCGCCGCGCTTGTACAGCGCCCCGGACGGACAGGAGGCGACACAGCAGGGATTCAAACAGTGATTGCAGATCCGCGGCAAGTAGAAAAAAACGAGCCGCTCGACCGAGCTGAGCTGCAGTCGCTGCTGCTCGGTCAGCCCCTTCAGATTGGGATCATTCGCCGCGTAGATCGGCGAGCCACCCAGGTCATCGTCCCAGTTGGGGCCGGCCTCGACTTTGATGTCTTCGCCGGTGATCATCGAGATGGGCTTGGCAATCGGCTGGTCGGCCCCTTCCTTGGCGTTAAACAGGTTTTGATAGTCGTAGGTCCACGGCTCGTAATAATCGTCCATGCTGGGCATGTACGGATTATGAAAAATGTTGGGGATCACCCGCGCCTTGCCGGTCGACTTGATGTTGATCGGCTCCTCGCCTTTCTTCTCCCAGCCGCCATGGTACTGCTCTTGGTCTTCCCATTTCGTGGGATAGCCCGTGCCAGGCTTCGTCTCGACGTTGTTCCACCACATGTATTCCGCCCCCTTGCGGTCGGTCCACACATTTTTACAGGCGATGCTGCAGGTGTGGCACCCGATGCACTTGTCGAGGTGAAACACCATCGAAACTTGGGAGCGTATGTTCATGGTTCGATTTCCCAAAATCCCTCTAAAAGCTCACGACGGGACATTTACGGATGATGATGTGCGTGTCGCGATTGCAGCCGATCGGCCCCCAATAGTTGAAGTGATACGTGAACTGCCCATAGCCCCCGATCATGAAGTTCGGTTTCAAGCGGGTTCGCGTGAGGCTGTTGTGGCCGCCGGCGCGGCGATTTTTCCTCAGCGGCGATAGCGGCACGCTGTAGGTCCGCTCGGGCGAGTGATATTGAATGCAGATTCCCGGCGGGATCCGCGCACTGACCGCCGCGCGAGTCACCACGACGCCGTTGTCGTTGTAGACTTCCACCCAATCGTTGTCGTCGACCCCCAATTGCTCGGCGTCCTGCACGCTGATCCAGAGCGGATCGACGCCGCGGGAGAGCGTGGTCATCCGCTGGTTGTCGCCGTAGGTCGAATGGATGTGCCACTTGCCGTGCGGCGTGAGGTAGTTGAGCGTCAGAACCTTCGAGTCGCTGGGCGCTTCGCCTTCGCTAAAGGTCAAGTCCGCGTACTGCGTCGGCAGCGGCTTCGGCTTGTAAGTCGGAACGTGCTCGCCGAACTGGATGTAGACCGGATGATCGAGATAGAAGTGCTGCCGGCCCGTGAGCGTCCGCCAGGGGACGTCGGCGTCGACATTGTAGGTGAACGCCGAATAAGTGCGGCCATTCTCGATCAGCCCCGACCACATCGGGCTGTTGATGAATCGCTGCGGTTGGCATTGCAGGTCTTCGTACGAGGCACGCACGCCACGGTTTTTTTCCGCCAAGTGCACCAACGGCAGCCCCGTTTTGACTTCCATGTTCTGGTACGAGCGGTAGGCCAATTCGCCGTTGGTCACGGTGGCAAAGTGGAGGATCGTGTTGCAGACTTCCGTGTCGCGCCGCAGCGAGGGATAAGTCTTCCCTTTCCAGGTGACGGTCGGATGCGTCTTCAGATATTCGTCGTATTCGTCCTGGATCGCGTAACTGGTTCCGTGCGCACTCAGTCCGCCCTCGCGCACGTTGGGGCCATAGGAAATGAACTGATTGAAGACGTTCTTGTAGTCGCGGGTGACGATTTTGAAGTTGGGCATCGTCTTGCCAGGAATCGCCGCGACGCCGCCGTCGATCCACTGCTTCATGGTCGGCTGAGCGATTTCCGCCGGCGAATCGTGGGCCAGTGGCGCGGCGACCAGGTCTTCGACCGGCTCGGGAAAGTGCTTTTCCGCCAGCTCGGAAAACTTTTGGGCCACCAACTGAAAAATCTGCCAGTCGCTCTTCGATTCCCAGCAAGGCGGCACCGCCTTGGAAAGCGGATGGATGAAGCTGTGCATGTCGGTCGAGTTGAGATCGGCCTTCTCATACCAGGTCGCCGCCGGCAGGATGATGTCGGAATAGAGCGCCGAGGTGTCCATCCGGAAATTGAGATCGACAACCAGGTCCATCTTTCCTTGCGGCGCGTGCTCGTGCCATTGGATCTCCTTCACCGAATCGGCGGCCATGTCCTCGTTGACGCAGTTGTCATGCGTACCAAGGTAGTGTCGCAAAAAGTATTCGTGACCTTTCGCACTCGACATCAATGCGTTGCCGCGCCAAATGAACCAGACCCGTGGCCAATTCTCTTCCGCATCGGGGTCTTCGACCGAGAATTTCAGGTCTCGGTTCTTCAGCCGCTCGGCCACCCAGGCGGCAACCTCCTCCGGCGACTTGGCGCCCGTCTCGCGCGCCGCGACGGCCACGTCGAGCGGATTCTCGGGGAACTGCGGGTAGAACGGCAGCCAACCGTTCCGCACGGCGCGGACCTGCATGTCCATCGCGTGGCCCTGGGCCATGTTGTCGCGATCCTGTTGCTTGGGAACCGTGTGGTAGTCCGTGAAATCTTTTTCGTAGCGCCACTGGTCGGAGTGGACGTAGTGCCAACTCGGCGCGTTTTGCAGCCGCGGCGTCGAATGCCAATCCTTTGCCGACATGATCGAGGCCCACGACTCGGCCGGCGCCAGCTTCTCCTGGCCCACGTAGTGCGCCAACCCGCCGCCGTTCTTGCCCACGCAACCGCAAAACATCAGCGCGTGGATACCCGCCCGGTACATCAGGTTGGCGTGATACCAGTGGTTGATCCCGGCGCCGATGATGATCGTGCATTTGCCTTCGGTCAGTTCGGCCGTGCGGCCCCATTCCCGGGCGAAGCGGATCACGTCCTCGCGGCCGCGGCCCGTGTACTTTTCTGACCAGGCTGGGGTATACGGAGCGTTCTCGTCGTCGTAGTTCGCGGGATAGTCGCCCGCCAAACCGCGATCAATGCCATACTGAGCCATCATCACGTCGTAGACGGTCGCAACCTGAACCTGCCGGTTGTCGACGGTTGTAATCGTTCGCACCGGCACACCGCGCCGGTAGACGGTGCCCATGCCAAAGTTGTCGAGCTCAACCTCGACGACACCGTCGTGCTTGGAGAGGAACGTCAGCTCGGGATGAATGTCGCTGCCGTCCTTGCCATCTTTTAGCAGCAGATTCCACTTGCCTTGGACGTCGCCCCAGCGATGGCCGGAGCTGCCCATCGGCATCTTGGGAACGTCGGCCTGCTCGTCCCACATCAGGAATTTCCATTCGCCATGCTGTTCATCGACATATTGCTTGAGTCGACCGGCGCGCAGCAACTGCCCAGGCCGCACGACGCCGTCGTCGCCCTTCTTCAACTCCACCAAGTACGGCGCGTCGGTAAACTTGCGCGTGTACTTGTCGAAGTAGGGCACTATCCGCTGGTGATGAAATTCGGTGAGTAGCACGTGGTTCACCGCCATCCACCAGGCGCCGTCCTGGCCTGCATTGATGTCGATCCACTCGTCGGCGTATTTGGATACCTGACTGAAGTCGGGCGAGAAGACCCACATTTTGGAGCCGTTGTGCCGCGCCTCCGCGGCAAAATGGCAATCGGGCGTGCGGGTCATGTTCAAGTTCGAACCCATCACCGCCAGCAGCTTCGCGTGATACCAATCCGCGCTCTCGGCGACGTCAGTTTGCTCGCCCCAAGTCTCGGGCGAGGCCGTCGGCAAGTCGCAATACCAGTCGTAGAACGAAAGTGATACGCCGCCGATTAACTGCAGCAGCCGCGCACCGGCCGCATAGCTGATCATCGACATCGCCGGAATCGGCGAGAAGCCGGCGATTCGATCGGGACCATGCGACTTGATCGTATGGACCAGCGATGCCGAAATGATTTCCAAAACGGTGTCCCAGTCGGTGCGTCGCAGCCCGCCTTTTCCGCGCGCCCGCTGCCAGCGGCGGCGCGACTCGGGATTCTCGACCAGGCTCTTCCAGGCAGCGGCCGGATCCTGGTGATCGGCGCGAGCTTGTCGCCACAGATCGAGCAGCGCCCCGCGGATATAGGGGTACTTCACACGCAACGGACTATACAAATACCAGCTATACGAGATGCCCCGTTGGCAGCCCCGCGGTTCATACGGCGGAATCCCCGATTCGAGGATCGGATAATCTAACCCCTGCATTTCCCAGGTGACGATTCCGTCTTTCACGTGAATCTGCCACGTGCAGCCGCCCGTGCAATTGACTCCGTGCGTGCTGCGGACGATTTTGTCGTGCTGCCAGCGATTGCGATAGAACTCTTCCCAACTGCGGCCCTTCGGATTCACTTCGTCACGAATCCAAGCAATGGCGTCGAGCACACTCATGATTCACCTCGAGACGTATTCGCTTCGACCAGTGATCGCCGCACCGATTGGAAACGGCTCTTCCAGACAGCGTCGAGAAAGAACACTCCCACGATCGCGCCGGCCAATCCTGACAGCAGAAAAGTCACTTGCCCCCGAGCGGAGTCGGCGGGCGACTCGGATGTCGTCGATTCAAAATAGGCAACCAGCGCGTGAATTTCTTCAGCCGAAAGCGGGTGATTCTTAAAAGTCGGCTGCATCGTCGCTGTGCCGGGAGCCATTAACCAGGCGCTCAACGCGGTTCGGCCTTGTAATCGCTCGAAAACTTTGGTTAGGTCGGGCCCAAGCTGTCCGCCGCCCATCGCCGGGGCGTCGCACATGCTATGGCAAGAGATGCAGGCCGAGCCGCCCGCCCCCAATCGCTGCGTTCCAAGATAAATCCGCCGACCTTGCGCCCGGTCGGCATCGGTGAACGGCGCCGTGGAGACCTGAAGCCCCTTGAACTGCGACTCCTCAAGCTGCGATTCCGCCTCAATCAAGTCGAGTAGCTTCGCGGCCCGCTCGGGGGTGATCCCCGGCGGAATCGGCATGGGAACGTTTCTCGCTTCTTCAAATATCTTCTTGGCATAGGGATCACCGCTCTCGATCACAGCGCGAGGATTCAACAAGAACTTGGTCAGCCAATCTCGATTCTGCCGCTTGGTGAGGTCTTTCAAATCGGGGCCCGTGAGTCGTCCGCCTCCAATCGTGTGGCAACTCATGCAGTTCTGACGAAAGTAATCGGGCGTGTCTTGGCCACGGGCCACTGTTGCGAGACACATCGCTATCAACATCACAAGGAAGGAGAGGTGCGTTCCACCGAAAAGAAATGACGCTATCAGCAGAGGACGCCAACTGAGACGCCCATCCGCCGCCACCCTCGAAATCGGAAGCCATCCTGCTGGGGCGGGACACCGTTGCGGACTTGGCCCGCATGGGGGAATCACCAACGAAGGGCAGCCTAAATTCGGGTGTTTTTGGGTATCAGGCATGGCTTTTTTTGCGTCAATAGTTCTCCAGCAAAGACCCATCGGCCGCCAATAACAAGATAAAACGATCCGAAACTCTTGTGTTGCCTTCCAAGCTACCGGTGGCTATAAAGGATGTCAAGGTCCATTTATCTGATTCCAACGGACTTTCCATTGGCTGCCAATCGCCATGATTTCTCAGACCGTCGAGTACGCACTGCGCGCCGTTGTCACGATCGCTCAGCACGAGGGACAACCTTGTACTGCGCAACAGATCTCTCAGATCACCCAGGTACCGGCCCCCTATCTCTCGAAGCTCATGCAGGGGTTGGTGCGAGGGAGAATTGTCAATTCTCAACGCGGGTTGCATGGGGGCTTCGTCCTCACCAAGGCCCCCGGGGAGCTGACCATCTGGGACGTCGTCGACGCGGTTGAACCCTTTCAACGAATCTACGAGTGCCCACTAGGTATTAAATCGCACGGCTCGATACTCTGCCCGCTACATCGACGCCTCGACGCAGCCATGGCGACAGTCGAAGAACAGTTTCGAAGCACGACGATCGCGGACGTCCTGACTGACCCTGGCACCACAACCCCCCTTTGCCAAGAGAAGAAAGCGTTCATGATTCAAACCAATCTTGCCGCGCGTAGGGATTCGTCAGTAGGCAGTGGAGGCAACGCGGAATAGTAGGATGCTGGTGAGAGAGTTTGGGTGCAGTGGCATCCCAACTCCACGCCGGGCGGCGTGGAGCGAAATCTCTTGCAGCAATTCCATCGGGCTCGGAATTCTGTGCGCTCGATGTCGAGGTAAACGATCTTGCCGTAAGCGATGGAGCAGACTTGGCGCTGCAATCGTTGCTTTCGCTTGCCGCGTTTCCCGCAAGTGGGACGGGGAGAGCGCTCGGGCCAACAGAAACCTTGTGGCCGTAAACCTTCACGCCCAAGCCTTCCCTGGCAGAATCCATGTCGATGCCTTCCAGAGAGTGCGATGTGCAAACTCCCACTCACCACCAAACTGCAGATTCAACCCCTGATCTAATCATCAGTTGCATTCCACTCCAAAAAAAATAACCGGGTTGAAGAGGAGTGTCGTAACATGGCCTCGAGCCAAAACAGGAACCTACCGTGTTGCGCGACGGTCGGCTGCGACAATACCGCAATCCACCGAGTGTTTCTGACATGGTTTGCCATGACTTGCGGGTAGGGCTGATGCCGCTAGAATGCTGAAAAGTTCGGAGACAAAGCTCGAAATTGCCTTGGCTTAGATCCGATTCGAGACGTAGAGGTCAAAGGATCGAATCCTTTCAGCCCGACTGCTAATCAAGCAAACCAAACTCTTTGGCAATCCGCTGAAGGGCTTCTCTTCTAGCGACGATACCGGGGGCGTGATGGCCAACTCCCAGCCAGGCTACATCCCCGGCGCCTGCAACATCGGTCGCTCGGAGATCAGGCTACGGCGCTGGCTGGGTTGGATTGCACTCGCGGTGACCATCGCGCTCGGCGGCGCTCTCTTCTATCTCGACACCGCTCCCCGGTGGCGACTCGCGCTGTTCTTCCCTGCCGTCGGAGCTGCTCTTGGCTTTCTGCAAGCCAGGTGGCAATTCTGTGTGAAGTTCGGTCTCGAAGGTACGTACCACTTCGGCCCGAACGTCGGAGATATCGGAACGGTCAAACAGGCCGAATTCCGACGGCAGGACCGCCGTACCGCACTCAAAATCATCGGCCTCGCAGTCCTCGCCGGCGCTGTCGTCGCCGTCGGGGCCTACCTTATGCCACTTTGAGTCAGTCCTTTTCTAATTGCCCGATTCATCGCCAGAGGGACCATACAATCCTGGCACTGGAATGTCGTTAAGCCGCAGATAGGCGCACAACCACGCACGGTGATGAATGGCGTGATTCAGGACAAAGCTGCGGATCACCATGTACTTTGGCATTTTGAACATCACCTCGCCGCCCTGCAGCAACGACCACTCTTTGGCAAAGGTTTCGTTCGATGCCGCGGCGATTGCTGCTCGAGCGATCGGCACCTGCTTGTCGAATTCCTCGAGCATCTGTTCGCGACTGGTCAACAAGGCCGTGCGATATGGTTCGCCACCCGGTGGTGCGATATCCCACGAGTCGCTGGTAAGTGTCCCTTCGACCCACATGGGAATCTCCACCAGATGCGAGCCCACCCAGCCAAGTGTGTTCGACTTCGGATGCGCCTTCCAATCGAGCTTGTCGTTCGGAATCCGCTCGAGCGTTTTCCGCGTCCCGGCCATTTCTTGATCAAACTCCGGCAATAATAGTTCAGCTATACTCATGCCTGGCTCCTTATTCGATTGCTTCGCGCCATTTACGGCAGAAAGACCATGCAGACCATTCAGACCATTCAGACTACGCCCCGAGTTCGACTTGGTCTACTCCCAGAAATCGCGCACAATCGATCTTCGTAAAACCCTCACAAAACAGTGATTAAGAAGTCATGAAACGTGCCATTCTCACTTTCGCCCGTGGTTGGAACTGTTTGGCCGCCGCCCGCAGCCTCGGCCGACGCGGCATCGAAGTCATCGCCGGCGACGAGTACCGCTTCTCGCCCACCAGCTTCTCGAAGTATACCAAGGCCAGCTTTCTCTACCCCAACCCCGACGACGATCCCGCCGGCTTCCTCGACACGCTCGAAGAAGTCATTCGCAAATACAAAGTCGGCAGCGAAGAATATGTGCTGATGCCGTTCCATCGCGAGACATACACCATTGCGCGAAACCGCGCGCGATTCGAGCCGCTCATCAAGTTCGCCATCCCTACGATCGAACAAATCGACCAGGTCGACGATAAGGGAACAGTCGCGCGTTTGTGCCAGCAGCGCGGGCTGCCGATCCCCGAGACAGCAGTCGTCGATTCGCCAGACGAATTCCGGGCCGTTGCCGCCTCGTTTCCGTATCCGGCGTTCGTCAAAGTACGGCGGTTGGCAGCAGCGGTCGGCATCAAGCAAGTCCACAACGCGGCCGAAGCTGTGGACACGTTCGATCATTTCGTGAAAGAGTACCGCCTTGGCGCAAGTTCCTATCCACTCCTGCAGCAGGCCGTCCCCGGCGACGACTACTGCACGACGTTTCTCTTTGACCACGGCCGGGTCCGCGCCACGATGACGTATCACAACCTCCGCACCTATCCAGTCAAAAGCGGCACCGGCGTCTTGCGCGAAACCGTCGACGCGCCCGCCATGGAACGCACCGGCACTGCGCTCTTGGGCAGCCTCGGTTGGCACGGCGTCGCGGAAGTCGATTTCCGCTGGGATCGCCAAGCAGCCGAGCCGCTGCTGATCGAAGTCAATCCGCGATTCTGGGGCGGGCTTACGCAGTCGGTCGCCTCGGGCTGGGACTACCCGTACATGCTCTATCGCCTCGCCATCGACGGCACGGTCGCCGCCGTCGATCCTGAGAACAACAACGCCAAAACCGAAACGCCCGTGATGGCCCTCTTGGCCACGCTCACCGAAATCGCCCAAGACGATAAGCAACTGGAAGCCATGCGGCAGGCATTCCAGGAACTCAAGCTCGAATACGGCCCCGGCAGCCGGCTCCATGCACTCCGCGATTTCTTCGAGCGCCTTAAGCACGGCGTCGACGTGGAGGGCCGCTGGGAGCACGCCCGCACGTTACTTCACGATCACCACAATACGGTCTCCGACGTCCTTTCCTGGAGCGACCCGCTGCCCGCGCTCGGCGTTCTCTATCCGCTCGCGGTGTTCATGAAGCACGGCAAGATCTCGACGGAATTGTTGGTGTCTTAAACAGAGGTCCGATAAGATCGTAAGACTTGTCATATTTCTAATGGGAAAAGGTGGAGGATCCCATGAGTTACGACATCAATTTCTGGAAGCAAACCGCTCCGCTGAAGCAAAAGCCTGAGACGATTTACGGCCGACTTTGCGAAGGGAAGAAAGTCAAAGGGCTGGCGACCCTGCCAATTCCGGAAATCCTCGCGCGGCTGGAAACGATTCTACCCGAGTTTGATCCCGGCGAAGAGTTTGCGCTGGTCTCGCTTGAGAACGGCTCGATCGAAGTCAGTTGGTCGGACCTGCATTTCCGCTTCGACTTTCGCGGTCACGTGCCGGAAGTCGTACGTAGAAAGCTGATCAGCTTGATGGCCGAATATGAATGTCCGCTCTATGATCCGCAGCTCGACAAGCGATTCGCTTCCGCGGATGGCATGGCGATCGCGGACTCGAACGATCTAACCTCCAAAATACCCACGCTTAATGAAGTCATCAAACTGCTCGCCGAGGAGGAAAGAGTCGAACTGTTGGGCCCGCCAGCGACCGTCTCGCTACAACCTGCCGATGAGCAGCAATTCTCTGACGCCGGCTGGTTGGCTGACCTCACACGGCAGGCCACGACCTCGGGCTATGAAACGGTCGGAGACTTCCTAGTTCCGGAATTCTCAGTCGTACTCCGAGTACTATACGGCAAGCCAAACATCTTCGTTTGCCTCTATCAACACGCGCTGGGCATCAGTTGGGCGGAGATCATCGTGATCAACGCCGACGACACCACCGAGAGTTGGTGTACCTGGCAGTCCGACAACGTCGTGCCGCCTTGGGCCACGCGGGTAGTACACCAAGGTCCCTTGCTCGACTTGCACGACTTGATGCGCGCCGGTCACTCCGGCAAACCGCCCGCTCAGCTAGCGCCGGACGACTTTGCGGAAATCTTCATTCGGCAATGCTCCAGAGAAATGAAATGGAGACAGAGTCATCAAGTTGATCGGCCGGCCTTAGCAGAAACCACCGACCAGGAAACTGTTCGGCCTCAATCAGTCAAACGTCGCCGCGTTGATCCGCCGGCTTCTACAGGAACCAGCTTCAAAAAGCTGCCAGAAAAGATCCGCAAGTTCATTGAGCTCGACCAGCGAGAATATGGCGCCGCGACCTCACTGCACGAATATGTTGCTCCCTTGCAGACCGAGTTTTTTCCCAACTTGGTGCCCAAGATTCAAAGCCAGGAACCAACGTGGACCGAAGGCCAATGTAAGGCAGCTGCGACCAAGCATTTGATGGCTGGACATCCCTTACTGCACCGCGGATACTCCAAGCGGATTGCGGAAGACGCGCCGTCCGAGCTGGGATATTCCGCCAGTCTGTTCGCACGGCTGGAATTGTGGTGGGGCACGCGGAACGAGTCGAATGGATTCACCGATTTTGCCAGCGACATGCTGCGGGCTCTGGCCGCCGGGGACACTTTCGTGATCGAGCGCTTCGCGAATGTCGCACCCCATCGCGCCACGGGCGGCTCACCCGACATGAAGTTACTTCACAACGGTATCGTCGCCACGATCCTCCGCGACAAAGACCTACTCGCCGCCGCGATCACCGATTACGAAAAGACGAACAAGCCCAAACAGTACATCACTTGCATTTTTACCTCCTTCCGCGGATTGCTGGCCAACGATGAACAGCTCGTCGTTGAAGGACTCGACGCACTGCTGAAAACGAGCAAGAAGATTTGGCAACTTTATGACATCTTCAAAGTGATCAGCCTCGAAACGCACGGCATGTACGAGTTGTGTCGCTGGTACGATCCAAAGCTGGTGGCATCATTCAACACGACGCGCGATCTTCCCTGGGACAACGGTCTCTATGCCTGGGTCCGCGAGAACGAAGGTCGTCCGCCGTACTATGATGTGTCGTCGCTCTCACCTGAACTGCATGAGTGGGTAAAGGAACTGCCGATTCAGGACGGCCAGCGGCACGACTGGCCTTGATGGTGTGGTGTCGCTTCCGCATCATCTCGGATGGCCGCAATCTATAGGCATTGCCTATATTCACAAGTTTCCATTGGGCGTTGATCAATAGCACCGGCCGCGAAAGAATAGGGTCACCGAACGACATTTTGGCGGCCTGCCGCCCTCGCATATTCTCCAGAAACAAAGCAAGAAATCCTAGAAAACAAGGAACTTCACCATGGCCGGCAACGAACGACCGACTCTTTCCACGACGATGATCGCCGGCGGCGGGACGACCAACCGCGACTGGTGGCCTGGGCAATTGCGGCTCGATCTCTTGAGTCAGCACTCGTCGAAGTCCAGCCCGATGGGCGAGGATTTCGATTACCGCAAAGAGTTCCAGAGCCTCGACCTCGCGGCGCTGAAGAAAGATCTGGCGGCGCTGATGACCGATTCGCAGGACTGGTGGCCGGCGGACTTCGGCCACTACGGGCCGTTGTTCATTCGCATGGCGTGGCACAGTGCGGGCACTTACCGGACCGGGGACGGTCGCGGGGGCGCGGGCCGGGGGCAGCAGCGGTTCGCGCCGCTCAATAGCTGGCCGGACAATGTGAGCCTCGATAAGGCCCGCCGGTTGCTCTGGACAATCAAGCAGAAGTATGGCCGCAAAATTTCTTGGGCCGACCTGTTGATTCTGACGGGCAACGTCGCGCTGGAAACGATGGGATTTAAGACCTTCGGTTTCGCGGGCGGTCGCGAAGACGTCTGGGAGCCCGATCAAGACGTCTATTGGGGCTCCGAGAAGACATGGCTGGCGGGCGACATCCGTTACGCCCACGGTTCTGAGAGCGTCGACGAGGGAAAGCATGACGCGGTGCTCGTCTCCGATGACACGGCCGACGACGACATCCACGGCCGCAAACTGGAGAATCCGCTGGCCGCAGTGCAGATGGGTCTCATTTACGTGAACCCCGAAGGTCCGGACGGCAATCCCGATCCGCTCAAGGCCGCCTACGACATCCGCGAAACCTTTAAGCGGATGGCGATGAACGACGAGGAAACGGTGGCGCTCATCGCGGGCGGCCACTCCTTCGGCAAAACCCACGGTGCAGGTCCGGCGTCCGATGTGGGGCCTGCTCCGGAAGATGCCGGCCTCGACGAGCAGGGCCTGGGCTGGAAGAACCGCTTCCGCACCGGCGTGGGCGGCGACGCGATCACCAGCGGACTCGAAGTCACCTGGACCACCACGCCCACGAAGTGGAGCAACAATTTCTTCGAGAACCTGTTCGGCTACGAGTGGGAACTCACCAAGAGCCCGGCCGGGGCGTACCAGTGGGTCGCCAAGGGGGCCGACACGACGATCCCCGATGCGCACGATCCGTCGAAAAAGCGCTTGCCAACCATGTTGACCACCGACCTCTCGCTGCGGTTCGACCCGGCCTACGAAAAGATTTCGCGCCGCTTCATGGAGCACCCCGATCAGCTCGCCGATGCGTTCGCCCGCGCATGGTTCAAGCTCACCCACCGCGACATGGGCCCGCGCTCGCGCTACCTCGGCCCCGAAGTTCCCGCCGAAGAGCTGATCTGGCAAGACCCCGTCCCCGCCGTCGACCACCCGCTGGTCGACGACAAGGACATCGCCGCGCTCAAGAGCATAATCCTGACCTCCGGCCTTACGGTCTCGCAGCTCGTGTCGACCGCCTGGGCCGCCGCGTCCACCTTCCGGGGCTCCGACAAGCGCGGCGGTGCCAACGGCGCCCGCATCCGCCTCGCGCCGCAAAAAGATTGGGCCGTCAACCAGCCCGCCCAACTCGCGAAGGTGCTCAAGAAGCTCGCAGAAATCCAAAGCGAGTTCAACAAGTCGGCCGCCGGCGGCAAGAAGATCTCGCTCGCCGACCTGATCGTGCTGGCCGGCTCGGCCGCCGTCGAGCAAGCAGCCAAGAACGCTGGCCACACGGTGACCGTCCCCTTCTCGCCCGGCCGCACCGACGCCTCGCAAGATCAAACCGACGTCGAAGCCTTTGAGGTGCTCGAACCGATTGCCGATGGCTTCCGCAATTACCTCAAAGGCCACTACACCATCCCGGCCGAGGCACTGCTCGTCGACAAAGCGCAATTGCTCACGCTGACCGCGCCCGAAATGACCGTCCTCATCGGCGGCCTGCGCGTGCTGGGCGCCAACGCCGACGGTTCGAAGCACGGCGTCTTCACCAAGCAGCCCGAGTCGCTCACCAACGATTTCTTCGTGAACCTCCTCGACATGGGCACCGAGTGGAAAGCGACGTCGAAAGACGCCGACGTGTTCGCAGGCCGCAACCGCAAAACCGGCGACGCAAAGTGGACCGCCACCCGCGTCGACCTCCTCTTCGGCTCGAACTCGATCCTCCGCGCCCTGGCCGAAGTTTACGGCAGTTCCGATTCCCAAGCGAAGTTTGTGAAAGACTTCGTCGCGGCGTGGACCAAGGTGATGAACCTCGACCGCTTCGACCTGGTGTGAGCGTAGCACGAACGTCACCCGGACGCCTATTGCGAGCCGAACTCATTCAACGGGCCGGTCGAGCGGCCCGAGTAGCCTGGGCGACGCAAAATAATCGCGCTGCTCGCTCGCGGACCCGCGTGGGCAATTCGATTGCGTCCTGATCCACAACGACTGTACCATTCCGCACGGCCCCGCGCAAAATTCGCTCGCCTTTCCCCACTGCAAAGCGCATACTGATCTCTGGCAGCCACACCGGAGGTATCCGCGCCATGGCCGAACACGATAGCGAAACCATTCACAACGTCTCCCCCTCGCTTGCTGCCGCCAAATACTTCGTCGACCGTTCGCCCGAACTGGCCTACGAATTCGGCGCTGCCAGCCACCCCGGCCTCAAGCGGGCCGACAATCAGGACCACTATCTCGTCCTCCGCCGCATCCGCAATCAGCAACTCCTGCTCACCAACATGCCAACCAACGAGCTCGTCTTCGCGCCGGACGAAACGTTCGGCATGGCCGTCGCCGATGGCATGGGCGGCGGTGGACGGGGTGAACTCGCCAGCCGGCTCGCCATTCGCGAAGGTTGGGAACTCGCCGGCCGGGCCTCGAGCTGGGTCATGAAGCTCCGCGATCTCAACACGAACGAGCTCACCGAACGCGTCGAAGCTTTTGTCTACATGATGCAACAAGCCTTCGTCCACGAGTTCGAAAACAATCCCCATTTCCTCAACAGCGGCACCACCTGGACTTCCGCCTACCTAGTGAGCTCGTTCGCGATTCTGGCCCAAATCGGCGACTCGCCCGCCTTCCTCTGGCGCGACGGCACGTTCTGCCGCGTTACCAACGACCACACGATCGAACAAGAATTCATCACCGCCGGCGTGGCCCCCGAAATCGCCGGCAAATACAGCCACATGCTCACCCGCTGCCTGCGTTACGATTCGCTCAAAGACCGCCCCGACGTCTACCACGTCCGCCTCCGCCCCGGTGATCAGTTGCTGCTCTGCACCGACGGTCTGACCGACATGGTCAGCGAGAACTTTATTGCCCAGTGCCTCGACGAATCGCCCACCGCCCAAGCCGCCTGCGACGCGCTCATGCAACTGGCCCTCGACGCCGGCGGCAAAGACAACGTCACCGCCGTGCTGGCCCGCGCCAAATCTCGCTAATGAATCAGGCGAATTATTGAGTCGATGCTATTAGAGCGCGTTTCACACTAACCGTAGCAGATTTTTCGTCGGTTGCGTCTGGAAAACACGATATGGTACACGCTACACGTCCGTGCGACTCGCACTAGCGGTGTCGGCCACGACGTTGCGACAGCAGTTTCGCCTACTGCCCGCGCCCAGCCATCGCCAGGGCCCAATCTCAACGCGCCCAAAAGAAAAGGCCCACCGATTTGGCGAGCCTTGGAAACATTTCAGCATCACGATCCAACCACACCGGCTCAACCCGCCACCACCACTCCCCGCCGCGAGCGCGCGCGGAACGCCACACCTAGAACACAAATCGTGCAGCCAAAAACAAAAGCCGACGCCTCCGGCACCGCGGCCAAAGCGATGGAAATATTGTCGAGGGCAAATTCGTCGCGGCTATTTGCCCCTCCTACGTCGTTGCTGCTCCATCGAAGATAGAAATTGTCTCCTGAAGCAACCGACGCACTAATGAGCGTCGAACGGGGCACTTGGACAAACGAAGGCGAAGCGTCCGGCGTCGTGGGCGAAGTAAAGTCGAGATCGACAATGGGGGTGAAACTCAAGCCGTCGAGAGAATAGGAAAAGTTAAAGGAGTTCGATCTTCCTTGATCGTTTAGAACATAGATGTCGTACGAAATGCTCCAGTTGAGCGAAAGCAGCCCAGTCAAGTTAACTGTCTTGAGGGTCACTGTCCCTGGCGTCCAGTCATCGCCCGTCGGCTGAAAACCGAGTGCTCGGTCTACCGCACCCGAGGAATCTACATCGAAACCATAGGTTCCACCTGTAGTCACTCCGCCAGTGCTTGGGCCACGCGCGAAATCACCTGTTGTTTGGGTTCCACCAAATACAAGCGTGCCTTCGCTCATGCCGGTCATAGCCCAACTATCGCTATCGAGTTGTCCCGCCGAAGGCGTCGGTTGAAATCCACCTCCGGTAAATGCCCCGTTGTTCACGTTGGCTAACGTCGAGTCAAACGTAACCACCACCGGCGTATTGGGCGCACTCAAAACCAGATCGGCTCTGCATTCAGCACGCGATAGGATCAGCAGCGCTAAAGCGACCACTGCAGTGATAACTGAACTTCGCACGGGTAGCTCCTTCTTCCTCAATCTCAATGGAGCAAATCGACTGAACCAAACAAACCCAGCAACGCAAGCCACCGCCCAGTGCCCGCGCCGCGGCTTCGATTATCGGAGTGATTGCAGCGAATGTCAACAGAATTCCCCAAGGTTTCACAATTAACCCCTCTGGGAAAGGTTGGTGGCGTAGGGGAACCGACGTCGCCATAGCCAGCCAACATACCCCAAAAATAAGGGCAGCTTGACCCCACTGCCGGTTGCCAATAGTCCGCCCACCTCCATAGAATGCGAGGGTACGCCATCACGACTGGTCAAAACCGTTCGCCATCTGGTGCTGGCCTTGCTCCCAATCGGTTCGCAACGGCGGGAGATTGTGCGATGAAGCCTCCTCTCTTCCTCAGCTCTGCGGCAATTTCACTACTACTTATCCCAATCGTGGCGACCGCGGCCATGGCCCAGCAGCAGGTGACACTGCGGTCGGGGGCGGTACTGATCGGCAAGGTGCGTACCCAGGGCCAACAACTGGTCATCGATATCGGCGGGGCCGAGCTACTGCTGCCAATGGGCGAAGTGGCCAAGATTGCCGCGGCCAGCGGCGAGGCAGCCCAAGATGCGGCGTTGCCCAGCCGGGCCCAATTGCTATTGCTCAAGGGGCTCGAAGCTCAGCTACTCTACGACGGAGAGGAGAAAGAAATCGGGCTGCTGGCCGAAGCCTATCGACTCGCGCCCAATGATCCGCAAATTGCCTACTGGTATGCCCGCTCTTTGGCGAATGCTGGCTATGGCCAGGGGGCCCAGCAGGTGTTTGAGCCGCGGCGGGCGGCGATTGCGGCAGCGTTCCCTGGGATGGCCGAGCGGCTGGCCGAGCAAATTGAAGAACGACTAAAGACCGAGTTGCTCCCGAGGGCCTTGGTGAAACGGCTCGATCAGTTGGCAGCGGCCAGTCGCACGACGGTTCCGATCGACCCGCGTTCTACTAGCTATGCCGCTTACTTTCGTCTGCTCGATCAGGACGACAAGCCGATCGACAAGAGCGAGTTTCGCATTCAGTGCAATGGCGAGAGCGAGCATGTGGATTCGTTTGCCGACGGCTTCTATTTGTTCACGTTCGTCCGCCGCTCGACCTCTTCCTACAACGATGATCCGTGCCGTTTAGAGGTTTCGCAAGTGGGCCTGGAGACAAAGACCTTCGAGTTCCGCGCAACGGCTGACGAGGCCGCGAATGCGGGTGAGTTCCGCGTGAAGCGGCTTTCAGAAGCAGATCGTGTGCCGGTGGTAGTTCGAGCAGTCGACCAGCAAGGCCAGCCGCTGGTAGGCGTGTCTGTAACGTGGAATTCCACCGGCGGCTTTGGTCGCCCACTGAGCGTACCTGCCGTGGTCACTGATGCCGAGGGGATCGCCAAGTTCGAGCTATTCCCAAATAGATACACAGGCCATTTTGTCCTCGGCGGTTACGCGTCGCAGAATGAGTTGGTGACGGTGGTATCAAGGAGCGAGCAACCGCTCAAAGTCGAAGTCAAACTGTATCGGGCCATGGCTGCGTCGATCAAGGTCGTCTGGCGATCGCGGGCCATGCCGCATCCAGGGATGCCCACCGAGATGCAGGAAAGCACCTATACCAGCGGCGAATTCGAGCAGCACATCGGCCAGCAAGATACAGTGGGCTATCGAAGTGGGCCTTATGGTCCGCCGTGGGTCCGCCTGATGCAGAATGCCAATCAGGTCGAACTGCAATTCATCGAACAGATGTACTATCCGATGGCAGCCAGCGAATCCTGGGTTGGTCGGCTCAAGGAAGCTGCAGAAGCGGCCCAGGATCAGTCCGCTGCCGAGGCGGCTGCCAGGCGCTTCGAGAACATCAAGCTGAGCGAGCTCGACAAGCTCAAAGAAAAGGTCACTTTGGCACGAGCTGGCGCAGATGGCATGCCGGGTCGCGGGCCAAGGATAATCCGCTGGGAAGCAAACGCAATCTATCTGGGGAATATCATCTCGCGCGACCCGCAAACCGGTCGGCCTGCCGTAATTGCGTTTAAAATTTTGGCTAATGAGGTTCCGCCTGAATAGCACCTTCTCGGTGAGCAACAACGCGTGGTGCAAGCCACATGCAGTTCGAAATCGCGCGGGTCAAACTGCGGTTTCTGCTCTTAGAGTCTATCCGAAAAAGATTTGCAGGTTTTTGTGAGGTTTTAAGCCGCTCGGGCTCGGTAGCGGAATTGTCGCTCGTCGGCCGGCGCGAGCCGCCGGAGCATGAGATGCGTTTGGCTGACTTGAATCATGGC